>NZ_JAHKNG010000020.1 GCF_018860165.1 Paracoccus marinaquae
ACATTGGTGCGCACCGTCGGAATGGTACGAGCGAAGGCCAAAATCGGGATGAAGAACCTCGCCTACAACATGCGACGCCTCGTGCAGCTGCGTCGCCTGAACCCGTGCCCGGCGTGACGCAGGGTTCGCCGAAGCCGCGCCGGAGGGAGCAAATCCCTCAACGGCCCGGCGCATCAGCTCCCGAAACCAATCCGAAGTCCCCCGCCAAGCCGCTTCATGCGGGCTTCAGGCCGCAGACCTGCCCACGAACAGCGGAAAACGGTGAAAATTCGAGGTGCCCGCCTGATCCCTCTCAAGCCCCGCAAAGGCGGCTGACTCGAAATCGGCCATCACAGCCGCCTGTTGATCGTCGGAGGGATCATCATCAGCATGGAAGGCGACCACACCGCTGGTATAGCGCCATTTCCGGCTATTGCAGTCGATCAACCGGCGGGTCAGGGCAGGATCGCCTGAAAGAACCTCGGGTAGCACATCCCGCCGAACGGTCTGGCCAGCGATCCGTTTCCGGTCTTCGGTATAGGCGGCGACATCCTCAGCAAGAAGATACTCAGATGCGCGGCATCCTCGCGGCCATCGGCGCGGTGATCGAAAGCCAGACCGTTCACCGCATCGACAGCGGGAAGCGGGCGCCTGACGGCGGGCCCTGGGCACCCTGGTCGCCGGACTATGCACGCTCGCGCTCCGGCGACCATTCGCTTCTGGAGAATGAGGGGCATGTCCGGGACAGCATCGGCTGGCAGTTGCGCGGCGATGACGTGGCCGTTGGCACCAACCTGGTCTATGGGCGCGGTTCATCAGTTCGGCGGTAACGACACGCCGGCACGCCCCTATCTGGGCCTCTCCGGCGAGAACCGCGACGAGATCGAGCGGCTGGTGGCCACTGGCCTGGAAGACCTCCTGTGACGGGCGCGACCGTTCAACCGCCCGTTCAAGGCTGCGTGACGGCCGACGAACTGACCGAGATCGACGTGGCACTTGCAGAGATATCCGTGTTGCGCGGCACGCTCACCCGGCTTGAAGCCTCGCTTGAACAGCTGCGCGGCGCGGCACTGCAACATTCCCTGTCACAGCTTCCGGCCTGCGAGGTGCCGCCGACCGAGCATCGCCGCGCCCACCGCTCGGGCCGCCCAGCGATCATCGACACCGATCCCGAGCTGCAAGCCTTCATCCTCGCCCGCCTCGACCGGCTGACCTATCATCAGGTCGCCGCCGCCATCGCCGAACACTTCCCGCCCGACCGCCATATCAGCCACGCCACCGTCCATCGGTGAGCGCAGAAACGCCGCTAACCCACCTTGCGACGGCCCGTGACGATATCGGATAAGCGCGAGAAGTTTATGGGTCTTAACGCATCAAATGCCAGAATAATTGGTTACATGCTAAAATAACTGGTTACAGAACACTGCCCCGGAAAGAACCTGAGCGAGAGGGGCCCCCCTTTCCCAAACCGGCCGGGGCTCAGCGCCGCGCCAGCTTCTGCTCGATATAGTCGCGCAATTCCTCGACCTCGACGCGGCTCTCGCGCAGCCCGTCCATCGCTGCCTGCAATTCCTCTTCCGCGCCGGCAAGGCGGCTGGCCAGATCCGCTTCGCGCTCTTCCAGCCGGGCGACGGCGGTGTCGCGGGCCTCTTCGGCGTCATGCAACTGTTGGGCCATGTGATCCAGTTCGCTCATGCTGGCGCGGGTGGGGCGGAACAGGCGATGGACCAGCCAGCTGGCAAACCAACCCAGCACGAAGGCGGCAAACAGGATGATCGCGGTGACGGTGATGAATTCGGTCCGGTTCATTCGATGTCGCCTGAGCCTTCTGCCTGGGCCGCGCCCGCCTCGTCCTCGGGGCGGGGTTCCGGGCGCGGCGTGTTCTCGTCCGGGGTCTGCACCGGCAGCGTAATGTTTTCCTCGCGCTCGTCCAGCGTCAGGAACTCTTCGCTGACTCCGACCGTCGCCGGGGCGATCAGCGGCCCGTTGATGATGGTCGGGACGGGCGGTCCCTCGAATTGCAGCGCCGTGGGCACGGGGCCTTCCGGCTTCTCGGTAGGCGCCGGCGCGTCCGCGGCGGCTGCGCCTGCCGGGACAACCCTGGTCACGCCCGCCAGCCTGACCGGTTCGGCCAGCGGCTGGCTGCGGACCGGGTGATCCGAGAGCAGACGGAACTCGATCCGGCGATTTTCCTCGCGGCCTTCCTCGCTGTCATTTCCGGCGATGGGCTGGCTTTCGCCATATCCGCGCGCGGTCATGTTGACGGTGTCGATCCCGGCCTCGGTCATCGCCACGACCAATGCCTGCGCCCGTGCGCGGGACAGGTCGGCATTGAAGCCTTCGGAGCCCTGCGCATCGGTATGCCCGCCGGCTTCCAGCCGGAAGTCGGTGCAGTTCGTCATTACCCCGGCGATGCGCTCCAGCGTCGGGGCGGGATCGCCGGCGATGGTGGATTTGCTGGGCTCGAACCCGATCTCGGATTCCGACAGGATGATGTTCAGCTGGCGGATGCATTCTTCGCCATCGGGCAGATCCAGCGCCGGGTCCAGTCGCCGGTCGTAGCGGATCGACAGATCATAGCGCGCGCCCGGTCCCAGCCGGTCGGCCAAGGTGGCGGCGGTGCGTTCGGCGGCATCCGGGTCGCCCGAGACGCCCGACAGGCGGATCAGGTCGGGCGAGACCTCGGCCGTGCCGCTGGCAAGGTTGTCCATCGCCTCCAGCGCGCCGATCACCCGCACCGTCCAGCCGCCCGGCACGTCATCGTCGCTGCTCAGGCTGCTCTGGACCGAGAGAAAGCGCGAGCGGGCAAAGCTGTCCACCGCCTCGCGCATCTGCTCATCCGCGATCCGGCCGCGCATCGACAGGTTGCTGTCCCCGACCAGCGAGGCGACGAATTCCGGCGGGCCGTGTTCGGCCTCCTCGGCGCGCTCTCTGCGGGCCTGAAGCGAGAAGACCGGCGGCAGGGCGCGTTCCAGCTGTCCCACCACCTCGTCGAAGCGCGCCTCTTCGACCGAGGCTGGCGCGATCAGCGCGATATCGGCATCCGAGATGGTGACCGATCCCAGTCCCAGCCCGGCGACGGCCTCGATGGCGGGAACCACGGCATCCGCCCATTGCTGTGTCGGCGCCCCCAGACCCAGGGTGCAGCCGGGCTTGCCGCCCGCGCCGGCCCGGACCGCCGCATCCAGAATGCGCGCACGCCCGTCCTCGTTATCGGCCGCGCAGGCGTCGAAGCGCGCCCCTTCCTCGTCGATCAGGAAGCGCAGGGTGAAGGGGGCGATGACCGGGCGCGGGGCCGAAATGTCGGTGGTCAGGTCGATCTTCTCGGGACGCGCGCGCTTCAGTTCCGTCTCGATCCGGCCCTTCTCGGCGCGGCTGTCGGCGATCGCGGCGATGCGCACCTCGCCCGGCGCGATCGAGATCTTGGCGCGGGCGGCCATCTGGGCGGCCTGCAGCCCGAAGGCGATGGCGTCGTCCCAATCCTCGGGAACGGCATAGTCGGCGCTTTCCAGAAGGTCGGTGATCTTCGGCGCGGCGGTTTCGCTTTTCAGGTTGCGCAGGATCGCGGTGCGATCGGTCGAGGCGGGCACCAGTCCGATCAGCGAGATCCCGTCGCTGTCGCGCAGCAGTTCGATCTTGAAATCGGGCGGGGTCAGGGCCTCGACCGAGGCGACGGTCATGTCATCCACGATCCGCGAGGAATCGACCGCGATGGCCGCCTGGGTCAGGGCGCGAAAGCGCTCGACCTCGCTGGGGGCGGTGCCGGTGAGATGGACCTGAAGCCCGTCGGCGGACACCTGAACCCAGTCCTGCCCGGCCGTGGCCAGCGCCAGTTTCACATCCTCGCGTGAACGGGTCTCGATGAAGACCGTGGCGGATTGCGCCGCCCACCAGCTCAGGCCGCCGGCCCCGGCCAGTACGATGATGGCCGCCAGTGCGGTGGGGATACGGCTTCGGGACTGCGCCATGCGGGTGAACCGTAATCTGTTGCAGATCGGTTCGGTCTAGCGGCGGCTTGCGCGCCGTGCAATCACGCCAGCCCCGCAATGGCGAGAAACAGGGCGAGAACAAGCCCCGCGTCGCGGTTCGAGCGGAACAGCCTGAGGCAGTTATCGCTTTGATCCGGCGTGAAAATGCGAAGCTGCCACAGCAGATGCGCGGCGAAACCGCCCAGGCCCGCGAAGCCGATCAAGAGATTGCGACCCGTCAGCGAAATGGCCAGCCCCAGCAGCAGCACCGCCAGCAGGGCAAAGCCCGCAAGGATGCGCGGGCTGTTCTCGCCGAACAGGCGGGCGGTGGACTTGACGCCGATCAGCGCGTCGTCCTCGGTATCCTGATGGGCATAGATGGTGTCGTAGAAGATCGTCCAGGCAATCCCGCCCAGCCAGGCGATCACGGGGGCGAGGTCCAGCCGGCCCATATGCGCGGCCCAGGCCAGCATCACCCCCCAGTTGAAGGCGAGGCCCAGAAAGATCTGCGGCCACCATGTGAACCGCTTGGCAAAGGGATAGATCGCCACCAGCGCCAGCGAGGCCACCCCCATCCAGATCGCCGCGCGCCCCAGCGTCAGCAGGATCACGAAACCCAGGAGCCCTTGCGCGATCAGCCACAGATAGGCACCGCGCAGCGTCACCTGACCCGAGGGCAGCGGCCGTGACCGCGTACGGGCGACGCGGGCGTCAATATCGCGGTCGGTGATGTCGTTCCATGTGCAGCCCGCCCCGCGCATGACCAGCGCGCCCAGCCCGCAGGCGATGGCGATCCACAGATCGAACCAGCGGGGCGCGTCGGCCATCATCGCCAGCCCGACACCCCACCAGCAGGGCAGCAGCAGAAGCCATGTCCCGATCGGCCTGTCGGCCCGGCTCAGCCGCAGCCAGGGGCGCCATGACGCGGGGGCGTGGCGGTCCACCCAGTTTCCCGTTGGCGCGTCGATGACGGCATCTGGCCTTTCGGTCTGGCTTTGCATAGCGTGCGGCCCATCATGGCGAAGATCAGGCTGTTCATAGATCACCCGCTGGCTGCGGGACAACCCGTTCCGCTGGAGCCTGCGCAGGCGCATTACCTGTCGGGCGTCATGCGGCTGCAGGCGGGCGAGGTGATTGCGGTCTTCAACGGGCGCGACGGCGAATGGGCGGCGCGCATCGCCGAGATCGGCAAGCGCGGCGGACGGCTGGATGTGCTGGACCAGACCGCGCCGCAGCGCGATCCGCCCGATCTCTGGCTTGTCTTCGCGCCGATCAAGAAGGCCCGCACCGATTTCATCGTCGAGAAGGCCGCCGAACTGGGCGCGGCGCGGATCCTGCCGGTGCGGACCGATTTCACCAATGCCGAGCGGATCCGCCAGGACCGGCTGCAGGCCCATGCCGTCGAGGCGGCCGAACAATGCGGCGGCACCCATGTGCCCGAGGTCTGCGAACTGGTGCCCCTGTCGCGGCTGCTGGACGGCTGGGACGCGGCTCGTCGCATCTTCTGGGCCGACGAGGCGCTGGCCGGACCGGCCGAAACGCTGGCCGGGCTGGCGGCTGGGCCATGGGCGATCCTGATCGGTCCCGAGGGCGGCTTTTCCGCCGCCGAGCGGGCGCGGCTGTCGGCCCTGCCTTTCGTGACCAGGGCCAGCCTCGGGCCGCGGATTCTGCGGGCGGATACGGCTGCCGTCGCGTCAATCGCGCTGTGGCAGGCGGCCCTCGGCGACTGGCGCTGATCCGGGCAGTTCCACAATGATCCGGCCGGGTTCCGCGAACTGACGCCGCGTCGCAGAAACGTGAAAATTTCCAGCAATAGTGCGGTAAACGCATGGCTGCCTTGCCCGGGCAGGGGCTTTAATTCTGCACCTGCACAATCTATCTCTGCTGTATCCGAAACCTGCCCGCTATTCGGGCACCATGACTACAGGTGATATGATGTCGGCCATTGAAACGAACCGCAGCCATGCTGACGGGGGCTTGGGCAATGTCGTCGCACGCGTCGTCGCGCTGGTCGGGGCGTGGAAAGACACGCGCACGACCCGTCGCGAGCTGAGCCGCCTGTCGGATCGCGAGCTGGACGATATCGGTCTGTGCCGCGGCGACATCGGGCGGATTGCGCGCGGCCTCTGAACCAGAGCCGTAAGACGAACGAACCCCCACTGGTCGCAGCGGGGGTTTTTTCATGCCCTCACCCCGGCCGCCGCCGCGCCTCGGCCCGGATATTGAGGTAGTTTCCGCTCAGGATCAGCGCGCCGCCGATCAGGACCAGCGGACCCAGCGGTTCGTCATAGAGCAGCAGGCCGACCACCGCGATCACCGGCAGGCGCAGGAAGTCGAAGGGCATGACCAGCGTCGCCGGCGCCAGCCGCAGCGCCTTGGCGATGCAGAAATGCGCCATCAGCCCGGTGAATCCCAGAATGGCGACCCAGGGCAGAGACGCGGGCGAGGGCAGGGCGATCTGCCCGTCGATCCCGGCACTGGCAAAGCCGAAGATGGTCTGCAGCACCGTCATCCACCACAGGATGCAGATGGTGCTGGCGGTCGCGGTCAGCTTCTTGGTTAGGATATAGGTCAGCCCGAAGCCCACGGCGCAGCCCGCCGCCGCCAGCAGCCCGGCCGAAATCGGTGTCGCCCCGGGCTGCGCGACCAGCAATGTGCCGCCAAAGCCCAGCAGCGCCGCGACGATTCGCGGGCGGGTCAGCCTCTCGCCCAGAAACAGCGGCGACAGGATCAGCACCCACAGGGGCGCGGTGAATTCCAGCGCGAAGACCTGGGCCAGCGGAATGGTGAAGATGGCGTAGAACCACAGGTTCTGGGCGCCGAAATGGACGAGGTTCCGGGTCAGGTGCAGCCCCGGCCGGCGGAGGTCGATATCCTGCCAGCGCCCGCGCAGGGTGGCGATGGCACCGATGATGGCGATGCCGATGGCCGAGCGATAGGCGAGGATCTCGAAGGTATCCAGATCCAGCTTCACCTCGCGCCCGGCCACGGCCATCAGCGTGAACGAGGCGACCGCGCCCATCATCCATGCCGCCGCCAGAAGCGGGTTCTCGGCCTGCCGGAGGGCCGTGGCAACGCTGTCGGCACCCACCTTGGATTCGCTGTCAGATGTCATGTCCCACCGTCCTTCGGCCCCGAGCGTTAGGCGGGATCTGCACGGGATGCAATCTCCGGCGGCGATGCCCGGAAGGCAGGATCAGCCGGCGCGGCTCAGCGTCAGGGTGGACCACTCGCCCAGATCGTCGCGGCGGGCGTTGCCGAAGCCCGCCTGCCGATAGGCCGCGATCACCTCATCCGCCTGTCCGGTCAGGATGCCCGACAGGATGATCCAGCCACCGGGGGCGACATGGCGGGCCATGTCCGGGGCGAGGTCGATCAGCGGCTGTTTCAGGATATTGGCCAGCACCAGATCGAAGGGCGCCGCCCGATCCAGCATCGGATGGTCGAAACCGGCGGCTTCGATGCAGATGACGCGGCCGTCCAGCCCGTTGGCGATGACATTGGCCGCCGCCGTATCCACCGCCACGCGGTCGATATCGCTGGCCAGCACCGTGACCGGCCATATCCGCGCGGCCCCCATCGCCAGAACGGCGGTGCCGCAGCCGATATCGGCGATGCGGCGGGGTTGAAGACCGGTGCCGGCCAGCCGGTCCAGCGCCTCGAGGCAACCCTTGGTGGTGCTGTGATGGCCGGTGCCGAAGGCCATCGCCGCCTCGATGCACAGCGCCTCGGCGCCTTCGGGCACCTTGTCGGCGTCATGGGCGCCGTGGACGAAGAAGCGTCCCGCCTGCACCGGGGTCAGTTCACGCCGGACATGGGCCACCCAGTCGACATCGGGCAATTTCGAAATGGCAAAGGGGTTGGCGCCATGCGCGGCGGCCAGCAACGCCAGCGCCACCTCGTCCGGCGTTTCGGTGAAATATGCCCCCACCTCCCAGCGGCCGGACCCGTCCTCGATCTCGAACACGCCGCTGCCGACGGGTTCGGGTTCCAGCCGTTCGCAGGCTTCGGCGAGGGCCTCTGCGGCGTCGCGGCCGCCGAGATGGGTGAGCGCGGAATAGGTGGGCATCAGCTTGTGTCCGGATTGGGGATGGAGGCCTCTACCCCGGTGCCGGTCGGCTCGCAATGCCCATCGGGGTTCCTTGCCAGATATTGCTGGTCTTCGTCGGGCGCGGGCCAGAACGGCGCCTCGTCGATGATCTGCGTGGTGATCCGGCCGAAGCCATGAACCGCCAGCCGGTTGCCGTAATCGACCTTCGAGGCTTGGGCGGCATGGCGCTGGCTGCCGTTGAAGACCATGATCAGGCTGCGATAGCGGCTGCCGGTGGCATCGTCCTCGCGGTCACCTCCGGTGGGGTCGTGGTTTTCCCAGAACAGCTGCAACAGCCGCTCATAGCTGACCTGCGAGCTGTCGAAGATCACCCGCACCGCCTCGGCATGGTCGGCCCCGCCTGTGCCGGGCGCGTCCGGGCGGGTCTGCCCGCCCGTGAAGCCCGCCTGCGTCAGCCAGACGCCATGCTGGCGCCAGAACACCTGTTCGGCCCCCCAATAGCAACCCATTGCGAACACCGCCCGATCAAAGCCCTGCGGGACCTGTGCGTCCAGCGGGCGATGGAAGACCGCATGCATGGTCATCGTCGCCTCCTTCCGTTGCCTCGGGCGCAACGCATGAACCCGGTTCCGGTTCGCCGGCGGATCACGAATCGGCATTCCCGGCCCCGGCCCGAGGGGGGCCGTGATCCCCTTTGCCTTGACACTACCCGCGGGGATGGGCAGTGCGATAGACCGCCATCAGATGCGCGTCATCGATGCCGGTATAGACCTGCGTGGTGGACAGGCTGGCATGGCCCAGCAATTCCTGGATGGTGCGCAGGTCGCCACCCGCAGCCAGCAGATGCGTGGCGAAGGAATGGCGCAGGGCATGCGGCGTCGCGGTCGGTGGCAGCCCCAGCGATTGCCGCGCCCTTCGCAACGCGGTCTCGATGGCGTCGGGGCGCAGCCGTCCGCCGCGCACACCCCGGAACAGGGCCTGATCGGCGGCCAGCGGCCAGGGACAGAGGCGCAGATATTCGGCCACCGCGGCCTGCCCGACCGGCAGGACCGGGACCTGCCGCTGCTTGCCGCCCTTACCGGTGATGGTCAGCGCCTCGCGGAAGGGCCAGTCGGCGCCGTTCAGCCCAAGCGCTTCGGAAATGCGCAGCCCGCAACCCCAGAGCAGCGTCATCACCGCCACGTCGCGCGCCGCCACCCAGGGCGTGTCATGGCCGAGCGCGACCATGTCCAGCGCGTCCTGCGCCTGATCCGGCGTTAGCGGCCGGGGCAGCGAACGGGCATATTTCGGACTGCGCGTCGCCAGCGCGGCCGACATGTCATGGCCCTCGCGATCCGAGATCCAGCGCAGGAAGCTGCGCACCGCCGATTGCCGCCGGGCCAATGAGCGTGCGCCAAGCCCCCGCGCCCGTTCCGAGGCGGCAAAGCCGCGCATGTCGGATTGCCGCAGCCCGGCCAGCGATTTCGGCGTCGCCGGCGTGCCGTGATGGTGGCCAAGGAAGGACAGGAAGGCCAGCAGGTCGGCCTGATAGGCGGTGATCGTATGGGCCGAGCGGTCGCGGGTCGCGGCCTCGACCTCCAGCCAGCGGGCCAGCGCATCCGCCATGGCGGGCGCCAGCGCCAGCGGGCCGGCGGCGGCGGTCATGCCCGCAGCCGGGCCAACAGCACCAGCCGGAACACCTGTCCGAAGAAACGCAGCAGGTCGGTGCCATGCGCGGGCATGAACCGCTGGGCGTCCGCGCTGCCCATCAGCAGCATGGCGCGAGGCCGCCGGGCGCCCAGATCCAGCGGCAGCAGCGCCTCGGAGGCCAGCGCGCGGCCATGGATCGGCTGGGTGATCGGCGAGGCCGGGCGCAGCACGATGTCGTCGCCGCGCGGCGCCCGCCGCCCGGCCGCCACGATCCGCTCGATCGCACCTGCCGGGGCGATCAGCACATCCTCGGGCAGGTTCGGCAGGACCGGATCGGCCTCGACCACCAGCCGCAGGGTCTCGATCCGCAGCAGCGGCGCGATGTCGGATTGCAGGCTGTCCACCAGTTCGGCCAGATCAACCGCCTCCAGAAGCCCGATCACCGCGCGGTGGACCACCGCCGTGCCCGACTGGTTGTCATAGGCGGTGGCGATCACGCTTTCATGCTGGGCCTCCAGCCGGTCCAGCCGCGTTTCCAGCGCCTCCATCGCGCGGCCGCGGATGTCGATGACATTCGCGCCGTTCTCGTCCTCGCGCGCGGCGACCAGCGCCCGCATCAGATCGCGATCACCCAGAATGGCGCCGGGATCGGCCAGCAGCCTGTCGCGCGTTTTCGGGTCCAGCCCGGGTTCCGGTTCCGTGGCCTGGTCCAGTTCGACCGTCATCCTGCCCCTTTCCGCCGCGCTGTCGCGGCTTGTTCAGCCGATCTTCTGACCGGTCTTTGCCCAGTCCTTATTGAACTGCTCAAGCCCCTTGTCCGTCAAGACATGGTTGGCCATCGACTTGATGACACCCGGAGGTGCTGTAATCACGTCGGTGCCGATCTTGCCCACCTCGATGATATGGTTGACCGACCGGATCGAGGCCGCGAGGATCTGCGTCTCATAGCCGTAATTGTCATAGATTTCACGGATATCCGCGATCAGATCGACCCCGTCCAGATGGATGTCGTCCAGCCGGCCGATGAACGGGCTGATGAAGGTCGCGCCGGCCTTGGCGGCGAGGATCGCCTGCGCGGGCGAAAAGCACAGCGTCACATTCACCATATGGCCGTCCTGCGACAACGCCCGGCAGGCCTTCAGCCCGTCCCAGGTCAGCGGCACCTTGACGGCGATGTTGTCGGCGATCTGCGCCAGGATCTTGCCCTCGCGGATCATGTCCTCGGCCTTTTCGGCCACGACCTCGGCGCTGACCGGACCGTCGACCATCGCGCAGATCTCGCGGGTGACCTCGGTGATGTCGCGCCCGGCCTTGAGGATCAGCGAAGGGTTGGTGGTGACGCCATCCACCATGCCCAGATCGTTCAACTCGCGGATTGCGTCCACATCGGCGGTATCGACGAAGAATTTCATGGCCCGGTTCCTCTGCTTGCGGCTTGGCCCGGGTGATAGCGCAAAAGGTGTCCCGCCGAAAGGGGCTGCGAGGGCGATGGGCGGGCTTGCAACCCGCGCATCCGCGCGGCTTTATCGCGGCGATGCGTGACAGCCTGCCCCGCCATTTCCCCGCCCGCGCCCGGATCGCGGTGCTGACCTGCGAGCCGGTCGGCGTGCTGGACTATCTGGCGCCCGAAGGCGGTGTCCGGCAGGGTCAGCTGGTGCTGGTGCCGTTGGGGCCGCGCCGGGTGCTGGGGCTGGTCTGGGGCGAGGGCGCGGGCGATTTCGACCTGGCGAAGCTGCGCCCGGTCACCCGTGTCATCGAGGCCGAGCCCTTCGCCCCCGGTTTCCTCGATTTCCTGATCCGTGCCGCCGATTACACCCTGACCCCGCCGCCGCTGATGCTGCGGATGGCCACGCGCGCGCCCGATCTGGACCAGCCGCCCGCCGCGCGCCGGGTGATCGTGCCGGCGGGCGATCCACCGCAGCGCATGACCGAGGCCCGCCAGCGCGTGCTGCAGGTGATGGCCGATCACGGCGGCGCCAGTTTCGCGGCCTCGGAACTGGCGCATCTGGCCGGGGTCGGCACCTCGGTCGTCAAGGGCCTCGTCGCGCAGGGCGCCCTGGCCGAGATCGAGGCGCCGCGCGACGCGCCCTATCCGCACCTTGACCCGGCGCGACCCGGCAAGCCCCTGGCCGAGGATCAGCAGGCCGCGGCCGATGCGCTGCGCGCCGCGGTGGGGGCGGGCGGCTATGGCACGACACTGCTGCGTGGTGTCACCGGCTCGGGCAAGACCGAGGTCTATCTGGAGGCCGTGGCCGAATGCCTGCGCGCGGGCCGTCAGGCGCTTGTCCTGCTGCCCGAGATTGCCCTCTCGACCGAGTTTCTGGACCGGGTCGAGGCGCGTTTCGGTGCCCGCCCCGGCGAATGGCACAGCGGCATCACCCGGACCGAACGCCGCCGCCTGTGGCACATCGCGGGCCGGGGCGAGGTCGGGCTGGTGGTCGGCGCACGTTCGGCGCTGTTCCTGCCCTTCCGCGATCTGGGGCTGATCGTCGTCGATGAGGAACACGATGCCAGCTACAAGCAGGAGGATGTGGTCTATTACAGCGCCCGCGACATGGCGGTGCTGCGTGCCTCGATCGCGGGCGCGCAGGTGGTGCTGGCCTCGGCCACGCCCAGCCTTGAAAGCTGGGTGAACGCGGCCAGCGGGAAATATGCGCGGCTGGACCTGCGCGCGCGCTATGGCGAGGCCGAACTGCCCGACATGGCCGCCGTCGATCTGCGCGCCGAGGACATGCCCTCGGGACGCTGGATTTCCCCGACACTGGCACAGGCGGTCGAGGCGCGCATCGTCAGGGGCGAACAGGCGCTGCTGTTCCTCAATCGCCGCGGCTTCGCGCCGGTCACCATCTGCCGCGCCTGCGGCGAGCAGATCGGCTGCCACCAATGCGACGCGCGCATGGTCGAGCACCGTTTCCAGAACCGCCTCGTCTGCCATCAATGCGGCGAGACGCGACCGATCCCCGAAGCCTGCCCCTCCTGCGGCGTTGAGGGCAAGCTGGCGCCCATCGGCCCGGGGGTCGAGCGCATCGCCGAAGAGGTCGCCGCGCGCTTTCCCGATGCGAAGGCCACGGTTCTGTCCTCGGACCTGTTCCAGTCCGCCCGCGCGCTGAAGGAAACGATTGCCGAGCTTGCGCATGGCAGGACCGATATCATCATCGGCACCCAGATCGTCGCCAAGGGCCATAACTTCCCGCGCCTGACGCTGGTTGGCGTGATCGACGCCGATCTGGGGCTGCAGGGCGCCGATCTGCGCGCGGCGGAACGCTCGTTCCAGCTGATGCGGCAGGTGGCGGGGCGCGCGGGGCGGCAATCGGGGCAGGCGCCGGGTCTGGCGCTGCTGCAGACGCATCAGCCCGATCATCCGGTGATCCGCGCGATCCTGTCGGGCGAGGACGAGGCCTTCTGGGATGCCGAGGCCGCCGCCCGTCAGGCGGCCGGGATGCCGCCCTTCGGGCGGCTGGCGGGCATCATCCTGTCGCATCCCGATCTGGGCGTGGTCAGCGATTTCGCCCGGCTGCTGGCGGCCCATGCCGCGCCGCTGCGCGCGGCGGCGGCCGAGCTTTGGGGGCCGGCACCCGCGCCCATCGCCCGGATCCGGGGGCGGCACCGGATGCGCATGCTGATCCGGGCGCCGCGTCAGGCGCCGTTGCAGGCCGCCATCGCCGACTGGCTGGCGCCGCACAAACCGCCCGGCAATCTGCGGCTGGCCGTCGATATCGACCCGCAGAGCTTTTTCTGATCGCGGGTTGACGCAATCGGGGCCAGGCCGGCCCTGCCGAACCGGCAAAGGCGTGCTCCGGGCCCCGGCTTACTCTGCCGCCATCGCCTTTCGGGCCTCGCCGACCTGCCGCGTGATCTGGCCGATATGGCGACCGTCGGTTCCACAGCACCCGCCCCAGACATGGACATGCGGAAAGCGGCGGGAAAGCCCGGCCATCCGGCGGCCGAGGTCCTCGGGATCGCCGTCCTCGAGATGGCCAAGCTTGCACAGCGCCAGGGTGTCCATCGCCACCGCGTTCGGCAGAAAGCCGCCAAGCCGCCGCGTCCAGTCGCCGGGGGTCAGCGCCGGCTCGAACTCGGTCGGATGGGTGCAGTTGATCATGTAATAGGCCGGGGCTGAACCGGTCGCGGCATCGACCTTTTCGATCGCGTCTTCCAGCGTCTCGCCGCCCGCCAGAAGCCCGCCCTGCCGGACGAAGAATGAAATGACCACGGGTATGTCGGCGGCTCTCGCGGCCCGCGCCATGCCGATCGCTTCCTCGACGCTGGACAGGGTGGCCCCGGTGATCAGGTCGGCCCCGGCCGCCTTGAGCGTGTGGATCTGACCCGCATGATAGTCCTCTGCCTCGGCGGCGTCGGGCAGGCGACCGGTATTGTAGGCGTCGCCGCGCGGCCCCAGCATGCCGCCGACGATCATCGGCGTCTCGGGGCTGTCGTATTCGCGGGCGAAGCCCTTGTAGAACTCGATGGCGCGGATGTTGATCTCTTCCAGAGCCTCGGGCGAGAAGCCGATCAACGCGCCCCAGTCCCTGCTGGCGCGATAGTGCAGCCCCTCGCCGATCACGCCAAAGCCGTTTGCCACCGCCGCCTCGACAAGCCTGCGGTGATAGTCCGTCAGGCAGTCGAGGCCGCGCCGGTCGTTGAGAAGTTCGAAGGCGCAGAAATGGCGCAGCTCGAACCCGTCGACATATTGCAGCCAGGTCTCGAAGCCGATGCCCGAGGTCATGTCCCGGCCATTCATCTGTGGAAGACTGCCAGGACCGGACATGTGCCCCTCGCCGACTGGAAGCGTTGATCCTCTTGCGACAAATTAGCATTTGCGCAGGCAACCGTCACGCCCGAACCGCAGCGCCATCGTGCGTCCACGGCCGCACATGTGAAACACCCGCCGCAACAGGGGCGCGGCGGTCCGGTTTGCGGGCCTTCCAGCCTAAACGAAGATGAAATTGTCCACGGCGGCGTCAAGTTCGGCGCCGTCCTGATAGGCCAGGTTGACGATCCGGCCGTCCAGATCGCGGCCGGTATCGGCCTCGTCGAAGGCGGTCTCTGACGTGGCGTGATTGGCCAGCAGATATTCGGCCAAGGCGTCCTGCTCGGTGCCGTCATCGGCGAAGGTCGCGGCGCCGGTCTGCACGCCTGCGTTCAGCAGCCCGGTAAAGTCGAACGCGTCGCCGGTCGGGAAGGGATAGCCGTCTCCACCCGTCGGCAGAAAGCCCAGCGTGACCACGCCGTAATCCTGATCCGGGTTCACCACCTCGCCGTCATCGACCCGAACGTCGCGCACCGCGCCGGTCTCGGGATCGACGAAGACCGCGTCCTCGATCCGGTCGCCAGCAGCGGCAGTCGGGTCAAAGCTGAAGCGGATGCCGCCGATCTGCGGGAATCCAGACCTTGTCGTTCCGGTCGACCCTGACGCCGTTGATCTCGGAGACCTTCAGGCGATTGCTGTCGCCGTCGCTGTCGTTGGCCAGAACGTCGATGACGGTCTTGTTCCTGTCGGCGCGAACGTAATCATCCGCCACCACCGGGGCCTCGTTCGCCGGCTGGCGCAATAGGGGGGCCGTTGCGAGGACAGGTGACGATGCGGTAACCCGGGGATGAAGCTTTTGCGATCCCGCGGCGCTGCGTCAGTTCTTCAGCACGATGCAGCGCCCGCCGACGCGCCTGAGCTTGAGGCAGAAGGCGGCGGCTTCGGATTTGCTGTCATAGCCGACCTGCGCGGTATAGAGCGCGCGCGGCGTGCCGGTCAGCCGCTTGCGGACATAGCCCACGCGCTTGCCCTCGAGGATCGGGCTGAGGCTGCGGTTCAGCCGCGCAACCTGCTGCGCGGCGCCCGAGCGGTTGGGATGGCTGGCGACGATCACGCCCCAGGGGAAGACGCGCGGCTGGACCATGAATTCGCGCAGCGCGCGCTTGCCGGCCAGTTCCTCGCAGGCGGGGCGGAAGTCGAGATCGGGGTTCAGGGCCAGCCGCAGCTCGGCCGTTGCCGGCGGGTTGTCGCGCCAGCGTTGGGCGCTGTGGCCGGTGATCGATTCGACATAGTCGAGCGTCTCGTAGGGCAGGCTCGTCTGCCCGGCAAGAAACCGCGAGGCGCGGTTTTCGCCACCGTTATAGGCGACCGCGGCCATGCCGATATTGCCGAAGGTATCGCGGAGAAAGGCCAGATACCAGGCGGCCTTGTGGATCGCCAGCGCCGGGTTGAAGGGGTCGTGCAGATCATAGAGATCCGCCGTGCCCGGCATGAACTGGGCAATCCCCTGGGCGCCGACGGGGCTGATCGCGCCCGGCTCGAAACGGCTTTCCTTCCACAGCAGGCGCGCAAGGAAATTCGGGTCCAGCCCGCGCTCGACGGCGTTGCGCTCGATCATCTGGCAGACATCGGCGGCATAGTTTTCCAGCCGGATGCAGTCGCGCCCGTCATCGGTGCAGCGCAGCTTGTCGCTCTGTTGCGCGGGCGGGCGACCGTCGATCGCATCCACGCCCGGTTGCGCGAAGCCGGGCTGCAGGGACAGCCCGGAGATCAGCGACAGGATCACAAGGATGCGGCGCACGGGAGGCTCCTTTCCCCGGCCGGCCACCGCCCCGCACGGGCGGCACGGCGTCACTTGGACTTCGTCTTGGCCTTGGCAGCGGCGGGCTTGTCGGCGGCCTTGGCTTTCTTCCGTTCGGCCTTGCGCAGGGCCTTTTCGACCTCTTTCGCGGCCTTCTTCGCAGCCTTGCGGGCGGCGCGTTCAAGGTCCTTCTCGGCCTTGCGGGCGGCCTTGCGGGCCTGCTTCTCGATCTCTTTCGCGGCCTGCTTTTCGGCCTTTCTCGCCGCCCTGCGATCAGCCTCGGTCTGGCGCGTCCCGGCTGCAACTGCCGGAGTGGCGGCCGCGGTCGGCGCGGGTGCGGCCGGCTTGGCCGCCGGCTGCTTCGCGGGGCTGCGTGCGGCCCGTGCCTTGGGCGCTGCATCCGCTGGCGCCGGCTCGGCGGCAGCTGCCTTGGCAGGGGCTGATACGGCGGCGGTTGCGGCGGCAGGCGACTTCTTCACCCGGTGCGGGCCGGTGCGCTGGTCGTCCTTGCGGGCCTCGACGGTCCTGCGGCCGGCCGGGGCGGTTGCGGCCGGTTTGGCTGCTGGCTTCTTCGCGGGGCCGCGTGCGGCCCGTGTCTTGGGTGCTGCATCCGTCGGTGCCGGCTTGGTGGCAGCCGCCTTTGCGGGGGCTGATACGGCGGCGGCCGCGGCGGCAGGCGCCTTCTTCACCCGGCGCGAACCGGTGCGCTGATCGCTCTTGCGGGGCTCTGCGGGCTTGCGGCTGGCGGCTGCCCGGCGTGTCGTGGCCGGCGCGCGCTTGCCCGGTTCCGCCGCCGGCTTTGCGTCCGGGGACGGGGCGGCGGCACGCCTGCGTGACCCGGCCGGTGCCTTGTCCGCAGCAGCAGCCGTCGCGCGGGCCGGCTTCAGGCCGCGTTTGCGCCGTTCGGCCTGAACGCGGGTCAGCGCGGTCTTCAGCAGGGCAGCAGCCGACAACCCGTCCGCTGCAGCGGCAGCGGGTGCCGCGTCTGCGACACGGGTCAGATCGGCGATCAGGGTCATCAGTGCGGCATCGTCCAGCTGACCAAGCTGCGGCTGGCGGCTGGCCCCGGCCAAGGTCCGTTCTGCGCCGCTGAGAAGTTCCTGTTCGCGACTGGCGTAATTCGGCATTCTGTCCCTCTTGTTGGTGTCCGGCACCCGATTTCGCGGGCAGATTGCGTGAAAATGCAGGGATTTGCAATTATAAAGCCTCCGGCTGATGGGCCGGAGGCCAGGGATTCAAGGGCAAAGGAAGGGCGGCGCGGCCGGAACCGGCCGCCGGCGATCCTCAGGGCGTGGGCACGGCACTTTCCACGGGCGAGACGAAGGCGGCCTCGATCGGGGCCGCTGCCGGCACCTGCCCGATCTCGGCGGCGGGGATGACATACCCCTCGGGCGTCTCGATCATCTGCCCTTCATAGCGCACGCTCTCGGCCTGGTTGCGGACCTTGACCCGGGTGCCCGTCGCGGTCTCGTCGAACAGGTCCATGATGTCCTGGTTGAACAGGCGGATGCAGCCGGCCGAGGTGGCCTTGCCGATCGAGGACGGGTCCATGGTGCCGTGGATCCGGTAATAGGTATCGCGGCCGTTGCGATAGAGATACAGCGCCCGCGACCCCAGCGGATTGTCGATGCCGCCGGGCAGCCCGCCGGCGAACTGGCCGTAAAGATCGGGCTCGGTCCGGATCATGTTCTGGGTCGGCGTCCAGCTGGGCCAGCGTTTCTTGACGCTGATGACGGCATTGCCGCTATAGCCCTTGCCGGCCCGGCCGACGGCCACGCCAAAACGCATCGCCTCGCCGTTTTCCAGCACGTCGTAGAGGACGCGGGCATAGGGGTCCACGACGATGGTGCCGGGCGCTTCGGGGCCGTTATAGGCCACGCGCTGACGGCGGTTGCGGTCGGTCAGATAGGCGGCGCGGACCGCCGGAATATCGACCGGCTCGCCATTCGGGCCGGAATCGACCCGGGCCTGATAGACATCGGGAACCGGGGCGGTGGCCAGCACTGTCTGGCTGGTCGGAGCGCAGGCAGCAAGCCCGAGGGCCAGCGCCGCAAACAGGGGAACCAGGCGCATCGTTTGTTGTTCCTTGTGGCGGTGGACATGCCAGACAGGCGCGTCCATGGCAGCGTTCAGTTCGCAGATCAGGCGCGACGGCAGAGCCGCGCGTGATTCGCACAGAGGTTCATCAGCCTGCCCCGCCCGCCTTCCGTCAACCCTCTGGTCCTGCGGGGCTCGAATTGACCCGGCCATTGTGGCGCGGGCGCGGCAGTTCGATCAACTTCCTGCGGTCCTGAAACAAGTTTCCGTGCGTTTCACGGCGATACCGACCCGGGCGCGGGGCCGCGACCGGGTCGGTATCGGGGCGATTGCCGTCCCCCGACACCTCTTCTAGGCTTGCCCGGATCAATCCGAGAATCTGCCGTGCCCAGTCCTGACCACACCGCCACTTCGCCGCTCGCCCCCTTCCGCCATCGGGATTTCCGGATGCTGTGGACGGCGACGCTGATCTCGAATTTCGGCGGGCTGGTCCAGGCGGTGGGCGCCGCCTGGCTGATGACGCAACTGACCGACAGTTCGACGCTGATCGCGCTGGTGCAGGCCTCGAACACGCTGCCGATCATGCTGCTGGCCATTGCCTCGGGGGCGCTGGCCGACATCTTCGATCGCAAGACGCTGCTGCTGGCGGCGCAGCTTTTCATGCTGGCCGTCTCGGTGGGGCTGGCGCTGGTGGCCTGGCAGGGCTGGCTGACGCCCTGGCTGCTTCTGATGTTCACCTTCCTGATCGGGGCGGGGCAGGCGCTCTATAACCCGCCCTGGCAGGCCAGCATGGGGGATCTGGTGCCGCGCGCCGATCTGCCGGGGGCGGTGACGCTGAACTCGGTCGGATTCAACCTGATGCGCAGCGTCGGCCCCGCCGCCGGCGGCTTCATCGTCGCCGGCTTCGGGGCGGCCGCGGCCTTTGCCGTCAATGCGCTCAGCTATCTGCCGCTTCTGGGCGCGCTGGTCAGGTGGAAGCCGAAGACCGGACCCCGCACCGCCCCGCCCGAGGAATTCCTGCCCGCGATGGCGGCCGGGCTGCGCTATGTCGCGCTGTCGCCGAACCTGATGCGGGTGATCCTGCGCGCGGCCCTGTTCGGCTTTGCCGCGATCACAGTGCTGGCGTTGTTGCCCCTCGTCGCCAAGAGCCATCCCGAGGGCGGCTCGATGCTCTATGGCACGCTGCTGGGCTGTTTCGGGATCGGTGCCATCGTCGGCGCGGTGCTGAACCCGCGCATCCGCGCACGCCACGATAACGAGAATATCGTGCGTCTGGCCTTTGTCGGCTTCGCCTTGGCGCTGGTGGTGCTGGGGCAGTCGCGCTCGATCTGGTTGCAGGGATTGGCGATGCTGCCGGCGGGCGCGTCCTGGGTGCTGGCGCTGTCGCTGTTCAATGTCACGGTGCAGCTGTCCACGCCCCGCTGGGTCGTGGCGCGGGCGCTGGCGCTGTATCAGACGGCGACCTTCGGCGGCATGGCGGCGGGGTCCTGGGCCTGGGGCGCGGTTGCCGGTGCCCACGGCCTGCCCGTGGCGCTGACTGCGGCCGGGGGCGTTCTGGCCCTGGGGGCGGTGATCGGGATCTGGTTCCGGGCGCCGGAATTCGGCAGTGTCGATCTGGACCCGGTGAACCGTTTCCGCGAGCCCGCCCTGCAACTGGATCTGCGCGGCCGGTCGGGGCCGATCATGGTCATGGTCGATTACCAGATCGCGCAGGCGGACGTGCCCGAATTCCTGCGGCTGATGAAACGGCGCCGCGACATCCGCCGCCGCGACGGGGCGCGGAATTGGGCCTTGCTGCGCGATCTGGAACATCCCGAACAATGGTCGGAAAGCTATCACATCGCCACCTGGGACGACTATGTCCGCCACAACCTGCGGCGCACAAAATCCGACGCCGGCGTGAGCGAACTCTTGCTGGCGCTGCACAAGGGCGAGGCCGATCCGGTCGTTCACCGCATGATCGAACGCCATACGGTCAGCGAAAGCGACGACGTGCCCCTGGTCGGCAAGATCGAGGTGCCATAGGCGGCTTGCGGTTGCCGCCTGCCTGGCGATCATGCCGCGACGGAACGGGAGGACAGGATGAGGCTTGAAGGCAAGATCGCCATCGTGACCGGTGGTGGCTCGGGGTTCGGCGCCGGCATCGCGCGGAAATTCGCGGCCGAAGGGGCCGAGGTCGTGGTGGCCGACATCAACGAGGCCGCGGCGGGCGCGATCGCCGCCGAGACCGGTGGCCGCGCGCTCCGGGCGGATGTGGCCGATGGCGCCAGCGTCGCCGCCATGGTGGCCGAGACCATGGCGGCCTTCGGCCGCATAGACATCATGGTGAACAATGCCGGCGTGACCCATCTTCCGGCGCCCATGGAGGAGGTCAGCGAGGCCGATTTCGACCGGGTTCTGGCGGTGAACTGCAAGTCGGTCTATCTAGTCGCGCGCGAGGTCGTGCCGCTGATGAAGCAGGCAGGGCGCGGGGCCATCGTCAATATCGCCTCGACCGCAGGCGTCTCGCCGCGGCCAAGGCTGAACTGGTACAATGCCTCGAAGGGCTGGCTGATCACCGCGACCCGGGCGATGGCGGTGGAACTGGCGCCCTTCGGCATTCGCGTGAACGCGCTGAACCCGGTGGCGGGGGAAACGCCGCTGCTGAAAAGCTTCATGGGCGAGGACACGCCCGAGATGCGGGCGAAGTTCCTGTCGACCATCCCCATCGGCCGCTTCTCGACGCCCGAGGATCTGGGCAATGCCGCCTGTTTCCTGGCCTCGGACGAGGCCTCGATGATCACCGGCGTCGCCATGGAGGTCGACGGCGGGCGCTGCATCTGAGACGCCCTCGTTCCGCTGGGCCGATTCGCCTGTGCGGTGGGCTGATCCGGGTCCTTTCCTCCGGCCCCGGGGACATGCTGCTCGCGGCGTATTCCGCGCATGAAATCAATGCACAAGACTTGAACAAGCCAGACGGGCCTGCGCCGCCGCAAGGCCGAATGACGCTGCAATGACGCTACTATGTGAACCTGTCCTCTCGGGGCCGTGCGGTCCTGCATCGACACATGAAGACAGGGGACAAGACCATGGTCACGATTACCAGCGACACGACGATCACCCTCGACGGCACGACTCCGGTCGTGGTGAATGGGGTTCAGGAATACGAATGGTTCGAACAATGGGTGGACGGCTTCTTCTTCCATTCACCCAGTGTCGGGCCAATCCTTACGGTCAACCTGACCGGAAGCTGGAACTCTTCGGTGCTGCGCGCATCGGGCGGTCTGGGGCTGATCGTCAGCGACGATGCCGCGGCCGGTGAGCGGGGCATTAACACGATCATCGGCTCGCATGAGGTCAGGGACGTCATCGCGTTGACGCGCACCCGCGTCGAGACGGTCAGCACCCGCGGCGGCAACGATCTGCTGACCATCGGTGATGCGAGGGTGAACTTTGCCTCGACTGGCGACGGCAACGATATCGTTCAGGTCAACAGCAACCAATGGCTGGGAACGATCGATCTGGGCAACGGCACCGACCGGATCGTGGTCGAGAATCGCGGCGCCGGTATCGAATCGATCATCAGCTACGACGGACCGGACACCATCATCGCCCGAAGCCAGGTCAACAACATCAGGACCAACCGCGGCATGGATACGGTCGAGGGCGGCACCCAGTGGATCGCCAAGATCGACACGGGCGACGACAACGACCGGATCACCACCAGGGGCAATGCGGGCGATATCAGCGGGGGAAATGGTCACGACACCATCCTCACCGCGATCCCGACATGGACTCGCACCATTGCGGGCGAGGATGGGAACGACCGTATCACGGTCAATGGCGATGCCATGTTCGTCGATGGCGGAAACGGCAACGACACGATCACCAGCGCAGGCAATGGCGCGAACCATATCAGCGGCGGAAACGGCAACGACACGATCTTCACCACGATCCCGACCTGGGCGCAGTCCATCGCAGGCGATGAAGGCAATGACCGGATCACGGTCAATGGCGAGGCGGCGCTTATCGATGCCGGCCGGGGAAATGACACCATCACCAGCGGCAACAACTTCATCGAAACCATCAATGCCGGGCGGGGCGTGGACCGGGTCATCCTGAACAAGGGCGGCGCCGATTACATCAATCTGGGCCGCGATGCCGATACCCTGATCTTCAGGGCGCAGGCCGATCCCGGCAACACCGTTACCGTGAACGGTGGCGGTTCGGCTTCGGACGCGACCAATCGTGATCTGGATACGGTCGATTTCTGGGCGTTCTTCGGACGTGTCGTCGTCGATCTGGAAAGCGGAAACGCAACCACCCCGAACGGGCGCCTGCAACTGCGCGAGTTCGAGAACGTGAATGGCGGCCGGGGCCATGACGTCCTGTCCGGCAACTACGATGCCAACCGGCTCGCGGGCGGCCCGGGCAATGACGTGCTGATTGGGGGCGATGCCATCGACCGGCTGGTCGGCGGCCCGGGCGCGGATCATTTCCGTTTCGTCAAATTCGACCGCGCGGCCGACCGGATTCCCGATTTCATCCGCGGGCAGGGCGACAGGATCGACCTGCGGCCGCTGGATGCGCGCGCCGATCGCGCCGGCAATCAGGCCTTCGATTTCATCGGAACCCAGCCGTTTCACGGGATCGATGGCGAGGTTCGCTTTGTCAGGAATGGCGGGCTGACCCAGATCCAGGCCGACAGGGATGGCGACCGGCGCGCCGATCTGATCATCGTCCTCGAGGATCCGATCCAGTTGATCGAGCGGGATTTCCTGCTGTGATCGGGGGCGGCGCGGAGGGGTGCCGCGCCGCCGCGCCTACAACCCGTCGCGCCAGCGGTTGACCAGCGGATAGCGGCGATCGAGCCAGAAGGCCCGGGTCGAGATGCGCGGCCCGGGCGCGGCCTGATAGCGTTTCCATTCGCTGATATAGAGCAGCCGCTCAACCTTCTTCACCGTTTCGGGGTCGAAGCCCCGGGCCACCAGATCCTTCAGCGCCAGGTCCTTTTCCACCAGCCCTTCGAGGATTGCGTCCAGCACCTCATAGGGGGGCAGCGAATCCTGATCCTTCTGGTTCGGGCGCAGCTCGGCCGAGGGCGGCTTCGAGATGATCTGCGGCGGGATCACCTCGCCCGCCGGACCCATCATCCAGTCGCGGTGATTGGCATTGCGCCAGCGGCAGGTCTCGAACACCCGGGTCTTGTACAGGTCCTTGATCGGGTTATAGCCGCCGGCCATGTCGCCATAGATGGTGGCATAGCCCACCGCGACCTCGGACTTGTTGCCGGTGGTCAGCAGCATCTCGTTGAACTTGTTCGAGATCGCCATCAGCATCACCCCGCGCAGGCGGGACTGGATGTTTTCCTCGGTCGTATCGGGGCTGGTGCCTTCCATCAGATGCGCCAGCGCCCCGGCCACGGCGTCGCGCGCGCCCTCGATATGGACAGTGTCAAGCCGCGTGCCCAGCCGGGCGGCGCAATCGGCGGCGTCCTCAAGGCTGGCCTGCGAGGTGTATTCCGAGGGCAGCATCACGCAGCGGACGTTGTCGGCGCCGATGGCGTCGGCGGCGATGGTGGCGACCAGCGCCGAATCGATCCCGCCCGAGAGGCCGAGGACGACCTTCGCAAACCCCGATTTGCGCAGGTATTCGCGCAGGCCCAGCATCATCGCGTGATAATCCTGCTCCCAGGCGTCGGGCTGCGGGGTCATGGGTCCGGGCTCGGCCTGCCAGCCATTGGCCTGCCGGGTGAAATCGACATGCACCAGCGCCTCCTCGAAGGGCGGCAGCTGCACCACCTTCCTGCCGCCCGGGTTCAGCACGAAGCTGGCCCCGTCATAGATCTGGTCGTCCTGCCCGCCGACCATGTTCACATAGACCAGCGGCAGGCCGGTTTCGACCACGCGGCCGACCATATGGCCCATGCGCAGGTCCAGCTTCTCGCGGTGATAGGGGCTGCCATTGGGCACGATCAGGATCTCGGCCCCGGTCTCGGCCAGCGTCTCGGCCACGTCGGGATACCAGCTGTCCTCGCAGATGGGCGAGCCGATGCGGACCGGGCCGACCGGGTAGGGGCCGCTGATCGGGCCGGAATCGAACAGCCGCAATTCGTCGAACAGCTGCTTGTAGGGCAGGTGGTGCTTCAGCACGCGGGCGACCAGCCTGCCGTCGCGAAAGATCCAATAGGCGTTATACAGCCTGTCGCCGTCGCGCCACGGCCCGCCGATGCCCAGCGTCGGGCCATCGGCGCAGGCCCCGCCCAGGTCCATCAGCGCCGCCATGGCCTGTTCGGTGAAGGCGGGTTTCAGCACCAGATCCTGCGTCTGATAGCCGGTGATGAACATCTCCGGCAGGGCCAGCATCTCGGCCCCGGCCGCGCGCGCGGCATCCCAGGCCTCGCGCGCTTTCGCGGCATTGCCGGGCAGATCGCCCACGGTGGCGTTCAACTGCCCGATTGTCAGGCGGAAACGGTCGGTCATGGCGTGGCCCCTGCATCTCTCGCGCCCGTGATAGGGGATGAAGCCTGAAAGGAAAAGTCGGGCTTTGCGCGTGGCGGCGGCTTGGGGTAGACCTGTGCGCAAAAGGCGAAGGATGCAGGCGATGAAGGCAGCGATGCGGGCGGGTGCGGCGGCACTGGCGCTGATGGCGGCAATGGGCGCGGCCGATGCGCAGGTCATCACCAAGCAATATGACGACGGCGGTGTCTACGAGGGCACCTTCCGCAACGGCCGCCAGCACGGGCAGGGCACCTATACGCTGCCCAATGGCTATCGCTACGAGGGCGACTGGGTCGATGGCGAGATTCTGGGCCAGGGCACGGCCACCTTCCCCAACGGCTCGGTCTATGCCGGGCATTTCTCCAAGGGCAAGCCGGACGGGCAGGGCAAGATCACCTATGCCGATGGCGGCACCTATGCGGGCGACTGGATCGCCGGCGAGATCACCGGCAAGGGCGAGGCGCGCTATGCCAACGGCTCGGTCTATACGGGCGATTTCGTCAGGGGGCTGCATCAGGGCAAGGGCGTGCTGACCCAGCCCAACGGCTATCGCTACGAGGGCGACTGGAACGCCGGCGTCAAGGAAGGGCAGGGCCGGATCACCTATCCCGACGGCGCCATCTACGAGGGTGGCATGCTGGCCGGGCAGCGCGCCGGCAAGGGCAAGCTGACCATGGCCGACGGGCTGGCCTATGACGGCATCTGGTCGGCCGGGCAGATGTCGGGCTCGGGCCTGCTGGTGCAGCCCTCGGGCGACCGCTACGAGGGCCAGATGCTGAACGGCAAGCGCGAGGGGCAGGGCATCGCCACCTATGCCAATGGCGATGTCTATGACGGCCAGTTCCGCGCCGACCGCCGCCACGGGCCCGGCACCTTCACCGGCACCGACGGCTATGTCTATAGCGGCGACTGGGTCGAGGGCCGGATGGAGGGGCGCGGCCGCATCTCCTATCCCGACGGCTCGGTCTATGACGGGGCGATGCAGGCCGACCGCCCCCAGGGCGCGGGCAAGATCACCTATCCCGACGGCTCGACCTATGAGGGGCAATGGGCCGCCGGCGTGATCGAGGGCGAGGGCAAGGCCGCCTACGCCAATGGCATGGTCTATGAGGGCAGCTTTCGCAATGCGCGCAATGACGGCCAGGGGCGGATGTCCTATCCCGACGGCTATGTCTATTCCGGCGCCTGGAAGGACGGCCAGCGGCATGGCGAGGGGCAGGCGACCTATCCCGACGGCACCGTCTATACCGGCACCTTCGCCAATGGCCTGCGCGAGGGGCAGGGCAAGCTGACCACGCCCGACGGTTTCGTCTACGAGGGCGGCTGGCAGCAGGGCGAGATCGACGGCGAGGGCGTGGCCACCTATGCCAGCGGCGACCGCTATGAGGGCCATTTCGTGGCCGGCAAGCGGCAGGGGCAGGGGGTGATGCGCTATGCCACCGGGCAGGTCGCCGCCGGCGAATGGGAGGATAACCGCCTGATCGAGGCCGGCCCGCTGCCTGAGGGCGAGACGGCCGAGGCGCCGGCCATGCCCGACGATGAGGCGACGGCGACGGAATAGCCCGCGCCCGGCCTCAGATTTCGGTCCAGTTCTGCTCGACCACGGCCTCCATCGCGACATAGCTCGAGGAACTGCCGACATGCGGCAGGGCCGAGATCTTCTCGGCCATGATGCGGCGGAAATCGGTCATGTCGCGCGAGCGGACCTTGATCAGATAGTCGAAACCGCCCGCGATCATGTAACATTCCTCGACCTCGGGGATCAGCCGGATGGCGGCGTTGAACTGCTCCAGCGCCTTCTGGCGGGTGTCGTTCAGGCGCAGTTCCATATAGGTCACATGGGTCAGGCCCAGCTTCAGCGGCGACAGGATCGCGCGATAGCCGGTGATCAGCCCCATCTCCTCCATCTGCCGGATGCGCAGCGCCACTGGCGTCTTGGACAGGCCGACCTTGCGCGCCAGTTCGGTGATCGGAATCCGGGCATTGGCGACCAGCTCGGACAGGATGCGCCGGTTGATCGGATCCAGATCTTCCTCCACGATCCAAAATTCCTTCGCAGATTGTTCGCCTTGGCCACGATTATGATATGATTTGGACCCATCGTCCATTCGCAATCCGGTATTCAGGGCCATCGCCGCAGGAGGAGCCCATGGCACAGACTGATTTTTCCGCCTTCACCACCGAGGCCAAGTTTCGCCCCGAAGCCGATCTGCTGCCCGAACTGGTGGCGCAGGCCGGGCTGGACGGCGCCGCCCGTGCCGCCATCACCCGCCGCGCCGCCGATCTGGTGCGGCGCATCCGCAGCGAGGCCAAGCCGACGCTGATGGAGCATTTCCTGTCCGAATACGGGCTGTCCACGCGCGAGGGCGTGGCGCTGATGTGCCTGGCCGAGGCGATGCTGCGGGTGCCCGACCGGATGACCATCGACGCGCTGATCGAGGACAAGATCGCGCCCTCGGACTGGGGCCGGCATCTGGGCGAGGCCTCGTCCTCGCTGGTCAATGCCTCGACCTGGGCGCTGATGCTGACCGGCAAGGTGCTGGACGACGACCAGCCGGGCATCGCCGGCACGCTGCGCGGCGCGATCAAGCGGTTGGGCGAGCCGGTGATCCGCACCGCCGTCGGCCGCGCCATGCGCGAGATGGGCCGGCAGTTCGTGCTGGGCCAGACCATCGACGCAGCCCTGGACCGTGCCCGGACGCGCGAGGCGCAGGGCTTCACCTACAGCTATGACATGCTGGGCGAGGCGGCGATGACCGGCGCCGATGCCGCGCGCTATGCCAAGGATTATGCCGAGGCCATCGCCGGGATCGCCCGGGCCTGCGACAAGGGCTCGGTACAGAGGAACCCCGGCATCTCGATCAAGCTCTCGGCGCTGCATCCGCGCTACGAGGTGGCGCAGGAAGACCGCGTGCTGGCCGAACTGGTGCCGGTGGTGCTGAAGCTGGCGCAGCAGGCCAGGGCGGCCGGCATGGGGATGAATATCGATGCCGAGGAACAGGACCGGCTGGTTATCTCGCTGAAGGTGATCGAGGCGGTTCTGTCGGATCCGTCGCTGGCCGGCTGGGACGGGTTCGGCGTCGTCGTGCAGGCCTATGGCAAGCGCGCGGGCGCGGTGATCGACTGGCTCTATCGCACCGCCCGGCGGCTGGACCGCAGGATCATGGTGCGGCTGGTCAAGGGCGCCTATTGGGATACCGAGATCAAGCGCGCCCAGGTCGAGGGGTTTCCCGGCTTCCCGCTGTTCACCTCGAAGACCGCGACCGATGTCAGCTATATCGCCCATGCCCGCAAGCTGATCGGCTATGCCGACCGGATCTATCCGCAATTCGCCACCCATAACGCCCAGACCGTCGCCGCGGTCCTCGAAATGGTCGGCGACATCGCCTTCGAGTTCCAGCGCCTGCATGGCATGGGCGAGCGGCTGCATGACATCGTGATCCGCGAGACCCGCGGCGCCTGCCGCATCTATGCCCCGGTCGGCGCGCATCGTGACCTGCTGGCCTATCTGGTCCGCCGGCTGCTGGAAAACGGCGCCAACTCGTCCTTCGTGCACCAGATCGTCGATGAGACGGTCAGCCCCGAAGAGGTCGCCCGCGACCCGTTCGAGGCGCTGGCCACCGCCACGGCCCCGGCCACGCTGGTCGCGCCGGCCGCCCTCTTCGGGGCAGGGCGGACCAATTCGACCGGCTTCGATCTGACCGACGAGGCCACGCTGGCCCGGATCGAGGTGGCGCGCGCGGTCACGCCGCCCGATGCCGCGCCGATCACCGTCTCGGCGCCCGCGGGCGTTGCGCGGGCCGTCCTGAACCCCGCGACCGGCGCCGCCGTGGCGCAGGTGACCGAGGCCGATGCCGCCACCGTGGCCCGCGCCATCGCCGATGCGCGGGTCTGGACCGCCGCCCCGGCCGAACGTGCCGCCGCGCTGCGCCGCGCCGCCGATCTCTACGAGGCGGAGTTCGGGCCGATCTTCGCCACGCTTGGCCGCGAGGCCGGCAAATCGCTGCCCGACGCGGTGGGTGAGCTGCGCGAGGCCGTCGATTTCCTGCGCTACTATGCCGCCGAGGGCGAGGCGCAGGCCGGGGCGCCGCGCGGCATCGTCACCGCGATCAGCCCGTGGAACTTTCCGCTGGCGATCTTCACCGGCCAGATCGCGGCGGCGCTGATGGCGGGCAATGCCGTGCTGGCCAAGCCGGCCGAGCAGACGCCGCTGATCGCGGCCATCGCCGTGCGGCTGCTGCATCGGGCCGGGGTGCCCGCCTCGGCGCTGCAACTGCTGCCCGGCGACGGCGCCACCGTCGGCGCGGCGCTGACCTCGGACGCGCGGATCGGCGGCGTGGTCTTCACCGGCTCGACCGAGACGGCCCGGATCATCGCCCGCGCCATGGCCGCGAACATGGCCCCCGGCACACCGCTGATCGCGGAAACCGGCGGGTTGAACGCGATGATCGTCGATTCCACCGCGCTGCCCGAACAGGCGGTGCGCGACATCGTCGCCTCGTCCTTCCGCTCGGCCGGGCAGCGCTGCTCGGCGCTGCGCTGCCTCTATGTCCAGCAGGATATCGCGCCCCAGCTGATCGAGATGATCAAGGGCGCGATGGATCAGCTGGGCGTGGGCGATCCCTGGCATCTGTCGACCGATGTCGGCCCGGTGATCGACGCCGAGGCGCAAGAGGGCATCACCGCCTATCTGGCGCAGAACAGCGACCGCGTCCTGCATCGCCGCGCGGCGCCGGCGGACGGGCATTTCATCGCGCCCACGCTGATGCAGGTCACGGGCATCGCCGATCTCGGCCGCGAAATCTTCGGCCCGGTCCTGCATGTCGCCACCTTCCGCAACCGCGACCTGCCGCAGGTGATCGCCGACATCAACGCGCGCGGCTTCGGTCTGACCTTCGGGCTGCATACCCGCATCGATTCGCGCGTGCAGGAGGTGACCAGCGCCGTCCATGCCGGCAACATCTATGTGAACCGCAACCAGATCGGCGCGGTCGTGGGCAGCCAGCCCTTCGGCGGCGAAGGCCTGTCGGGAACCGGCCCCAAGGCGGGCGGGCCGCTCTACCTGGCCCGGTTCTACGCGCCCGAACCGGTCGAGGCCGTCCCGGGCGACTGGACCGCCGCTGCCGATCTCAACGCACTGCGCACGCAACTCTCGGCCGCGGCCGAAACCGCCCTGCAGGATCGCCTGATGCCCGGACCCACGGGCGAGTTGAACCGTCTGGTGCTGGTCGTCCGCCCACCGGTCCTGTGCCTCGGCCCGGGCCGCGAGGCGGCCGAGGCGCAGGGCCGCGCCATCGAGGCGCTTGGCGGGCGGGCGGCGGTCCCGTCCGGGGCGCTGTCGGCCGGGGATCTGGCGGATCTGCCGGGCTTCTCGGCGGCGCTGTGGTGGGGCGATCAGACGCGCGGGCAGGCCTATGCGCGGGCGCTGGCCGGGCAGTCAGGGCCGATCCGGCCCCTGATCTCCGCCAGCCCCGATCTGGCCCATGTCGCCCATGAGCGTCATCTCTGCGTCGACACCACCGCCGCCGGCGGCAACGCCGCGCTGCTGGCCGGCTGACCCGCTGGCAGGGATCGGGCGCCGCGCGCCGCCGCGCGTCGCCCGATCACCGGCGATTACCCGGTCCGGCCCGTCACCCCGCCGCGTCCGGCAGGCCGGCCAGTTCAAGCGCGCGATCCATCTTGGTGATGAACGCCTCGGGAAAGCACCAGCGCTCATAGGCGAAGCGGGCATCCTGCCGGGTGAAGCCCGGCCGCAGTTCGCGCAGCCGTTCGACCGCGCGGCGCGCCTCGGGCAACCGGTCAAGATAGGGAAGCGTATAGGCAAGCTGCACCTGGCTCAGCCATGAGGTTTCGTCATAGGCGTTCATGAAGCCGTCCAGTGCCGCCTCGTAATCGCCCGCGACCCAGGCCGCCTTGCCGATGGGCCAGTACCACCACCGTGCATAGCCCTGCGGCGCAAGATCTATCGCGCGCCGGGCCAGGGCCGCGCCTTCTTCCCACCGGCCGACATAGGCGGTCCAGTTACCGACGCCGCCGAGGATGTTCGGATCATCCGGGTTGATCTCAAGCGCCCGGCGGGCGGTGGCCAGTGTCTGCTCGCGCTGGCAGTTCGCGTAATAGGCCCGCGCCATCGCATAATAGGTCGCGGCGTCGGGCGGCGGATGCAGGGCCTCGGCCCGTTCCACCGACACCAGCGCCCGTGACGCCAGCCCGGCCCGCAGGCCCGGGTCCGACCGCGCCGGCTCGTCCAGCCCGACACCCCACCAGTATTGCTGCGCGTAAAGCGCGCCCCGCAGCGCCAGGGCGCGCGCGTCCCGCGGGTTGCGCGCCAGCAGGGCCGAGAGACAGGCGTCCGACCGCTTGGCGATCCGGTCGTTGTTCTGGTTTCCCTGCAACTGATAGCTGATGAGATAGCATTCAAGCGGGGTCAATTCCGCCACCGGCTTGTTCTCCGAGGCAGCGAACAGCACCCGGGCGATCTCGCCGTTCAGCGGCGAGGCCAGCCGGGCGGCAAGCCGCACCGCAAGCCCGTCCTCATCGTCGAAGGTGCGCGAAAAGATGACACGCCCGGTTGCCGTATCCGTCACGCTGGCCAGCACGCGACCGCGGGTCGTCGATGAAAGATCAAGCTCGAACCGCGCCGCCCGCGAGACGCGCGTCAGGCTGCCATAGCGGCCAAGCGCATGGCCCAGATCGCCCGCCAGGCCCGCGGTCGCGCCGTCCGAGGCGATGGCAATGGTCGGCGGCACCTCGCCCGCCGGATCGCGCAGTATCAGCACCGCCGCAAAAAGAACGACGGCCGCGCCCGCGGCAAGCGCAGCAAGCCGCCGGCGCCGAAGGCCCGCGCCGCGCCGGTCGGCGTGAAGCCGGAACCCCACGCGCGGAACGGTTTCCAGCACACGCTTGTCCTCGTCGCCAAGCGCCCGGCGGATGTCGCCCACGCATTGCGTCAGGCTGTCCTCGGTCACGGCCTGCCCGGCCCAGACCCGATCGAACAGCGCGTCCTTGCTGACGATCCCGCCGGCCTCACCGGCCAGATGCCGCAGGACCTCGAAGGATTTCGGCCTCAGCGGCGTGAACACCCCATCCGGCCCGATCACGCCCCGGCGGCCCGTATCGATCGACGCACCGTTGAAACTCTGCCCGGTGGCGGATCTGAAGGCGAGGATTTCGGACAGTTTCGGCATTTTTAGGTCCGGTTTTCGGGACTTGGCTCGCGCGGCAGAGAGACGATCAGACACCAGCACAAGTGACGGGAGGACAGTATGCAGCCTGAAGCATTTCATGTCACGGTCGCCGTTCCGGCAGGCCTCGGCGGCGGTGACGGCCCTGTCCGCGCCCCTGCCTCTGCCGCGCCTTCACCCGGCATGAGCCACATCCATTTCAGGAGGGCCTGATGATCGAGTTCATCCTTGTCGCCTGCCTTATGGGCGAGCCCGAGCGGTGCCGGACCTACAGCCGGCTGCTGACCGACATGACCCTGATCCAGTGCATGACCAGCACGCAGTTCCTGGCCGCCGACTGGGCCAAAACCCACCCCGGCTGGCAGGTGCAGCGGCTTCACTGCAACGTGGCCGAGCAAAGCGCGAAGCGGCTTTGACGGGCCCGCATTGCTCGCCGTGAGGTGCTGCCCATCCGGGCAAGGGCGAGGCCGGCGTTGCCGATCGCGGCCGAGCAACTCGCGCAAGCTGTGTACAGGCTGTGCACATCCGGTGCCTGTCCGGTGTCCGGTTTGTGAGTGGCGTTTTGCTGGACGCGGCGGGCGCTCCGCGCTAGGTCAGCCGCATGGAACACGCAAAGCCGCCCCTGACCCTCTTTCTGGCCGCGCCGCGCGGATTCTGCGCCGGCGTGGACCGCGCGATCAAGATCGTCGAGATGGCCCTGCAGAAATGGGGCGCCCCGGTCTATGTCCGCCACGAGATCGTCCACAACAAGTATGTCGTTGATTCGCTTCGTGAAAAAGGCGCGATCTTCGTCGAGGAACTGGACGAATGCCCCGATGACCGGCCGGTGATCTTCTCGGCCCATGGTGTGCCCAAGGCGGTCCCGGCCGAGGCCCGGCGGCGCGAGATGGTCTTTGTCGATGCCACCTGTCCGCTGGTGTCCAAGGTGCATATGGAGGCGGCGCGGCATCACGCCGAAGGCCTGCAGATGGTCATGATCGGCCATGCCGGCCACCCGGAAGTCCTTGGAACCATGGGACAATTACCGGATGGCGAGGTGATCCTGGTCGAGGCGGTCGGGGATGTCGCGGGGATCGCGCCGCGCGATCCGGCGCGGCTGGCCTTCATCACCCAGACGACGCTGTCGGTCGATGACACGGCCGAAATCGTGGCGGCCCTGCAGGCGCGGTTTCCGGGCATCACCGGCCCGGCCCGCGAGGATATCTGCTATGCTACCACCAACCGCCAGGCGGCGGTCAAGGCGGTGGCGCCCAGGATCGACGCGCTGCTGGTCATCGGGGCGCCGAATTCCAGCAATTCCAAGCGCCTGGTCGAGGTGGGGAAGGCCGCCGGCTGCGCCTATTCGCAGCTCGTCATGCGCGCCGAGCAGATCGACTGGCGGGCCATCGAGGGCGCGCGCGCCGTTGGCGTGACCGCCGGGGCCAGCGCGCCCGAGGTTCTGATCAACGAGGTGATCGACGCCTTCCGCGCCCGCTATGAGGTGGCGCTCGAGGTGGTCGAGACGGCGCAGGAGAATGTCGAGTTCAAGGTGCCGCGGGTGCTGCGAGAGCCGGCATAGGCGACGCGCCCGGCCACCTCTGCGGGATGTCCGGGCGACGAAAAGGGACGAGGGATGAAACTCTATTCGATGCCGTCCTCGGGCAACAGCTACAAGGCCCGGCTGCTGCTGGCCCTGACCGGGCGCGCGGCCGAGATCGTCGATTGCGAACAGGGCTCGGAGGCCCTGGCGCGGGCCAGGGCCGGGCGCGTCCTGCCCTATGGGAAGGTGCCCGCGCTGGTGCTGGATGACGGGCGGGTGCTGGCCGAATCCGACGCGATCCTGTGGTATCTGGGCGAGGGCACGGCGTTCATTCCCGCCGATGCGGTCAAGCGGGCGCAGATGCTGGGCTGGATGTTCTGGGAACAATACAGTCATGAGCCGGTCATCGCCGTGCGGCAGGCGCTGCTGTCCTATCCCGACCGCGCCGCCGAAGCCACGCCCGCGCGGCTGGCCGATCTGCTGGAACGGGGCCACGCCGTCCTGCGGGTGATCGAGGACCGGCTGGCCGACGCCGACTGGCTGGTGGGCGGGCGGGTCTCTCTGGCCGATCTGTGCCTTTACGCCTATACCCATACGGCGGGGACTCGCGGCGGTTACGACATGGCGCGGTTTCCGGGTATCGGGGCATGGCTCGATCGGGTTCGATCGCTGCCGGGTTATGTGGGGCTGTCGTCATGAGCATTGAATATCTGCTGACCGCTTTCATCGTCTGCCTCGTGCCGGGTATCGGAGTCATCTATACGCTGTCCTCGACGCTGGGGTCCGGGTTTCGCGCCGGGTTCTGGGCAGCGGTGGGCTGCACCATTCCGCCGGTGATCCACATGCTGATCGCCATGGCCGGGCTGGCCGCGGTGCTGCACACCAGCGCGGTTCTGTTCCAGACGGTGAAATTCGCCGGGGTCGCCTATCTGTTGTGGATGGCCTGGGGTGCATGGCGGGGCGAGGGCGGGCTGCGGGTCGATGCCGGCGCACCGATGCCCGTTGCGCGGATCATCTGGCGCGGGGTGATGCTGAACCTGCTCAATCCCAAGTTGCCCATGTTCTTCATGGCCTTCCTGCCGCAATTCCTGCCCGAGGGCGCGGGCATCGGCGCGATGATCGAACTGGGATTGGGTTTCGCCGCCATGACCTTCGCGGTCTTCCTGACCTATGCCACACTGGCCGCCAGCGGTCGCGAGGCGGTGCTTGCGTCCGAATATGCGATGGGCTGGCTGCGGCGGGTCTTTGCCGCCTCTTTTGCACTGCTTGGCCTGAAACTGGCGGTGAGCCGGGCGTGACCGAACTGTTTGCCTGGACCGACGGGGCCTGCAGCGGCAATCCCGGGCCTGGTGGCTGGGGCGTCCTGCTGCGCGCCATGGCGGGCGATACCGTGGTGAAAGAGCGCGAATTGCAGGGCGGCGAGGCGGATACCACCAACAACCGGATGGAACTGATGGCGGCGATCTCGGCCTTGGAGACGCTGACCCGGCCCAGCGAGATCACCATCACCACCGACAGCGCCTATGTGAAGAACGGCGTCAGCCAGTGGATCCACGGCTGGAAGAGGAATGGCTGGAAGACCGCCGGCAGGAAGCCGGTGAAGAATGTCGAACTGTGGCAGCGGCTGGACGCGGCACAGGCCCGCCACAGGGTCGAATGGCGCTGGATCAAGGGCCATGCCGGGCATGCCGAGAATGAACGCGCCGACGAACTGGCCCGCGCCGGGATGGCGCCGTTCAAATGAACGTCTCCGGGCTTCTGGTGGCGCTGGATTACGGTTCGGTGCTGGTTTTCGCGCTGACCGGGGCGCTGGTCGCCAGCCGTGCGCAGCTGGACCCGGTGGGCTTCATCTTCATGGCCGCGCTGACCGCCGTGGGCGGCGGCACCCTGCGCGATCTGATCCTGGGGCGCGAGACGGTGTTCTGGGTTGCCGATCCCTCCTACATCCTGCTGGCCGCGGGCGCGGCGCTGCTGGTGTTCTGGACCGCGCATCTGTTCGAAAGCCGCTACAAGCTGCTGCTGTGGCTGGACAGCGTGGCGCTGGCGGTGGCCGCCGCCGCCGGGGCCGGCGTGGCGATGGAGGCCGGCTTCGGGCCGGTGATCGTCGTCATCATGGGGGTCGTCACCGCGACCTTCGGTGGGCTGATGCGCGATGTCGTGGGCAATGAGGTGCCGCTGGTGCTGAAACAGGGCCAGCTTTACCTGACCGCGGCCTTCGGCGGATCGCTGGTCGCGGTGCTGCTGGCAGGGGCGGGCGCCGGGCGCATCGAGGCGCTGATCGCGGGCGCCGCCGTGGTCTGGACGCTGCGCGCGGGCAGCATGGTCTGGGGCTGGAAACTGCCGGGCTACCGGCCACGCCCGCCAAGGGCGCGCGGCTAGCGCAGCACCGGTGGTCCGGGCTGGGGGCTGCGCAGATCCTCGACCCCCATGCGCAGCCCGCGCCCGATGCGATGGGCCAGCGCCGACCAACCGGCGGCAGGCTCGGGCGGCAGGGTGCGGCGCAGGGTTTCGTCGAACAGGGCCAGCCACTGCGCGAAATGCTCGGGCCGGACATCGCCCGCGGCCATGTGGACGCGCATCGGATTGCCGTCATAGACCGGCTCATAGAGGATCGCCTTGCGCCAGAAACGGGCGATCTTTTCCTCGTGCTCGGGCCAGTCCGTGACATGGCGCGCGAAGACCGGGCCTAAGACCTCGTGCCGGCGGATGGCGGCATAAAAGACCGCGACGACGCGGTCGATCTGGTCGGGGGCGATGTCGAATCGGGCCAGCATGGTGGCCGATGGTCGCGCGCCGCGCGGGCGGGGGCAAGGCGGCCCCGTGACGCAGCCCGGCGACACCCGGCAGATATTTCGGACCGGGATGACGGGGCGGGCGCTTGCAGGCGGGGAAGGGCGTTCCTATAGAGGGCGGCATGTGTTTTCTGGCGTCCAGCATCCGAATTAGTCACCCGGCGGTGTGAGGTTTCGCACCGCCGGGATGCCCCTTGCCGAACCGACAGACCTGAAGGACCGCCCCGATGAGCGCCGAGACCCCCGACTACCGCGACACCGTCTTCCTGCCGCAGACCGAATTTCCGATGCGCGCCGGCCTGCCCGCACGCGAGCCCGCGTGGCTGGACCGCTGGGCGCGGATCGGCATCTATGACCGGCTGCGCGAACGGGCCGGGGGGCGGGCGCCCTTCATCCTGCATGACGGCCCCCCCTACGCGAACGGCAACCTGCATATCGGTCACGCGCTGAACAAGGTGCTGAAGGACTTCATCGTGCGATCCCAGCAGATGATGGGCCGCGACGCGCGCTATGTGCCGGGCTGGGACTGCCACGGCCTGCCGATCGAATGGAAGATCGAGGAACAGTACCGCCAGAAGGGGCAGGACAAGGACGCGGTCGATCTGGTCGAGTTCCGGCAGGAATGCCGCCGCTTCGCCGATCACTGGATCGACGTTCAGCGCGAGGAATTCAAGCGGCTGGGCGTCACCGGCAAATGGGACGATCCCTATCTGACCATGAACTACCATGCCGAGGCGGTGATCGCGGCGGAGTTCATGAAGCTGCTGATGAATGGCTCGCTTTATCAGGGGTCCAAACCCGTCATGTGGTCCCCGGTCGAAAAGACCGCGCTGGCCGAGGCCGAGGTCGAGTATCACGACCATACCAGCCATACGATCTGGGTGCGGTTCAAGCCCATGGGCTTGCAGCCCAAGGCCGAATGGATTGGTTCTTCAAATGAACAACAGCAGACATGGAAAAAAAATTTCGAGGACAAGCTACGAGCACTGGATGATCTGATTGGTAGCGAAGCAGAGGCGTCTGTCGTTATCTGGACAACGACCCCTTGGACGATCCCACAGAACCGCGCAGTCGCCTTCAATAGAGACATCGCTTATGGCCTTTATGAGGTCAGAGAGATTGCTGACAACTCAACAGCGACAAAGGGTGAAAAGCTGTTGCTGGCTGACACCCTAGCCGAGGGAGTGATGCAAGCTGCGAAGGTCGAGAATTACGTAAGACTTCGCGACGTGCCCACGGATCAGCTAGGGATGCTCTATCTTGTCCATCCACTGAGGGGAGTTGAGGGCGCCGACGGGGAATGGGACTATCGTGTCCCCATGCTCGCCGGCGATCACGTCACCGACGACGCTGGCACGGGCTTTGTCCATACCGCACCCAGCCATGGCGATGACGACTATCAGCTAGGGCTGCTGCACAAGCTGCAAATGACCTATAACGTCGAGCCGGACGGCACTTACCGCGCCGATCTGCCGCTCTTCGGGGGCGAGGCGATCATCCAGCCCGATGGCAAGGACGGCCCCGCGAATGTCAGCGTCATCAAGCAGCTGGCCTGGGCCGGCGCGCTGCTGGCCAAGGGCAAGATCAAGCACAGCTATCCGCATAGCTGGCGCTCGAAGGCGCCGCTGATCTATCGCAACACGCCGCAGTGGTTCGCCGCCATCGACCGGCCGCTGGTCGACGGGATGGGCGACTATGGCGACACGATCCGGGCGCGGGCGCTGACCAGCATCGACAGGCTGGTGAAATGGACGCCGCAGACCGGCCGCAACCGGATCCATTCCATGGTCGAGAACCGCCCCGACTGGGTGCTGTCGCGGCAGCGGGCCTGGGGTGTGCCGCTGACCTGTTTCGTGAAGAAGGGCGCCAAGCCCGATGCCGGGGATTTCCTGCTGCGCGATGTCCGGGTGAACGACCGCATCATCGCCGCCTTCGAGGCCGAGGGCGCGGATGCCTGGTATCGCGACGGCTTCAAGGCGCAGGTGCTGGAGGGTGTGGCCGACCCCGACGACTACGATCAGGTCATGGACGTGCTGGATGTGTGGTTCGACAGCGGCTCGACCCATGCCTTCGTGATCCGCGACCGCGAAGACGGCAGCCCCGACGGCATCGCCGACCTGTATCTGGAAGGGACCGACCAGCATCGCGGCTGGTTCCAGTCCTCGCTGCTGCAGGCCTGCGCCACCCGGGGCCGCGCGCCCTACAAGGGCGTGCTGACGCATGGCTTCACCCTGGACGAGAAGGGCATGAAGATGTCCAAGTCCCTGGGCAATACCATCGTGCCCGCCGAGGTGGTCGGACAATATGGCGCCGATATCCTGCGTCTGTGGGTGGCGCAGGTGGATTACAGCGTCGACAGCCGCATCGGCCCCGAGATCCTGAAGGGCACCGCCGACAGCTATCGCCGGCTGCGCAACACGCTGCGCTTCCTACTGGGCGGACTGGCCGGCTTCGCCGAGGCCGAGAAGCTTGCGCCCGACGAGATGCCCGAACTCGAGCAATGGGTCCTGCACCGGCTGGCGCAACTGGATCATGTCGTGCGCAAGGGCTATGACGCCTATGATTTCCAGGGCGTGTTCCAGACCCTGTTCCAGTTCTGTACCGTCGATCTGTCGGCCTTCTATTTCGACATCCGCAAGGATCGGCTCTATTGCGACGCAGCAGACAGCACCCGCCGCCGCGCCGTGCGCACGGTCATGGACATTCTCTATCATCGCCTCGTGACATGGCTGGCCCCGATCCTGCCCTTCACCATGGAGGATGTCTGGCTGTCGCGTTTCCCGTCCGAGGATGACAGCGTGCATCTGCACGATTTTCCGGCGACGCCCGCGGAATGGCTGAACGAGCCGCTGGCGGCGAAATGGGATCACGTGCGCCGCGCCCGCCGCGTGGTCACGGCGGCATTGGAGATCAAGCGCAGCGACAAGACCATCGGCGCCAGCCTCGAGGCGGCGCCGGTCGTGCATGTCGAGGACCGCGATATCCTCGAGGCGCTGAAATCGGTGAACTTCACCGATATCTGCATCACCTCGGACCTGTCGCTGACCGCCGATCCGGCCCCGAACGAGGCTTTCCGCATGGCCGAGGCGCCGGGCATCGGCGTGGTCTTCGAAAGCGCGATGGGCGAGAAATGCCAGCGCTGCTGGAAAATCCTTCCCGATGTGGGCAGCCATGACCATCCCGGCGTCTGCGCCCGCTGCGACAAGGTTCTGGGCCATGGCTGAGGCGCAGCCCTACCAGCCCGCTGCGGACCGCCATGACCGCATGATCTATCGCCGCTGCGGGCGCTCGGGGCTGAAGCTGCCGGCGATCAGCCTGGGGCTGTGGCACAATTTCGGCCATGACACGCCGCATCAGGTCAAGCGCGACATCTGCCGCAGGGCGCTGGACCTCGGCATCACCCATTTCGATCTGGCCAATAACTATGGCCCGCCGCCGGGCAGCGCCGAAGAGGCCTTCGGAGAGATCCTGCGCAGCGATTTCTCCGGCTGCCGGGATCAGATCGTGATCAGCAGCAAGGCCGGCTATGACATGTGGCCGGGGCCATACGGCGAATGGGGAAGCCGCAAATACCTGATCGCCAGTTGCGACCAGTCGCTGAAACGGCTGGGCGTGGATTATGTCGATATCTTCTATTCGCACCGTTTCGACCCCGAGACACCGCTGGAAGAGACGATGGGCGCGCTGGATCAGATCGTGCGGTCGGGGCGCGCGCTCTATGCCGGGATCAGCAGCTATAACAGCCAGCGCACGGCCGAGGCGGTGGCGATCCTGAAGGATCTGGGCACGCCCTGCCTGATCCATCAGCCCAGCTATAACATGCTGAACCGCTGGGTGGAAAATGACGGGTTGCTGGACCGGCTGGACGATCTGGGCGTGGGCAGCATCGTCTTCACGCCGCTGGCGCAGGGGATGCTGACCGGGAAATACCTCAAGGGCGTGCCGTCGGGCAGCCGCGCGGCACAGGGCAAGTCGCTGTCGCAGGACTGGCTGAGCGAGGACATGATCGCCCGGCTGAACGGGCTGAACGGAATCGCCGCGGCGCGCGGGCAGAGCCTCGCGCAGATGGCCGTGGCCTGGGTACTGCGCGGCGGGCGCGTGACCAGCGCGCTGATCGGCGCCTCGCGGCCCGAACAGGTCGAGGATTGCGTGGGGGCGCTGGCCCGCCTCGATTTCAGCCCGGATGAACTGGCCCGGATCGATGAGCTGTCGGCCGGCGGTGACGTGAATATCTGGGCGCGCTCGTCGGAAGGGGCGGGCGAGGGCTGAGTTTCAGACCAGCCACCAGCCCCGGTTCTTCAGCCGCTGCCGGATCGGCCGTTCCTTCGTGGGCAGGGCGGTCTGGTCGAACATGGGGCGGATCTTCTTGCGCCCCTTGCCCTGATAGATCAGCCGATGCGCCGGCACCCATTCGCGCAGGCGCCGCTTGATCCGGTTCGGCGCCGTCGCCGTCTCCAGTGCATCCAGCACCTCGTCCGGTTCGCGGGCATAGAGCAACGACAGGTTGCGGTAATGGCAACTGACCGCCCCGTCCAGCCCGGCCAGCTCCGGCCCCGGCCGCCCGCCGCCGAAACTGTGGATCACCAGTGGCAGGATTACCTGATCCAGCCAGGGATCGAGGCTCTGGCAGGCCATCACCTCGCCGGGCTCGTCCCGCAGGGCAATCGCCCAGTTCAGGAAGCGCCGCCCGAATTCGGCCGGATCGGCGCCGAAGAACCAGCCGGCGTTGAAGTAGAGATAGCGTTCCCAATGCCCGTCCGGCTGGTCCGGGTCCAGCGAGCCCGCGAAGTCCAGCCCGAAACGGTCATAGAGCGATTTCCAGATGTCGTCATAGCCGGGGCCGTAAAGCGGCGGGTCGGGCCAGGTCCCCTCGCGCCGCATCGAGGCCGAGGGGCGCCCGAAGTCGAAGGCGATCCTGTCCAGCGGTCCGGTGATCAGCGTATCGGTGTCGAAGAACAGGAAGGGCTCGCGCGCGGGAAGGGCGAACAGGGCCTCGATCTTGTTGCCATGGGGATAGGTCGCGCCGAAGTGCCGCGCCGTGAAGGGCAGGATTTCGGCGCCCATCTCTTCCAGCAGGGCGCGCGTCTCGGGGGCGATGCGGGTATGGTGGCCCTCCCACGCCGCCTCGGGCTGCGGCTCGGCAATCAGCAATCGCCCCTGCCAGTCCGGCGAGAACTGGCGCAGGCTGGCGGTGAAGATCACCGCCTCGTATTCCAGCCGCCCGGCCTGCGCGACGATCAGCAGATTCGCCGCTGCGGGTGCCGGATCCTTGCCCTGCCCGGGGCGCTTTTTCTTTGGGGCCGTGCTGCCGGTCATCTGCTCGTTCCTGCGATCGTCCGGCGACACTAGTCACCCGACAGGGCAGAGGAAAGGGTGCCCGTAGGCACATCAGCGGTCCGTCGCTTCAGCCAGCATTGCGGTGATCCAGCCGCGAAAGGCCTTCAGCGGCCCCAGATCGTCCTTGCCCTGCGGCCAGGCCAGCCAGTATGCGCCCGGTCCCGGCACCGCCTGCCGCAGGATCGGGCGCAGCCGACCCTCGGTGATCTCGATTCGCGCCAGGTAATCGGGCAGCAGCGCGATCCCCAGCCCCGAGATCGCGGCCTGGATCATCATCGAGAACTGATCCATCAGCATGCCGTTGGGCACCATGGGCGGCGCCGCGCCCTGACCCTCGAACCAGGCCGCCCATGCGGTGGGCCGGGTTTCCAGTTGCAGCAGCACGCAGTCATGCAGATCCTCGGCGCGCGCAACCGGATGATCGGCGAGGAAGGCAGGTGCGGCACAGGCGGTCAGCCTTTCGTCGAACAGTTTCAGATGCATCGCCTCGGGCCAGTCGTCGCGGCCGAAACAGATCATCGCGTCGAAGGGCTCGGCCTCGAAGTTGAAGCGGGCAAAGCGCGTGGCCAGATTGACCGAAATGCCCGGATTGGCCGACAGGAATCCCGGCAGTCGCGGCGCCAGCCAGCGGGTGCCGAAGGTCGGCAGCACCGCCAGCGACAGCGAGCCGCCCTCGGGATTGGCGATCAGCGACATGCTGGCGCGCTGCAGGATATCCAGTGCGTTCGAGACTTCGCGGAAATAGCGCTGCGCCGCCTCGGTCGGGATCAGCCGCTTGCGCTGGCGGCGGAACAGATCCTGCCCCAGTTGCGCCTCCAGCGTCTGGATCAGCCGGCTGACGGTGCTTTGGGTCAGCGCCAGATCCTGCGCCGCCCCCGTGACCGAGCCGTTGCGCATCACCGCGTCGAAGGCCAGCAGCAGGCTGAGATTGGGCAGAAAGCGCCTTTGCCGCATCATTCATTCCATACATGAACTGATGCGGATTATCCGTTTTTCATGGCGGCTGCAAAGCGATAAAAGTTGCAGCAAGAATGTCACTGGCACCGCCGAGGGGGAAATCCGATGTCCACGAAATCGCACAAGGGCCAACCGTTTTCCTGGTCCGACCCGTTCCTGCTGGAGGATCAGTTGACCGGGGAAGAGCGGATGATCCGCGACAGCGCCGCCGCCTTTGCCGCCGAATCGCTGGTCCCGCGGGTGCAGGACGCCTATCTGAACGAGCAGACCGACCCCGAGATCTTCCGCGAGATGGGTGCTGCGGGTCTGCTGGGCGTCACCGTGGCCGAGGAATATGGCGGGGTGGGGGCCTCATACGTCGCTTACGGCCTGGTCGCACGCGAGATCGAGCGGATCGACAGCGGCTATCGCAGCATGGCCTCGGTCCAGTCCTCGCTGGTGATGTTCCCGATCGAGGCCTATGGCAGTGAGGAACAGAAGCGGAAATACCTGCCGAAACTGGCCTCAGGAGAGTTCATCGGATGCTTCGGCCTGACCGAACCCGATGCGGGGTCCGATCCGGCCGGCATGAAGACCCGGGCGAAGAAGACCGAAGGCGGCTATGTGCTGAACGGCGCGAAGATGTGGATTTCTAACGCGCCGATCGCCGATGTATTCGTGGTCTGGGCGAAGTCCGAGGCGCATGGCGGCAAGGTGCGCGGCTTTGTCCTTGAGAAGGGCATGAAGGGCCTCAGCGCGCCGAAGATCGGCGGCAAGCTGTCCCTGCGCGCCTCGATCACCGGCGAGATCGTGATGGAAAATGTCGAGGTCGGCGAGGACGCGCTGCTGCCCGGCGCCGAGGGCATGGGCGGCCCCTTCGGCTGTCTGAACCGCGCGCGCTATGGCATCAGCTGGGGCGCCATGGGCGCGGCCGAGGATTGCTGGTTCCGCGCCCGCCAGTACGGGCTGGACCGGCATCAGTTCAACCGCCCGCTGGCCGCGACGCAGCTTTACCAGAAGAAACTGGCCGACATGCAGACCGAGATCGCGTTGGGGTTGCAGGCCAGCCTGCGCGTCGGCCGGCTGTTCGACGAGGGCAAGTTCGCGCCCGAGATGATCTCGATCGTCAAGCGCAACAATTGCGGCAAGGCGCTGGATATCGCGCGCATGGCCCGCGATATGCATGGCGGCAACGGCATCCAGATCGAATATCACGTCATGCGCCATGCCCAGAACCTGGAAACCGTGAACACCTATGAGGGCACGCATGACGTTCACGCGCTGATCCTTGGCCGCGCGCAGACCGACCTTCAGGCCTTCGGCTGAGCCATGTCCGAGGCACCGCTGAAGGGGCTCAGGGTCGTCGAACTGGCCCGCATCCTCGCCGGTCCCTGGATCGGCCAGACGCTGGCCGATCTGGGTGCCGAGGTCATCAAGGTCGAGGCGCCCGAGGGCGACGATACCCGCCGCTGGGGGCCGCCCTTCATTGAACGTCCGCGCGCCGATGGTTCGACCGAAACGGTCGCCGCCTATTTCCACGCCGCCAACCGGGGCAAGCGTTCGATCATCTGCGATTTCAACGATGCCGGCGATCTGGAGCGGCTGAAGACGTTGATCGACGGCGCCGATGTGCTGGTCGAGAATTTCAAGCTGGGCGGCCTGCGCAGGTTCGGGCTGGACTATGCCAGCCTCGCGCCGCGCAACCCGCGCCTCGTCTATGCCTCGATCACCGGATTCGGGCAGGACGGGCCGCGCGCGGCGCAGCCGGGTTACGACTTCCTCATTCAGGGCATGTCCGGCATCATGGACCTGACCGGCGACCCGAGGGGCGAGCCGCAGAAGGTCGGCGTCGCCTGGATCGACATCTTCACCGGGCTTTACGGGGTGATCGCGGTGCAGGCGGCCCTGGCCGAACGGGCGCGGTCGGGGCAGGGGCAGCATCTGGACCTGTCGCTTCTGGATTGCGGCGTCGCGGTGCTGGCCAATCAGGCGACGAACTACCTGCTGGGCAGCAAGGTTCCGCACCGGCTGGGCAATGCGCATCCCAATATCGTGCCCTATCAGCTGTTTCCGGCCTCGGACGGGCATCTGATCATCGCCTGCGGCAATGACCGGCAGTTCGCGGCACTCTGCCGGGTGCTGGACCTGCCCGATCTGCCCGCCGATCCCGACTTCGCCAGCAACGGGGGCCGCGTCAGCCACCGCGAGCGGCTGATCCCGCTGCTGTCACAGGCCACGCGGCGCTTTGCGCGCGCCGATCTGATCGCCACGCTGGAGGCGGCGGGCGTGCCGGGCGGCCCGGTCAATGACGTGGCCGAGGCACTGGCCGAACCGCAGCTGCGGGCGCGGGGGCTTCAGATCGCGCCCGAGGGGATCGCCGGGCTGCGCACGCCGATCCGCTTTTCGCGCAGCCCGCTGGTCACCGACCGCGCCGCGCCGGCGCTTGGCGAGGGTGAGTGGCGGTTCGAGACGGCCTGAGGCGCGATCCGGGGCAACTCTTCAACGGGGGGCGTTCGCGCCCCCTTTTCACATGCCGGGGCTGCCCCGTCCGGTCCGGCCTCGCCTCTTGCCAGCGATGCGGGCTTGGGCCTACCCTCGCGCCATGCAACCCCCGCAACAAGGGGGCGAACCAACGACAGGGAACCCGCCATGAAACATCTTCTGACCCCGCGCGCGCTGCTGCTGGCTTCCGCCATCGCCCTGGCCCCTGCGGCCTTTGCCGAGACCCCGGCCGACACGCTGGTCGTGGCCAATGATATCAACGACATCATCAGCCTCGACCCGGCTCAGACCTTCGAGTTTTCGGGCAATGACGTGAACCGCAACACCTATGACCGGCTGGTCGATTTCGATCCGCTGGACATGGCGGCGGGCTTCAAGCCGGCGCTGGCCGAAAGCTGGCAGGTGGCCGAGGACGGCATGTCGATCACCTTCACCATGCGCGAGGGTGTCACCTTCCATTCCGGCAACCCGGTCCGTGCCGAGGATGCGGCATGGTCGCTGCAACGTGCGGTGATCCTGAACAAGACCCCGGCGTTCATCCTGACCCAGTTCGGCTTCACGCCCGAGAACGCCGGGGAAAAGATCACCTTCGACGGCAATACGCTGACGCTGAGCCTCGACAAGCCCTATGCGCAATCCTTCGTGTTGAACTGCCTCACCGCGATGGTCGCCAGCGTCGTGGACAAGGAACTGGTGATGGCCAATGCCGAGGGCGAGGATATGGGCAACACCTGGCTGAACACCAACGAGGCCGGCTCGGGCGCCTTCACGCTGACCTCGTGGCGGGCGAACGAGGCGGTGCAACTGGCCGCCTATGAGGGCTACTGGCAGGGTGCCGCGGCGATGAAGCGCGTCATCATCCGCAACGTAGCGGAATCCAGCGCCCAGCGGTTGTTGCTCGAGCAGGGAGATATCGACGCCGCGCGCAACCTGACGCCCACCGATGCCGATGCGCTGCGCGAGGTCGAGGGCGTCAAGGTCGAGGACCAGCCCCAGGGCCGCATCCTCTATCTGGGGTTGAGCCAGAAGGACGAACTGCTGTCGAACCCCGCCGTGATCCAGGCGATCAAGCATCTGGTCGATTACGATGGCATCACCGGCAGCTTCCTGAAGGGCATGTTCAAGACCCGTCAGTCCTTCCTGCCCGAGGGTTATCTGGGCGCGCTGGACGAGAACCCCTGGACCTATGACATCGCGAAGGCGAAGCAGCTTCTGACTGACGCCGGGATCGAGGGCGGCACCATCAATACCAGCGTCCGCGACCTGCGCGAATATGTAGATGTGGCGCAGACGCTGCAGGCATCCTTCGCCGAAGCCGGGCTGACGCTGAACATCGAGCAGATGACCGGCGCGCAAAGCCTTGACGCCTATCGCGCCCGCCAGGTGCCGATCTATATCGGCGAATGGGGCCCGGACTATTCCGACCCGAACACCAATGCCGCGACCTTCGCCTATAATCCGGACAACAGCGATGAGGCGATGGCCACCGGCCTGCTGGCATGGCGCAATTCCTATGCCGTGCCCGAGGCGATGAACGAGGCGACCGTCGCCGCCACGCTGGAGCAGGATGGCGACAAGCGCGCCCAGATGTATCTGGACATCCAGAAGCAGTATCAGGCCGAGGCGCCGCTGATCCCGCTGTTCCAGCGCATCGCCAATACCGGCCTGCAGGAAAACGTGCAGAACTGGAATATCGGCGGGGCCGTGACCTCGGTCATGTATCATCAGGTCACCAAGGGCGAGTGATCCTTGGCCGCGACCGACACCGATCCGGGCGGGCGGGGCCAGACCCCGCCCCCTTCGGCCTCTGACCGCAGCGCCGCCCGCCGTCGTCGCCTTCGCAACATCGCGGGAACATTGCTGTCGCTGGCACTGACATTGCTGGGGCTGCTGCTGGTCACCTTCATCATCGGCCGGGTCATGCCGATCGATCCGGTGCTGAAGGTGGTGGGCGACCGTGCCAGCCAGGCGCAATACGACGCCGCCTATCAGGCCATGGGTCTGGACAGGCCGCTGGCAGTGCAGTTCCTTGGCTATATCCGGGACATTCTCAGCGGCGATCTCGGCCGTTCGATCTCGACCGGGCAACTGGTCGTGAACGACATCAAGCGGGTGTTCCCGGCGACACTGGAACTGGCGACGCTGGGAACCTTCATCGGCGTGTCGATCGGGGTGCCGCTTGGGGTGATCGCCGCGGCGAAACGCGGCGGCCTCGTCGATCAGGTCGCGCGCGTGGTGGCGCTGGTCGGGTATTCCATGCCGATCTTCTGGCTGGGCCTGATGGGGCTGCTGGTCTTCTACGGCATCCTCGGCTGGGTCGGCGGGCCGGGCCGGCAGGGGATCATCTATGACGGCATGGTGCCGACCGTGACCGGCCTGATCCTGGTCGATTCGCTGATCGCCGGCGACTGGGGCGCGTTCCGCGACGCGTTCAGCCACATCATCCTGCCGGCGTCGCTGCTGGGCTATTTCAGCCTTGCCTATATCAGCCGCATGACCCGCAGCTTCATGCTGGAGCAGCTGTCGGCCGAATATGTCACCACCGCGCGCGTCAAGGGCCTGTCCGAGCGCGCGGTGATCTGGCGCCACGCCTTCCGCAATATCTCGATCCCGCTGGTGACGGTGATCGCGCTTTCCTTCGGCTCGCTGCTGGAAGGATCGGTGCTGACCGAGATCATCTTCTCCTGGCCCGGCCTTGGGCAATACATCACCAAATCGCTGCTGGCCGGCGACATGAACGCGGTCCTTGGCGGCACCATCGTCGTCGGCACCTGCTTCATCGCGCTGAACCTGCTGAGCGACCTCCTGTACCGCGTGCTGGACCCGAGGTCGAAATGAGCCGGATGACCCGCCGCGAATGGCTGCTGTCCGACGCGCCCCAGACCCGGCGTCAGGCGCGGCTGGGCGCGATCTATCAGGGCTGGCTGACCTTCCGCGCCAACCGGCTGGCGATGTTCGGGCTGGTGATCCTGATCCTGCTGATCTTCATGGCGATCTTCGCGCCATGGCTGGCACCGCAGAGCCCGTTCTCGCAGAACCTCGCCGGACGGCTGGCCCCGCCCTCGGCCGAACACTGGCTGGGCACCGACGCCCTGGGACGCGATATCCTGTCGCGGCTGATCCACGGATCGCGCATCACCCTGTTCATCGTCGGCACGGTGGCGCTGATCGCGCCGATCATCGGGCTGTTCATCGGCACGGTGGCGGGCTTCGCGGGCGGCTGGACCGATCAGGTGCTGATGCGGATCACCGACATCTTTCTGGCCTTCCCCAAGCTGATCCTTGCACTGGCCTTCGTCGCGGCCCTCGGCGCCAGCATCGGCAACGCCGTCCTTGCCCTCGCGCTGACCGCATGGCCGCCCTATGCGCGGCTGGCGCGGGCCGAGACGCTGACCATCCGCCATGCCGACTATATCGCCGCCGCCCGCCTTCAGGGCGCGGGTCCGATGCGGCTGCTGATCCGGCATATCTGGCCGCTCTGCATCAGTTCGCTGATCGTGCGCGTGGCCCTCGACATGGCCGGGATCATCCTCTCGGCGGCGGGTCTGGGCTTTCTCGGCCTTGGCGCGCAGCCACCGATGCCGGAATGGGGGGCGATGATCTCGGACGGGCGGACCTATATCCTCGATTTCTGGTGGGTGGCGGCGATGCCGGGCCTTGCCATCTTCATCGTCAGCCTGGCCTTCAACCTGCTGGGCGACGGGTTGCGCGACGTGCTGGACCCGAAGGGGGCCAAGGAATGACCGGCCCGCTGCTCTCGGTTCGCGATCTGCGGGTTGCCTTCCCGACCCGTCAGGGCATCTTCGAGGCCGTGCGCGGCGTCAGCTTCGATCTGGGCCGCGAACGGCTGGGGGTGGTGGGCGAATCCGGTAGCGGCAAATCCATGACCGGCCGCGCCATCCTCGGCCTCGTCCGCCCGCCCGGCCACGTCACCGCCGAGAGGCTGGATCTGGATGGCCAGCCGATCCTGAATTTGCCCGAACGGCAGATGCGCAGGATCCGCGGGCGCCGCATCAGCATGGTCATGCAGGATCCGAAATTCAGCCTGAACCCGGTGATGACCATCGGCGACCAGATCATCGAGGCCTATCGCCTGCATGCCGGCGGCGGCAGGGATGCGGCCCGGCAAAAGGCGCTGGACATGCTTGAGGCCGTGCAGATCCGCGATCCCGAACGGGTGATGACCACCTATCCGCACGAGGTCTCGGGCGGCATGGGGCAGCGGATCATGATCGCGATGATGCTGGCCCCCGATCCCGAAATCCTGATCGCGGACGAGCCCACCTCGGCGCTGGATGTCTCGGTCAGGAACGAGGTGCTGAACATCATGGACGCGCTGGTCAAGGATCGCGGCATGGGGCTGATCTTCATCAGCCATGACCTGAATCTTGTCGCGCAGTTCTGCGACCGCGTGCTGATCATGTATGCCGGCCGCATCGTCGAGACGCTGGCGGCGCGCGACCTGCACCACGCCCGCCATCCCTATACGCAGGGCCTGCTGAACAGCCTGCCGCGCCTCGATGCGCCGGTTGACCGCCTGCCGGTCCTGCAACGTCAGGACAACTGGCGCGACGGTGATCCGCTGAGCGAAAGCCTTACGACCGATTTCCCCGGAGGTCTGTGAACCATGTCCTTGCCCCGGGTTGCAGATGTCCGGAGTGGCCGCCCATGCTGACGGTCAAGGACCTTAATGTCTGGTTCGGCTTCCCGCCCGACCGCGTGGATGCGGTGAAAGCCGCCAGCTTCGCGGTGGCCCCGGGCGAGAGCTTCGGCCTTGTGGGCGAATCCGGTTCCGGCAAGTCCACCATCCTGCGCGCCATTGCCGGGCTGATCGACACATGGTCCGGCCGGATCGAGGTGGACGGGAAAGCCGTCGCCGGCAGGACCCGCGACCGCGCCTTCTACCGGACCGTGCAGATGGTGTTCCAGGACCCCTATGCCAGCCTGCATCCGCGCCATTCCGTCGATGCCGTGCTGAACGAGGCGCTGACATTGCAGGGCATGGACGATATCGACGCGCGGATCACCCGGCTGCTGGAGGATGTCGGCCTTGGTCGCGGTTTCCGCTTCCGCTATCCGCACCAGCTTTCGGGCGGGCAACGCCAGCGGGTCGCCATCGCCCGCGCGCTGGCGGCCGAGCCGCGGCTGCTGCTGCTGGATGAGCCGACCAGCGCGCTGGATGTCAGCGTGCAGGCGGAAATCCTGAACCTGCTGGCTGATCTGCGCGCCGAACACAAGCTGACCTATGTCATGGTCAGCCACGATCTGGCGGTGGTCGCGCATATGTGCGACCGGCTGGCGGTGATGCAGCATGGCCGCATCCTCGAGGTGATGACTGCCGATGCCCTGCGCCGCGGTGCCGGCCAGCAGGACTATACCCGGAACCTGATCGCGGCCTCGACCGGCTACAGCCGCAGCTGACGGCTGTCGGTGGGTTGCACTCGCCGCCGGTATCGCTAGCTTGCGCGCGATATCGGAAACGGGGACGGCGATGAAGCGGGTGACACTGGGCGGCAGCGGGGTCGAGGTCAGCGAGATCTGCCTTGGCACCATGACCTTCGGCAACCAGACGGACGAGGCCGTGGCGCATGCCCAGATCGACCGGGCGCTGGCCGTCGGCATGACCTTCATCGACACCGCCGAGATGTATCCCGTGAACCCGGTCCGCCGCGAGACCATCGGCCTGACCGAGGAAATCCTCGGCCGCTGGCTGGCGAAGACGGGCCAGCGCAATCGGGTCGAGATCGCGACCAAGATCACCGGACCCAGCCAGATGGTCCGCGACGGCGCGCCCTTCGGCGGCGCCGAGATCCGGGCCTGTATCGACGCCTCGCTGAAACGGCTGCAGACCGACCGGATCGACCTCTATCAGTTGCACTGGCCGGTGCGTGGCTCCTACGGCTTCCGGCAGAACTGGAGTTATGATCCCTCGGGCCAGTCGAAGCAGCGGAACCTGGACCATATGGCGGATGTGCTTCAGGCGCTGGCCGAGGGGGTCAGGGTGGGCAAGATCCGCGCCGTCGGGCTGTCGAATGAAAGCGCCTGGGGGCTGACCCGCTGGTGCGATACCGCAGACCGCATCGGCGGGCCGCGAATGGCTGCGATCCAGAACGAATATTCGCTGCTTTACCGGATGTTCGACACCGATCTGGCCGAGGTGGCGGTGAATGAGGAAGTGACGCTGCTGGCCTATTCGCCGCTGGCGGCGGGGCTGCTGACCGGCAAGTATTCCGGCGGTGCCCTGCCCGAGGGCAGCCGGGCCGCCGTCGACAAGGCAACGGGCGGGCTCGGCGATCTGGGTGGGCGCAGGACCCGCCGTGGCGTCGCCGCAACCGAGGCCTGGCACGATCTGGCGCGGGATCACGGCTGGGATCCGCTGCACATGGCCATCGCATGGCAGTTGACCCGGCCATTCAGGGTGGTTCCGATCCTTGGCGCGACCACGCTTGCACAGTTGGACCACCTGATCGCCGGGCTGGGCCGGGCGATGCCCGCGGATCTGGTCAAGGCCATCGACCGGCTGCACCGCGACCATCCCTTGCCCTATTGATGAAACCGGCCGGCCCCCTATCTTGTTGACAAGAAAGACAGGCGAAGGGAGCCGTGAATGGCGGGCGATCCGTATGCAGCCTTGGGGCTGACGAAATCGGCCAGCGATGCCGAGATCAAGAAAGCCTATCGCAGGATCGCCAAGACCGATCACCCGGATCTGAACCCCGATCCGGCGGCGGCGGAACGCTTCAAGGCCGCCTCGGCGGCCTATGACCTGCTGAAGGATCCCGAACAGCGCCGCCGCTTTGACGCGGGCGAGATCGACGAGCAGGGCCAGGAACGCCCGCAGCGCCGCTATTACCGCGACCATGCCGAGGCTGCCGGCAATCCCTATGCGCAGGGTTACGGCTTCGATGGCGATCCCGACCTGTCGGATGTCTTCGCGGATCTGTTCGGGCGACGCGGCACAGGCGGCTTCGGGCAGGGCGGCACAAGGCGGGACTTTCACATGCGCGGACAGGATTACCGCTTCTCGCTCGAGGTCGATTTCATGACCGCCGCGCGGGGGGGCAAGGCCCGCATCACCCTGCCCGAAGGCGGCGATCTGGAGGTGACGATCCCCAAGGGCGTGCGCGACGGCCAGACCATCCGGCTGAAGGGCAAGGGCGGGGCGGGCATGGGGCAGGGCGGTGCCGGGGACGCCTATCTGACCATCTCGGTCGCGCCACATCCCGAGTTCCGGCGCGAGGGAGACGACATCTTCCTGACCCTGCCGATCAGCCTTGACGAGGCGGTCCTTGGCGGCAAGGTGGCGGCGCCGACCGTCGACGGGCCGGTCAATCTGACCATTCCAAAGGGCGCCTCGAGCGGGCGCAGGCTGCGGCTGCGCGGGCGCGGCATCAATGGCGGCGATCAGCAGGTCGAACTGAAGATCGTCATGCCGCCGAAGATCGACGACGATCTGGCGACATTCATTGAAACCTGGCGCAGGGATCACGGCTACGACCCGCGTGCCGGGATGAAGGTGGGGGGATGACGGCATGACGCGCTTCTACAGCGAAACCGAGGTCGTGGCGCTGATCGACGAGTTGACGCCGCCACGGCTGCAGACCTATCTGCGCGCCCATATCGTCCGGCCGGTCCCGACGCCCGCGGGGCCGGGCTATCGCGAAGCCGATCTGGCACGCCTGCAACTGCTGTGTGATCTCAGCGACTCGTATGACCTGCCCGAGGATACGCTGCGCATGGTCATGTCGCTGATCGACCAGCTGAATACGGCGCGCGGCGACATGCGGGCGCTGATGCAGGCAGTGGCGGCCGAGCCGGACGAGGTGCGCATCCGCATCCATCACAGCGTACGCCATAGCCGCGGCTAGGATCGGCGCCCCGGCTTCTGTTCCAGACGCCGGAACAGCAGCGACAACCCGAAGCACAACCCGCCATAGATCAGCGCAGTGGTGATCCATGCCTCGAAGATCGCGCGGGTCGAGGTGACCAGTTCGACCGTCCGGTAGGTCAGGTCCTGAACCGAGATCAGCGAGACGATGGCCGAATCCTTGACCAGCATGATGAACTGGCTGGCCAGCGGCGGCACCACCTTGCGCATCGCCTGCGGCAGCACGACGAAACGCATCTGGTCGGTCCATGACAGGCCCATCGCCCGTGCGGCCTCGCGCTGGCCCTTCGGGACCGACTGGATGCCGGCCCGTACGATCTCGCCCACGAAGGCGCTTTCGAACAGGGCCAGCACGAAAACGCCTGAAATCAGCGAGGGAAAGCGGCGCATGTCGCCGAAGAAAATCTCCCAGAGCCAGGCGTTGTCGCCGCGGGCGATGTCGCGGGCCCAGTCCTCGATCCTGAAGGCGGCGATCAACTGCTCGGAGAGGAAGAAGTAGAAGATGAAGATGACGACGAGGCCGGGGATATTGCGCAGGAACTCCAGATAGGTGCGGGCCAGAAGCCGGATCGTCAGGTTCTGCGCGCAGCGCGCCAATCCCAGGATCGTGCCCAGGATCAGCGCCAGAAGGCTTGCCATGATCGAGATGCGGATGGTGTTGAAGAGCCCCACCATCAGCGTGCCGCCCACCCAGCCCCCGGCCTCCTCGTCGTAACGGATCAGGAATTGCGGGATGATCTGCCAGCGCCACTTGTAGTTCAGCGTGCCGTCGATGCGAAGCCAGACATAACCGGCCAGCAGGATCAGCAGGGCGAGGATCGCCCAGTCCAGCCAATGCAGCTTTCGCAGTCCTCGCATGCGATGTCTCCGCGCCCCGCGCGCCCGCCGGATCACCCGGCGGGGCCGTTGGTATCATTCGACCTGATCGGCCCAGTCCTCGGTGGTGAACCAGTAGTCCTGCCGTTCCTTCAGCCAGCCCGAGCGCCAGTTCTGCGCGATCCAGTTGTTGAAGAAGTTCATCGCATCCACATCGCCCTTGCGCATCACGAAGCCGTCGCCGCGCTGGTCGAACACCTGCTCGCCCAGAACGACCAGCGTATCAGGATGGGTCCGGGCATCGCGCGAGGGCGTCGGCTCGGCCCCCATGGTGGCATGGGCGTTGCCGTTCAGGACCTCCTGCGTCGCCGCGCCGTCCTCGTCGAACTGCAGCAGCTTGGCCTCGGGGAACATGGTCGCGATCAGCGTCGAGGGCGTGCCGCCGCGCCGGGCGGCGAAGGTGACCGAGGGATCGTTAAGATCCGCGACCGTCATGCCCTCGGTCAGCTGCTTGTTGGCGACGATCTTCAGGCCGGAATAGGCATAGGGATCGCTGAAATTGACCGTCAGGTTGCGCTGCGCGGTCCAGCTCATGCCCGAGATGATGACGTCGAACTTGCCCGCGACCAGCGCCGGGATGATGCCGTCCCAGGCGGTCTCGATGAACTCGACCTCGACGCCCATGTCCTCGGCCAGCTTGCGGCCGACATCCAGTTCGAAGCCGACCAGATCGCCGTTCTTGGCGCGCATCGACCACGGCACGAACAGGGACAGGCCGATCTTGATGACGCCGCGCTCCTTGATGGCCTCGATCACGCTTTCGCGGGCCAGCGCCTGCGTGGCCTGCTGCGCGGCTGCCGGCAGCCCGGCCAGCAGCGTGGCGCCAAGCGCCAGCGCGCCGGCCAGAAGGGTTCTTCGGTTCTTCATGATGATCCTCCGGTGGTTCTGGTTTCAGGATTTGGTGGCAAGGCGGTGTTCCAGATGCGTGGCCAGCAGCGACAGGCACAGCGTGACCGCCAGATAGAGGGCGGCGACGGTGAACCAGATCTCGAAGCTGAGATAGGTGTCCGAGATGATGTTGCGCCCCGCGGTCGTCAGTTCGGCGACCGCGATGACCGAGACGATGGCCGAGCTTTTGATCATGTTCACCGCCTCGCCGGTCATCGGCGGCAGCATGAAGCGGACGGCCTGCGGCAGGATCACGAAGCGATAGGTCTGCCTGCGGCTGAGGCCGATGGCGGCGGCAGCCTCCCACTGGCCCGTGGCGATCGAGTTGATCCCGGCCCGGAAGATCTCCGAGACAAGTGCTGCGTGATAGACGCCAAGGCAGATCACCGAGGCGACATAGCGGTTCAGCCCGAAGATCGGACCGGTGACGTAGTAAAAGACATACAGCAGCACCAGCAGCGGCATGTTGCGGACGATTTCAAGAAACAGCCGCGCCACCGCCCGCCCGACGACCAGATCGGACAGCCGCAGCAGCGCCACGATCAGTCCCAGGAACAGCGCCAGCAGAAAGGCCAACCCCGACAGGATCAGCGACGCTAGAAGCCCGGTCAGCAGTTCGCCGGCCTGAAATCCGTCCTCGGTGCGCTCAAGGAGGAATTGCGGGATGCGATACCATTGCCAGTTATAGCCCATCGCCGCCGCGCCGTTCAGCGCCGTGCGCAGGATCAGCCAGACCACCAGAAGATACAGCAGGACCGAGACGAGCCGTGATGACAGCAGGCGCCGCGGGCGGAGGGACCTGCGCCGGATCGTCACCCTGTCTGCCGCCTCGACCACGCCTCAGTGCTCCAGCACCTGATCCAGAAACAGCCGGGCGCGCGGGCTGGCAGGGGCGGTGAAGAAGGCCTCGGGCGGGGCGGTCTCGACAATCCTGCCGGCCTCCATGAACACCATCCGGTCGGCGACCTTGCGGGCAAAGCCCATCTCGTGGGTCACGCAGAGCATCGTCATGCCGGTGCCGGCCAGTTCCACCATGACGTCCAGCACCTCCTTGATCATTTCCGGGTCCAGTGCCGAGGTCGGTTCGTCGAACAGCATGATCCGCGGCTCCATGCACAGCGCACGCGCGATGGCCACGCGCTGTTGCTGGCCGCCCGACAACTGGCCCGGATATTTGTCGGCCTGTTCGGGGATGTGCACCCGCTCCAGATACTGCCGCGCCAGCGCCTCGGCCGCCGGCCGCGCCATCCGGCGCACCCGGATCGGGCCAAGCGTCAGGTTCTCCAGCACGGTCAGGTGCGGAAACAGGTTGAACTGCTGGAAGACCATCCCGACCTCCTGCCGCACCGAGCGCAGGTTTGCCATGTCCTCGTCCAGTTCCAGCCCGTCCACGATGATGCGACCGCGGTCATGCGGCTCCAGCCGGTTGATGCAGCGGATCAGGGTCGATTTGCCCGAACCGGACGGCCCGCAGATCACCACCCGCTCGCCCGCCGCGACGCTCAGGCTGACATCGTCCAGCGCAACGAAATCGCCAAAGAGCTTCGACACGTTTATCATCCGGATGATTGGTGTCGTGTCGGACATGCTGGCGGGGGGACTCGCTTCGGAGGGGCAGGTGGATTCGTCCCATGTTAGCGGGAATCCGGATGAGGGACAGGTCAAACCCGCCCTGTCGTGCCGCGGGGCAAGGGGGCGGCCTGCGCCATGGCGCCCGGATCAGGGAAGGCCCGCAGGGGAGGCGCCAGGGAAGAAGGCCGGGCAAGGCGATATTCCCGGCCTTCCCCGGCCTCTCAGTGGCGGCGGATCACGCCTTGCGGTCCCAGCCGCTGATTGCCTTTGAATCCATGAACTCTTCCAGCCCCATCACGCCGCCCTCGCGCGCGCGCCCCGAGGCCTTGACCCCGCCGAAGGCCGAACCGGCCCCACGCGGCTCGCCATTCATCTCGACCATGCCCGAGCGCAACTGCCGGGCCACGCGGTTGCGCCGCGTGCCGTCCTGCGACTGGACGTAATTGGTCAGCCCGTAGGGCGTGTCATTGGCGATCCGGACGGCCTCGTCCTCGCTGTCGAAGGGGATGATCGACAGGACCGGGCCAAAGATTTCCTGGCTGGCGATGGTCATGTCGTTGCGGACATCGGCAAAGACCGTGGGGCGGACGAAATAGCCGCGGTTGACGCCCTCGGGCAGGCCGGTGCCGCCGGCGACCAGCCGCGCGCCTTCGTCGATGCCGGCCTGGATCAGATCCTGGATCTTGTCCCATTGCTGCTTGCTGACCACCGGGCCGATATGCTTGCCCGGCTGATGTGCCGTCGCCACGCCGGTTTCGCTGGCGACCCTTGCCGCCGTCTCGACCGCGCGGTCATAGGCCGCGCGTTCGACCAGCATCCGGGTCGGCGCGTTGCAGGACTGGCCGCTGTTGTAGAAGCAGTGCCGGGCACCGCGCACCACCGCCTTGTCGTCGGCATCGGCGAAGACGATATTGGCGCCCTTGCCGCCCAGTTCCAGCACCACCTTCTTCAGGCTGTCGGCGGCGGCCTTGCTGATCGCGATGCCCGCGCGGGTCGAGCCGGTAAAGCTGATCATCTCGACATCCGGATGCGTGGACAGCTGCGTTCCCACCCCCAGCCCGTCGCCATTGACGAGGTTGAAGACCCCCTTCGGCAGCCCGGCCTCGTCGACGATCTCGGCGAAGACCATCGAGGACAGCGGCGCGATCTCGGAGGGTTTCAGCACGCAGGTATCGCCGGCCAGCAGCGCCGGGATGACCTTCAGCGTGACCTGATTCATTGGCCAGTTCCATGGCGTGATCAGCCCGACCACGCCGACCGGCTCCCAGGCGACCATGCTGTTCGGCGCGTGTTCGCCCAGCGGCCGGATGAACTGGAAATCGCGGAAGGCATTGATGAAATTGGTGATGTGATAGGTGCCTGCGGCGACCTGATCGCCCAGCGACATGTCCTGTGGCGCGCCCATCTCATGGCTGATCGCCCAAGCCATGTCGGGCGCCCGGCGCTGATAGACCTCGAGGATCTTCTCGACATGGGCCAGCCGCTCGGAGGGCGAGGTCCGCGACCAGGCCGGAAATGCCGCCTTGGCGGCGGCGACGGCGGCGTCGGTATCGGCCCGGTCGCCAAGGCTGATCACCGCCACGGGCTCTTCGGTCGAGGGGTCGATCACCTCGAGATCGTTCGCCTTCGCGGGATCGACCCATTCACCGTTGATATAGAACTTGCGCTTGTCCAGCAGCGTGCCCATCGCATCCTCCTGTGGCTTGTCGCCCGGGATGGTGGCACTCTGCCGCGGCGACCGCAAGGGCGCGGCCACGTCCTGCGGGCCGGACGGGACGAGGCCGCGCATTCCCGACCCTCTGGCAATTTCCGCTCTGCGGCATATGTTGAGGGCCGACTCAATCAGCCCGAAAGGACGTGCCATGTCCCTGCGCATCAATGATGTCGCGCCCGATTTCACCGCCAATTCGACCGAGGGCGAGATCCGCTTTCACGACTGGATGGGTGGTGGATATACCATCCTGTTCAGCCATCCGCGCGACTTCACCCCGGTCTGCACGACCGAATTCGGCGCGGTGGCGCAACTGGTGCCGGAATTCGAGGCGCGCAACACCAGGGTTCTGGGCGTTTCGGTCGACTCGGTCGAGGATCACGCGAAATGGAAGAACGACATCGCGCATGTCGCGGGCGTGCCGGCCAATTTTGCCATCATCGACGACAGCGATCTGACCGTGGCCAAGGCCTATGACATGCTGCCGGCCGAATATTACCTGCCGACCGAGGGGCGCACGCCCCAGCATTCGGCCACCGTCCGCACCGTCTTCATCATCGGTCCCGACAAGAAGGTCCGGCTGACGATGACCTACCCGATGTCGATCGGCCGCAATTTCGCCGAGATCGTCCGGGCGCTGGACGCGGTGCGCAAGACCGATGGCGTGCCGCTGGCCACGCCCGCCAACTGGGTGCCCGGCCAGGACGTGATCGTGGCCACGGCACTGGACAACGCGGCCGCCGAGGCGAAATACGGCGCGCTGGACATCAAGCTGCCCTATCTGCGCTTCGCCAAGGACCCGGCCTGACGACGCGGAAGCCCCGGTCATGCCGGGGCTTTTCGTCAGGCGCCGAAGCGGCTGACGCGATCCTGCGGTGCCAGCCGCGCCTCGCCCCCGGGGCCGATCCAGCGGTCCACGCCATGCCGGGTCCGGGTCCGTTTCTCGGCCCGGGTCCGGTCCTTGACCTCGCGGTTGAACGCCAGAATCTCGGGCGAGACATATCCGCGCTCGTGGAACAGGTGCAGCACGACCGTCGCATAGCGGATGCGCCGCGCCGTCAGGCCGGTATTGTTCAGCCGATAGCCGAACTCCACATCCTCGCCGCCATAGCCCATCTCCTCGTCAAAACCGTTCACCGACAGCGCCTCGCTGCGCAGGCACGAGGCGGAATGCCCGTTCCAGGACGGATTGGCCTGAAACAGCCGGTCCATCGCCCAGGCCACCGGCCGCGGCCCGCCCAGCTTGACCATGCGCCAGCGCGACGGGGCGCCGTGATCCAGCAGCCAGCGGGCGGTAAAGCAGTCCTGTGAGGCCACCGCGGCCTCGTCAATGGCCTCGGAGACCTGCCGGTTCTGCTTGAAATAGCTGCCCGACAGGAACCGCCCCGGCCTCGCCTCGCGGATATGGGTGTCGACGAAATCGCCGCGCACCACGCAATCGCCATCGGTCACCACGATCCGCTGTCCCCGCGCCAGCGCCAGCGCCTTGTTGAGGATGCGGCATTTCGCGAAACCCTCGTCGGGCTGCCAGACATGGGTGACGGGCACCGGGCTGCGCCGCGCCATGCGTGTGATCAGTTCCGCCGTTTCGGAACCCGAACCGTCATCGGCAATGATCAGTTCGAAATCGCGGCGGGTCTGGGCGAAGAACCCCCACAGTACCTTTTCCAGCGCGGCGGGCCAGTTATAGGTCGAGATCAGGACCGAGGAGGAGAAGCCTTCCTGTTCGGTCAATGTCATCTCATCATGCTTTCGCTGCCCTGGACCATCGCGCCCGCACCGCCGGGTCATCCCGTTCCGCATAGCAGCAATCGCTCCGCCGGGCCAGTCCGCGGGTCCTCCGCTTTCCCGGTGCATCGCCCGGAAAACCTGCATAGACTGACCTTCGAGACCAGCCGGAGCCGAGCCTGCCCATGTCCGACCGCCCGTTATCCCGCAAGGTGATCCGCCTCGGCTTTCAGGCGCTCGGGCGGTCGCGCGCACATCGTCAGGATATCTGGCCGGGCCTTGCCATCGACCGGCCGTCGGGTCGCGTCAGCTGGCGGAGGGGCCATCTTCTGACGTTGCGGCCTGCCAGCGCGTTCATCCCGCAGGGCGGGGCGCTGATCGCCGTGGTCGGTTCGGGCCCCTCGCTGAAGGACCAGCGGATCGAGGCGCTTGGCCACGGCACCGCGATCCTGTGCAACGGCGCCGCCACGCTGGCCGGGCGCATCCACCCGCTGGCCGTCGCGGTCGAGGACGAGCGTTTCGTGTTCCGCCACCACGCCATGCTGGAGGCCTTGCCCCGCGATATCCCGTTGCTGCTGTCGCCCGCCGTGCTGCGGGCCTGGGCCGAACGCGGCGCCGGCGCGCTGGACGGACGGACGGTGGCGCTGATCGACAATCTGGAAAAGCCCGTGGCCACGCCGCGCCGTGCCCTGTCGGACCCGTCCCTCAGCCAGATCGTGCTGCGCGGGCGGCAGGGGGCGCTGTCGATCGATCCCGATCGCGGCGTGGTCATCACCGGCACCGTCGCCTTCTCGGCGCTGCAATTCGCGCTTGCCGCCCGGCCGGCGCGCATCCTGCTGGCCGGGATCGACCTCAGCAACGACAGCCAGCCGCGCTTTTATGAATCCGGGGATCAGGCGCCCTCGGGCCTGTCCGCCGGGCTGGAGCGGATTCTGGCAGGCTTTGCGCTGGCCCGCGAGGCCGCCGCCCGGCGTGACATCGTCCTGACCTGCGCCTCGCCCGTGTCGGCGTTGCTGGGGCTGGGCTATCCGCGCGACGGCCTCCTAGACTGAATCGTGGTTGGCGATCTCCTGACGGATTTCGGGCGCGATGTCGCGATCCAGGCCAAGTTTCAGTAGCCATTGACGCTGTACACGCGCTTCGCGGGTTCTGGCCTTCTTGAGAAATGACACGCCAAGACGCGCCTGCATTCTGGGATGCGCGTATGCGTAGGCGTGGTGGATCCGGTACTGGCGGATCAGTTCTTCGATCCGTGGTCGCTGCTCGCTGAAGGACCCGCCATCCGACAGAATTGGAGAAAGTCGTTCGGCATCGTGCTGGTCCGCCTCGATCCGGTATTCGGCCACTTCGCGCAGATCGTCGTCGCTCAAGGCCAGCAGCGAGTCGATCAGCCGCTGTCGATCGTGGATATAGTCCACCGTAAAGCCAAGCTGCTGGAAGTGTCGGGTCAATCCGCGTTCGAAATTCCTGACGACGACGTATTTGTCATTCATCAGTCGCATCGTCTGCCAGTAATCTTGAAAGCTCTGGCTCGCGACAAGCTTTTCGCCGAAACGATAGAAATAGGACTGGATATAGTCCTTTCCGCCCTTGCGCGCGCTCTGGTTGAGGAACAGGCCGAACAGATCGGCCCTCGATGCCCGCGCGCGATCAATGGCATCGCAATTCTCGCGAAGCGGAAACCAGATGCTGTCATTCAAGACATAGAGTGCCCTTGGACATGCACCGCGCTCCAGCAGGGTCAGGATACCCTCACGATAGCCGCCGAAATCATAGCCGAAATTGGGTCGCTCGATGATCAGGCTGCAGATCGGCCGTAGGCGCTCGTGATCCAACGGGCTCAGCGGATGGTTGGACACCAGAACCGGCGAGATATTCTGCCGCACAAGCCAGGACAGCGTGAAATAGGTAGACTCGCTGATGCCTTGGGGTTGATAGACCAGAACGATCGCGATCTCGTCCCTCAGGGGCAGATCGGCCTCTGTTCGCGTCACCAGCTTGCTGCGCCGCCGGTCATACACCCGCCGCTGCACGGTGCCGGAGACATACCAGTGCAAGTTGGTGATCTGGATGCGCAGGCGGTTCAGTTCCCGCCCCATCTTCGCCCGTGAAACCATGTGCCCTCTTGATCCTTGCCTTTGCCGAAGCCGTTTCGGTCAATCCACCGGACGACCACGAAGCCGTTTCAGAAGCCTGATCGTCGCCGGGGACCGTCGCGCCGTCGCCGACAGTTGCCGCAGCCCCGGCAGCCGGTCCCAGAAGCGCAGTTCCGCGATGTCGCTGCGCGACGAGCGCTGCACCGCCAGCGGCGCGCGGCTGCCCAGAACCGTCAGATCGGGATAGGCCGCACGGATCCAGCAATAGGCACCGTCCACATGCATCGGCCCGCCTGCGGGGTCGCCGGGCGGACGGGCATGGATCGCCTCGAGATAGGGCACCGCCAGTTCCGAGAACCGCGCGCTGAACCCCACGAAATGCGCCAGCGGAAAGGTGTGGTCGGGCGACAGCCGCAGCAGATGCGGGCCCAGCGGCTGATCGCCGGGCTGCGCCTCAAGTGGCGCGACGGAATAGAACAAATCCCAGTCGCTCCGGGTCAGATCGTCCCGGATCGCGGTCAGGGCCGCGGCGAAATCGGGGATGAAATCCGCGTCATCCTCCAGCATCAGCGCCCGCTTGACACCATCGGCCAGAATCGCGCGATGCACGCCCAACTGGCTTTCGAAACAGCCGCGCGCGCCGCGGGTCGGGAAATCGCCCTCATCGGGCGGAAAGCTGGCGGGGAACAGGGTCACCGCCGGGTGGTTCAGGCTCAGCCCGATCCGGTTCAACTGCTCGTTCATCTCGCGGCGGCGGTCGTCGCGATGCGCGAGGTTGATGACATAGATGCGGTCAAAGACCGACAGCAGCGTTTCGGAGACAGGTTGCACCGGCAAAGCCCTCACATGACGACAGCCCCGGATCGCGGGGCTGTCTTCGTTCCTACAGGATTATCCGATCCCATCCGAGTACGATTACTCGGCGGTTTCTTCCTTCCTCTCGGTGATTTCCTCACCGGTCTCCTGATCGACCATCTTCATGCCAAGGCGCACCTTGCCGCGATCGTCGAAGCCCAGAAGCTTGACCTTGACCTCCTGGCCCTCCTGCAGCAGCTCGCTCGGGTGGCCGAGGCGCTTGTTGGCGATCTGGCTGACATGGACGAGGCCGTCGCGCTTGCCGAAGAAGTTCACGAAGGCGCCGAAATCGACCAGCTTCACCACCTTGCCGGTATAGACCTGACCCTCTTCCGGCTCGGCCACGATCGAATAGATCATGTCATAGGCCTTCTTGATGGAATCGGCATTGGCGCTGGCGATCTTGATCACGCCATCGTCGTTGATATCGACCTTGGCGCCCGAGACCTCGACGATCTCGCGGATCACCTTGCCGCCCGAGCCGATCACTTCGCGGATCTTGTCGGTCGGGATGGTCATGGTCTCGATCCGCGGGGCATGGGCGCTGAACTCGTGCCGGCCTTCGGACAGGGCCTTGCCCATCTCGGCCAGGATATGCATCCGGCCGTCACGCGCCTGCGCCAGCGCCTGCTGCATGATCTCGGGGGTGATGCCCGCGACCTTGATGTCCATCTGCAGCGAGGTGATGCCCTCGGCGGTGCCGGCGACCTTGAAGTCCATGTCGCCGAGGTGATCCTCGTCGCCAAGGATGTCGGTCAGAACGGCGTATTTGCCGTCCTCTTCCAGAATCAGGCCCATGGCGACGCCGGCGACCGGCGCCTTCAGCGGCACGCCCGCATCCATCATCGACAGCGAGCCGCCGCAGACCGAAGCCATGGACGAGGAGCCGTTCGATTCCGTGATCTCGGACACGACGCGGATGGTATAGGGGAAATCGGTCGCCGCCGGCAGCACCGCCTGCAGCGCGCGCCATGCCAGCTTGCCGTGACCGATCTCGCGCCGGCCGGGCGAGCCCACACGGCCAACCTCGCCGACCGAATAGGGCGGGAAGTTGTAGTGCAGCAGGAAATTGCTGCGGAAATTGCCGTGCAGCGCGTCGATGATCTGCTCATCGTCGCCGGTGCCCAGCGTGGTCACCACCAGACCCTGCGTCTCGCCGCGGGTGAACAGCGCCGAGCCATGGGTGCGCGGCAGGAAGCCGACTTCGCAGTCGATCGGGCGCACGGTGCGGGTGTCGCGACCGTCGATCCGGGCGCCGCCATTGATGATGTCACCGCGCAGGATGCCGGATTCCAGCTTCTTCAGCGCCGAACCGAGGTTGGAATTGGCCAGGTCTTCCTCGCCGAGGCCGGCCTTGACCTTGTCCTTGGCCGCCGCCACGGCGTCCTGACGGTCGCTCTTGTCCTTGATCGCGTAGGCCGCGCGCATGTCGGCCTCGCCCAGAGCCTTCACGCGGCCGTAAAGCGCGCTGTAATCGGGCGACTGGAAGTTGAAGGGCTCTTTCGCGGCCGACTCGGCCAGCGAAATGATCAGGTCGATCACCGGCTGCATCGCCTCGTGGCCGAACTTCACCGCGCCCAGCATCTCGTCCTCGGTCAGCTCATAGGCTTCGGACTCGACCATCATCACCGCGTCCTTGGTGCCGGCGACGACCAGGTCCAGGCGCTGCTCGGGGTTATTGCGCAGCTGGTCCATGTCCTGAACCTCGGGGTTCAGCACATAGTTGCCATCGACAAAGCCGACGCGGGCGGCACCGATCGGCCCCATGAAGGGCACGCCCGAGATGGTCAGCGCGGCCGAGGCGGCGATCATGGCGACGATATCGGGATCATTGACCAGATCGTGGCTCAGCACGGTGCACATCACCAGCACCTCATGCTTGAAGCCCGGCACGAACAGCGGACGGCAGGGACGGTCGATCAGGCGCGCGGTCAGCGTCTCCTTCTCGGTCGGCCGGGCCTCGCGCTTGAAAAAGCCGCCGGGAACCTTGCCAGCGGCGTAATATTTTTCCTGGTAATGAACCGTCAGCGGAAAGAAGTCCTGTCCCGGCTTCGGCTCCTTGGCAAAGGTCACGTTGGCCATGACGCTGGTCTCGCCCAGCGTTGCGATGACGCTGCCGTCGGCCTGACGGGCAACCTTCCCCGTTTCCAGTGTCAGCGTTTCCTGCCCCCACTGGATCGATTTCTTCACTTCATCAAACATCTGATATCCTCTGGGTCGCGCCAGCCCTCTGGCCGCGCCCTTGTCCTATGGCGGCCCCATTGCCGCCGCCCCCTGTCCTTCGCGTAGCCCCGGGGGCGCCGGGCGTCACGTCACAGATTGGGGGCGTTTACAGGAAAAACCGTGGCTTGGAAAGTGGGGTGGGAACTCGCACTTTCGCTGGAACTACAGGCCGGTTCGGCCCAATAGGCCATCAGCTTTTGCGCCCCATTGTGGTGAAATAGGATGCTCGCCAGTGAATAGCCCCGCGTTTCTTAGACGCCTTCGTGTCTCAGTTTCTGCTGCCGCTCGAAGTCGACGGGTGACAGCATTCCATTCCGGGCGTGCTTGCGCTTCGGGTTGTAGAACATCTCTATGTATTCGAACACATCCTGCCTGGCTTCTTCGCGAGTTCGGTAGGTCCGTCGTCTGATCCGCTCGCGCTTGAGCAGGTTGAAGAAGCTCTCGGCAACCGCATTGTCGTGGCAGTTCCCGCGGCGGCTCATCGAGTGCTCCAGATTGTGGGCTCGCAGGAACGCCGCCCAGTCGATGCTGGTGAACTGGCTGCCCTGATCCGAGTGAATCAGAACCTTTTCTCTTGGCTTTCGCCGCCATGTCGCCATCAACAGCGCTTGTAGCACGACATCGGTCGTTTGACGGCTCTGCATCGACCAGCCGACAACACGCCGGGAATAGAGGTCGATGACG
>NZ_JAHKNG010000021.1 GCF_018860165.1 Paracoccus marinaquae
GACGGCTGGGAAACTCTCTCTCAGCCCCTCGAGCCGATGTCCCTTGACCTTGCCGCCTGAACGGAGCCAATTTCAAATGCCCGGAGCATGCCGCTCGGCAGTTTCCACCACATTCGCGACACGACCGCTGGCGGGTGCGTGAAAGAGTGTCAGCATGTCTTGTCTCCTTGGCTTGCTGCGGCCAAGACTTGGCACAGGACTGCTGACAGAAAGGGGCAGCATGGCCCGCACCGACCGTCTGATGCGGCTGATGGATGTGCTGCGCCGTCTGCCGGCGCCAGTCACCTCTGCGCGGCTGGCCGAGGAAACCGGCGTGTCCAGGCGCCAGCTTTACCGCGATATCGCCACCCTGCGCGCGGGCGGGGCGCTGATCGATGGCGCGGCGGGGCTGGGCTATACGCTGACCGAGGACCCGGCCCTGCCGCCGCAGAGTTTCAGCCAGCTTGAGATCGAGGCATTGCGGCTGGCCGTCGATGCCCTGGGCCGCATCGGCGATGCCGAGTTGACGGGCGCGGCCCATGACGCGCTGGCACGGATCATCGCTACCCTGCCCGAACGCCAGTCCCGGCAGGCGCTGCATGCCATTACCCGCAGCTTTACCTCGGGTCCCGACCGGGCGCCGCCCAGCGTCGATCTGGCCGCCATCCGGCAGGCCTGCTGGGATGAGATGGCGCTTGAGATCGACTATACCGATCTCAAGGGCGCGGCAACGCGGCGGGTGATCTGGCCGCTGGGGCTGTCTTATTCGGAACAGACGCTGATGCTGCTGGCGCATTGCCGGCTGCGGATGGACTACCGGGTGTTTCACGTCAACCGTATCGGGGCGCTGCACCAGACCGGACACAGCTTCCGCCCGCGTAGGGTGGCGCTGGTGCGCGACTATGCCGCCACGCGCCGGATATCGCCGCCCGATCCCTGCGGCACCGGTGGGTGATCAGGCGGCAACCGGGGTGAAGATCGCCGTGGCCGGATCGCAGCGATAGCGATCCAGATGACGCGGCGCGTTCCGGGCGAGATCGGTCACTGCATCGAGGATTGCGTCGATCTCGGCCTCGGGGGCGGCCCAGCACAGGTTCAGCCGCACGAAGCCGGGCTTCTCGATCTCGTCCCCGCGCAGGATCGCGGCGCGCAGCCGGGCGGATTCGGCCTCGTCGATGTCCAGCAGCCGGTGGACATAGGGTCCGGCGCAGGCGCAGCCGCCCCGCGCCTGAACGCCATACAGATCCGACAGCATCCGCGTGGCCAGTTGCTGATGCACGAAGCCGCCATGACCGTCGCGGACCCGGAAGGACAGGATCGGCAGGCGTGCCGCGTCCTGATGGCCCAGCATCAGCAGGCCCGGCACATCCGAAAGACGGCGCGCCTTCTGCCACCAGCGCGCGTGGATGGCGTCGATCCGCGCCTGGCCGATCGCATCCTTCAGCGCAAAGACCATGGCGGCGCGGATATCGCCGATGACATTGGGCGTGCCCCCTTCCTCTCGCGCCTCGACCGCGGTGGCATAGTCATGTCCGGTCGCATTGACGAAACGGACGGTGCCCCCGCCCGGCAGGGTCGGGCGGTCCGCCACGACGGCATCGCGGCGCAGAAGAGTGACGCCCGAGGCGCCCGGTCCGCCGATGAACTTGTGCGGCGAGGCGACCACCGCATCCATGCCCAGCCCCAGATCGATCGGCAGATAGGGCGCGCCGCCGGCATAGTCCCAGACCACCTTCGCGCCGGCATCCTTCAACAACCGCGTCACCGCGGCCACATCGGTCAGCGCCCCGGTCACGTTCGACGCCGCCGAGAAGGATCCGACCGCAGGCCCGCCCTTGGCCAGCGCGGTGCGGATCGCGTCCGGATCCGGCCCGCCGCCCGTTGCCTCGGGGATCTCGATCACCCGCGCCCCGCTTTCGCGCCAGGGCAGGATGTTGGAATGATGCTCATAGGGCCCGATCAGCACCGTCCAGCCCGGCCCGACCCCGAAAAGATGCACCAGCCGGTTCAGCCCCGCCGTGGCGCCCGAGCCGGTGAAGATCACCGCATGTTCAGGCCCGCCGCCGGTGCAGCGCAGGATCTCGGCCCGCGCCGCCCGGCGCAGCCTGGTCATCATGCCGCCGCAATGGCTGGCTTCGGTATGGCTGTTGGCATACCAGGGCAGAACCTCCTCCATGATCGCCGTCTCGACCTGCCGCAGCGCCCGGCCCGAGGCGACGTAATCGGCATAGATCATCCGTCGCGGCCCGAACGGGCCGTCGATCACCGCATCGTGGCCGATCAATCCGTCATGCAGCGCCTCGATCCCGCCAAGCCGCACGCGGAACGTGTCGAAGAAATTCATGCCCACCTCTCTGTTTCCGAAAGGATGACACGATCTCCGGCGATGATTGATTTGAATATTGCGGTGATTTCGGCAAATATCCGATCGTATGAACGAGAATAGACCGGAAATCGACGAAACCGACCACCGCCTGCTTGCCGCGCTGCAACAGGATGCCAGCCTGTCGCAGCGGCAACTGGCGGAACGTATCGGCCTGTCACAGAACGCCTGCTGGCGGCGATTGCAGAAGCTGACCGAGGCCGGCATCCTGCAGGGCAGCCGGGCGGTGATCGACGCGGATCGCGCCGGGCTGCATCTGACGGTTTTCGTGATGATCCGCACGCGCCACCATGATGACGCCTGGGCGCGCCGTTTCCGCGCCCGCGTCGAATCGATCCCCGAGATCACCGAATTCCACCGCATCGGCGGCGAATGGGATTACATGGCGAAACTGGTGACCACCTCGATGGCGGGCTATGACCGCTGCTACAAGGCGCTGATCGCCGACATGGATCTGGAGCGGGTCACCGGCGTCTTTTCGATGGAAACCATCTTCGAGGCCCGCCCGCTGCGTCTGCCGCGCTGATCGCCCTCGCGGCGCCCCTTCGACACCAAAGCGCCGGCGGAACAGGGTCCGCCGGCGCCAGGAGAGGGATCACAAACGATCAGAAGCGGTAGTTCACGCCCATGCTGACCTTGTGAAGCTCGGGCTCGAACGTGGCCGAGCTGCCGGCAGTGCCGCGCACGGTCTCGTCGCCGAAGTTCATGTACTCGTAATCGCCGCGCAGCGACCAGTTGTCGTTCAGCTTGCGCTCGACGCCCAGACCCAGGCTATAGCCGGTGCGGCTGAAGTCGCTGTCGACCATGCCCGCCGCGCCGTTATAGGCGACGTCGAACTTGCCGTGGGCGACACCGACCGAGCCGTAGACCAGCGTGGCCGGGTTGACCAGATAGCCAAGCTGCCCCTTCAGGCTGACGGCATATTTCATCTCCTGCTCGGCGGTATAGCCGTTGCTGTCCAGCGAGTCGTCCAGATTGCCGCCCAGCACCGAGCCTTCGACGCCATAGACCCAGTTCTGGTTCTGCCAGCGATAGCCGGTATGCAGGCCGTACACGGCGCCGTCCATCTCCAGCGAACCGGGCGTGGTCGAGCCGGCGGCGCCATCGACGCGCAGATCCTCGTCCGAGGTCCAGCCATAGCCGATCGAGCCACCGACATAGCCGCCGGCCCAATCCGACGGGCTTTCGGGCAGGGCGACCGGGGCCATGACCGGCGCGGGTTCGACCGGCGCGGAGTAGCCGCCGGCCATGGCGATGCCGGTCATGCCGAGGGTCGCTGCGGACGCAGCCAGAACGAGGGTTTTGCTGATAGCCATGTTGTCTTCCTTTTCTTTCACATGCGGCCGTCTGGCCGCTTTGCCGGATGATTGCTTCCGGATGGTTCCGGCCGCCGCGACGCCTGCGGCGGCGAATGGTCGGGCGATGGCAACACCCGGCATCCTCCGGGGCGCGGCATCCCGCGCCTCGGACTGTTGACTCAATGTCCTTTTCTCGTGTCTCGATACGTCCCGTGGGACGCACAGTCTCCGCGAAGACGTGCAGCGCAGCCTTGCCCCGGTTGCCCGGTTGCGTGGCTGTGATCCGTGCCTCGACGGGGATTAGCTAGGCCTGGGGTCGGGGTGGTTCAAGTCACGGATGCGGGACCGCTCACGGCGACGGATCGCCCGAAAGCCAGCATTTGCTGGCCTGTCAGAGGGGCCTGCTCGCTTTTGGTCAATTTGAGTTGACAGTGTCGTCGCGTCAGAACGACGAAAAACGGCCGGCAACAAGCTTGCCGGCCGTGACAAACATGCCCGAAAGCGCCGATCAGAAGCGGAAATTCAGACCCAGTTTCAGGTTGTGGTTCTCGGGCGTGGCGCGGGTCACGCCGCCATCAACGGCGAGGTCCCCAAAGGTCACGTCTTCCTTGCCGAAGTTCCGGTACTGCCATTCCGCGAACATCGACAGCCTTTCGTTCAACTGGCGCTCAACGCCAACGCCCAGCGAATAGCCGGTTGCGGTGTAACCTTCGCTGATCGTTTCCGAAAAAGCGCCGATCGCGCCGGTCACGGTGTAGTCGAAATCGCCGCGCACGATGCCGGCGGTCCCGTAAACGAGGGTTCCGGGCCTGACGATGTAACCGGTCTTCATCTGCAGGCCGATGGCATAGTTCTGTTCGGATTCCACGGTGGCGGAGAAGGTGTCGTCGTCATCATCGGTCTCGCTTACCGAGAACTCATCGTCGATGGCGCCGCCTTCGATCCACAGTTCCGGGCCGAACACCCAGTTGTTGCGCTGCCAGCGATAGCCGACATGCACGGCAGCATTCACGCCGCTGATCTCAAGATCGCCGATATTGGTGTCGCGGCCGATCATCTCACCATCCTCGTAATAGTCGAAGCCGACCTCGTCATCGCCGCCAAAGGCATAGCCGATCGAGCCGCCGACATAGGCGCCCGACCAGTCCGACACCACTGGCGCGACCGGGGCGACGACCGCCGGGGTTTCGACCGGAGCCACGAAGCCGCCGGCGAGGGCAGAGCCGGCCGCCGTGACAAAGGCGCCGACGGTCGAGATGGAGAGAATGGATTTTCTGTTCATGGTTCGGGACCCCCGATGAAATCTATGGCGGCGCGGACGAAATCATGGCGTGCGCCGATAACTGCGCCGGATAATACCGGCCAGTTATCGCAGCAGGCAATGTGACAATCGAGACAAGTGTCCTGAGCGCGCAGATTCGTTGAAAAGCGCGACACTTCTACAACATCAGCGGGACGGCAGGCTCAGATATCGAGGTTCTCGACGCTCAGCGCGTTCTGCTGGATGAAGTCGCGGCGCGGCTCGACCACATCGCCCATCAGCTTGGTGAACAGATCCTCGGCTTCGGCCACGTCTTCGATCCGGACCTGCAGCATGGTGCGCGCGCCGGGATCCAGCGTCGTTTCCCACAGCTGATCCGGGTTCATCTCGCCCAGACCCTTGTAACGCTGCAGCGACAGCCCCTTCTCGCCTTCAAGGAAGATCGCCGCCAGCAGGCCCAGCGGGCCATAGATCGGCTGGTCGCGATCCTTGCGGACCAGACGCGCGGGGCGGCCATAGATATCCTGCAGCGCCTGCGTCATCTCGCCCAGACGGCGGCTTTCGCCGCTGCGCAGCATCTGCCCGTCCAGGGTGCGGATCTCCTCGACCCCGCGCAGGGTGCGGGTCAGGCGGATGCCGGCATCCTGCGTCGGGCGGCCGGACCAGCCGCGCTCGTATTCCTCGGCGATCATGTCCAGTCGGGCGGCGACGGCACTGGCCACGGCCTGCGCATCGGCATCGACCCGCCCCGGCAGCAGAGCGCCGGCAATCGCCGCCTGTTCGGTGATATGCGGGGGATAATGGGTCGGATAGGCCCGCAGGATGCGTCGTGCCACCCGCGCCTCCTCGACCACGCGGGCCAGATCGTTGCCGGTGATCTCTTCGCCCGAACCCAGCCGCAGCGCCGCACCCTCGATGCCCTGCTGGACCAGGTAATCCTCCAGCGCGGCCTCGTTCTTGAGGTAGACCTCGGAGCGGCCGCGCCCGACCTTATAGAGCGGCGGCTGCGCGATATAGAGATGGCCGGACGCGATCAGATCCGGCATCTGCCGGAAGAAGAAGGTCAGAAGCAGCGTGCGGATATGCGCGCCGTCCACATCGGCATCGGTCATGATGACGATCTTGTGGTAGCGCAGCTTCTTCAGGTCGAATTCGTCGCGCCCGATTCCGGTGCCAAGCGCGGTGATCAGCGTGCCGATCTGGTCCGAGGACAGCATCCGGTCAAAGCGCGCCCGCTCCACGTTCAGGATCTTGCCGCGCAGCGGCAGCACCGCCTGATTCTGGCGTGACCGGCCCTGTTTGGCCGAACCGCCGGCCGAGTCACCCTCGACGATGAACAGTTCCGAAAGCGCCGGGTCCTTTTCCTGGCAATCGGCCAGCTTGCCGGGCAGGCTGGCCACGTCCATCGCCGTCTTGCGCCGGGTCAGTTCGCGGGCCTTGCGCGCCGCCTCGCGGGCCAGCGCCGCCTCGATGATCTTGCCGACGATCTGCTTGGCCTCGGCGGGGTTTTCCTCGAACCATTCGGCCAGTTTCTCGCCGACCAGCCCCTCGACCGCCGGGCGCACCTCGGAGGACACCAGCTTGTCCTTGGTCTGGCTGGAGAATTTCGGATCCGGAACCTTGACCGACAGCACGCAGGTCAGCCCTTCGCGCGCGTCGTCGCCGGTGAAATCCACCTTCTCGCGCTTGGCGATGCCGCTGTCCTGCGCGTATTTCTGGATCACCCGGGTCAGCGCGCCGCGGAAGCCGGCCAGATGGGTGCCGCCATCGCGCTGCGGGATGTTGTTGGTAAAGGGCAGCACGGTTTCGTGGTAGCTGTCGTTCCACCACATCGCCACCTCGACGCCGATGCCGTTCTTCTCGCCGGTGATGAAGATCGGCTCGGGCATGACGGCCGTCTTCGAGCGGTCGAGGAATTTCACGAATTCCCGCACCCCGCCATCATAGAACAGTTCGGTCTGCTGCAATTCGGCATGGCGGGCATCCTCGAGGAGGATGCGCACGCCGCTGTTCAGGAAGGCCAGTTCGCGCAGCCGGTTTTCCAGCGTCTTGTAGCTGTAGTCCAGATTGCTGAACGTGCCCCTCGGGTCCTCGGCCTTGGATGAGGCCAGAAAGCGCACCTCGGTCCCGGTCTCGCCCGCGGCGGCATCGCCCACGACGCGCAGATGCTCGACCGTGTCGCCATGTTCGAACCGGGCGTAATGTTCCTTGCCCCGGCGCCAGATCCGCAGCTCCAGCCAGTCGGACAATGCGTTCACCACCGACACGCCAACGCCGTGCAACCCGCCCGAAACCTTATAGCTGTTCTGGTCGAATTTGCCGCCCGCATGCAGCTGGGTCATGATGACCTCGGCGGCGGAAACGCCCTCGGTCGGGTGCATGTCCACCGGGATGCCACGGCCGTTGTCGCGCACACTGATGCTGTTGTCGGCGTGGATTTTCACCTTCACATAGTCGGCATGACCGGCCAGCGCCTCGTCGATGCCGTTATCGACCACCTCATAGACCATGTGGTGCAGGCCGCTGCCGTCATCGGTGTCGCCGATATACATGCCGGGCCTTTTCCGTACAGCCTCCAATCCCTTGAGAACCTTGATGGAATCGGCGCCGTATTCAGCCGGCTGCGGAGTGGGGTCTGTCATGCGAATTGGTTCCTGTCGTTCTGATGACCATATAGGCCGTCGCCGGGGTAAAGTCACGGCAAAGCCACGGTTTTTCAGGTGCTTTCGGGGGATTTCCGCTTTTTCTTGCCTGCCCCCGGTCTTCGGGGAAAGACTGGGCCGTCACGACGACGGATGAGGTTGCAATGAAGTGGTTCAGGGCGGTTCTGGCCTTGCTGCCGGTACTGGCGGTGCTGTGGTTCGCAGGGCGGATGATCTTCCCCGTTCCCGATGTGTCGGGGCGCGACATCGAGGCCGCGCTGGCGCCTGACGGCAGCATGGCACTGGGGGCGCAATCTGCCCGGCTTTCGGCGGCCCATCCGGGTCAAAGCGGGGTCGCGCCGCTGGCCTCGGGCCATGCCGCATTGCGAAGCCGGCTGGTTCTGGCCGACAGCGCCCAGGGCTCGATCGACGCCATGTACTACATCTGGCATGAGGATGTTTCGGGCACGCTACTTCTGGACGCCTTGCGCCGGGCGGCCGAGCGCGGGGTCCGGGTGCGGCTGTTGCTGGACGACAACGGCATCGCGGGGCTGGACCAGACGCTTGCGGCCCTGAACGCGATGCCGAATTTTTCTGTCCGGCTGTTCAATCCCTCGACCGTGCGAAAGCCCAAGATGCTGGGCTATGCGCTCTATCCGCTGCGCATGAACCGCCGGATGCACAACAAGGCCTTCATCGTTGACGGGGCCGCGGCCATCGTCGGCGGGCGCAATATCGGCGACGAATATTTCGCACTGGGTGACGCGCCGGCCTATCTTGATCTGGATGTTCTGGGCACGGGCGAGGTGGTTGCGGATACGGTGGCGGTGTTCGACGAATACTGGAACAGCGAGCCGGTTCTGGCGCTTGAGCAGGTGATCCCGGGTGAAGGCGATCTGAGCGGGTTCGAGGCGGCGTTGCAGGCCGCGCGCGAGGATATCCTGGCCGGACCCGGCGCGGATCCGGTCGCCGCAGAACAGTTTGGCCGGGGCGAGCTTGTTCTGGACTGGACCGATGTTCAGGTGGTCGCGGATGATCCGGCCAAGGGCATGGGCCAGATCACGCGCGATCAGCTGATGATCACGCGACGGGGGCAGATCCTCGGCATGATCGACAGCAATCTGGACCTGATCTCGGCCTATTTCGTGCCGGGCAAGGCCGGGGCCGCCTTCTTTTCCCGTCTGGCACAGGAAGGCCGCGAGGTTCGCATCCTGACCAATTCATGGGAGGCGACGGATGTGCCGATGGTTCATGCCGGCTATGTCAAATACCGCCGCGAATTGCTGGAGGCCGGGGTCAAGCTGTATGAGCTGCGCCCCGACAAGGACGGCCCCCGGCCTGCACAGGGGCCGGGGCCGTTCGGCTCGTCGGAAAGCTCGCTGCATGCCAAGACCTTCGCCGTCGACGACGCGCGCGTGTTCATCGGCTCGTTCAATTTCGACCCGCGCTCGGCTCTGCTGAATTGCGAGATGGGATTTCTGATCGACAGTCCCGAAATTGCCGCGGCGGGCACCGAGGCGCTGACGAACAAGCTGATCACACGCAGCTATCAGCCGGTTCTGGAGGGCGGCGACATGGTCTGGCGCAGCAGCGGGACGGACGGGCCGCTGGACCGCGAACCGGGCCTTGGGTTTCTGGACCGCATCAAGGTCTATGTGCTGAACCTGCTGCCGATCGAATGGCTGCTTTAACCCGCCAGCAGTTGTCCCAATGCGATCACGCAACCCACCGCGATCAGCAGCCCGCCCGAGACCAGGTTCATGCGTCGCAGCCCCTGCGGTGTGGCCAGTTTCGCGCGGGCGGCCGCCACCACGGCGCCCATGGCGAGGTTCAGGCAGAAGGGGATCAGCGCCGACATCGCCACGATGACGCCCACGTCGCGGGAGGTCAGCCGGGCGACATCGAAGAATCCCGGCAGCACGCCGACATAGAACAGCGCCGCCTTCGGGTTGCCGGTGATCGCCAGAAGCCCGGCCGAGAAGCCGGCCCAACGCCCGCGCCGGGTCAGCCGTGAATCGCGCGCGACCGGGTCCTTGGCGTGACCCAGCAACGCAAGCCCCATGCCGACAAAAACCACCGCCGCGACCCAGCGCAATACCTCCATCAGCAGCGCGCTTTGATGGACCACCACCGCCAGCCCGAAGATCGCCACCAAGGGCCAGAGCATGTCGCCGATGGCGACGCCCACCGCCAGCGGCCAGACACCGCGGAATCCCGAGGCCAGCGCGCGGGCCATGATCGCCACCCAGACCGGGCCGGGCGTCAGCCAGATCGCGACCATCGCGCCCGCATAGAGCCAGATCGATTCCGGGGTCAGGGTCATTCGCTTTCCTCCGCGCGCGAGGCGCCATCCTGCTTGGCTATGGCCAGCCGGCGCGCGCGCCGGCCGAAATCGGTGAACAGTTCCGGCCCGGTGCCGGTCAGCAATGTCTGGGCGGGCAGGGCGATGATCCGGTCATAGAGGGCCGCGCGCCGCTCGGCATCCAGATGCGCCGCCACCTCGTCCAGCAACAGCACGACGGCTTGGTCCGAGAGCGCGCGCGCATTGGCGAGGATCAGCGACAGCAGCAGCGCCTTCTGCTCACCGGTCGAGGACAGGGCCGCGGGCATGTCCTGCGGTCCCCAGAACGCGCCCAGATCGGCGCGATGCGGGCCGGTCAGGCTGCGGCCGGCGGCCAGATCGCGCGACCGCATCGCCGCCAGCCGCGCGGCGATACTGTCCGCCTCGGCGTCGTCGGCCTGCCCCTCGCCGGGCAGCAGGCGCAGGCGGGCGGCGGGAAAGTCGCCCCCCTCCTGCGCCGCCATGATCGCGGCCAGCGCGGCCAGTCGATTGCGGGTCAGCGCCGCGCCGGTGTCGGCCATCTGCGCCTCGAGCGCACGATACCAGCCGGGATCCGAAATCTGGTCCTTCAGAAGCCGGTTCCGTTCCCGCATGGCCTTGTCATAGGCCAGCGCCTGTTCAGCATGATCGGGAAACAGGCTCAGCGTGACCCGGTCCAGAAAGCGGCGCCGTGCCTCGGGCGGGTCGGTCCACAGCCGGTCCATCGCCGGGACCAGCCAGATCACCCGAAGCAGCCGTCCAAGCGCCGTCTGCGGCGCCGGCTTGTCGTCGATCAGAACGCCGCGCGGCTGTCCGGGCAGTGCAGCGGTTTCGACCGGATGATCACCGATCCGCGCGCGGATGCGCCAGCCCGCGCCCTTGCCCTGCCGCGCCTGATCGGGCACCGGCACACCGCGCAGACCCCGCCCCGGCGCCAGCATCGAGACGCCTTCGAGGATATTGGTCTTGCCCGAGCCGTTCGGGCCGAAGATCGCCAGAGGGCGCCGGTCCAGATCCAGGTCCAGCCGCGGCCAGGACCGGAACTGTGCCAGCGACAGTTTGGAAAGCGTCACACCCGCATCGGCATGACGACATAGACCGCGCTCAGGTCGCTGCCCTCGCGGATCAGCGCCGCGTCACCCGAGCCGTTGAATAGGAACACCGCGTTGTCGCGGTCCACTTGGCTGGCGATTTCCTGCAGGTATTTGGCGTTGAAGCCGATCTCGAGCTGATCGTCGGCATAGGCCACGATCAGTTCTTCCTCGGCCGCCCCCGCATCGGGCGCGTTGACCGACAGCACCAGCCGGTCATTGTCCAGGGCCAGCTTGACCGCGCGCGAGCGTTCGCTGCTGACCGTCGCCACGCGGTCCACGGCGCGGGCGAAATCCGCCGCGTCAACCTCGAGCTTGCGGGTATTGTTCGCCGGGATCACGCGGCTGTAATCTGGGAAGGTGCCGTCGATCACCTTCGAGGTCAGCGTGATCGTCGGCGTCGCAAAACGCACCTTGGTTTCGCTGACCGAGACGGCGATATCGGTCTCGTCATCGTCCAGCAGCTTGCGCAGTTCGGCCACGGTCTTGCGCGGGACGATGATGCCGGGCATCTCGGCCGCGCCCTCGGGCAGGGGGGCGTCGATCCGGGCCAGACGGTGCCCGTCGGTGGCGACGCAGCGCAAGGTGGTGCCATCCTCGGCCTGGGCCACATGCATGTAGACGCCGTTCAGGTAATAGCGGGTTTCCTCGGTCGAGATGGCGAATTTCGACTTGTCGAACAGCCGCCGCAGCACGCCGGCGGGCGCGCTGAAATTGGCGCTGTATTCGGACGAGGCCATGACCGGAAAATCCTCGCGCGGCAGGGTGGCGAGGCTGAAACTGGACCGTCCGGCCTGCACGTTCAGCCGGCCCGCCGCCTCGTCCGAAGTGATCGCCACCAGCGCGCCATCGGGCAGCTTACGGGCGATCTCGTTCAGCATCACGGCGCTGACGGTGGTGGCGCCCGGCCGCTCGACCTGGGCCGAGGCGCGATCGACGACCTCGGTATCCAGGTCGGTGGCGCGGAAGCTGACGCCTTCGGGCGTCGCCTCGATCAGCACATTGGCAAGGATCGGAATGGTGTTGCGCCGTTCGACGACCGATTGAGCCTGTGACACGGCCTTGACCAGAACGGCGCGCTCGATCGAGAATTTCATCGCTTTTCCCTGTCCCTCTCGGCCCTTCCGGCCCGTGTGTGGACCTGATTAGTAACCGCCCCTTCGGGCGGTCACAAGGATTTCATGAGGGGCAGGGTTCAGGCTTCCAGAAGCCGCTTCAGCAGCGCGACATCCTCGGCAATGCCGTGATCTTCGACCACCAGTTCCTCGATCTTGCGCACGCCATGCATGATCGTCGTATGGTCGCGCCCGCCGAACCGGCGGCCGATCTCGGGCAGCGAGCGGCAGGTCAGCTGTTTCGACAGATACATGGCGATCTGGCGCGGGCGGGCGACGGTACGGGCGCGCTTGGGGCCCATCATGTCGGCCAGCCTGATGTTGTAATGCTCGGCCACCTTGCGCTGGATGTCGTCAATGCTGACCTGGCGGTCGTTGGTGCGCAGGATATCGGCAAGGCATTCCTGCGCGACCTCCAGCGTGATCTCGCGCCGCAGAAGGCTGGCATGGGCGAAGAGACGCTGCAGCGCCCCTTCCAGAACGCGGACGTTGGTGGTGATCCGGTGGGCCAGGAATTCCAGCACGCCGCCGCCGATCTGGACCTCAGGGTTCTGCTGGCGGAAGGCCTCGGTCTTGGACTGCAGGATGCCCAGCCGCAATTCATAGGTGGTCGGGTGCAGGTCGACGATCAGCCCGCAGCTGAGCCGCGACTTGATACGCTCCTCCAGCCCCTTGATCTCGGCCGGGGCACGGTCGGCGGAAATGACGATCTGCTTGCCCTGATCGACTAGCGCGTTGAAGGTGTGGAAGAATTCTTCCTGGGTGCTGTCCTTGCCGGCGATGAACTGCACGTCATCAACCATCAGCATGTTCACATTGCGGAACAGATCCTTGAAATCCATGATCGTGCTGTCGCGCAGGGCCTGCACGAAACGGTACATGAACTGCTCGGCCGACAGATACAGCACCTGCGCCTGCGGATGGTGGTTCTGGTAGTCATGGGCGATGGCATGCATCAGGTGGGTCTTGCCCAGCCCGACCCCGCCGTAAAGGAACAGCGGGTTGAACCCCACAGGTCCACCCTCGGCCACGCGGCGGGCGGCGGCATGGGCCAGTTCGTTCGGCTTGCCGACGACGAAATTGCCAAAGGTGAAGCGCGGATCCAGCGGTGCGCAGAGATCGGGTTTCGCGGCAGTCTGCCTGCCGCCAACCGGCACCGCAGGCAGGGCGCGGGCTTCGGGACGCGCGGCGCTGGTGGCGCGGAGTCGGGCGGCCGCCGTCTTGGGCTCGACCTCGAAGCGCAGGCGCTCGACCGAGGGTTCGACCCGGTTCAATTCGCCGATGATCGCCTGCGCGAAATGCCGGTTGACCCAGTCCGAGACGAATCGGGTCGGACTGGCAAAACGCGCCACGCCGTCTTCCAGCCCGGTCAGCCGCAGCGGCTTGATCCAATGGTTGAAGTTATTCGGCCCGACGCTCTTTTCCAGTTCCGCACATGCCTGCCCCCAGATTTCTTCCATCTTTTCTTGCCCTATTCCTGTCCCCGACCCTCGCCGGTTCTCCGGCGAGACAGGATCCACGCAGTCTGGGGGCGGCCGGACAACAGCACACCCTGCGGCTGCGAGGCCGCATGAGTGGGTATCAGCCCGCACCGATCAAAGACACGGATCCTGCAGTTGCCGGTGGCAGCCGGCCTGCGCGGATCCGAGGGCAGAAGAGAGCAAACTCTGCTTCGTCGCCCGGCCTTGCCTTGGCTGAGTTCGGAAACCCGAACTGGCTTGGCGCGGCCCGTCCCCCAAAGCGACGTGAATCGCAACCTGAACCTAGCAACAGCGCCAAGCATGGCGCAACCGAACTATGTGCTTGACAGCGCCTTTGCGAAGTCGAATCTCGGATGCCTTTGACTCGGAAGTAAAATTTCCTGAATACCTTGAAAATTAACGATTTATTAACGGATTTTGCGAATGCAGAAAAAATGATCGGGCGCAAACCACTGGTTTGCACCCGATCTGAAGTACCGCCCCTTCACGGGGCAAAATGCAGCATTTTCGCGCCCCGGGGGGGTGCGGATCAGGCCGCCGACAGCGCCTTCACGCGGGCGGCCAGACGCGAGATTTTCCGCGCTGCAGTATTCTTGTGATAAACACCCCTGGTGACGCCGCGCATCAGTTCGGGCTGGGCGCTTTTCAGGGCTTCGCGGGCGGCATCGGCATTGCCCGAGGCGATCGCCTCTTCGACTTTGCGCAGATAGGTGCGGATGCGCGAGCGGCGGGCCTTGTTGACCTCGGTGCGGCGCAGCGTCTGGCGCGCGCGTTTCTTGGATTGGGGCGTATTGGCCATGGGTCTGGTCCTATTCGGGTCTTCAGCGTTTCGTTCGCGCAAAAGACCCAAGGCACCGCTCCCGGGGGAACGGACATGATTCTTGCCTAAGCGGGCCCACGCGCATGTAAGCGTCAGCCTATAGGTGATGCGAGCGCAAAAGAAAAGCCCCTATCAGCGGTCGCGGAACTGCGCCTCGCGCTTTTCCAGGAAGGCGGCCATGCCTTCCTTCTGATCCTCGGTGGCAAACATCGAGTGGAAGGTCCGGCGCTCGAACAGCAGGCCTTCGCGCAGGGTCGTCTCATAGGCGCGGTTCACCGATTCCTTCACCGCCTTGACGGTGACCTGCGATTTCTCGGCGATCTTGCGGGCCGCGGCCATGGCCTCGGGCAACAGCTTCGGCGTCGGCACCACGCGGCTGACAAGCCCCGCGCGCTCGGCCTCGGCGGCATCCATGAAGCGTCCGGTCAGGTTCATGTCCATGGCCTTGGCCTTGCCGACAAAGCGGGTCAGGCGCTGGGTGCCGCCGATCCCGGCGACGACGCCGAGATTGACCTCGGGCTGGCCGAACTTGGCGTTCTCGGCCGCGATGATGAAATCGCAGATCATCGCCAGTTCGCAGCCGCCGCCCAGGGCATAGCCGCTGACGGCGGCGATGATCGGCTTGCGGACGCGCTGGATCGCCTCGATCTTCGCGCCGAACAGGTCCTCGTTATAGACCTCGACAAAGCTTTTCTGCGACATCTCCTTGATGTCGGCGCCGGCGGCAAAGGCCTTTTCGCTGCCGGTCAGCACGATGCAGCGGATCTTGTCGTTGCGGTCCGCCTCGGTCAGCGCCTTGGACAGCTCGTCCAGAAGGGTGGAGTTCAGTGCGTTCAGCGCTTCGGGCCGGTTCAGCCGAATCAGCGCGATATCGTCCTCGGTTTCCACGATGAGGGTTTCGAAAGCCATGGGCCTGGACCTTGTTGCGAGTGAGCATTGCGGCGACTCCTATCAGCAGAAGGCCAGAGAAGCCAAGCATTTGCCGCTGCCTTGGTGTCAGTGCTGGCAATGCGGACAGAAGAAACTGGAGCGGCCCGACTGCACGATGCGGCGGATCGTCCCATCGCAGCCGGGTCGCGGGCAGGGCCGGCCCTCGCGGTCATAGACCCTGAAGCTGTGCTGGAAGTAGCCCAGTTCCCCGGTGGCCTGCCGGTGATCGCGCAGGGACGAGCCGCCGGCGGCAATGGCATCGCCCAGCACCTCGCGGATATGTCCGGTCAGGGCGGCCAGACGGGCGGCGCCGATCCGCCCGGCCGCGCGGCGCGGGTCGATCCCGGCACGGTGCAGCGCCTCGCTGACATAGATATTGCCGAGGCCCGCGACGATGCGCTGATCCAGCAGCGCCTGTTTCACCGGCGCGCGCCGTCCGGCGAAGGCCGTGGCCAGATGAGCGGGGCCGAAGGCATCCTCCAGCGGCTCGGGTCCCAGACGCGCCAGCAGCGGATGGACCTCGCCCTCGCGGATCAGGTCGACCATGCCGAAGCGGCGGGCGTCGTTGAAGGTGATGGTGGTGCCGGCCTCGGTCACCAGCACGACATGATCGTGGCGCGGCAGGATCGCGGGATCGCGGTGAAAGCCCGCCATCCCCGCGCCCTCGACCAGCATCCGCCCCGACATGCCCAGATGCATCAGCAGCGTCGGCCCGCGGTCCAGATCGGCCAGCAGATATTTCGACCGCCGCCGCAGCGCGGTGACGCGCGCCCCGGTCAGCACCTGCACCAGATCGGGCGGCAGCGGCCAGCGCAGATCGGGGCGGCGGGCCTCGGCGCGGGCGATGCGCTGGCCCTCCAGATGCGGCAACAGGCCGCGCCGGACGGTTTCGACCTCGGGCAGTTCTGGCAATCCGCTTCCTTTCCCTGCATTGTGCGCGCGATGCGCCGGGTCTATCTGGCGCCGGAACGGACGAACGGCAAGCGCGATGAGCGAGAAGACACAGACCCATTTCGGTTTCCGGACCGTGGACGAGGACGCCAAGGCGGGCATGGTGCACGGGGTCTTCTCCAGCGTCGCCTCGCGCTATGACCTGATGAACGACCTGATGAGCGTGGGCATCCACCGCATCTGGAAAACCGCCATGATGGACTGGCTGGCGCCGCGCGACGGCCAGCACCTGCTGGATGTGGCGGGCGGCACCGGCGATATCGCCTTCCGCTTTCTCGACCGGGCGCCGGACGCGCGCGTGACCGTCTGCGACATGACCGAGCAGATGCTGATCGAGGGCCGCAAGCGCGCCGAGGCCAGCGAAAAGGCCGACCGTCTGGCCTGGGTGACCGGCGATGCGATGGCGCTGCCCTTTGCCGATAGCAGCTTTGACCGCTACACGATCAGCTTCGGCATCCGCAACGTCACCCGCATCCCCGACGCGCTGGCCGAGGCCTTTCGCGTGCTGCGTCCCGGCGGGCGGCTGATGGTGCTGGAATTCTCGCAGCTACCGGTGCCGGCGATGCAATGGGCCTATGACCGCTACAGCTTCAACGTCATTCCGGCGATGGGCCAGGCGGTGACCGGCGATCGCGACAGCTATCAGTATCTGGTCGAATCGATCCGCAAATTTCCCGATCAGGACAGCTTTGCCCAGATGATCCGCGCGGCGGGATTCGAACGGGTGCAATGGCGCAACCTGTCCATGGGCATCGCCGCGCTGCATTCGGGCTGGAAGCTGTAGATGCGTGGCCCGCACAATATCTGGCGCCTGATCCGCACGGGCGCGACCTTCGAGCGCACGGGCGCCATGGGCGTCGCACTGGATGCGGTCGAGGCGCCGCCGCGGCTGCGGCTGGCCGCGCGCGTGCTGGGTTGGCCTTTCCGCTGGCTGGGCTACAAGGGCGATCCCAACCTGCCACCGATCACCCGCGCGATCACCGCATTGGGGCCGGCCTATATCAAGTTCGGCCAGATCCTCTCGACCCGGGCCGATGTCGTCGGTACCGAGCTGGCCGATCAGCTGCGCATGCTGCAGGACCGGCTGCCGCCCTTTCCGACCGATGAGGCGAAAGCCACGGTCGCGACCGATCTGCGCCAGCCGGTCGAAAGCCTGTTTTCCGAGTTTTCGGAACCCGTCGCCGCCGCCTCGATCGCCCAGGTTCACCGGGCGCGGGTCCGCGACAGCGGGCGCGAGGTTGCCGTCAAGGTCCTGCGGCCGGGCATCGGCGCGGCGTTCCGGCGCGACATAGACGCTTTCCACTTCGCCGCCGGCATCATCGAATTCCTGTCTCCGGGCAGCCGGCGCCTGCGTCCGCGCGATGTGGTCAGCCATTTTGAATCGGTGGTCATGGGTGAGTTGGACCTGCGGCTGGAAGCCGCGGCCGCCTCGGAATTCGCCGGCAATACCCGCGAGGATGCCAGCTTCGGGGTCGCCGAACCGCATTGGGGCCTGTCCTCGCGCCGGGTTCTGACCTCGAACTGGGTCGAGGGGTTGCCTCTGGGCGACCGCGCGGCGCTGGTCGCTGCCGGGCATGATGTCAGCCATATCGCCAGCCGGGTGATCCAGCTGTTCCTGCAGCATGCGCTGCGCGACGGCTTCTTCCATGCCGACATGCATCACGGCAACCTGAAGGTGGCGCCGAACGGCGATATCGTCGCCTATGATTTCGGCATCATGGGCGAGATCGACGAATATACGCGCCGCATCTATGCCGAGATCCTGATGGGCTTCATCCGCCGCGACTATCGCCGCGTGGCGCGGGTGCATTTCGAGGCGGGCTATGTTCCGCGCGACCGCGACGAGGCCGCCTTCGCCCGCGCCCTTCGCGCCGTGGGCGAGCCGATCTTCGGCGCCGACGCGACCCGCATCTCGATGGCCAATCTGCTGGCCTATCTGTTCGAGGTGACCGAGCGTTTCGGCATGCGCACGAGGACCGAACTGATCCTGCTGCAACGCACCATGGTCGTGGTCGAGGGCGTTGCGCGTTCGGTCGATCCGCAATTGAACATCTGGGATGCCGCGAAGCCGGTCGTGTCGGATTACATCAAATCGAATGTCGGCCCCAAGGCGCTGGCGGGCGACATGGCCAGCATTGCCCAGACGCTGGGCCGCTATGGTCCGTTGCTGCCGCGCATCGTCGAGCAGGCCCTGTGGGACCGCGCCCATCCCGACGATGCGGGGCCGCGCGTGGCCGAGACGAAGTCCTCCGTGCCGGTCTGGCTGATCACGGCCCTGTCGCTGGCGGCGGGTGCGGCCATCGGGCTGGGGCTGGGCTGAGCGGCTTGCGGGGCGCGGCCTCGCGGCCGGTTGCCGTGGAATGTCAGAAACAGAGGATCTCGGCCTCGGCCTCGGCGCGGCGCAGCCGGGCGACGATCTCGGTCATCTCGGCCATGCCCTTGAACATCGAGGCGCGCTCACCCGTGACCTGCCGCATGCGCAGCACCGTCTCGGCCTCGACATAATCCTCATAGGGCAGGACACCGGCGATCTGGTCGATGGCGCAGGAACAGCGGTCCAGCATCTCGCGGGTCTGGCCGTTGGTCGCCATGCAGGTGAAGACGTATTCCGCGCGTGCATTGGTCGGAAAATCGTTGACCGCCTGGGCCAGCGCCGCGGGCGCGGTCAGAAGGGCGGCGATAATGAGCGGCGCGACCCTCATTGCAGCACCATGCGGTTGGCATAGCCCGGCGCATCGCCCGCAGTCTCGGCGCGCAGCTCGCGGATAGGGGATGCGGGGTCACCCAGCACGAAGGTCAGGGTCAGGTTCCGGAAACCGCCCATCCGGCCTGCATTCGGGTCATCGGTGAAGGGCTGGAAGCTGGCGATCATGCTGTCGCCCTCACGCGTGATCCGGCCGCCCCGGAAGACCGCGTCCTTGATGCGGTTGCGGATATAGAAGGGGCTGCCGCCGGTCAGCGTGGCCATGTCCCGGGCGGTCTGTTCCAGAAAGAAGACCAGCACCGGATCCCCGCCCGAGACCGGAAAGGGGCCGATCCTGCGGCTGCGCAGATCGGTTTTCTGGGTCAGTTGCAGCACGGGCTTCTGGTCCGACGGGTCGATGGCCTCGGTCAGCGTCACCTGCCCGTCGCGGATGGGCAGGAAACCCTCTGCCACCGGCCCCTCGACGCTGAGCGACCAGACCAGCGCGCTGCCGCCCAGTGACCAGGGGCCGCGATCGGCGAAAACCGCGTCGCCGGCTTCGCCGGCCAGCACCGGATTCGCCAGCACCGACAGGCCCAGCCACAGCACGGCGGCAATGGCACGTTTCATCGGCAATCCTCCCAAGCCTTTCTGCCAGATTTGCGCCCCGCCGCCTCGGGGGCAAGCCCCGTCGGGCGGCAGATCATCCCTAGGTCGCAGGCTCAGTCGAGGATGCGGCCCAGAACCTCGCCCAGTTCGGTTGGCCTGACGGGTTTTTCCATCAGAAGCACACCCATTTCGGTGCAGGCGCGGGCGATCTCGGGGTCGCGATGGGCGGTCACCATGACCGCGGGAAGCTGCTGGCCTGCGGCCGCGCGCAGCGCCTTGATGGCGGCGATTCCGGTCTCGCCGTTCCCGAGGTGATAGTCGGCGATGATGATATCGGGCGTGCTGGCCTGCAAAGCCCTGATCGCCTCGGCGATGTCGCCGGTGACCCGCGCCATCATGCCCAGCCGGTCGGTCAGGATCATCTCGTAGCCGCGCCGCATGGCCCGGTCGTTTTCGATGACCAGTGCCATCCGGCCCCGCAGCGTGGCGGTCGCGACCTCCTGCCGGGCCTTGCCGGGCGCGTCGCCCGCATCGATCAGCGGCAGCCCGACCCGGAATAGGGTGCCGCGCATCGCCTCGGACTCGAGTCGCAGCGGATGGCCCAGCTTGACACAGGCGCGGCGCACGATGGACAGGCCCAGCCCCATCCCGGGGGCGTCGCTGCCATTGCCGAGCCGCTGGAACTCGTCGAAGACCCGGTTGCGATCGACCGCCGGAATGCCGAGGCCGGTGTCGTAGACGCTTAGCCAGCCGGTCGTGTCCCGGCGGCGCACGCCGACCACCACCCCGCCGCGATTGGTATACTTGATCGCGTTCGACACCAGGTTCTGCGCAATGCGGCGCAGAAAGACCGGATCGCTTTCGACCACCGCATCCGTCGGCACGAAGGACAGGCGCAGCCCCTTGGCCTCGGCCAGCGGCGCAAATTCCGTGGCCAGCCGCCGGAACAGGTCGCCCAGCGGAACCGGCTGGCGATGGAACTCGATCCGCTGGCTGTCCAGCCGCGAGATGTCCAGCACCGCATGCATGAGCTGTTCGACCGATTCAAAGGCGCCCGACAGGCGTTCGGTCAGTTCCTGCTGCTGCGCGTCCATCGGCGTGTCGGTCAGTGCCGCCAGAAACAGCCGCGCCGCCGACAGCGGCTGCAGCAGGTCGTGGCTGGCGGCGCGCAGGAACCGGGTCTTCGAGCGGTTGGCCTCTTCCGCCGACGACCGCGCCACCGCCAGTTCGCGGTTGCGCTGCGACAGATCGGCCATCGCCTTCTCAAGCTGCCGGGTGCGGGTCAGGACCTCCTGTTCCAGCGCGACCGCGGCCTGAAACATCGACCAGGCCGAGCCGCGCGATTCCTCAAGCCGGTCGATGCGCTCGATCAGGACCTGGTTGATGCGTTGCAGTTTCTCGACCTGCCGGGCGGGCGGGTCGTCGTCACGCAACATCGGCATGTCCCGTCAGGGTGCCATCGGCAGGCGGCATGAAGGCCAGGCCCACGAAGGTCTGGTTCACATGCATGCCTGCATGCTGTTCGCCATAGGTGTTGAACCCCGCCACCCGATAGCGCTGGAACAGGTCCGACATGGCATGGGTCAGCCCCTCGCGCTCCAGCGCCAGGCGGCGCAGGATGCAGTCGAACCCCAGCACCATCAGGGGCGGGCGCGGCAGGGATTCCAGCGCCTCGGCAAAACCGCGGGTCAGGTCATCGGCCCGTCCCAGCGTCAGCACCGTGCCGGTGTCGATGGCCGACATCAGCGACAGCCCGCCATCCTCGGTCATGGCGCTGATCGCGCGGACATGATGGCGCTTGCCCATCCGCAGCAACAGCGGATGCTGGGCAAAGTCGGTCGGGGTCAGCCGGTCGCGGGGGATGCCGATGATCCGGGCATATTCCTCGGCCGCGGGTTCGGCGTTCAGCTCCAGGATCCGGCGCTTTTCGGGAAGGGCGGCGGTGACGACGGCGCGGGTCTCGGTCGGGCTGAAATGGGCGAAACTGACCTCGCTGACCGCCAGATCGGTCTCGACCAGCAGGAAGACGGCCGCGCCCGAGATGATTTCGCCCTCGAACAGCAGCGAGGTCTGGCGGAAGTCCAGCCCGTCGCCTGCCGTGCCGCCAAGCGTGGGCACCGAGGGCAGCGCCGCGTCGATGGTGGCAACCAGCGTGTCTTCCTGTCCGGCGATGCCGTCGACCAGCAGCAGGCCGAACAGTGAGCGGCCGGGTCCGGCCCCGAAATCCTGCTGAGCCTGCCGCAGCGAGGCCATCCAGCCCGAAACCGGCAGCGTTGAGAGATGGTCCAGCACCAGCGCCCGGGCGCGGAAGCTGGCAGCGGGAAAGCCGATCGCCACCACGCTGCCCGAGGTATAGCCGCAGGGTCCGATCTCGCCGGCCGAGGAACAGCCGGCGATGATGCAGTCCCGCGGCAATTCGCCGCGCAGCCCGGCGTCAAGCGCGGCCAGTTCGTCGCCGTCCTCGGCGAACAACAGGACCAGGGCGGGATTGACGGCGCGCAGGCCGGCCAGCAGGGTCGGAAGCGTTTCGGCTCCGCCGCGGTCGGCCTGCACGGCCACCGGCCCGACGGCGCCCTCCTTCGCAGCCGGGCCGGTATTCATCAACCGGCCTCGAACAGCCGGACGGAATTCGCCAGCAGCACCGCCTGGGTGCGGCGCCGGGCGTTGATCTTGGACATGATCGCGGTGATGTGGGTCTTGACCGTGGCCTCTGCGATCGACAGCTCGTAGCTGATTTCCTTGTTCGCCTTGCCCTGGCAGATCAGGCGCAGAATGCGCATCTGCTGGGGAGTCAGCGTGGCAAAGCGGCGGGCAAGCTCGGCCTTGGCCTCGTCCTCGGCGCCGGCTTTGTCGGGCTCGTATCCTTCGGGCGTGACATGCTCGCCGTCCCACATGCGGCGCAGGCTGTCGACCAGCGCCTCGCGGCTCAGCGACTTGCTGATATAGCCCTGCGCACCCGCAGCCATCGCGGCCGAGATCATCGCGCTTTCCAGATCGGCCGAGATCATCGTGATCGGCACGTCGGGCAATTGCCGGCGCAGCGCCACGATCCCCTCCGAGCCGCGCGCGTCGGGCAGGTTCAGGTCCAGGATCACGGCATCGGGTGCCCCCTGCGCCTTGATCTGCTCGACCGCGGCGGCGAGGCTGCGCGCGGTGCGCACGTTCTTCAGCCCGAAGCTGATCTTCAGCGTCAGTGCCAGTGCGTCACACATCAGCGGATGATCGTCCACGATCAGGATTTCCCGTACCTGATCGGCGTTCGGACGTGGCGTAGTCGACGGTCGCGCCTGCATGGCTGCGGCGGTCATGGTGGCTCCTCCCTAAAGCATTGATGCGGCTCGCCCCCACCAGCCGCATATTCTTGTAACGATTGTAGAGGTCGGCGCCCGCAAAGCAAGCCCGGATACGCGACCAAGGTCTGAGGGCCGCGCACTTGTGAGCGGGGAAACGCCGTGCCACGCTGACGCATCTTTGGGAGGAACTGGCATGGGCATGACCCGCGCGGGGCTGGCGGTGCGGCTGGCCGCCTGCTGGACGGTTGCGCTGCTGGCGGTGTCGCCGGCGCAGGCGCAGGAGGCCACGATCACCATCGGCACGCTGGAGAACGGCACCGTCAACTGGGAGCTGCAGACGATCCTCGACCACGGTTTCGACCGTGAGAACGGCTTTCGGCTGGAGATGATGCCGCTGGCCGGCAACCCGGCCACCCAGATCGCCATGCAGGGCGGCGAGGTGGACAGCATCGTCTCGGACTGGCTCTGGGTCGCCCAGCAGCGGGCGGGCGGCGCCGGCTTCACCTTCCTGCCCTATTCCACGGCGGTGGGCGGTCTCGTCGTGCCCGCCGACAGCGCGGTTCAGGGCCTTGGCGATCTGGAGGGTCAGAAGATCGGTATCGCCGGCGGGCCGGTGGACAAGAGCTGGCTGATCCTGCGGGCCTGGAACCGGCAGGAGAACGGCGCGGATCTGGCCGATGTGACGCAGCAGGTCTTCGGCGCCCCGCCGGTGATCCAGAATGCGGCAGAGACCGGCGAGATCGCGGGTGCGATCAATTTCTGGCACTTCCTGGCCAAGATGAAGGCCGGCGGGATGCGCGAGGTGATCAGCGTCGCGCAGGCGGCCTCGGATCTGGGCCTCGACCCTTCGACGCCGCTTCTGGGCTATGTGCTGCGTGACGAATGGGTCGCGGATCATCCCGAACTGGCGGCGGGGCTGGCGCAGGCCTCGCGCCAGGCCAAGGCGTTGCTGGCGTCTGACGATGCCGCATGGGAGGCGATCCGGCCGATCATGAACGCGGCCAACGACGCCGAATTCGAGGCGTTGCGCGACGGTTGGCGCGCGGGCATTCCGCCCGCTGGTCCGGTCGATCGGGACAATGCGCAGAAGATGTTCGCGGTCATGGCGGAACTGGGCGGCGACGATCTGACGGGCGACCTGACCGAGCTGCCCGAGGGGCTGTTCTGGTCGGGTGAGTAGGGCGCGAAGATATCCATGGCAAAGCCCCGGCACGGTGCCGGGGCTTTTGTCGCTTGGGGCGATGCTGGTCCTGTGGATCGTGATTGCGCGGATATCCGACAATCCGCGCACCATGCCGGGACCCGATGCCGTGGCGGCAAGGATCTGGCAACTCGCCGCAGCCGGAGAGTTGTGGTTCCATGCCGGCATGACCCTGTTTCGGGTGCTGGCCAGCTTTGTTCTGGCCATGGCGGTCGGACTGGCGCTGGGGCTGTGGATGGGCCGGTCGCGAACCGCCGATCACTGGCTGAACCCGATGCTGGTGATCGCGTTGAACATTCCGGCACTGGTCATCATCGTCCTGGCCTATATCTGGATCGGGTTGAACGAGGTTGCGGCGATCACCGCCGTCGCCCTGAACAAGATCCCGGTGGTGACGGTGATGCTGCGCGAGGGCACCCGCGCCCTGCGGCCGGATCTGGACGATCTGGCGACGGCCTTTCGCATGTCGTCGCTGGCGCGGCTGCGCCATGTCGTGCTGCCGCAGCTTGCGCCCCATATCGCCGCCGCCGCGCGGGCCGGTATCTCGCTGATCTGGAAGATCGTGCTGGTGGTGGAATTTCTCGGCCGCTCGAACGGGGTGGGGTTCAAGATCCACCTGCTGTTTTCCAGCTTTGACGTGACCGGCGTTCTGGCCTGGGCCTTGTCCTTCGTGGCGGTGATGCTGTCGATCGATCTGTTCCTCTTGCGCCCGTGGGAGGCGCGGGCGAACCGCTGGAGGCGCGATGAAGATTGACCTGCGCGCCAAATCCTTCGGCGGCCGGGCGGTGCTGGGGCCGATCCGCTTGCAGGTCGCGCGTGGCCAGCGCGTGGCCCTGCTGGGACCCTCGGGCATCGGCAAATCGACGTTGCTGCGGATCATCGCCGGGCTCGATCGCGATTTCGATGGCCGCGTCGAGGGCTCCGACCGGCTGGCCATTGTCTTTCAGGAACCGACATTGCTGCCATGGCGGCGGGCGCTGGAGAATATCATCATCGCTGCCGGCTGCGATGCCGCCACGGCGCGCGACCTGATGGCGCAGGTCGGGCTGGCGGGGCGCGAGGCGCATTATCCGCGCCAGTTGTCGCTGGGCCAGCAGCGCCGTCTGGCGCTGGCCCGCGCCTTTGCCGCCGGCCCCGACATCCTGCTGATGGACGAACCCTTTGCCAGCCTCGATCCCGAAACGGCGGCGCGGATGATCGGGCTGACGGCCGGGCTTCTGGAGCGCAGCGGGGCCGGGCTGATCCTGGTCACCCACGACGACAGCGAGCCCGCGCGCCTTGCAGCCACACCGCTTGTCTTGGGCGGGGATCCGGCGGTGATTGGGGGCTAACCGCCCTCGCGTTTGCGCACGAGATCCAGTTTCAGGCCCGAGTGAGGCGAGCGTTCCTGCATCAGCAGTTTCTGTTCGCGCATCATGTCCGGGCGAAGCTGGCGATTGACCGTCTCGAACAGCGAGGTTCCGGCCAGTTCGTCGGGAAGGTTGGGACGCAGATAGTCGTCCCCGCGCGGCAGAACCCAGAGGCTGCGGCCGGCCCGGCCGTGCAGCCTTGCATGGCGCAGATCGACGAAGCCTGCCGCGGTCGAGATATCCTTTAGCCGCGGCAGGTTGCGGCCAAGCTGGCAGGCGGTGCCGGTGCCTAGAACATCGACCTTGAAGATCTGCGGAACCCGCTTCTGGATCATGTAGTTGCGCCAGCCGGGTCGTCCCTTCTTCGGTTTCATCACCCAGGCATGACCCAGATAGCCGGCGACGTCCCGGGCCGGATCGAGGTCGTCGAAGGCCTGCAGGGTGTGGGCGACATAGTCCGACGGATAAAGAATGTCGTCGTCGATGGTGAAGACCATGTCGTCGTCACCGGGTGTGAAGGCGAATTTTCCCGCGTCCAGAAGATCGTCGGCGGGGATCATCGCCTCGATCCGGGGATCGTCGCGCAATGCGTCGGGGATGCGGGCATACTGGTTGAGGCAGATGCAAAGGCGGTCCACCTGCGGCAGGATGGTCGCGACCGTCTGCATCAGGATACCGGCGCGCGGCGGAAAGGTCGCCATATGGGCGCGGATCATCGATACCTCGGCTGGTCGGTCAGGCGGCCCAACATGCCGCCCCTGTCTGCCCCGCGCAACCGCTTCGTTTGCCCGAACCTATCCAGCCACGTCGAAGGTGTTGTCCCAGACACGGCCGTCCAGATCCTCGGCATGGACGCTGATCGGCTGGCCGTTCGGCTTGTATGCGAAGCGAAACACCGGATCCTCGCTGACCGAGATGCCCGCCTTCATCGAGAACAGCAGCTGATCGCCCTGCCGCACCTCCAGCGTGTCGATGAAATTCGCCGGAATGTTCAGCAGCGTCACCTGATCGCGCTGCAGGCCCGAGAACATCGGATGCCGGATCATCAGGGTGCCGATCGTGCGGCCGTCCCGTTCGGCGCTTTTCCAGCGCATCTCGCCCATGCTTGCCTCGACCGCGGCCATGTCCTTGCCCGCCGGGGCCGAGCAGCCGCCCGAGGCCTTGACAAAACGGCCGGCCATGATCCTGCCGCCATCCGCCTGGGTCCCGATGGCGCGGACGCCGGAATAGGCATCGACGCGCACGCGGATCTCGAAATCCAGCGGCATGAGCGCGGCCCCGAAGGCGTATTCGGCCGCGACCGGGGCCGGGTTCTCATCGATCACCAGGGTCAGGCCGATCAGTTCCGGTGCATCGGGTGCCTGGGTCAGCCGGATCGGCACGATGGCCGCGTCATTGGCGCGGATCGGTGCGCCCAGATCCAGAACATCCGCGTTGACCGGTGGCTCGGCGGTCAGCCCGATCACCGTTTCGCGCAGATCGTTCCACGTCTCCGAGGGTTGCAGCGGGTTCTCCTGCGCCCAGGCGGGCGAGGCCAGCGCAAGGGCGGCGACAAGCCATGCCTTCATCACTCATCCTCCCTTCTTCATGCGCCGATAAGTGAACCCGGTCTCGACGGCGGCCGCATCCTCCTCGGCCCGTGCCACCACCTGCGCATGCAGCGGCGATCGCGAACAGACCGGATCGGTGGCCCGCGCATCGCCCGCCAATGCCATAGCTTGGCACCGGCAGCCGCCGAAATCCACGGTTTTCCGCTCACAAGAGCGGCACGGCTCGGGCATCCATGCGGTGCCGCGGAAGGCGTTGAAGCTGTTCGACAGGCGCCAGATATCGCCAAGGCTTCGCTCGCGGGCGTTCTCGAAGCGCATCCACGGGATCGAGGCGGCGGCGTGGCAGGGCAGCACCGTCCCGTCGGGCGCGACATTCAGCCCGGTCGAGCCCCAGCCGCCCATGCAGGCCTTGGGGTGGATGGCGTGATGATCGGCGGGCACATAGTCGATCACCATCCGGCCGCGCAGCCGGATGCGAGCGTCGTTGACCACGCGACGCGCAAAACCGGCCTGTTCGCGCGTGGGCATCAGCGCCGCTCGGTTCAGGTCGGCCCAGCCGTGGAACTGCACCGTCGCCACCTCGATCCGCCTTGCGCCCAGGGTTTCGGCCAGGTCGATCATGTCCGGCAGCCGCTCCATGTTCTGGCGGTGAACCACGGCGTTGATGGTCAGCGGAAAGCCGATTTCGGCCACCCAGCCGGCAAAGGCCATCTTCTTGCCCCATGATCCGGGGTGACCGCTGATCCGGTCGGCCATGTCGGGGCGGATGCCCTGCAGCGACAGTTGCACGTGATCGACCCCGGCCTGGTCCAGTTCCTCAAGCCGGGCGCGGGTGATGCCGATGCCCGAGGTGATCAGGTTGACGTAAAGCCCCGCCGCGCGCGCCGAGGCCACGATCTGCGCCAGATCGCGCCGCGCGCCGGGCTCGCCGCCCGAGACATGGACCTGCAGCACCCCAAGCGCCGCCGCCTCGCGGAAGATGCGGGCCCAGTCCTCAGGCGGCATCTCGGCCGCGGCGCGGGTCAGCTCGACCGGGTTCGAGCAATAGGGGCAGGCCAGCGGGCAGCGATGCGTCACCTCGGCCAGCATCGCCATCGGCAGGCCCGGGGTGACCGGATGGCCGTCGAGGTCGCGGGCTTCGGCGGGCAGGTCCTTCATGGCCGGTCCCTGAGGAACACCATGCGACGTTCGATCAGCCCGGTCAGGAAGTCGCGCATGTCGCCGGCGATCCGCTGTTCGGGGGCGTTGTAGCGCGCGGCCAGATCGCGGGCGATGGCGGCCATGCTGCGATGGCCGTCCAGTTCCGACAGGATGGCGTCGCCGATGGCGTCCAGTTGCATGGCGCGCTCGGGCGCCTGCAGCACGCGGATGCCGCGCACCCGGTCATCTTCCAGCCGCACGCCGCGCGGCAGAAAGGGAATGTCCCCGGCCGCGATCAGGGGGGCGGGGCGTGCGGGCGCGTTCATGTCGCCATCCCCTCGCCGGGCCGCCACGCGCCGGGGGGGATGTTGCCCTCGACATAGCCGTGCCACAGCGCATCCAGCTGCGCCCACAGCACATCGGTCTTGAAGACCAGAGCCGCCGCCGCGGCATCCTGCTTCTCCCTGGTGTCGGCATGGGTCAGCACATAGTCGAGGCCGAATTTCACGTCCCCGGGCGCCTCGGTCAGCCGCTTGCGGAAATAGGCGAGGCTGGTGTCATCGGCGAAATCGTAATGCGCCAGCAGCCCCTCGATCCGCTGTGCATGAATTTTGGGCGCGAACAGTTCGGTCAGGCTGGCGGCCACCGCATCCAGCAGCGGCATGTCGCGGACGAACCGGACATAGGCATCCACGGCAAAGCGCGTGGCCGGCATGATGCCCTTGCCGCCGGCGACGTAATCGGGATCCAGCCCGACCGCGCGGGCCAGCGCCAGCCAGCGGCGGATGCCGCCACCCTCGGCGATCCCGCCATCGTGATCCTCGATCCGCTTGCGCCAGGCGCGGCGCAGGTCGGGATCCTCGACCCGGGACATGAAGGCCGCGTCCTTCATCGGGATGCGCGACTGGTACATCCAGCGATTGATGACCCAGGCGCGTACCTCGTCGGGGGTGCAGCCGCCGCCGTGCAGGCGCGCGTGGAAAGGGTGGCGGTCGTGGTAGCGCTCGGCCCCGATGGCGCGCAGGCGGGCCTCGAAATCCTCGCGCGATTGCGCCTGGTCCTGGATGTCCTTCACAGCGTGATCTCCATGCCGTCGCGGCCGATCTGCCAGCCCCGCGCCGCCGCCTCGGCGGCCTGCGGGCTGGCCGGGTCGGTCAGCGGGTTCGAGTTGTTCATATGGACGAAGACGCGGCGGCCGATGGGCAGGTCGGCCAGCGCCTCGATGGTTTCGGTCACCGGCATGTGGCCCATGCGGCGGCCGGTCTTCCGGCCAAGGCCTATGCGGATCATCTCGTCATCCTCCCACAGGGTGCCGTCGAACAGCAGCGCATCGGCGCCGGCGATGCGGTCCCCGAGCCAGCCCGGCATCGCGGCGCAGCCGGGGATATAGAGCGCGCGGCGACCCCCGGCGCGCAGTTCCACGCCAACGGTGGTTTCGCCGACAAGGCCGGTCTCGACCACCTCGCCCTCCTGATAGAGCGGCACCTTGCCCGGCACGGCGAACAGGGTGGCGCTGAGGCCGGGGGCAAGGTCGATGGTCTCGTCCAGCGTCACCGTCTGGCGCGGCACCAGATCGGCCTGCAGCGCCGCCAGCATCGGGTTGGCGGCCAGCGCGTCATGGATGGCCCCGGTGGCGAACAGCGCGAAGGGCTGGCTTTCGCGCAGGGTCAGCAGCCCGGCGACATGGTCGATATCGCCATTGGTCAGCAGCACCGAATGAAGCGGCATCTGCCGCAGCCCGGTCGGATGCAGCGCGCGGGTCGCGGCCAGCTGCGCGCGGATATCGGGCGAGGCGTTCAGGATCGCCCACGCCCGGCCATCGGCACTGACCGCGACGGAACTCTGCGTCAGCGACGGAATCCGGCCCGCGCGGGCGGCGTCACAATTGTCGCAGCCGCAATTCCACTGAGGCAGGCCGCCCCCTGCCGCGGCGCCTAGGATGATGATGTGCATTGCGTGTCAAACCAAACGACCCTGTCCGAGGGGATCAGACAGGGCCGTCTAAAGTCCGTTTCCCGAAGGGTCAGAACAGGACGGGCTCGTCCTCGGCCGGGGCATACATGTTGATTTCCATGCCGCAGGCGATTTCCTTCAGGGTCGGTTTGGTCCATGCCATGTGCTTCTCCTCCAAAAAGCGTTGCCGCCAGTTTGCGGCTGGATTTCATGATAGATGAGGGGCAGGATGGGTCAACAATACTAAGGTCGCAGGTCCGAATATACGGGCCGCATCAGTCCTTTACCGGGAATGCTCGGCAATGTTCCAACTGATCTTGACCGCCTGTCTTGCCGTCTCTTCCGCGGTCTGCGCGCCGATCCTGCTGCCCGCCGGAGAAGCCGCCAGCCTTGATGCGTGCAAAGCCACGGCGGCGCGAATCAGCCAGGCCTGGCTGGCCGAGCGCCCGACGCTGACTGGTGGGGCATCAACCTGCCTGCCGGTTTCCGACCTGCCGTCGCTGCCCCTGCAGCAGATCGCACCGGGGGTTTTCGTCTACGAGGGAAGCCCGGTGCAGATGGAGGATACGGGCGATGGCCGGATCGCCAATCTGGCCGTGGTGATCGGCGAGAGATCGGTTGCGGTCATCGACAGTGGCGTGTCGCGCGCTCAGGGACAGGAGTTCTATGCGGCGATCCGGGGCTTGACCGATCTGCCCGTCAGCCACCTGATCCTGACGCATATGCATCCCGATCACGTCTTCGGCGCGTCGGTGTTCCGCGAGGCCGGCGCGCAGATCCTGGGCCATGCCGCGCTGCCGCAGGCGTTGGAGCTGCGGGCGCAGACCTATCTCGACAATATTGCCCGTCTCTATCCGCCCGCGACGGTCCTTGGCACGGAAACGGTTCTGGCCGAGACGACGGTCGAGGATCGGCTGGAGATCGATCTGGGGCGGCGGCGGCTGACCCTTGCCGCCGCGCCGGTGGCCCATACCGACAATGACCTGACCGTGTTCGATCACGAGACCGGAACGCTGTTCGCGGGAGACCTGCTGTTTCGCGATCTGACGCCGATCCTTGACGGATCGCTTTCGGGATGGCTGCAATGGGGAGATGTGCCGCCGGATCCGATGCCGCGTCTGGTTGTGCCCGGACATGGCCCGGTGGCGGCGAACTGGGCGCAGGCGGTCACGCCGCAACAGGCGTTTTTGAAAGCGCTTGAGGAAGAAACGCGGGCACAAATTCGGGACGGCATCCCCATGTCGAGTGCCGTGTCACAGATCGTTAACAGGCTGGAAAAAATGGCTGAATATTGGAACGCCTTTCCCGAATCGGCAGCCCGCAACGCGACCGCAGCCTACAAGGAACTGGAATGGGAATGATAAGCGTTTGACAAAAAAACGCCACTACGGCATTGTTAGCGTTAACGGCCAGTCTCCACGGTGATTCTGGCGCAAAGAGGGAGGAAGACTTGAAACAAGCGATGTTGGCGACCGCCGCCGCTGCGGCCCTGCTGGCGGGTTCGGCGCAGGCGGAACTGGTGATCGAGCCGGGCAGCGATGACCGGATCAACTGGCAGAGTCTCGAGGATTTCAAGGCGGCGCATGGCGATCTGGCGGGACAGGAATTCACCGTCCTGGGTCCCTGGCTTGGCCCCGACCAGGAACTGTTCACCTCGGTCATCGCCTATTTCGAAGAGGCGACGGGCGCGACGGTCAACTATTCCGGCTCGGACAGTTTCGAGCAGCAGATCGTCATCGACAGCGAGGCCGGATCCCCTCCCGATGTCGCGATCTTCCCGCAGCCGGGGCTGGCAGCGGATCTGGCGCGGAAGGGCCATCTGAAACCGCTGGGCGAAGAAACCGCCGCCTGGCTGGCCGAGAATTATGCCGCCGGCGAAAGCTGGGCGGCGCTGTCAAGCTATGCCGGCGCCGACGGGCAGACGCAGCTTTTCGCCTTTCCCTACAAGGCCGATCTGAAATCGCTGGTCTGGTATGTGCCCGAGAATTTCGAGGACGCGGGCTATGAGGTGCCCGAGACCTATGAGGATCTGAAGGCGCTGACCGAACAGATCGCGGCCGATGGCGAAACGCCCTGGTGCATCGGACTGGGCTCGGGCGGCGCGACCGGCTGGCCCGCGACCGACTGGGTCGAGGATCTGGTGCTGCGCCTGCACAGCCCCGAGGATTACGACGCCTGGGCCACCAACGACCTGCCCTTCAACGATCCAAAGATCGTTGCCGCGATCGAGGAATTCGGCTGGTATGCGAAGAATCCCGATTTCGCCGCCGGAGGCCCGGGTGCGGTGTCCGCCACCGACTTCCGCGACAGTCCCAAGGGTCTCTTTGACAGCCCGCCGGCCTGCTACATGCATCGTCAGGCCAGCTTCATCCCCTCGTTCTTCCCGGACGGCGTGGTGATGGGCGAGGACGCGGATTTCTTCTACTTCCCCGCGCCGGCCGATGGCAGCAAGGGCCAGCCGGTCATGGGCAGCGGCACATTGTTCGCGGTGCTGTCTGACAACCCGGGCGCAAGGGCCTTCATCGAGTTCCTGAAGGTTCCGGCCGCGCATGAAATCTGGATGACGCAGACCGGCTTCCTGACCGCCTATACCGGCGTCAATGCCGAGGCCTATGGCGATCCCACCCTGGCGAAGATGGGCGAGATCCTCACCAATGCGACCACCTTCCGTTTCGATGGTTCGGATCTGATGCCGGGCGCGATCGGCGCGGGGGCCTTCTGGACCGGCATGGTCGATTTCGTCGGCGGCAAGTCGGCTCAGGAAGTGGCGGATGCGATCCAGCAGACCTGGGCGACGCTGAACTGAGATCTTGACCTGAACCGGCAACCGGCGCGGCGGCAGGGCTGATCCGCCGCCGCGCCCCGCAAGACAGGGGGAGGAGAGATGGAACTGTTCTGGCTGGCCGTCAGCACGATCGCCATTGGCGTCTTTGGCTGTGTGGCCTGGTTCTGGGGATCGAACATGGTCCTCGATGCGGTTTATCCGCCGCGTGGACCCCGTGCGGGCGACAATATCCGCAAGGCAAGCATGATCCGGCCGTGGCTGTTCCTGGGACCGGCGATCCTGTTTTTGGGGCTGTATCTCGTCTATCCCGTCTTCGACAGCCTGTGGCGGTCGCTGCACAACTCCGATGGCAGCCGCTTCGTCGGCCCCGGCAACTACATCTGGGCCCTGGGCGACGGCAAGTTCCGCGAATCCATGCTCAACAACATGCTGTGGCTGCTGGTCGTGCCGGCGCTGGCGACCCTGTTCGGGCTGATCGCGGCGCAGCTGACCGACCGGTTGAAATGGGGCAATATCGGCAAATCCCTGATCTTCATGCCGATGGCCATCAGCTTTGTCGGGGCCGGCGTGATCTGGCGGTTCATCTACGAATACCGCGAAGCCGGCGAGACCCAGATCGGGCTGCTGAACTGGATCGTCACCAGGCTGGGCGGTGATCCGCAGATCTGGCTGACGCTGATCCCGTGGAACAACTTCTTCCTGATGATCGTGCTGGTCTGGATCCAGACCGGGTTCGCCATGGTCATCCTGTCCGCCGCGCTGCGCGGCATCCCCGAAGAGACGATCGAGGCGGCGATCCTCGACGGCGCCTCGCCCCTGCAGGTGTTCTTCAGGATCAAGGTTCCGCAGATCATGGGCACGATCGCCGTGGTCTGGACGACCATCACCATCGTCGTGCTGAAGGTCTTCGATATCGTCTTCGTCATGACCAACGGGCAATGGGGGACGCAGGTGCTGGCCAATCTGATGTATGACTGGATGTTCCGCGGCACGCCCGATTACGGTCGCGGCTCGGCCATCGCCATGGTGCTGATGATCCTCGTCACGCCGATCATGATCTGGAACATTCGCAACGCCCGCAAGGAGGGTCGCTGATGGAGGGCATGGCCGGACAGAAATCCTCCCTGACATGGGTGGTGAACATCTCAGCCTTCCTGCTGGTGCTGCTATGGACGATCCCGACGCTGGGACTTTTCGTGTCCTCCTTTCGGGATCGTGACCAGATCGCGGCCAGCGGCTGGTGGCAGTCCTTCTCGGCCGCCGAGGCGACCGGCTTCGTGCGCACCGGCACGGATGCTGACGCGGTGCAGGTCGATGGGCGCTATGTCATCGAGGGAACGGTGCTTGAGGGCGAACAGGACCTTGTCGGCTGGGGCATCCGTGCCCGCGAACCCGCGGCCTTCGCCCCCGGCGAGATGACCGAGATCGAGGACGGATGGCAGCTGACCGTGAATGAGGATGGCAGCTATCGGCTGGTCTCGGACGCCCCGTTCGAGATGCGCCGGGGCGAGCGGATCTTTACCACCACCACGGTGCCGCCAAAGTTCACCACCGGCAACTATCAGCGGGTGCTGACGGCCGAGGGGCTGGGCCGCGCCTTCATGAACACGCTGACGGTGACGATCCCGGCCACGGTGATCCCGATCCTGATCGCCGCCTTCGCCGCCTACGCGCTGGCCTGGATGGAGTTTCCCGGCCGTGCGCTGCTGACCGCCGCCGTGGTCGGGCTGCTGGTCGTGCCGCTGCAGGTGGCGCTGATCCCTCTCCTGCGGCTGCATAACGAATTGGGGATCGGCAAGGGATATCTCGGCATCTGGCTGGCGCATACCGGATTCGGGCTGCCGTTGGCGATCTATCTGCTCAGGAATTACATGGTCGGCCTGCCGCGCGAAGTGATCGAAAGCGCCCGTGTCGATGGCGCCACCGAGTTCCAGATCTTCCGCCGCATCATCCTGCCGCTGTCCTTCCCGGCGCTGGCCAGCTTCGCGATCTTCCAGTTCCTCTGGGTCTGGAACGACCTGCTGGTGGCCACCGTCTTCCTGGGCAATACCCGCGAGCAGCTGGTGATGACCGGGGTGCTGCGCGAGCTGATGGGCTCGAAGGGTGGTGAATGGGAAATCCTCGCGACATCGGCGTTCATCTCGATCGCGGTGCCGCTGATCGTCTTCTTCGCAATGCAAAAATATCTGGTCCGCGGCCTGCTGGCCGGTTCCGTGAAGGGTGGCTGACTTGAACGACAATATGAATGATTGGTGGAGAGGCGCGGTCATCTACCAGATCTATCCGCGCAGCTTTCAGGACACGACCGGCGACGGGATCGGCGATCTGGCCGGGATCACGCAACGCCTGCCCCATGTGGCCTCGCTGGGGGTGGATGCGATCTGGATCTCTCCTTTCTTCACCTCGCCGATGAAGGATTATGGCTATGATGTCAGCGACTATCGCGGCATCGACCCGTTGTTCGGCACGATGGAGGATTTCGACCGGCTGATCGGGCGTGCCCATGAACTGGGCCTGAAGGTGCTGATCGATCTGGTCATGTCGCATACCTCGGACCAGCACGAGTGGTTCCGCGAAAGCCGCGCCAGCCGCGACAATGCCAGGGCCGACTGGTATGTCTGGGCCGATCCGAAGCCGGACGGTACGCCGCCGACCAACTGGCTGTCGATCTTCGGCGGCCCGGCCTGGCAGTGGGACGCGCGGCGCGAACAGTATTATCTGCACAACTTTCTGACCTCGCAGCCGGATCTGAACTTTCACAACCGCGAGGTTCAGGACGCGCTGCTGGACATGGCCGGCTTCTGGCTGGACAGGGGTGTGGACGGGTTTCGCCTCGACACGATCAACTTCTATTTCCACGACGCGCGGCTGCGCGACAACCCGCCCCTGCCGCCCGAACGGCGCAAGGCCGATACCGCGCCCGCGGTCAATCCCTACAACCACCAGAGCCACCGATACGACAAGTCGCAGCCCGAGAACCTGGCGTTTCTCGAGCGCTTTGCCGCCGCGCTGAAGCCGCGCGGTGCCGTGGTGGTGGGCGAGATCGGCGACAGCGAGCGTGGGCTGGAACTGCTGGAGGAATATACCGGCGTGCCGGGCCGGGTGCAGATGTCCTATGTCTTCGACTTCCTGTCCGGCGATGACCTGAGCGCCGACCGCATCGTGCAGGTCTTTGCAGACATGCAGGCGGTGGCGCCGAATTCCTGGCCCTGCTGGGCGATGTCGAACCATGATGTGGTGCGCCATGTCAGCCGCTGGAACCTGTCCGACGAGGCCGCGAGGGCCTATGCCACGGTGCTGATCTGCATGCGCGGCTCGGTCTGTCTCTATCAGGGCGAGGAACTGGGGCTGCCCGAGGCCGACCTGCAGTTCGAGGATCTGCGCGATCCCTACGGCATCGAGTTCTGGCCTGAATTCAAGGGTCGCGACGGCTGCCGCACGCCGATGGTCTGGGACGGCTCGGAAAACGGCGGCTTCTCGACCGGCAAGCCCTGGCTGCCGGTGCCCGAGGCGCATCTGCCGCGCAGCGTGGCCGCGCAGGACGCCGAGGCGCAGTCGCTCTTGCATCACTACCGCCGTGCGATCGGGCTGCGCCGCGACTATCCGACGCTGCGCTCGGGCAGCATGACCGGGATCGGGGCCGAGGGGGCGGTGCTGTCCTTCCGTCGCGCCGACGACCGGCAATCGCTGAGCATCCGCGCCAATCTTTCCGACAGTGCGGCGGGCGGGCTGGCGCCCTGGCAAGTTCAGATCATCGAGGATTAAGGGAGGAAGACCGGGATGGCCGATCTGAAACTCACGAATGTCGCGAAGTCCTATGGCGATGTGGATGTGCTGAGGAACATCGACCTCGACATTGCTTCGGGCGAGTTCATCGTCTTCGTCGGCCCGTCGGGCTGCGGAAAATCCACGCTCTTGCGGATGATTGCCGGGCTGGAGCGGATCACCGGCGGGACGCTGGATATCGGTGGCCAGCGGATGAACGACATCCCGCCCAGCCAGCGCGGCATCGCCATGGTGTTCCAGTCCTATGCGCTTTACCCGCACATGACCGTGCGCGACAACATGGCCTTCGCGCTGAAGATCGCCGGCCAGTCGAAAGAGCAGATCCGCGAGGCCACCGACCGTGCCGGCAAGATGCTGCAGCTGACCCCCTATCTGGACCGGCTGCCCAAGGCGCTGTCGGGCGGCCAGCGTCAGCGGGTCGCCATCGGCCGGGCCATCGTGCGCGATCCGCAAGTCTATCTGTTCGATGAGCCGCTGTCGAACCTCGACGCCGCGCTGCGGGTCGCCACCCGGATCGAGATCGCGCAGCTGAAAGCCTCGATGCCCGATCGCACGATGATCTATGTCACCCATGACCAGACCGAGGCGATGACGTTGGCGGATCGGATCGTGGTGCTGGCCGGCGGGGGAATCGCCCAGGTCGGTGCGCCGCTGGAGCTTTATGAGCGGCCGATGACCGAATTCGTGGCGCAGTTCATCGGCTCGCCGGCCATGAACCTGCTGCCGGGCAGGGTCTCGGCCACCGGCGATCTGACCACGGTGACGCTGGATGGCGGCGGTGTGGCGCATGTGGCGATTCCGACCCGCGCCGGCGACGAGGGGATCCGCGTGAATGTGGGCATCCGCCCCGAAGACATGCGCGAAACCGAGGGCGAGGCCCTCTTCGAGGGAAAGGTCGATCTGACCGAAGCCCTGGGCGAGGTGACGCTGCTGTATTTCGGGACGCAGGGACAGCAGGTTCCGGTCATCGCCAAGCTGCCCGGCATCCATCCCGGCCTCAGCGGCCGCAGCGTGCGGCTGACCGCCGATCCCGGCGCGATGCACCTGTTCCATGAAGGCCGCTCGCTTCTCTATCGGGATGGTGTCGCGCTGCCGCCCTATGCGCCTCGGGCCGCGGCCGCGCCGGATCATGCGGGGGGCGCGTTCTCGCAGGCCTGATCCCGTCCGACCCGCCGCGGGCACGACTAAAGTCTTAAAACACCGGCGCGCGCTTCTGCTATACTCTCTGCTGCGGGGGAGAACACATGATTCAACGCAGCCACGCGGATCTGGTGGTCGAGCAGTCGCGGTCGAAATCCGCGACCTCGGCACTGGCCGCCTCATGGCGTCGGTCGATGATGCGATACGGGCTCGATCCGGCGGATCGGAGCCGGCCCGGCCGGCTTTCGCAGCCCGAACTGGCCGCGCGCCGGCAGGCGATGGAACACTTCCTGCATCTCGCGGGCCCGCAACTGGACCAGCTTCACCACATTGTCGGCCTGTCGGGATGCAACGTCCTGCTGACCGATGCCGAGGGCGTTGTGCTGGACCAGCGCATGAGCGATTCCGACGCCGCCCAGTTCCGTGACTGGGGGTTGTGGCAGGGTGCCGACTGGTCCGAAATGGCGCAGGGCACCAATGGCATCGGCACCTGTCTGGCCGAGGGCCGGCAGGTGACCATTCACCGGGCCGAGCATTTTCATACCCGCAATATCGGCCTGTCCTGCATGGATGCGCCGATCTGGGGGCCGGACGGGCGGCTGCTGGCGGCGCTGGATGTCAGCTCGGCCCGGGCCGACCAGACCGAACCCGGCAACCGGCTGATCGGGGCGCAGGTCGCGCAGGCGGCCCGCGCCATCGAGACGATCTTCTTCCGCGCCAGCTTTCCCGAGGCGCGGATCGTGCTGGCCTCGGATGACCCTGTGGACACGGCGGCCCTTCTGGCGGTGGACAAGGACGACCTGGCGGTCGGCGCGACGCGTGCCGCCCGTCGCGTGCTGGGGCTGGAACGCGAGGGCGCGATACGACCGCGCCCGGCCGCCGATCTGCTGGGCCGCAGCGACGAGTTGAAGGGATTCGACAAGGCCGAGCGCGCCGCCGTCGCGCGGGCGCTGGCGCGGGCCGAGGGGAATGTCTCGGCCGCCGCAAGGGCGCTTGGGATCGGCCGGGCGACGATGTATCGCCGCATGACCCGGCTGGGTCTGACCGGAAAATAGCCTCGACTGTCTCACGGCTGAGACAGGCAGCCCCATGCGGCACCAAAGTCGACATTGCTTTGCGGCATATGCGCGTCAAGCTATGCCCCATCGCCCGAAGACAGAGGACTTCGGGACCGTTCAGAGGAGGAAACCAATGCCGAACGATCAAGCACACGAGTTCAAGGGCGTGGGCGTGCTGCCCTTCGCCAAGCGTTACGACAACTTCATCGGCGGCCAGTGGGTCGCGCCGAAATCCGGCAAGTATTTCATCAACACCACCCCGATCACCGGGGGCGAGATTGGCGAGATCGCGCGCTCGAATGCCGATGACATCGAGGCCGCGCTGGATGCAGCCCATGCCGCCAAGGACAAATGGGGCCAGACCTCGGCCGCCGAGCGCGCGAATGTCCTGAACCGGATCGCCGACCGGATGGAAGCCAACCTGCAACTGCTGGCCACCGCCGAAACCTGGGACAACGGCAAGCCGATCCGCGAGACGATGGCGGCCGACCTGCCGCTGGCGGTTGATCATTTCCGTTACTTCGCCGGTGTCCTGCGCGCGCAGGAAGGCGGGATCTCGGAAATCGACCACGACACCGTCGCCTATCACTTCCACGAGCCGCTGGGCGTGGTCGGCCAGATCATCCCGTGGAACTTCCCGCTGCTGATGGCGACCTGGAAGCTGGCGCCGGCACTGGCTGCGGGCAACTGCGTGGTGCTGAAACCGGCCGAGCAGACCCCTGCCGGGATCATGGTTCTGGCCGACCTGATCGGCGACCTGCTGCCGCCGGGCGTGCTGAACATCGTGAACGGCTTCGGTCTCGAGGCCGGCAAGCCGCTGGCCTCGAACCCGCGCATCTCGAAGATTGCCTTCACCGGGGAAACCACCACCGGCCGGCTGATCATGCAATACGCGGCCGAGAACCTGATCCCGGTGACGCTGGAACTGGGCGGCAAATCGCCCAACATCTTCTTCGAGGATGTGGCCCGCGAGGATGACGACTACTTCGACAAGGCGATCGAGGGCTTCGTGATGTTCGCGTTGAACCAGGGTGAGGTCTGCACCTGCCCGTCGCGCGCATTGATCCACGAATCGATCTATGACCGCTTCATGGACCGTGCGCTGAAGCGCGTGCAGGCCATCGTGCAGGGCGATCCGCGCGACAGCGCCACGATGATCGGCGCGCAGGCCTCGAGCGAGCAGAAGGAAAAGATCCTCAGCTATTTCGACATCGGCCGCAAGGAAGGTGCCGAGGTGCTGACGGGCGGCGAAGCGGCCGATCTGGGCGGCGAACTGTCCAGCGGCTACTACATCAAGCCGACCGTCCTGAAGGGCAACAACAAGATGCGGGTCTTCCAGGAGGAGATCTTCGGCCCGGTCGTGTCGGTGACCACCTTCAAGGATCAGGACGAGGCGCTGTCGATCGCCAATGACACGCTTTATGGTCTGGGCGCCGGTGTCTGGTCGCGTGAGGCCAATACCTGCTACCGCTTCGGTCGCGCGATCAAGGCGGGCCGGGTCTGGACCAACTGCTACCATGCCTATCCGGCCCATGCGGCCTTCGGCGGCTACAAGCAGTCGGGCATCGGCCGGGAAAACCACCGCATGATGCTGGATCACTATCAGCAGACCAAGAACATGCTGGTCAGCTATAGCCCGAAGAAGCTGGGCTTCTTCTAAGGCCCGAACCGGCCAGCCAGGCGGGGCGCCGGACGCGCGCCCCGCCACCCGTCAGCAGCGACATTCCAATTCTACAACCGCCGCGGCAGGCCATTGCCGCGCAAGGCAAGGATTACCCGATGAGCAAGACCATGAAGGCTGCCGTTGTCCGCGAATTCGGCAAGCCGCTGACCATCGACGAGGTGCCGGTGCCCGAACCCGGCCCCGGCATGATCCAGGTTCGGATCAAGGCTTCAGGTGTCTGCCATACCGACCTGCATGCCGCCGAGGGCGACTGGCCGGTGAAGCCCAAGCCGCCCTTCATTCCGGGCCACGAGGGCGTCGGCTTCGTCTCTGCCGTCGGCGCGGGCGTCAGGCATGTAAAGGAAGGCGACCGCGTGGGCGTGCCCTGGCTTTATTCCGCCTGCGGTTTCTGCAAGCACTGCCTCGGCGGCTGGGAGACGCTGTGCGAAAGCCAGCAGAACACCGGCTATTCGGTCAATGGCGGTTTCGCGGAATATGTCGTGGCCGATCCGAACTATGTCGGCCATCTGCCGGCAAATGTGGATTTCGCCGAGATCGCTCCGGTGCTGTGCGCGGGCGTCACCGTCTACAAGGGGCTGAAGGTGACCGACACCAAGCCGGGCGACTGGGTGGCGATCTCGGGCATCGGCGGGCTGGGCCATATGGCGGTGCAATATGCCAAGGCCATGGGCCTGAACGTCGCCGCCGTCGATATCGACGAGGAAAAGCTGGCGCTGGCGCGCAAGCTGGGCGCGACGGTGACCGCCAATGCCATGACCGAGGATCCGGTGGCCAAGATCCGCAAGGAAACCGATGGCGGCGCGCAGGGCGTTCTGGTCACCGCGGTCAGCCCCAAGGCGTTCCAGCAGGCGGTGGGCATGGTCTCGCGCGGGGGCACGGTGTCGCTGAACGGGCTGCCGCCGGGGGATTTCCCGCTGGATATCTTTGGGATGGTGCTGAACGGCGTGACCGTGCGCGGCTCGATCGTCGGCACCCGGCTGGATCTGCAGGAATCGCTGGATTTCGCCGGCGACGGCAAGGTCAAGGCGACGATCCACAAGGCGAAGCTCGAGGAAGTCAACGACATCTTCGCCAGGATGCACAAGGGCCAGATCGAGGGCCGAATGGTCATGGAGATCTGATTTCCGCGAGGCTCGCCCGGCTTTTCCGGTTTCCGCAGCAACTGGAATTTCGCGGCGGGATCGGCCACAATCGCGGGACCGGCGCGCCGGGGATCGGTGCCCGGCCCGCCACGCGCAAGGAGGAGGACGCCATGGGCACGGTCACAGCCACCCCCGCAGCCCTGCAACTCATCGACGAGATCGTCGCGGATCACGGCCCGGTACTGTTTCACCAGTCCGGCGGCTGCTGTGACGGCTCCAGCCCGATGTGCTATCCGCAGGGCGATTTCAAGGTCAGCGAGCGCGACGTGAAGCTGGGCGAGATCGGCGGTGCGCCCTTCTATATCTCGGCCAGCCAGTACGAGACCTGGAAACATACCGACCTGATCATCGACGTGGTGCCCGGACGCGGCGGCATGTTCAGCCTGGATAACGGCCGTGAAAAGCGCTTTCTGACCCGTTCCGAGATCTGCTCGATCTGAGGCCCGGCCGCGATTGTGGCGGCACCGGGCTTCGCCTATAAGCGGCGCTGATCGCATCGGAGGTCTGGGCATGGCATATAGCATCTTCATCGACGGCGAGGCCGGCACCACGGGCCTGCAGATCCGCGAGCGGCTGGAAGTGCGCCCGGACATCGCCCTGATCCAGATCGACCACGAGCTGCGCAAGGATGCCGGCGCGCGCCGCGCAGCCTTTGAACAGGCCGATGTGGCGATCCTTTGCCTGCCCGATGACGCCGCGCGCGAGGCGGTGGAACTGGCCCGCGATCTGGACGTGCGGCTGATCGACGCCTCGACGGCGCATCGGGTGCATGACCGCTGGGTTTACGGCTTCCCGGAACTGTCCGGCCATATCCGCGACCAGATCGCCGGGGCGCGGCTGGTCAGCAATCCCGGCTGCTATTCCACCGGCTCGATCGCGATTCTCGCGCCGCTGGTCGCCGCCGGGCTGATCGATGCCGACGAGCCCTTGGCGATCAACGCCGTCAGTGGCTACACCGGCGGCGGCAAGGCGCTGGTCGCGGAATACGAGGACGGCGCCGCGCCGGCCCATTTCGTCTATGGGCTGAATCAGCGTCACAAGCATATCCCCGAGATCATGGCCCATACCGGCTTGCTGGTGCAGCCGGTCTTTGCCCCCTCGGTGGGCAATTTCGCGCAGGGCATGGCCGTGCAACTGCCGCTGCATCTGGACGATGACCGCTCGCTTGCGGCCCTGTTCGAGGCGCTGGCCGATCACTATGCCGGGCAGCAGTTCGTGCAGGTCGTGCCGGCCGAGCAGATCGGCGCGCGGATCGTCCCGACCGCGATGAACGGCAGCAACGTCATGCAGATCAGCGTGCATGGCGATGACGAGGGCGGCTGCGCGACGGTGGTGGCGGTGCTGGACAATCTGGGCAAGGGCGCCTCGGGCGCGGCGGTTCAGAACCTCAACATCATGCTGGGTCTGGACGAGGACGAGGGCCTCTGATCCGCCCCGGTTCGGCATGAAGACCTGACGGATCGGCGCAGAGCCGCACCTCAGTCCAGCGTCTTGCGAAAGCGGAACAGGGCCAGCGTGCCCAGCACCACGGCCATGATGGCGAGGGCGAGGAAATGGCCGGCGACATCGCCCGGCTGCGCGCCCTTCAGCATCACCGCCCGGACCAGGCGCAGCAGATGCGTCACCGGCAGGACCTCGCCCAGAACCTGCGCCCAGCCGGGCATGCCCCGGAACGGAAACATGAAGCCGGACAGCAGGACCGAAGGCAGGAAGATGAAGATCGACAGCTGCATCGCCTGCATCTGTGTCCGCGCCATGGTCGAGATCAGGTAGCCCAGCAATACCAGCACCAGCACGAAGGCGAGAACCCCCGAGAACAGCAGCCAGGGCGAGCCGATGAAGGGCACGTCGAAGATCATCCCGGCGGCGCCGATGATGACCAGCATCTGCACCGCGCCGACGCCGATGAAGGGGGCGATCTTGCCCAGCATGATCTCGGCCGGGGTGGCGGGCATGGCCAGCAGGTTCTCCATCGTGCCGCGCTCGATCTCGCGGGTCAGGGCCATCGAGGTCATCATCACCATGGTCATCTGCAGGATGATGCCCAAGAGACCCGGCACGATATTGTACTGGGTGATGCCCTCGGGGTTATAGCGGCGGTGGACGACGATCTCCGGGCCGGGGGCCGAACTGGCGGGCTGGCCCAGTTCGCGCCGCAGCGCCTGGGCGCCGACGGTGCCAAGGGTCGAGATCGCGCCCGAGGCAGCGGCCGGGTCGGTGGCATCGGCTTCGATCAGCATCTGCGGGCTTTCGCCGCGCAGCAATCGCTCGCCGAAATTGCCGGGCACTGTGACCACGAAGGCGACCTGCCCCTGGGACAGCAGCCGTTCCGCCTCGGCGGCGGTGGCATCGGGGGCGACAAAGCGGTAGTATCCGGTGTTTTCCAGCGCCACGCTCATGGCGCGGGTGAACCGATCCTGTACCGGTGCGACAAGGGCGGCAGGCAATTGCTTGGGATCGGTGTTGATGGCGAAGCCGAACAGCAGAAGCTGCATGATCGGCACCGCCAGCATCATCGCGAAAGTGACGCGGTCGCGCCGCATCTGGATGAATTCCTTGCGCAGAAGCGCGCCAAGCCGGATCAGCGAAAGGCTCATCGGATATTGTCGTCCGACTGGCCCATCAGGCGAATGAACACGTCTTCGAGGCTGGTCTCGGCGGCCGTGCCGGTTGCGTCATGCGCCGCCAGCGCGGCGCGCAGTGCGGCGGGGTCGCTGCCGGTCACATGCAGCGAGGTGCCGAAGGGTTCGACCTGATCGACGCCCGGCGCCCGTCGCAACCGCGCCGCCAGTTGACCGGGCTCGGCCGTCTCGACGGTCAGCGTGGTCAGGCCGGCATTCGCGATCACCTCGGCCACCGTGCCCGAGATCACGAGCCGGCCATAGGCGATATAGTGGATGCGGTGGCAGCGCTCGGCCTCGTCCATGTAATGGGTCGAGACAAGCACGGTCATGCCGCCGGCGGCGCGCTGATGGATCTCGTCCCAGAACTGCCGTCTTGCCTTGGGGTCGACGCCCGCCGTCGGCTCATCCAGCAGCAGAAGCCGGGGCTTGTGCATGATGCAGGCCGCCAGTGCCAGCCTCTGCTTCCAGCCGCCGGACAGGCTGCCGGCCAGTTGCCGTCTGCGCGAGGTCAGGCCCAGATCGGCCAGCGTGTCGGCCACCACCTGCCGCGGCAGGTGATAGAGACCGGCGACGAAGTTCAGGTTCTCTTCGATCGAGAGGTCTTCGTAGAAGGAAAACCGCTGGGTCATGTAGCCGACCTGCCGCCGGATCTGGCGCTGATGCCGCAGAACGTCCAGCCCCAGAACGGTGCCCGTGCCCGCATCCGGGGTCAGCAGCCCGCAGATCATGCGGATGCAGGTGGTCTTGCCCGATCCGTTGGGCCCCAGAAAGCCGGCGATCTCGCCGCCCGCGACCTGCAGCGAGACATCATCGACGACCTTGCGGCCGCTGAAGGATTTGGTCAGCCCGTGGATGCTGATCGCGGTTTCGGGGATCGCGGTCATGGCAGGGGACCGATATCGACGATCTGGCCGGGTTTCAGCAGCGTATCCCCGTCGGGGCGGGCCTCGACCAGATAGACCAGCTTCTGCCGTGCCGCGCGCGAATAGATCACCGGCGGGGTGAACTCGGCCCGGTCGGCAATATAGGTGACGGTGGCGGTGGACGGTGTGCAACCGTCGCAGGTGATCGGCAACTCGTCGCCCACCGCGATCGAGGACAGTTCGGCCTCGGGCAGATAGAGTCGCAGCTTGACGGCACCATCGGGCAGATAGCCGAGAACCGGCGCCGCCGGCCCCGCCACCTCACCCGGCCGGCGCAGGATATCAGTGACGATGCCCGGCGCCCCGGCCGTCAGTTGGCGCTGTGTCAGGTGCCAGGCCGCCGCATCGCGACTCGCTTCGGCCTGGGCAAGCGCCGCCTGCGCCGCCGCGATCTGATGCGGTCGGGCCGGCAGTTGCGCGGTCGCAAGCCGGGCCTCGGCTTCGGCGACGGCGGCGGTGGCCATGTCGGCGGCGGCGCGGGCCGCATCCAGTTGCGCCTGTGACGTGACGCGCTGTGTCAGCAATCGTTCCTGTCGTTCGGCCTCGCGCGCGGTGCGGCCCGCCTGAGCCTCGGCCGAGGCCAGGGCCGCCTTGATGGCTGCCAGTTCCGGCTCGCGGCTGCCCTGTTCCAGATTGGCCAGATCGCTTGCGGCCCGGTCGCGGGCGGCCTCGGCCGCGGCCAGCGCGATGCGGGCATCCTCCTCCTCGACCGCGGCCAGAAGCTGGCCCGGTTGCACCCGGTCGCCGCGGCTGACCTCGAGCCGCGTGATCCGGGCGGTGGTCAAGGGTGCGATCTGGACATATTCGCCTTCGACATAGCCGGTGGCCAGCGAGGCCGTGCCCTGGCAATGCGGCAGCAGCGCGGCCAGAAAGCCGATGGCGCAAAGCAGATCAGCCATGGCCGTCTCCGATCATTGCCTCGAGATTGTCCAGAACCTGCCGGGCGATCGCCCGCGCAGCACCGGGCGTATAGTCGGACCAGCCCATGCGGCGTTGCACGATGGGTGCGGCCAGCCGGAAATAGAAGGCCTGACCGATCAGCGAGAACACGGCCAGCTTGACCGCGTCCGCCTCGGCCGGGCGCCCGGTCGCCAGCGACCAGAGCTGGCAGAGCGCGCGGTGCCGCGGTTCGACCAACTGGCTGTAGAGACGGTCGAGGACCGGGCTGTCGGGCTGGGCCAATTCGCGCAACATGAAGGCCACGGTGTCCTGCGCCTCGGAGTTCAGGACGAGAAAGCAGACCACGCGCCGCATGAGGCGCCGCAGCGTTGCGCGGGCCATCGCCGGGCTGGCGTCGCCGGGGATCTGTGCCAGCGGGCGCGAGATCAGGACGATCCGCTGCGCCACCATGTCGGCACAGGCCATGCGCAGCCCTTCCTTGCCGCCGAAATGGTAGGCGATCGAGGAAATGTTGGTTTCTGCCGCGGCGGCGATGGCGCGGGTCGAGGCGGCGTCGAAGCCGTCACGGCCGAACTGGCGCATCGCTGCGTCGATCAGGGCCAGCCGGGTTGGATGCTGCTCCATCTGGGATTCCTGTATCAATCGATTGATTTATACGCCGGCAGATGTCTGTTGTCGACAAGAACCGGGTCTCTTGCCCAGGCGCAGCCCGGGCACCGCCACGGCACGACAGGGCGACGGGCGGCAAAACCGCGCGGGTCCGGGCCTTGCGAGCCGCCCCTGTGATTGTGCGGCTTGCGGAACCGGTCGGTTTTGCGCCACTTTCGGATCATCCGGCGATCACTCGTGAGCCCCATGCGAACTTCTCTTGCCGCCTTGCTGGCCGTTGGTCTGGCCGGCCTTCAGTTGGTCGCCGTTCTGGCGGTGGTGTTCTCGTCCTACCTCACGTCCGAGCGGGCGCTGCTGAAGCATGCGCAGAGCCTTCTCAGCGATGTCGGCATCAACACGGCCGAGCATTCCAGCACGTTTCTGGACGCGGCGCGCGGCGCGGCGGAACTGGCCGCGCGGCTGGCACAGCACCGGGTCGTGGCCAGCGACGATCCCCGGCAGCTGGAACAGTTCCTGTTCCAGCAGTTGCGGATCGCGCCGCAGTTCTCGGGCCTCTATTACGGCGGCGAGGACGGCAGCTTCTTCTACATCATGCGAAGCGAGGAGCGGGCGGCCTTCCGGTCGAAGCTGATCACCTTCGAGGACGGAAAGCGATCGGTCGATTTCATCTGGCGCAACGAGGACTTTACCGCGGTCGAGCGCAGCGAGGACCCGGCCGATACCTTCGATCCGCGCAGCCGGCCCTGGTACAAGGGCGCCCGCGACACCCTGCAGACGACCTGGACCGAGCCCTATATCTTCTTCTCGTCACAGCAGCCCGGCATCACGCTGGCGGCGCCTGTTCTGGACGAAACGGGCGGCATTCGCGGCGTGATCGGCGTCGATATCGAGATCAGCGACATCTCGCAATTCCTCGGCCGGCTGAGGATCGGCGAGAACGGTCAGGCGATGATCATCAACCGCAATGGCGATGTCATTGCCCATCCCGACCTGTCGCTGATCCGGACCGAGGCCGCAGACGGCACCCTGCGCTTTACCAATATCAGCGAATTCGGCGATCCGATCGCACGCGCGGCATTCTCCGGATTGGGCAGCGGCGTCGCCCTTCCGGTCGAGAAGGAGGTGTTTTCGAAGTTCGCGTATGAGGGCGATGCCTATGTGGCCAATGTATTGCCGGCAATCAGTGAAAATCTGCCCTGGACGATCGTGGTCTATGCGCCCCAGGATGATTTCATCGGGACGATCAAGCGTAACCGCGCCCAGAATATCTGGATCGCGGTGGGCGTCGCCCTGATCACCGGGATCACCGGATTGTTCCTGGCCAATTACATCTATCGCCCGGTCCGCGCCTTCGCGGTGCGCGCGGCCCTGGTTTCGCAGGGCGAGGCCGACCCGTCCGAGCCGTTGCCCCGGACCTACAAGGAACTGGCGCAGGCCAATGATTCGCTGGTTCAGCAGATCGCGGCCCGCAAGAAGGCCGAACGCGAATATGGCCAGACCTTTGATCTGTCATCGCGGGCGATGGTCCAGATCGCACCCGATACCGGTCGTTTCCTGAAGGTCAACGCCAAGCTGTGCGAGATCACCGGCTATGCCGCCGACGAGTTGCTGGGCATGCGCTACTCTGATCTTGCGGCACCGCAGGACGCGGCCATGTTCTCGCCCCAGGCCCTTGCTTCGAACGATGCCTATTCGGCCAATCTCGAGGCCCGCATCCGGCGCAAGGGCGGCGGAATCGTCAGCTTCGCGGTCAACGCGATCCTGATCCGCGACCAGAACGGCAGGCCCCTGCATGCGGTGGTCACCATGGACGATATCACCGAGGCCAAGGCCCGAGAGAACGAGATCGCCCGACTGAACCGCGACCTGTCGCATCTGGCGCGGGGAAACATGATGGGCCAGATGGCGGATGGGCTGGCGCACGAGTTGAATCAGCCCCTGGCGGCGATTGCGCAGAACGCAGATTCCGGCCTGCTGGTCGTGGAGAATGCCGGAAACAGCGCCCCGGAACTGCAGGAAATCCTGCGCGAGATCGAGCAGCAGGCGCTGCGCGCCGGCGAGATCATCCGGGCATTGCGTGGCTTCATCGGCAAGGACGAGATCAGGATTGCCTCCTTCGACCTTGGCGGCCTGCTGGAACAGGCCCGTCGCCTTGTGCAGGCCGAGGCGAACGAGGCCGATGTCGCCATTCTGGACATGCTTCCGGATCTGCCCGCCGTGCGCGGCAACCGGGTCCAGATCGCGCAGGTGCTGGTCAACCTGTTGCGCAATGCCATCGAGGCCATGGCCGCGGAGGGATCCGAGCCCCGCGAGATCACCATCAGGGGCAGGCGCGAGGGTGATCTTGTCCGGGTCGAGGTCGAGGATACCGGCCCCGGCGTCAGCCCGAATATCAGCCTGTTCACCAAGTTCGAAACCAGCAAGGCCACCGGCATGGGGCTGGGCCTGTCGATCTGCCGGTCGCTGGTCGAGGCCAATGGCGGCAAGCTGGATATCGACCGCAGCTATACGCGCGGCGCGCGCTTCCGTTTCACGCTTCCGGTCGATATGACATCCGGTGCGGGCGGGGCGCGTTCGGGCGATGTTGCCTGATCTGCGGCGGACGGTGTGAAGGGAAAGATGCCCATGGCGGATCCTGAAGGGACTCGAAGCGTTTTCATCATCGATGACGATCCGGCGATCCGGCTGTCGCTGTCGCGCGCGCTGCGGCTTCGCGGCTTCGAGGTCGAGACCTACGAGTCGGCCGAGGCTTTTCTGGCCGCCTATGACAATCATCGTCTGGCCTGCCTGGTTCTCGACTATGGCATGCCGGGGATGTCCGGGCTGGAGCTTCAGAAGCATCTCAACGACGAGGGCAGGCAGCTGCCGACCATCTTCATCACCGGCCATGGCGGCATTCCGGAATCGGTCGAGGCGATGAAGGGCGGCGCGATAGATTTCCTGGAGAAACCCTTCCGCCAGTCGGACCTGATCGAGCGCATCCACTCGGCGCTGGAGATGGCCGCCGACATGCAGGCCAACAGCCGGGCGCTGCGGGAGACGCGCGAAAGATTCGAGCGGCTGACCCCGCGCGAACGTGAAATCGTGGATCACATCCTCGCCCATCCGGCCGAGGTTTCCAGCAAGGAAATCGGCCGCCATCTGGATATCAGCCCCCGGACCGTCGATCACCATCGCGCCCGCATCCTGGAAAAGCTGGATGTCGGATCGATCGTGGAACTGATCGATCTGGCCTTGCGGGCCAACCGATAGGCGGCGCGGCCAGGGCACCGCGATCGCATGGCATTGACGCAAAAAAGCTGCCGGAAGCTGCGCGTGACCGCGTGAACTTCCGGCAGCACTGAAAAGGCTTGCCTCAAATGTCTTCGGTCAGGTCGTCACTCGCCACCCATGCACATGGCCGACTGGTTCGTGCGACCGAAATTCTGACCTTGCAATCATCACCTGCTCACTCTCTTCCTGGCGACAGTGAGACTATGCCGCGAACCGCTCCGTTCGGCTATTCGCATGATTGCGCAGGTAGAATTGCCTATGCCCTTGACGCTGCGTAAGGCGGGTAACCGCGCCGGACTCTGATACCGCGATGATCGCCGGTGTTCGGGGTTTCCGGGGCGTGCGAGTGGTCCTGTCGGTACCGGTTGCGCGACGAGGGAAACGCGCAACCGGATTGCTGTCGGTGGGTGACGGTGCCGGCTTCAGGCCGCCACCGTCAGCGTCCGAATTCAGAAGTCGACGTTCAGGCCCAGCGTGACCGTCCGACCGGGGGCATAGAGCGGGTCGATATCGCGGCCGCCCCGGTCGCGTTCGACATAGCTGGAACGCTCGTAATAGTCCTCGTCGAACAGGTTATCGATGCCCAGCCGGACGACCATGTTGTCATGGCTTTCCGGGCGCCATTCGCCATAGACGTTGACTACCGCGTAAGAGGAATGGTCATAGAAGCCCGCTTCGCTCAGATAGTCGCCCGACAGATCTCCTGCCCATTCGAGGTTGCCGCCGACCGTCAGGTTATATTGCGGGATTTCCTGATCGATATAGAGCGTGGCCAGTTCGCCGAAGGGCATCCCGGTTCCGCCATCGGGCAGCTTGTCCTCGCCGTCCAAGGTCACATCGGCCTTGGTGAAGCTGCCGCCGACACGCCCCGAGCCCCATGTGTAGGCGCCCTGCAGGGTAAAGCCCTTGCTGCGGTATTCGCCGCCGTTCTCGAGATAGCCGAAGGTGGCCGGATCCTCGTCATACTGGCCGTCGGTGTTGTAGGATCCCAGACCATCCAGCCGGGTGTCGAAGAAGGTCAGGTTCCCGGTCCAGTTGCCCTGATCGGCGTTCAGGCCCAGTTTGGTATTGGTTGCTGTCGCGGGTTCGAAATCTGCGGCGACGCGGAAATCGGCGGTGCGCGCATGCAGCAGGCCGTATTCGCCCAGATCGTAACCCAGCCAGGTGCGCGAGGCGCCGGCGAAGATCTCGTAGCCGTCCGCGAATTCATAGGCGGCGGTGCCGTTCACGCTGACGCCGCTGTCCGACCGGCTCTGGCTGGTCCAGTCGGTGAAGCGCTGATTGTCGAGGCGCAGGCCGGTCGACAGGTCGATGCCATTGTCGAATTCAAAGCGGCCCTGGGCGAACAGGCCGATCTGCATCGTGTTCATGTTCCAGAAGCGCCGGTCGGTATCGCCGTAATTGTCGACGCTGTAGTCGTCATAGGCCCAGTCCAGGCCGGCCGAGATGGTGCCCTGGCCCAGCGTGTAGGTGTTCTTCAGCACACCGCCGATCGACTCGGTTTCCAGATCCATGTCGCCGTTGGTGCGCTCGGGATCATAGTCGGGCCGCCAGTATTCGTCGCGGGTGACATAGATCATCGCCTCGGGATCCCAGGCATTCGTCGGCGCGGTGCTGGTGTATTTCAGGGTCAGCGTATTGTTCGTCACCTTCAGCGGATAGACACCGCGGTCGATGCCATCGCCGTAAAGGTCCATGTTCATCTTGATGACCCGGTCGGCGTCATCCTCGTTGTACTCATAGGCCAGTTCCAGACGATGGCCCTCGAATTCATAGCCCAGCTTGGCCAGCAGGCCCTGAACCCCCGGTGCGGTGCCGTCCATCTCGAGGCCGTCGCCGCTTTCGTAATTGTCGCCGTCGGCGCCGTGGATCATGGCGAACCAGTCAAAGCCCTCATAGACGCCATAGCCGGCGAGGCTGGCCGAAAGGCCGCGCCCGTTGCTGCCATAGGACAGGCTCACCCGGCCGCCTTGGCTGCGGCCATCGGCCAGCAGGTCACGCGCACCCATGGTTTCATAGCTGATGGCACCCGCAGCGGCGGCGAAGCCCGTGTCGGCCGCCGCCGCGCCGGCCTCGACCGTCACCGAATTCAGGAAGGCGGGATCGACCACGTTCGAGCCGGTATGGTGCCAACTGGTGACGCCCTGCGGCACGCCGTCCACGCTGACCGCCAGATTCGACTGCTCCAATCCCAGCACATAGATCCGCTGGGCCGGGCCGGCGCCGCCCGAAACGCTGACCGCCGAGTTGCGCGAGAACAGTTCGGACATGTTGGTAGGTTGCAGGATCTCGAGATCCTCGTCGGTCACGACCACGCCGCCGGTGGCCTCGACATTCTCCTGTCCGCCCGAGATCAGCGTGATCGGCGTCAATTCGATTGCGCCGGGATTCTGCGAAATCTGGGCTTCCTGCGCCAGAAGTGCCGAGGAAAGGGCCATCAGGGATACCCCGGACAGGGGAAGGAGGCGACGCAAGTTCATGATAGTACCTTGGATTCGTTGAAACGCCGCCCGATTAATTTCAATCTCCACTAATCACAACTGTTTTTGTCGGTTTTTCCGAGGACGCCCGAAAGTGCGACTTTTTTATCTCAGTAAAACACTCGGGAATTGTATTGGGCAGCGCCGATGCGCGCGCCGCGGCGTGCGCGGCCCGTTGATCCGGATCGTGAGGCAGTGGGCGGGTTTATCCGGCGCGGGACGCGTCGGGATTGCCCCAATCCATTCCGCTGAACTCTTCGCGGAAGGCAAAGCGCTGCAGGTGGCTGTCGATGATCGCCTTCATCTGGTTCAGCGCTTCCTCGGCTGATCCGGCCAGGGTGATGGTCAGCCTGCCATCGTCGGCCAGCAGATGCGCCCTGCCCATGCCGAAGGTAATTTTCCCCTCGTTGCCATGGACTTCGGCGGGCACCTTATGGCCGAAATGCTTGCAGAGCTGCGTCATGTATTTGCCGGCATGGGCGGTCGGGAAATGTCCGACCGCTTCGAGGTAATCCTGCATCCGTCTACCCTGAGTAATTTACTCGTGTTTGGTGCGGCGGCGTACAGATGTCAATGTCACGGGCGGTCGAGGCCCGAGCCTCGACCGCCCGTGGTGTCGGGCTCTACTTGGCGGTGCCCAGCCCGCCGGCCGATATCGCCGCCATGTTCAGGATATCGTTCACCGTCGAGGTGGTCGAGCAAATCTGGACCGGCTGCGGCACGCCGGTCAGAATCGGGCCGATCACCGTCGCGCCGGCCATCTCCTGCAGCAGCTTGACCGAGATCGAGGCCGAATGCCGTGCCGGCACCACCAGCACATTGGCCGGCCCGGTCAGGCGGCTGAACGGATAGCGCGCCGCCGATTCCGGGTTCAGCGCCACGTCGACGGTCATCTCGCCCTCATATTCGAAATCGACCCCGCGCGCGTCCAGCACCTTGGGCGCCTCGGCCATCTTGATGGCGCGCTCGCTGAGCGGATAGCCGAAATTCGAGAAGGACAGGAAGGCGACGCGCGGCTCCAGCCCCAGCCCGCGCGCGACCGCGGCGCCGCGCTCGGCGATGTCGGCAAGGTCGCCGGCCTCGGGCCATTCATGAACCAATGTGTCGCCGACCAGGACGATCTTGCCGTTATGCATGATCGCGGTGATCCCGACCGCATGGTCCTGCGGGCGCACGTCGATGACCTGGCCGATCTGCGCCAGGACATGCGCGTTCTTGCGGGTTGCACCCGTCACCAGCCCGTCGCCATGGCCATGCACCAGCATCAGCGAGGCAAAGACATGGCGGTCGCGCGAAACGATCTTGTCGGCATCGCTGCGATCAATGCCGCGACGCTGCAGCCGCTTGTAGAGGAAGTCGCGATAGGTTTCCAGGTGACGGGTATTGAACGCATTGACGATGGTCAGTTCGCGCGCGGCATCGCCAAGCCCTGCCTCGGTCAGCAGTTCCTTGACCTCATTCTCACGGCCGACGACCAGCGACTGGCCCATGCCGCCCCGCTGCCAGGCGACGGCGGCGCGCAGCACGCGCAGTTCGTCGCCCTCGGCAAAGATCACGCGCGCCTGGCGCGACCGGGCGCGGGCATGGATCGACTGCAGGATCGTCGCCGTCGGATCCATCCGCGCCTTCAGCGAATGTTCATAGGCGTCCATGTCGATGATCGGACGACGCGCGACGCCGGTATCCATCCCCGCCTTTGCGACCGCGGGCGGGATCAGGTGGATCAGCCGCGGATCGAAGGGCGTCGGAATGATATAGTCGCGCCCGAAGGTCAGCTTGCGGCCATAGGCGACGGCGACCTCGTCGGGAACGTCCTCGCGCGCCAGCTTGGCCAGCGCCTCCGCACAGGCGATCTTCATCTCGTCATTGATGGCGCGGGCATGGATGTCGAGCGCGCCCCGGAACAGATAGGGAAAGCCCAGAACGTTGTTGACCTGATTCGGATAGTCCGAACGTCCGGTCGCCACGATGGCGTCGGGGCGAACGGCCTGCGCCTCCTCGGGCGTGATCTCGGGATCGGGATTGGCCATGGCGAAGATGACCGGGTTGTCGGCCATGCTTTCGACCATGGCCTGCGTCACCGCGCCCTTGGCCGAAACGCCGAGGAACACATCGGCGCCGGTCATCGCCTCTTCCAGCGTACGCAGGTCCGTGGCGATGGCATGGGCCGATTTCCACTGGTTCATGCCCTCGGCGCGGCCCTGATAGATGACCCCCTTGGTATCGCACATGATGCAGTTGTCATGTTTCGCGCCCATGGATTTCAGTAGCTCAAGGCAGGCGATTCCCGCGGCGCCGGCGCCGTTCAGGACGATCTTCACATCCTCGATCTTCTTGCCCGACAGTTCCAGCGCGTTCAGCAGCCCGGCCGCGCAGATCACCGCCGTGCCGTGCTGGTCGTCGTGGAAGACCGGGATATCCATCATCTCTTTCAGCCGTTGCTCGATGATGAAGCATTCCGGCGCCTTGATGTCTTCCAGGTTCACCCCGCCGAAGGTCGGTCCCATCAGGCGGACGGCGTTGATGATTTCCTCGGCATCCTCGGTATCCAGTTCGATGTCGATGGCATTCACGTCGGCGAAGCGCTTGAACAGCACCGCCTTGCCCTCCATCACCGGCTTGGAGGCCAGCGCGCCCAGATTGCCGAGCCCCAGAATCGCGGTGCCGTTCGAGACGACCGCAACCATGTTGCCCTTGACCGTATAGTCATAGGCGGTCTCGGGCCGGGCGGCGATGGCCTCGACCGGCACCGCGACGCCGGGCGAATAGGCCAGCGACAGGTCGCGTTGGGTGGTCATCGGAGTCGAGGCAACGATGTCGAACTTTCCCGGGCGCGGCTCCATGTGATAGGCCAGCGCCTCTTCCGGCGTGATGCGTGTGCTGCGGCTGTCGTTGTCTGTCATGGCTCCACTGTCCCCCCTGTTGAGCACCTCGGATCTGCTTACCCGCCGCCGGCCTTTGGCTCAACTTCGAAGGAAGGCGCGGGCGAGAAATCTCCAGTATGTCAGGGTGAGGGCGACAAAGACCGCCAGTGCCAGCCAGAAGGGTGCGGTCAGCGCGACCTCGCGGCCGAACCTGTCGCTGGCCCCGCGGGTCAGCAGGCCCGCGATCAGCATTCCCAATGGGGCCATGCCGATTGCAAAGAGGCGATAGGCCGAATTCACCCGGCCCAGCAGCCGGCGCGGGATGCTGCGCTGGCGATGGCTGACCGAGACGGTATTCCAGAGGATGCCCCAGAATTCGCCGACCATGAAGCCTGCGCAGATCAACACCAGCGCCCCGGGGCCTGAGCCACCAAGCAGCACCGTCAGCGGGACCGCGAAGGTCGAGATCATCGCGATCTGCAGGACCCGCCCGCGGCCCAGCCGGTTCACGATGCGATCGTTGACCAGCCCCGCCGCGATGCCACCCACCGCACCCGAGGCCATGATCGCCGACAGGGCCAGCGGGCCAAGCAGGAGCCGTTCCTGCACGATCAGGACCAGGGTGACCATCATCGCCTCGAAGGCGAAATTGAAAAAGCCCGTCAGCACTGCCAGCCCGCGCAGCAGCGGCTGTTTCAGCAGATAGGCGATGCCTTCGCGCAGTTCGGCCCGCCAGCCGGCTGTCTGTCTGGGCTGCGTGGCGGTCTCGGGGTGGAAATCGCCATGCAGGCGGGTGACCAGCATGACGGCGCCGGCCATGGCGGCGGCATTGACGGCGAAGGGCAGCGCCAGCGAAAGCCCGATCAGCAGGCCGGCCAAGGCGGTGCCGGCGAAGCTGTTCATCACCATTTCGACCGTCCACAACCGGCCATTTGCGCGTTCGAGGTCCTGTTCGGGAATCAGGGCCGGCAGGATCGTCTGGGCGGCGTTGTCGCGCAGCACCTCGGCCACGCCGACGATGATGGCGCAGAGCGCCACCAGCGCGAAAGTGCCGGGCCGGTCGGTGCCGCGCAGGGGCGGGGCCTCGAAAGGCAGGGCGGACCAGACGGCCAGCGCCGCGATGCCATAGGCGACCGCCCGCAACAGATCGGCCGCCAGAATGGCGCGGCGGCGATCGATGCGATCTACGATGATGCCGGCGGGCAGCGAGAATACGAACCAGGGCGCCTTCAGTGCCACCGGCACCAGTGCGATCAGCAGCGGATCGCGGGTCAGCTGCGTGGCCAGCCAGGACCAGGCGACCAGCGCGATGCCGTCACCCAGATTGGTCAGGCCCGAGGCCAGAAGAAAGCGGGCGAAGGTGCTGCGCATGCCGCAAGGGTTAGCGGCGCGGACGGATCGCGGCAAGGCCCCGCGCCCGGCGGGTGATCGGGCCGTGAATCGGGGATTTGACCCCGGTCAATCGCTGGCCCAGGCGGGCTTGCGCTTTTCGAGAAAGGCCGAGATGCCTTCGTTCGTGTCGGGCAGCATCAGGTTCTCGCAGATCGTGCCGCTGGCGCTGTCATAGGCGTCCGACAGGCCAAGACGAAGCTGGTCGTGGAAGGCGCGCTTGCCCATCCGCACCGCTGCCGGCAGCTTTGTGGCGATCTTCTGCGCCAGTCGCATGGCCTCGTCGCTCAGCCCGGCGGCGGGAACGACCCGGCTGATCAGGCCAAGCTGTTGCGCGCGTTCGGCGTCGATGAAATCGCCGGTGACCAGCAACTCAAAGGCGGCCTTGGCGGGCACGGCGCGGGTCAGCGCGACCATCGGGGTCGAACAGAACAGGCCGATATCGACGCCGTTGACCCCGAAGCGCGCAGTTTCCGCCGCCACCGCCAGATCGCAGGCGGCGACAAGCTGGCATCCCGCGGCGGTGGCGATGCCCTGCACTTCGGCGATCACCGGTTGGGGCAGGGCGGGGATCATCTGCATCATGCCGGCGCAGCGCGAGAACAGCCTCTCGAACGCTGCCCGGCCGGCATCCTCGTCGCTGCGCGAGGCCTGCATCTGGCGCAGGTCATGGCCGACCGAGAAGGCCTTGCCATGGGCTGACAGGATCACCGCGCGGATATGCTCGTCGCTTTCGATCTGCCGGAATGCCTCGGCCAGCGCATCGATCATCTCAAGCGACAGGACGTTGAACCGGGTCGGATCGTTCAGCGTCAGCCGCGCGACATGGCCGCTGTCGTGGCGTAAGACGAGGTCTTCCATCTTGATCTCTCCTTCTTTTGTCGAAAGCCTAGGGCGGAACCGGGCAGGGGGGAAGCATGCAGATTGTCATGGACGCCGAGGCATTGAATGTCTTTCTGGCCCGCGAGTTTCCGCAGGTGGCCGGATCCTATCGGGTCGAGCGGGTCGACCCGCAGTCGGTGACCGCGCGCCTGACTGTCGATGAGGCGAATCTGCGCCCCGGTGGGACGGTCAGCGGCCCGTCGATGTTCGCGCTGGCCGATCTGGTGGTCTATTGCGCGATCCTGTCGCGGATCGGCCCGGTGGCGCTGGCGGTGACGACGAATGCCTCGATCGACTTCATGCGCAAGCCCGAGGCCGGGCGCGACCTGATCGCAGAATGCCGGCTTCTGAAGCTGGGCCGGGTGCTGGCGGTGGCCGAAGCGATGATCTTCTCTGAAGGCGGGGCCGAGCCGGTGGCACGCTGCTCGATGACCTACTCGATTCCGCCGAAACGGTAGGAAAACCGGCGCTTGCGGAGAGGTATTTTGATACCTATTTATTAAACCGCTGATAACAATAGATGATTTTGCGCGCCCGGCCCTTGACGCGACGCGCGCGATTTTCGATATACCGCCATCTCGAATTGCACACGACCCTGAAGGGACGACAGATGAAAACCTATACCGCGAAACCGGCGGAGATCGAGAAGAAGTGGATCCTGATCGACGCCGAGGGCGTCGTTCTGGGCCGCCTCGCCACGATCGTCGCCAATCGCCTGCGCGGCAAGCACAAGCCGACATTCACCCCGCATATGGACATGGGCGACAATGTCATCGTCATCAATGCCGACAAGGTGCAGATGACCGGCAACAAGCGCGATGACAAGAAATACTACTGGCACACCGGCCATCCGGGCGGCATCAAGCACCGCACCGCGCGTCAGGTGCTGGAAGGCGCGCATCCCGAGCGCGTGGTGATCAAGGCCGTCGAGCGCATGATCAGCCGCAACAAGTTGGGCAAGCAGCAGATGACCCATCTGCGCGTCTATGCCGGGACCGAGCACCCGCATGAGGCACAGCAGCCCGAAGTTCTGGACGTCAAGTCCATGAACGCCAAGAACACCCGGAGCGCGTGAATATGGCTGAAGACATCAAGACTCTCGACGATCTGAAATCGGCCGTCTCCGGCACCGAGGCCGCCGTCGTGACCCAGGCCGCCGCCCGCCGCGAACCGCAGCGCGACGATCTGGGCCGTGCCTATGCCACCGGCAAGCGCAAGGATGCCGTGGCCCGCGTCTGGGTGAAGCCGGGTTCCGGCAAGGTCACCGTGAACGGCAAGGATATCAACGAGTATTTCGCCCGTCCGGTGCTGCAGATGATCCTGCGCCAGCCCTTCGACGTGGCCGGCGTTGCCGGTCAGTACGATGTACAGGCGACCGTGAAGGGGGGCGGCCTGTCGGGCCAGGCCGGCGCCGTGAAGCACGGCATCAGCCAGGCGCTGCAACTGCACGAACCCAGCTTGCGCGCGGCGCTGAAGGCCGCCGGATTCCTGACCCGCGACAGCCGCGTGGTCGAGCGGAAGAAATACGGTCGCGCCAAGGCCCGCCGCAGCTTCCAGTTCTCGAAGCGCTGATCGACGCCAACACGACTTTTCGCAAGGCGCGGCCCTCCGGGACCGCGCCTTTTGCGTTCCGCGAATGGCGCCCATCGCGACGGCCAAGGCTGCTGCTGTCGTGGCATGGGCGTGAATCGGAGGTTTCGCCCCGTTCTTTGTGCTGATTCCCGAGTCGCCAGCCCCCATTCCACGCCGGTTTCTGCGAATTATGACGGTGTCTCGCACAGGTTTGGCGCGGGAAGCCGGTTTCCCAGACTTTGGCCGTCATGCCTCTGTCATGAAGTTTATACATGATATCAATGGACTGATGGAAATTTTGCCAAAAGGCTGATTTTTCCTCTTGCGGGTCTCAGCGGCGATCCGTAAATACCCCTTCACCGGACGGCGGAGACGCTGGAACGGGACGGAAAGAGCGGCCAACGGTCGGGGCGTCCGGAAGACAATTCGGGAATGAACGACCGGTAGGGGCGTCGCTAGAATGGCGCATCTTCCGCAATTTTGTTTCCTTTGCTTTTTGACATTATTGGATTGAATGAAGGGATATGCGGGCGGTTTGGTCGTTTTTCGACTGAGGAGTTTGCATATCGGCCTGGTAGGGGTTTCCCGATGATCCAGGTGTCAGCT
>NZ_JAHKNG010000022.1 GCF_018860165.1 Paracoccus marinaquae
AATCCACATCCGCATTGCCCTCATGAACCGCTTCAACGCTCTCGGCCAAGCGGAGATCGAACGCGTCGCCTAAGATCGCGGGGGAAAGGCGCAAGCTCGGCTCAAACCGGCGTTCTGCAACAACGCCTTGCCCATGTCACGATGGTGACATCGTGTCACCATTTCCCGAAACCGGGAAGGCGTCTGAACGCACGGGATTTTCCGGATGACTGGCTGGGGCGGTAGGATTCGAACCTACGGTACACGGTACCAAAAACCGTTGCCTTACCACTTGGCCACGCCCCAACCGTGCCGGGGTGAATATCCAAGACGCCGTGGGGGTTCAAGTCGAAAAAACGCAGAAACTTGCCGTGGTCACCGTCTGCGGCTATGGCCGCCGCATGGAGCATGTCGATCTGGTCATTCTTGGCGCCGGTGCAGCCGGTCTTTTCTGTGCGGGCTCGGCACTGGCGCCGGGACGGCGCGTGCTGGTGCTGGACCATGCGGACCGGCCCGGCGAGAAAATCCGCATCTCGGGTGGCGGACGGTGCAACTTCACCAATCTTGCCACGGCACCGGACCGGTTCCTGTCCGGAAACCCTCGTTTTCCGGCCAGTGCGCTGGCGCGGTTTCGGCCAGCCGATTTCGTTGACCTTGTCGATCGGGCCGGGATCGCGTGGCACGAGAAGACGCAGGGACAATTGTTCTGCGATGGTCGTTCCACACAGATCATCGACATGCTGCTGCAGCGGATGCGCGGGGCCGAGTTGCGCCTGAACTGCGTCCCTGGGGCCATTCGTCACGCCGGCGACCGTTTCGAGGTTGAAACCGGGCAGGGCCGACTGACGGCGGCGCGCGTGGTCGTTGCGACCGGCGGTAAATCGATCCCGAAAATGGGGGCCACCGCTTATGGTTACGATGTCGCGCGCGCGTTCGGGTTCGGCTGTACCGAACCGCGTCCCGGTCTGGTTCCACTGACCTTTGCCGAGCAGGATCTGATGCGGTACCGCCCGCTGGCCGGGGTGTCGCTGGAGGTGCAGATCAGCCATCGGGGCGGCTTATTTCGCGATGCGCTGCTGTTCACGCATCGGGGCCTCAGCGGGCCGGTCATCCTGCAGATTTCAAGCTATTGGCTGCCCGGCGAGGTGCTGGAGCTCGACCTTGTTCCGGGCGAGGATGTGACCGCGACCCTGAAGGCGCAGCGCGGGCAGGCCGGGCGGATGTCCGTTGCCACGGCCCTGGCCCGGATGCTGCCCGAACGTCTGGCGCAGGCTGTTGCGGTCGAGATGGGGCTGGCCGAGGCGCGGCTGGCGGATCAGCCGAACCGGGTGCTGGAGGTCATCGGGCGGCGTGTCAATCGCTGGCAGACACGGCCGGTCGGGACCGAGGGCTACCGGACCGCCGAGGTAACCCTGGGTGGCGTTGATACCCGCGATCTGGATGCCAGAACGATGCAGGCGCGACGGATGCCGGGGCTGCATTTCATCGGCGAATGCGTCGATGTGACCGGCTGGCTGGGCGGTTACAATTTCCAGTGGGCCTGGGCGTCGGGTCATGCCGCCGGCTTGGCGGCCTGAGCCGCCACGCCGGGGGCCGTTCAGACCGCGATCGGGTCGTCCTTCGCAAGCGCGTCAAAGCGCATCAGGCTGTCGATCAGGGCCGGCATCTGCTGCAGCGGAATCATGTTCGGGCCGTCCGAGGGGGCGTTGTCGGGATCCTGATGGGTCTCGATGAACACCCCGGCCACGCCGAGCGAGACGGCGGCGCGGGCCATCACCGGTGCGAATTCCCGCTGCCCCCCGGATGAGCCGCCCTGACCGCCCGGCTGCTGCACCGAATGGGTCGCGTCCATGATCACCGGATAGCCGGTTCGCGCCATGATCGGCAACGCGCGCATGTCGGCGACCAGCGTGTTATAACCGAAGCTGACCCCGCGTTCGGTCAGCAGGATCCGGTCGTTGCCGGTCGAGGCAACCTTGTCGGCGACGTTCGGCATGTCCCAGGGGGCAAGAAACTGGCCCTTCTTCACATTCACGACCGCGCCGGTTCCGCCGGCGGCCAGCAGCAGGTCGGTCTGGCGGCAGAGGAAGGCGGGGATCTGGATCACGTCGACGGTTTGCGCCGCCAGTACCGCCTGTCCGGCGTCATGCACGTCGGTCAGCACCGGGCAACCCAGCCGTTCACGAACCTTGGCCAGCATGTCAAGCCCGTCCTCGATGCCGATGCCGCGCCGCCCCTTCAGCGAGGTGCGGTTGGCCTTGTCATAGCTGGCCTTGAAGACATAGCCGGCACCCGCCCTGGCGCAGGCCTCGGCCATGGCCTCGGCGATCATCAGGGCGTGATCCAGGGTTTCGAGCTGACACGGTCCGGCGATCACGGTCAGGGGCAGGTCGTTGCCGCAGGTCAGATCGCCGATGCGGATATGTCGGGGCTGGGTCATGTGGATACCTGTTCGCGCAAGATCGAGGCTGTCAGGGACAGCATCAGATAGATACCCGAAAAGATGAGGAAAGCCACCAGGGTATTCTGGAATGCCTTGGGGTAGGTGGCCTGATCGGGCGGCACCGGCGCCACCGACAGCGACAGATAGCGCACCTGCTTGTTGGCTTCGATCCGCGCGGTTTCCATCTGTGCCGCCGCCCCGGCCAGCAGTTCCTGCCGGGTCAGAAGGTCGCTTTCGGCGATCCGCAACTCGCCCGTGATGGCGGCCAGAGAACTGCGCGTCTCATTGCCTTCGGTCAGTTCCAGCCGGGTGCGGGCGATCATCTCCTGCAGGCGGGTAATGTCACCGCGAAGCGCCTCGACCCGGCTTTGCTGCGGACGCGGATTGGCCAGCAACTGACCAAGCTCAAGCTCCTTGGTGTTCAGTTGTCCCTCCAGCGCGGCGATCTGGTTCATCACCACCGTGCCCTCGGCCACCGGATCCAGCACCCCCAGATCCTGCTGCAACTGCTGGACGCGGCGCTGTGCGGCCAGGACCTTTTCCTCGGCATCGCTGTAATTCTCGGTCGCGCCGGCCATCTGGTCGTCACGCAGGCGGGCGGTCATGTCGTCGACCTGCTGTTCTGCATAGGCGATCAGCGCCAGCGAGAATTCCTGGCTGAGTTCCGGGCCGGGGGCGATCACCTCCATGTTGATGACGCCCTCGGTCGGATCATAGCCGATCTTCACCGAATCGAGATAGACCTTGTAGGCGGCCTCATTGCTGGCGCCGGGGGGAAGCCGCTTGATCGGGTCGATGGCCGGGTCCTGGAAGGCCTGCTTGAAGCCCTTGTCGGTATCCAGCCTCAGCATCGCATCGCGCGAGGTGAGATAGCTTTGAACCGCGACCGAATCGGGGTTGGTGGCAAGCTGCGACCCGCCCAGAAGGCCACCCAGCCCGCCGCCGTCGCCGCCCTCGGCAGCCTGGATCAGAAACTGCGAATAGGTGGCGTAAAGGGGCGTCGCAACGCGGAAATAGTACCACCCGGCCAGGATCGTCGGGGCGAGGACGAAGAACATGAGCCGCATGCCCAGCATCATCAGCCGGCGCCGGCGGCGGCGGGCGATGTCCTGCTGGATGCGATAGATCTCGGCCGCGCGGCGTTCCTCGGTCAGCGCCTCGCGCGAGGGCAGCGGAGGTTGCGCCGGGCCGACCTCGGTGCCGCGCGCCTCGGGCACGAGGGCAGGGGCGTTGCGCGCGGGGGCGGCCTGGGCCTGACTGCCCGCGCTGGACAGGATCTGGCTCAGCGCCGCGCGGTGCGACGGGTCGATGCCGCGTTCGCGCAGGCGCAGCACCGCCTCTTCGTCGGACTGCACGTCGATCTGATGCAGGATCGCGATCCGTCGGGCGATGCGCAACTGGCGTTCGGTCAGCTTTTCCTTGCGGATCGCCTCCAGCTTGGCCTCGATCTCCTCGGCGTCTTTCGCGGCCGGCTTCGCGCTGTCCGGCGGGTTTCCGGCGGCCGGGGGCGCCGCACCATCCGCGGGGCCGAAACCGTCATCGGTCGGGTCGGTCCGCATCAGGCGGTCGCGCTCGGTTTCCGGCGGCTGCGCCCCGCTGGCGGCCTCGGGCGGGCTGATCGGACCCTGTCCGAAGCGCGGCGGCAGGTCGGCCTTCTTGTGCAATTCGATCCGGACGCCCGAGGCGCGGCCCGCGGCCGCCGGCCGATCCGCGGTGGCACCCTGGTCTGGGCGCACCGATTCGGTGGGTGAGAGGTGAAAGCGACGGGCTCTAGGCGGTGTAGTCATAATATTGCTTGGCCTCGTCAAGTGTCTCGAACATATACAATTTTCCGTCGCGCAGAATGGCGGCGCTGCGGCAGAATCTCTCGATCGTCTGGGGCTGGTGCGACACGATCACGACGGTCGAGCTGCGCAATCGGTCGAACAGGACCGAGCCGGCCTTGCGGTTGAATTCGACATCGGTGGTCTGCGGCATGCCCTCGTCGATCAGGTAGATGTCGAATTCCAGTGCCAGCAGCAGGGCGAAGGAATAGCGTTGCCGCATGCCGCTGGAATAGGTGCCGACGGGCATGTCGAAATATTCGCCGATATCGGTCAGCCAGCGGGCGAAGGCGGCGACGTAATCGGGGTCAAGCCCGTAGATGCGGGCGATATAGCGTGCGTTTTCGTTGGCCGAATGCCGGTTGACCAGCCCGCCCATGAAGCCAAGCGGAAAGGATATCCGGCATTCGCGACGGATCCTGCCCTCATCAGGCTTTTCAAGCCCGCACATCATGTTGATCAGCGTCGTCTTGCCGGTGCCGTTCGGGGCCAGGATGCCAAGCGAATTGCCAAGTTCGACCCGGAACGAGGCCCGGTCGAGGATCACCTTGCGCTGCGTCCCGGTCCAGTAGGATTTCGAGACATTATCGAATTCCAGCATGGCTTCCCGCTTACATTCGTCACGCCCAGTCCCGGCCCCCGGCCAGGGGTGCCGGACCATAGGCCTGGCCCCGGTTGAAGTCCAGTTCGCCTCGTGATGCCCGAAAAAAGGGGCGCCTGTCACTCTTCTTTCGTGGCGCATTTTCACTAGATGTGAGCCATGTCCGAACTTTCCGACCAGATCGGTGCCTGCCGCCTCTGTGCCGGGCGCTTTGCCGCCACCGCCACCGGCCATGCCCCGCGCCCCGTGGTCTGGTTCCGGCGAGGTGCGCGGGTGCTGATCGTCGGGCAGGCTCCGGGGATGCGGGTGCATGAAAGCGGGCGCCCCTTCACCGATCGTTCGGGCGACCGGTTGCGCGACTGGATGGGCGTGGACGAGGCCACCTTCTATGACCGCGACCGTATCGCCATCGTGCCGATGGCCTTCTGCTTTCCGGGCTATGACGCCAAGGGCGCCGACCTGCCGCCGCCGCCGATCTGCGCGCAGGTCTGGCGTGCCCCGGTGATGGCCATACTCAAGCCGAGGCTGATCCTGCTGGTCGGCGGGCATGCGATGCGCTGGCATCTTGGCGCCGGGAACGTCACCGAGGTCGTGCGCAACTGGCGCGATCACGCCCCGGCCGTCTGGCCATTGCCGCATCCGTCATGGCGCAATACCGCCTGGCTGCGGCGCAACCCGTGGTTCGAGGCCGAATTGCTGCCGGCGCTGCGCCAAGCCCTGTCGCGGGAACTGGCTCACGGTGCGGGGCGGGCCTGAAGCTCGGCCGCGACCTCCGCATCCAAGGGCACATCGAAGCTGTTCACGATGAAGCCCAGCACGGAATAGAACCCGACCGTCGCCATCAGATCGAACAGGCCGTGATCGCCGACCAGACTGATGACCGCCTGCCGCGTGCCGGGCTGCAACCGCGCACCGGTCATCAGTTCATCGACGGCGCGGGCAAGGACCCGGTCATCCTCGGCCATGCTCTCCAGCGCAGCCGCCAGGGTGGCGATGCGCGCGTCCTCCATGCCCACGGCGCGGGCGCGGCTGACGTGATGCGCCCATTCATAGGGTGCCCGGAGGTTATGGCCGGTCCGCAGGATCACCACCTCGCTCTGCTGGTCGGTCATGGCCCGGCCGCGGACCACATGCTGGCGCAGCGGTGCCCAGGCGGCCAGCAGGTCGGGATGATGCGCCATCACCCGATAGACGTTCAGCCGCCCGGCGAAGCCGTCGCGCAACGATGTAATGCTTTCGGGCCAGTCCCTGTCATCGAGGGGTTTAAACTTGTGACTCATGGCGACATGCTTTCTTGACCGGATATTCAGGATTCTCGCCATGTCGCATGTCTTTCCCCGCCATTGCCATAGCCAAGTGCCCGTCGCCGTCGGCGGCGAGGGGGTCTGGCTGATCGATTCGCAAGGCAATCGCTATCTCGACGGCTCGGGCGGGGCGGCGGTCAGCTGCCTCGGTCATGGCGATGCTCAGGTCACGCAGGCGATCAAGGACCAGTTGGACCGGCTGGCCTTTGCCCATACCGGCTTTCTGACCTCCGAGCCCGCCGAGGCGCTGGCCGACCTGCTGATCCAGCATGCGCCGGGCGATCTTGACCGGGTCTATTTCGTCTCGGGCGGGTCCGAGGCGACCGAGGCGGCGATCAAGCTGGCGCGGCAATACTGGGTCGAGAAGGGACAGCCGCAGCGTGCCCGCCTGATCGCCCGGCGGCAGAGCTATCACGGCAATACCATCGGGGCACTTTCGGCGGGCGGCAACGAATGGCGGCGGCAGCAATTCGGCCCGTTGCTGCTGGATGTCAGCCATATCGCGCCCTGTTACGACTATCGCGAGAGGGCCGAGGGTGAGAGCCCCGAGGAATACGGCATCCGTGCGGCCGAGGCGCTGCGCGCGGAAATCGAACGTGTCGGCCCCGAAACGGTGATGGCCTTCATCGCCGAGCCGGTGGTCGGCGCGACGTCGGGCGCCGTGCCGCCGGCGCCCGGATATTTCCGCCGCATCCGCGAAATCTGTGACGAATACGGCATCCTGCTGATCCTTGACGAGGTGATGTGCGGCATGGGCCGGACGGGCACGCTGTTCGCCTGCGAGCAGGACGGCATCGCGCCTGATATTCTGTGTATCGCCAAAGGGCTGGGGGCCGGATATCAACCGATAGGCGCGATGCTGTGCAGCCGCGCGGTCTATGACGCCATCGCCTCGGGCAGCGGGTTTTTCCAGCACGGCCACACCTATATCGGCCATCCCGTCGCCACCGCGGCGGGGCTGGCGGTGGTTCGCGCGATTCTGGATCGCGGATTGCTGCCGCAGGTCCGCGTCAAGGGCGAGGCGCTGCAGCGCGCGCTGGAGGCGCGGTTCGGCCAGCATCCGCATGTCGGCGATATCCGTGGCCGCGGCCTGTTCCGCGGCATCGAGATCGTCGAGGACCGAGCGACGAAGGCGCCCTTCGATCCCGCTCGCAAGATCGCGGCGGCGCTGAAAAAGGCGGCATTCGCGCGCGGTCTGATCTGTTATCCCATGTCGGGCACCATCGACGGCAGGCAGGGGGATCACGTCCTGCTGGCGCCGCCCTTCATCATCTCGGACGACGAGACCGAGATGATGATCGACAGGTTGCAGGGCGCGCTGGCCGAGGTGCTGGGCGATGCGCCCTGATCCGACCGGGTTCCGTACCAAACGGCCGCGCTGGCGTCCGGCGGCATCTGCGAGGGAGCGCAGGTTTTGCCGGGCTAGGCAAATCTGCGAATTGACCTGATTAGGGATTGCCAAACACGGTGAGAGCGTTACCGTGAGGGCAACCTGCATATGAATTGCGGGATGAAGTCAGTCCAAGACACTGGGAAAACGGGAGAAACTTCATGAAGACTTTCGGCTCACTTCTTCTTGGCGCGGCCTTTGCCGTAACGGCCACGGCTGTGGCAGCGCAGGAAGAGCGGTTCATCACCATCGGCACGGGCGGCCAGACCGGCGTGTATTACGTTGTCGGGCAGTCGATCTGCCGGCTGGTGAACCGGGATACCGCGACGACCGGCATCAAGTGCACCGCGCCTTCGACCGGCGGTTCGGTCGCCAATGTCAACGCCATCAAGTCGGGCGACATGACCATGGGCGTGGCTCAGTCCGACATCCAGTTCCATGCCTATAACGGCAGCTCGGATGAATTCGCGGGCGACAAGAAGTTCGACAACCTGCGCGCGGTCTTCTCGGTTCATCCCGAGCCGTTCACGGTCGTTGCGCGCAAGGATGCCAGTATCGCCGGCTTCGACGACCTCAAGGGCAAGCGGGTGAATGTCGGCAACCCCGGCTCGGGCCAGCTGGCCACCATGGAGGTGGTGCTGGACGCCAAGGGCTGGAGCATGGACGACTTTTCGCTGGCCTCGCAGCTGAAGCCGGCCGAACAGTCCGCCGCACTTGGCGACAACAAGGTGGACGCCATCGTCTATACCGTCGGCCATCCGAACGGCTCGATCCAGGAAGCGACCTCGACCGTCGAGGCCAATCTGGTGCCGGTGGAAGGCCCCGAGATCGACGCGCTGGTCGAGGCGAACCCCTATTACGCCAAGGCGGTCATCCCCGGCGGCATGTATGCCGGGACCGACGCCGATACCAACACCTTCGGCGTCAAGGCGACCTTCGTGACCTCGGCCGATGTGCCCGAGGACATGGTCTACGAGGTGGTGAAGGCTGTCTTCGACAATTTCGACCGCTTCAAGGGCCTGCACCCGGCCTTCGCCAACCTGACGCCCGAGGAGATGGTGACCCAGGGCAACAGCGCGCCGCTGCATCCGGGGGCCGAGAAATACTACAAGGAACAAGGCTGGATCGAATAATCCGAAACATTCAAGAGGGCGGCCCTGTCGGGCCGCCCTTCGCTCTTCATAAGCAATAACGACAAGACCCATCAACAGGGGGAAACGCGATGAGCGAAGAGGACAAGACACCGCCAACCAAGGATCAGTTCGAGGCCAGCGCCGTCGAGATGGAAGGCGCGGGGCATGGCGGGCTGTCGCAATCGGAACTGGACGATCTGGTTGCCTCGTCAGATACCGGGGCGCGGACGCCGCCCGGCGCGGTCGGCAAGATCATTCTGGCCACGGCCCTGTGCTGGTCGCTGTTCCAGCTCTGGATCGCCTCTCCCATCCCCTTCATGGTCGGCTTCGGTGTCCTGAACGATACCGAGACGCGGGCGATCCATCTGGCCTTCGCCCTGTTCCTGGCCTTCATGGCCTATCCCGCCGAACGCACGAAGGTGCAGCTGGCACTGGGGCTCGGAATCCCGGCGCTGATGACGGTTCTGTTCATGGTCGGGGCAAAGACCGGGGTGCCGGTCTGGTGGGTTCCCATCATCGGCCTTGCGCTGATCGTCGCCATCCTTCTGGGCAGCCCGAAAAACTGGGTGCCGCCATGGGAATGGGCGCTGGCGCTGGTTGCCGCAGCCTCCTCGCTTTACATCTACTTCTTCTACGACTCCATCGGCACCCGGGTCGGTGCGCCGATCATGCAGGACTTCGTGGTGTCGGTCATCGGGCTTCTGCTGTTGCTGGAGGCCACGCGCCGCAGCCTTGGTCCGGCGCTGATGATCGTGGCTACCGTATTTCTGGCCTATACCTTCCTTGGTCCCTACATGCCGGGGATCATTGCCCACAAGGGCAACACCCTGTCCGAGGTGGTGAACCACCAGTGGATCACTACCGAAGGCGTGTTCGGCATCGCGCTTGGTGTCTCGACCAGCTTCGTCTTCCTGTTCGTGCTGTTCGGGGCGCTTTTGGACAAGGCCGGGGCCGGCAACTACTTCATCCAGGTGGCGTTCAGCCTGATGGGCCATATGCGCGGCGGGCCGGCCAAGGCCGCCGTCGTCAGTTCGGCCATGACCGGCCTGATCTCGGGCTCGTCCATCGCCAATGTCGTCACCACCGGCACCTTCACCATCCCGTTGATGAAGAAGGTGGGCTTCAGCAGTGAAAAGGCCGGCGCGGTCGAGGTTGCTTCTTCCGTCAACGGCCAGATCATGCCGCCGGTGATGGGTGCCGCCGCCTTCCTGATGGTCGAATATGTCGGCATTCCCTATTTCGACGTGGTCAAACATGCCTTCGTGCCGGCCACGATCAGCTATATCGCGCTGGTCTATATCGTCCATCTGGAGGCGATGAAGGCGAACATGCAGGGCCTGCCGCGCGCCTATGAGCCGGGGCCGCTGATGAAGCGCCTGATCGGCACCGCCTTCATCATCGCCGCGATCTGCGCCCTGTCGCTGATCGTCTATTACGGCATGGGCTGGATCCGTCCGACCTTCGGGGCGGCGGCGGGATATGTCGTCTTCGCCTTGCTGACGGCGGTTTACGTCGCGCTGATGGCCGTGGCGGCCAAGCAGCCGCCCTTGCATATGGAGGATCCGAACGCGCCGGTGACGGCGCTGCCGCTGCCGGGGCCGACGGTGCGGGCCGGCCTGCAATATATCCTGCCGGTCGTGGTCCTCGTCTGGGCGCTGATGGTCGACCGCCTGTCGCCGGGCCTCTCGGCCTTCTGGGCGACGGCCTTCATGATCTTCATCCTGCTGACCCAGCGGCCGGTCATGATCATGCTGCGCGGCACCGATCTTGACGGTGAGCGGCGCGAGATGGCCACGGCTCTGCGCCTCGGGCTGAATGATCTGGTGGACGGGCTGATCTCGGGGGCGCGCAACATGATCGGTATCGGCATCGCCACCGCGACCGCCGGGATCATCGTCGGTGCGGTCAGCCAGACCGGCGTGGGCTCGGCCCTTGCCGATGTGGTTGAGGTGCTGTCGCGCGGCAACCTGATGGCGATCCTGGTGCTGACGGCGATCCTGTCGCTGATCCTTGGCATGGGGCTGCCGACCACGGCGAACTATATCGTCGTCTCGGCCCTGCTGGCGCCGGTGATCGTCACGCTGGGACAGCAGAACGGGCTGATCGTGCCGCTGATCGCGGTGCATCTGTTCGTCTTCTATTTCGGCATCATGGCGGATGTGACGCCACCCGTGGGCCTGGCCTCGTTTGCGGCGGCGGCAGTGTCGGGCGGCGATCCGATCCGCACCGGCGTCGTGGCCTTCTTCTACAGCCTGCGGACGGCGGCGCTGCCCTTCCTGTTCATCTTCAACACCGATCTTCTGCTGATCAATGTCGGATGGGGGCAGGGGATATTCGTCTTCATCACCGCGACGGTCGCCATGCTGCTGTTCGCGGCGGCGACACAGGGCTGGTTCATCGTCCGCAACAGGATCTGGGAGACGGTGCTGCTGCTGCTGGTCGCCTTCACGATCTTCCGGCCGGGCTTCTTCATGGACATGATCTATCCGCCCTATAATGAGTTGCCGCCGACCCAGTTGGCACAGGCGTTGGAGCAGTCGCGTCCCGGCGACCCGCTGCGGCTGCGTGTCGCCGGGCTGAACGATGTCGGCGACCCGATCGAGTTCTCGGCCCTGCTGTCGGTTCCCGAAGGGGCAACCGGTGCCGACCGCCTGATGGCCCTGGGCCTCGAGACGGCGCAGAATGGCGAGGAGGTCGTGATCGACAACGTGGCCTTCGACAGCCCGGCGCAGGCGGCCGGTCTGGACTGGGATCAGAAGATCCTGCTGGTCCGCGCGCCGGCCCCGGCGCCGTCGAAATACTGGATGTATATCCCCGCGCTGCTGCTGCTGGCGCTGGTGGTCTGGATGCAGCGACGGCGGGCCGATACCGGCGAAGGCCCGGCCCGGCGCGAACAGAAGGGGCTGAGCCATGCATGAGAACGTCCTTTTCCCCATCGACCTGCAGCATGAGGCCAGCTGGAGGCGGGCGCTGCCCGAGGCGCGCCGGCTGGCCGGCGAGGGCGGGACGCTGCATCTTCTGGGAATCGTGCCGGATATCGGCAGTTCGATGGTGGCCACCTTCCTGCCCAAGGGGTTCGAGAAGAAGGCGCTTGCGGACATGAAGTCCCAGTTGGACGGCTTTGTCGCCGACAATCTCGAACCCGGTGCAAGGGTCGCCACCCATGTCGGGCACGGTCATATTTCGGAAACGATCCTGAAATGTGCCGCCGATCTGGGCGCGGATGTCATCGTAATGGCCAGCCATCGGCCGGACGAATTGCGCAGCATCCTGATCAGCAGCCACGCGAACTCGGTCGTGCGGCATTCGCCGGTGTCGGTGATGGTCGTCCGATAGGCCGAATTCTGCGCGGCGGCCCTTGTCACGGCGGCCGCGCAGAGATTTGATCGGGGCATGGATACCGACCTTCAGATCGCCCGGCAGGCGCGAAAACTGCCGATCGCGGATATCGCCGCGCGGCTGGGGCTGACCCCGGCCGAAATCCTGCCCTATGGCCATGACAAGGCCAAGATTTCCCATGCCGCGCTTGCCGGGCTGCAGGGGCGCCCGATGGGGCGTCTGGTGCTGGTCACCGCGATCAACCCGACCCCGGCGGGCGAGGGCAAGACCACCACCACGGTCGGACTGGGCGACGCGCTGAACCGCATCGGCAAACGCGCGACGGTATGCATCCGTGAGGCGAGCCTTGGCCCGAATTTCGGCATGAAGGGCGGGGCGGCTGGTGGCGGGCGGGCGCAGATCGTGCCGATGGAGGAGATGAACCTTCACTTCACCGGCGATTTTCACGCCGTCACCTCGGCCCATAACCTGCTGTCGGCGATGATCGACAACCATATCTACTGGGGCAATGCGCTTGGGCTCGATACCAGGCGGATCACCTGGCGGCGGGTCATGGACATGAACGACCGGGCGCTGCGCGATGTCGTGACCGGGCTGGGCGGGGTTGCCAACGGCCATGTGCGCCAGACGGGCTTCGACATCACCGTTGCCTCCGAAGTGATGGCGATCCTTTGCCTGGCGACCGATCTGGCCGATCTTCAGGCGCGGCTCGGGCGGATCGTGATCGGCTATACCGCCGATCGCCGGCCGGTGACCGCGCGCGATCTTCGGGCCGATGGCGCCATGACCGCCCTGTTGCGGGACGCGCTTCAGCCGAATCTCGTGCAGACGCTGGAAAACAACCCGGCGCTGGTCCATGGCGGGCCCTTCGGCAACATCGCCCATGGCTGCAACAGCATCATCGCCACCAATGCGGCGCTGCGCATGTCGGACTATGTGGTGACCGAGGCCGGTTTCGGCGCGGATCTGGGGGCCGAGAAGTTTCTGGACATCAAATGCCGCATGGCCGGGCTGCAGCCCTCGGTGGCGGTTCTGGTGGCGACGATCCGGGCGCTGAAGATGAATGGCGGCGTCGCGAAGGCCGATCTGGGCGCCGAGGATGTCGCCGGCGTCCGGCGCGGCTGCGCCAATCTGGGCCGCCATATCGAGAACCTGCTGGGCTTCGGCCTGCCGGTGGTGGTGGCGCTGAACCATTTTTCCGGCGACACCGAGGCCGAGGTCGAGGCGTTGCGGGCCTATTGCGCCGAGCACGGGGTCAAGGCGATCACCGCGCGGCACTGGGCGGAAGGTGGCGCCGGGGCCGAGGAACTGGCGCAGGAGGTGGTGGCGCTGGCCGAGGGCGGAGGGGCGGATTTCCACACGCTCTATCCCGATTCGATGCCACTCTGGCAGAAGATCGAGACGATCTGCACCCGCATCTATCGCGCCTCGCACGCCGAGGCGGCACCGGGCCTGCGCCAGCAGCTTGAGACATGGGAGGCGGCGGGCCACGGGCGATTGCCGGTCTGCATCGCCAAGACCCAGTACAGCTTTTCGACCGATCCGACCCTGCGCGGGGCGCCCGAGGGCCATATCGTGCCGGTCCGCGAGGTGCGGCTGAATGTCGGGGCGGGTTTCGTGGTCGCGATCTGCGGCGAAATCATGACCATGCCGGGCCTGCCGCGGAACCCGGCGGCAGAAACCATCGGCCTCGATGAGGACGGGCAGATAGTGGGTCTGTTCTGATCCTCAGGCCGCGGCGGTCTGCGCCGCATCGCCCTCGAACAGCTGCGCCATCAGGCAGAGGCGGTCCAGATGTTCCAGGGCTTCCTCAGGCGACAGCCGGTCCTGCCGTTCCAGCGCGACCAGAGCCCGGCGCGCATGCCGGCAGGCGGCCAGGCGCAGGGCTATCGAGGCGGTGCCGGGCGGACAGCCCAAAGCTTCGCGGCAATACCGGTTGAAGCCCTCCGGGCAGGCGAGGTCGATATTCCTCGGGTCGGGGGGCTGCCTTCGCTGGATGGTGACGGCCGCGCCGCGCAGCCATCGTAACGCGGGGCCGTGTTCGCCGCTTTCCAGATCATGCGGCCAGTGCCGGTCCACGTTCAGCGTGTTGCGGGCATGGTGCGCGGTGTAGGGGTCGGTGAAGGCCTGCCGGGCCAGGGTCAGCAGGACCTCGCGCCCGGGCTCGGCGCGCCGCAGGCCGGCGCGCAGAAACCAGTTCTCTCCAGTCGCGCGGCTCATGCAGGCGGCAAGCATAAGACGCTGGTCCTTCGGCCCCTGGGTCGCCCAGACGGCAAAGCGTTCGGTCAGGGTCGTGGTGAAAAAGTCGCGGCAGGCGGTGAAGGGGCGGGCCGGCGCCACCTGCGGGTGCGGGCCACGCCAGCGCCGCCAGGCCGCGAGGTTCAGCGCCGCAAGGGCCATCAGCGTCGGCCAGACGCCGCTGTCCAGATCCTGATCCTGTGTCGAATAGCCGGCCTTGCGGGGGAACGAGCCGTCCGGGCGCTGATTCGAGATGATCTCGGCCAAAAGCGACGTGATGTCGTGATCGGGGTCGATCAGGCGCAGGCAATAGGCGGCCTGCGCCATCGAGGTGACCTGACCGTTGTTGCGCGCCCAGTCGGCGATGCGCAGCAGCTTGGCGAAGGCGTCGCCGTAGATCCGGGGATGCGAGAATTGCGGGCGGTGCGCGCCATGGCAATAAAGCTGCATGAGCGTCCGCATGAAGCGATCGGTCCGCTCTTCGTTCAGCATTTCTTCGGGGATCGGATCGCAGATGATCGCCTCGGCTTCGGCGGTCGTGGCCGCATCAGGCTTGCCGGTCGCGGCAAGCCGGTCCAGAAGGTCGATCCGCGGATCGCCGGCCAGCGCGAGGCAGGCCAGTTGCCAGACCGGATCGTCACCCGCGATCAGGTGGCCGGCACCGACCAGTACCGCCTGATCGGTCCGGTCGTCGCCATCCAGCAGCGCGCCGGCGGCCTGCCGGACATGCGGCCGCGCCAGCCTTCGGGTGACGATATCCTCCAGCGGCGAGGGGCAGCCGCGCAGGCCCGACAGGACCGGCGCGATCCGCGCCCCCAGGGCCAGCGCGCCAAGGGCGGGATGATCCGCAGGCAAGGGATCGGGCAGGTCCATCACATGCTGCCGCAGCCATTCGAGACCGCGCGAGGACAGAACTCGCATCAGCTGATCATAGGTTGCATCCAATGGCATCAGATCTCGTTCGCATTCGGTGCGATGGTCCAAGGGCGGATCCGCATATGTTAGCAGAACCAGCAGTTGCTGGGTACTCCGCAACTGATGATCCTCAAATTCCGCCAGAAATCAACTCTGGCCTTTGGACAAGTATAATCGTTTTCTCGCGTCAGGCAAATTTCAAAATTTTCTCTTATCACTGCCCGAATTGCCGGCAGCAGCGCAAGACGCCTCGTTCGGCGAGGAATTGCGCGAACCACACAGGCGCGCTAAAGCGCCGGGCATGAACAACCGCCCCGATCTTCCGCCCGAAATCGCCCGCCGTCGGACATTTGCGATCATCTCGCATCCCGACGCCGGCAAGACCACGCTGACCGAGAAGTTCCTGCTCTATGGCGGCGCCATTCAGATGGCCGGGCAGGTCCGCGCCAAGGGCGAGGCGCGGCGCACGCGCTCGGACTTCATGAAGATGGAGCAGGAGCGGGGGATTTCCGTCTCGGCCTCGGCCATGTCCTTCGATTATGACGGGCACCGATTCAATCTGGTCGATACGCCCGGCCACAGCGATTTTTCCGAGGATACCTATCGCACGCTGACGGCGGTGGATGCCGCGATCATGGTGATCGACGGCGCCAAGGGGGTCGAATCCCAGACCCGCAAGCTGTTCGAGGTCTGCCGGCTGCGCGATCTGCCGATCCTGACCTTCTGCAACAAGATGGACCGCGAAAGCCGCGATACCTTCGAGATCATCGACGAGATTCAGGAAAACCTCGCCATCGACGTGGCCCCGGCAAGCTGGCCCATCGGCATGGGGCGCGAGTTCATCGGCTGCTATGACCTGCTGAACGACCGGCTGGAACTGATGGACCGCGCCGATCGCAACAAGGTGGCCGAATCGATCCGCATCTCGGGGCTGGACGATCCGAAGCTGGCCGAACATGTCCCCGGCGCGCTGCTGGGCAAGCTGCGCGAAGAGGTCGAGATGGCGCGCGAACTGCTGCCCGCCTTCGACCGCCAGTCTTTCCTCGAAGGCCATATGACCCCGATCTGGTTCGGCAGCGCCATCAACAGTTTCGGTGTGCAGGAACTGATGAACGGGATCAGCCATTACGGCCCGGCGCCGCAGCCGCAGAACAGTGCCGAGCGCGAGATCGCGCCCGAGGAGGAGGCGGTCACCGGCTTCGTCTTCAAGGTGCAGGCGAACATGGACCCCAAGCACCGCGACCGGGTGGCCTTCGTGCGCCTGGCCTCGGGGCATTTCGAGCGCGGCATGAAACTGACACATGTGCGGTCGAAAAAGCCGATGGCGGTCAGCAACCCGGTGCTGTTTCTGGCGGCCGACCGCGAACTGGCCGAAGAGGCCTGGGCCGGCGATATCATCGGCATCCCGAATCACGGCCAGTTGCGTATCGGCGACGCACTGACCGAGGGCGAGGCGCTGCGCTTTACCGGCATCCCCTCCTTCGCGCCGGAACTGCTGCAATCGGTCCGCGCGACCGATCCGATGAAGGCCAAGCATCTGGAAAAGGCGCTGATGCAATTCGCCGAGGAGGGGGCCGCCAAGGTCTTCAAGCCGATGATCGGCTCGGGCTTCATCGTCGGCGTCGTCGGTGCCCTGCAGTTCGAGGTGCTGGCCAGCCGGATCGAACTGGAATACGGCATCCCGGTCCGTTTCGAGGCCACGCAATTCACCAGCGCCCGCTGGGTCACGGGGTCAAAGGACAAGGTCGAGGCCTTCGCCGATGCCAACAAGGGCCATCTGGCGCAGGACCATGACGGAGATCTGGTCTATCTGACCCGGCTGCAATGGGACATCGACCGGATCGAACGCGACCATCCCGAGCTGAAGCTGGCCGCGACCAAGGAGATGATGCAGTAGCGGGCCGCGCTGTCCCGGCAGTGGTGCGTCAGAGTGCCAGTAGCCGCTGGTGTTCCGAAATGGCGAAACGGTCGGTCATCCCGGCCACATAATCCAGCACCACGCGGGCGCGGTGGGTCTCATCCGCGGCCGCCTCGGCGGCGCTGCGCCAGCCGCCGGGCATCTTCGCGGGATCATTCAGGAACAGCGGGAACATCTCGTTGAGGATCTCGGTCACCCGCAACCGCTCATCGACCACCGAGGGCGCGCGGTACATGCGCGTGAACAGGAAGGACTTGATCGCCTTGATGTTCTGGTAGAGCGGCTTGGAAAAGCGGATGATCGGCCCCTCCATGTCGCGGATCTCCTGCGCCGATTGCGGCTGCAATCCCGCAAGGCGGTTCTGGGCGACGGCGATCACATCCTCGACCATAACCCCGAAGACCCGGCGCAGCGCCTCGTGCCGCCGCCGCATCCGGTCGAGGCCGGGATAGAGCCTGTCCACCTCGGCGAAGGCCGGGCCGATGACCGGCAGTTCCGCCAGCTCGGCCTCGGTGAACAACTCGGCGCGCAGCCCGTCATGCAGGTCATGGTGGTTATAGGCGACGTCATCGGCCACCGCGGCGACCTGCGCCTCGGCGCTGGCATTGGTCGTCAGTTCCAGATCCCAGGCGGCGTTCACCTCGGCCAGCGCATAGGGCAACTCGCCAAGCACCGGCCCGTTATGCTTGGCGATGCCCTCCAGCGCCTCCCAGGTCAGGTTCAGCCCGTCGAAATCGGCGTAATGCCGTTCCAGCCGGGTGACGATGCGCAGCGCCTGCGCATTGTGATCGAACCCGCCATAGGGTGCCATCAGCGCCGCCAGCGCATCCTCTCCGGTGTGGCCGAAGGGCGGGTGGCCGAGGTCATGGGCCAGCGCCACCGTCTCAGCCAGGTCGGTGTTCAGCCCCAGGGCGCCGGCAATGGTGCGGGCGACCTGCGCCACCTCGATCGTATGGGTCAGGCGGGTGCGGAAATAGTCGCCGCGATATTCCTCGCCGTCATGTTCGACAAAGACCTGGGTCTTGTGCTTCAGCCGCCGGAAGGCGCTGGAATGGATGATCCGGTCACGGTCGCGCTGCCACGGAGAGCGGAAGGTCGACAGCTGCTCGGGAAACAGCCGGCCGCGGCTGTCATCGGGCTGGCAGGCAAAGGGCGCGATGCTCACGGGATGGGACCTTCCTTGCGGGGGACGCCGCCCGAGCCTATATTCTGAGCCTGCGGACGAAAACGGGAACGCCCCATGAACCTGCCTCCGAAAGTGACCGAACGCGCCTTTGCCCGGCTGGCCGAGATCAATGATGGCGGCGAGGTCCGCCCGCTGCGCGTGGCCGTTGCCGGCGGTGGCTGTTCGGGGTTTCAGTACGAGATCCGGCTGGACCGGGCCGAAGCGGACGATCTGGTGCTGGAAGGGGGCGGTCAGCGTGTCGTCGTGGATCCGGTCTCGCTGCCGTTTCTGGCCGGGGCGGTGATCGATTTCGCCGACGAACTGATCGGCGCGCGCTTCACCATCGACAACCCGAATGCCAGTTCCAGCTGCGGCTGCGGCACCTCGTTCTCGCTCTAGTCAGGTGCAGAGACGGGTATAGTTCTGCAGTTCCAGATCCAGATAGCGCAAGCGGGGCGAGGCATCGAGCCCGGTCTTCGGCGCAACCCCGAACAGGCGTCTGAGGGTCTCGGGGTCGGGGCTGGGCGGCTCTTCGGGGAAGTCGCGCAACTCGCTTGACCACCATGCGGTCTGGCACCATTGCTGCGGGATCGCGTCGACGATCTTCATGGTGCCGTTCCGTTCGATCAGCGTGATCAGATGGCCGCGGCGGCGCGAGGTGCCGATGATGCGGAACTCCAGCGGCTCTTCGGTCGCGGTCCATCCTGTCTCGTCACCGAACAATGCCTCCTCGCCCTGCCATGTGCGGCCATGGGCGAAGTTCAACTGCCATGTGCCGGGCGGAACCAGCAGGCGGAAGAACTGGCCACCCCGGATATAGCCCGCCATTACCGGCTGGCCGGTCTCGGGTCGGGTCAGGAAAACGACGTAATCCTTGCCGGGCAGGGTCTTGACCTGCAGCGGAAAGGTCGCGGGCAACCCGCTGCGGTTCCACAGAAGGCCGGCGCGGGGCCGTTCCTCGGCCACGGCCTGCAGGGGCAGCAACAGGCACAGCAGCAGAGCGATCAGTCGTCCTGGCATTGCGCGTCTCCTTGATCTCCATTCTACCCGCCGGGCGCCGGGGATGCCAATCACGCCTGCGACGGGGCGCGATTGGCGTCGGTGTGTGCACCGCACCAATTTCCGCGACAGCGGCTTCGTCCAATCCGGCCGACGATCGGTGGCGCGCATCGAATGGGCCGGGCGGGATTTTCTTGATCTGAAGGTCGCCCCGTCACAAGCTGCCTGTAGTCATGCGCGAAGACGGGGGCGCCTGCATCGCGCCAACGGAGGGGGGCGGCGAGCAAATTCGGCAGGCGACGTGATGCCCGTCGCCTCGCGCGCGATGCGCCGGGCGGCAACGACGTCACGCCGGGTTGCCACGTTACGCAGCGTTTGTCCGACATGGCGACGCTCGATCCGTATGAGGGCACGGTCAAGATGCTTATTTGCATTATCGGTCGGCGCTTTCCCGGCAAGGGCGCCTTCGTCTGACCCGTGCGGAGGGTCGTGAACAGTCAGGAGGAAGAAATGGTGACCAAGAAGAATCCCCCCGAGGGCGAAGCGTCGGATGAAGCGAGGGACCTGGCCGAACAGGCGACCGAGAGCATTCTTGGCCCCAACCCCTTCATCGGGCTGCAGCCGCAGGATGTGTTTGCCAGCTATCAGGCCCTGGGCCGGCAGGTGACGGAAAATCCGCAGCTTCTGGTCGAGCAGGAGGGGGCACTGATCCGCGACCTGATCGCGGTGCTTGCGGGCACCTCGGACCTTGCGCCCGTCAAGGGTGACAAGCGGTTCAGCGACGAAAGCTGGCAGGACAACCCGTTCTACCGGATGATCATGCAAGGGCATTTCGCCTGGGCGAATTCGCTGCAGGGGCTGGTGGACCGCTCGGCGCTGGATGAGCGCAGCAAGGACCGGGCGCGTTTTGCGGTTTCCCTGCTGACCGATGCCTGGGCGCCGACGAACACGCTGCTGGGTAATCCCGCGGTGATGAGAAAGACCTGGGAGACGAAAGGGTGGAACCTCGTCGACGGGATGAAGAACCTGATCGGCGACATGCAGAAGAACGGCGGCCTGCCGTCCCAGGTCGACAAGAGCGCCTTCGAGGTCGGCGGGAACCTTGCCAAATCCGAGGGGGCGGTGGTGTTCCGCAATCCCGTCCTCGAACTGATCCAGTACACGCCCACGACCGCGAAGGTCCACGAGACGCCGCATCTGATCGTGCCGCCCGAAGTGAACAAGTTCTATGTGTTCGACCTGTCGCCCGGGAAAAGCATGATCGAATATCTGACGAACAGCGGTATTCAGGTCTTTGCCGTCAGCTGGCGCAACCCGACCGCGGAACATGCCGACTGGAACATGGATACCTATGTCGCGGCCGTGCTGGAGGCGATGGACGCCCTGCGCGACATCACCGGCTCGCCCGAGGTGGTCATTCACGCCGCCTGTTCGGGCGCGATGACGGCGGCCGGCCTCGCGGGCCATCTGGCTGCCAAGGGCGATGACCGCATCGCGGCGATGACGATGATGGTGGCGGTGCTGGGCCAGACCACGGAAGGCACGCTGAGCCTGTTCTCGACCGAGGAGACGGCGGCGGCGGCCAAGCTGAGATCGCAGGCGGCGGGGGTGCTGGACGGCGTCGAGATGAACCGCGTATTCGCCTGGCTGAGACCCAACGATCTGGTCTGGAACTACTGGGTCAACAACTATCTGATGGGGAATGCGCCGCCGGTCTTCGACATCCTTTACTGGAGCAACGATTCCACCCGGTTGCCAGCTGCCTTCCATGCCGAGGTGCTGGACATGTTCCTCGATAACCGGCTGGTGAAGCCGGGCGAGATGACGGTTCTGGGCACACCGATCGACCTCTCACGGGTTGAGTGCGATACCATGTTCATCGCCGGGGTGACCGATCACATCACGCCGTGGAAAGGGGTCTACAGCTCGGCCATCAGCTTTGGCGGCGAGAAGGAGTTTATCCTCAGCAACAGCGGCCATATCCAGAGCCTGATCAATCCGCCGACGAACAAGAGGGCGAAGTACTTCACCAATCCGGACATGGTGGCTTCGGCCGATGCCTGGCTGAAGCAGGCGCAGCCGGTCGAGGGATCGTGGTGGGACCGCTGGCGCGTCTGGGCCTCCGAGCGGTCGGGAGAGCTGGTCCCGGCGCCGAAGACCCTTGGCAGCCGGCGCCACAAGCCGCTGGACAAGGCGCCCGGCACCTATGTTCACGAGGCGTGACGCCCCGGCGCGGTCCCGCGCCAGTGGCCGAGGTGCGCAGGCGTTGCGGCTTTTCATTCGGTTTCCGGCCTGCAGTCTCAGGCCGGGGCCGCGGCGTCGGGTCTCGTCAGGATCGCCAGAAGCGCGGCAGTAGCAGAACCAGCACCGAGACCAGTTCCAGTCGGCCCAGATACATGCCGAAGGTCATCATCCATTTCGCTGCGGTGGGAAACTCGGCGATCGAGCCGTTGGCGGTGATCTCGGGGCCCCAGGCCGGGCCGATATTGGCGATGGCGGTCCAGGCGGCGGTCAGCGCCGTCTTGGGATGCAGCCCGGTCAGCGACAGCCCGACGATCAGCAGCCCGAAGGTCAGCACGAACAGGGTAAAGAAGGCCATCACCGAATCGATGACATCCTTTTCCAGCGGCCGACCCTCGTAGCGCAGCGGATAGACCCGGTGCGGCAGGTGCATCCGCCGCACCTGCGCGCGCACCGCCTGGAACAGCACCAGATAGCGGAACACCTTCACCGAACAGCCGGTCGAGCCGGTGCAGCCGCCGATCAGCCCGACGACGATCAGCACGGCGAAGGGCAGGTGCCCCCAGGCCAGCATGTCGGTCGAGGCAAAGCCCGTGCCCGAGAAGGTCGAGACGGTGTTGAAGACGGTCTCGCGCACCACCACCAGCGGGTCGGCATCCTGATGCATGTAGAGCAGCCGGTAGATGACGATGATCGCGCAGGAATAGAAGATCCAGCGCAGATAGGCCCGGACCTGGGTATCACGCCACAGCGGCACGAAATTCCCGCGCAGCGCCTGAACCATGCGGATGAAGGGGATCGAGGCCAGAACCATGAAGACCGAGGCCGCCCATTCGGGGCCGCCCAGATAGGCCCCGAAACTGGCGTCGTAATTCGAGAAACCGCCGGTCGAACTGGTCGTCAGGGCATGGACCACGGCATCGAAGCCGTTCATCCCCAGCATGATATAGGTCACGGTGCAGGCGGCGGTCAGCATCAGATATATCCGGGTCATCTCGGCCGCGATCTCGCCCGCGCGCGGCAGCACCTTGCCCAGCGTGTCAAAACCTTCAGAGCGGAAGAACTGCATGCCGCCGACCTTCATCACCGGCATGAAGACCATCGCCACCACGACGATGCCGAGGCCCCCCGACCATTGCAGGATCGCGCGCCACAGATGCGTGCCCCGGGGCAGGCCGTCCAGCACCGGAAAGGCGGTCGTGCCGGTCGTGGTCACGCCCGACATGGCCTCGAAATAGGCATCGGTGATGCTGGCATTTGGGGCGCCCAGGATGAAGGGCAGGGCGCCGAAGATGGGCAGCACCAGCCACAACCCCGAGGTGATCAGGAAGGCCTGCTGGATGTTCAGCGGCCCGTGATCGCCTCCGGTCGCGACCGCCGTCAGCAGGCCGATCACCAAGGTCAGCAGGCCGCATTCCAGAAACACCGCCCAATGCGGGTCGCCATGCCAAAGATCGACCGCCATCGGCAGCACCATGGCGACGCCCAGAGCGGCGACGATCCGTCCAATCGGGTGGGCTACCGGGCGCAGGTCGATCATGGGGCCTGCTTGCCGTGCCGCTGCGCCCCGGTCAAGCGCGACGGAGCCGGGCCGCGCGTGCTATCATTGCGCTGTTGTGACCATGTCATATCCTTGCGTTGCGGTTCGCCCTGCGGCCGTGCCCGGATTGCCCTTGACATATATAATCGTGTGAATATGTAAGTTTCAGCCGGGGCTGGCCGCAGGGACCACGACGTCGCCGCCGCATGGTGCGAAGAGGGGTCCGACGCCCCGTCAAGGAGGACAGAATGACCGACTATCCCGTCAGGATGGATGTAAAGCCCGAGGTCAGCGCGCATTTCGACCCGGCCACCAATACCATCAGCTATATCGTCAGGGATCCGGGCTCGGACGCCTGTGCCATCGTCGATTCGGTCATGGATATCGACTATGCCGCCGGGCGGATCACCTATGAACATGCCGACGCCCTGATCGACGAGATCGAGCGGCGCGGGCTGAAGCTGGAATGGATCATCGAGACCCATGTCCATGCCGACCACCTGTCCGCCGCGCCCTATATCCAGCAGCGCCTTGGCGGCAGGATCGGCATCGGCGAGAACATCCTGATCGTGCAAGATACCTTCGGCAAGATTTTCAACGAAGGCACCGAGTTCCAGCGCGACGGCTCGCAATTCGATGCGCTGTTCAAGGATGGCGATACCTACACGATCGGCCAGATGCAGGCCTTGGCGATCCACACCCCCGGTCACACGCCGGCCTGCATGACCCATGTGGTGGGTGACGCCGCGTTTGTCGGCGACACGCTGTTCATGCCCGATGGCGGCTCGGCCCGGGCCGATTTTCCGGGCGGCGATGCCGGCACGCTTTACGACAGCATCCAGAAGGTGCTGGCGCTGCCCGATGCGATGCGGCTGTTCATGTGCCACGATTACGGCCCCAACGGCCGCGACATCCAGTGGGAAACCACGGTGGGCGAGGAAAAGGCCCACAACATCCATGTCGGTCAGGGCAGGACCCGCGAGGAATTCATCCGGTTCCGCACCGAACGCGATGCGCAGTTGGAAATGCCCAGGCTGATCATCCCCGCCTTGCAGGTGAACATGCGCGCGGGCGAGGTGCCGAAGGACAAGGATGGCCGGGCGATGCTGAAAGTACCGGTCAACGGGCTTTAGGGCGCGGGACATGGTGTCCGCTGACGTGAGGCCATTAAGGTGACCCCCCGGCTGGCCCGTCTGGTGCCGATTCTCGACTGGGGTCGGCGGTACAACCGCGCGGCGTTGCAGAATGACCTGCTGGCCGCGGTGATCGTGACGATCATGCTGATCCCGCAATCGCTGGCCTATGCGATGCTGGCCGGGTTGCCGCCCGAGGCGGGGATCTATGCCTCGATCCTGCCGATCATCCTTTATGCGATCTTCGGCACCTCACGGGCCTTGGCGGTGGGGCCGGTGGCGGTGATCTCGCTGATGACGGCCGCCGCGGTCGGCGAGGTGGCGCAGCAGGGCACGGCGGGCTATGCCGCCGCCGCGCTGACGCTGGCGCTGCTGTCGGGGCTGTTCCTGCTGGTGCTGGGCATCTTCCGGCTGGGCTTCATCGCGAATTTCCTGTCGCATCCGGTGATCGCGGGTTTCATCACCGCCTCGGGCATCCTGATCGCGACCAGCCAGTTGAAGCATATCCTGGGCGTCAGGGCCGGAGGCGACACCCTGCCCGAGATGCTGGGATCATTGCTCGCCAATCTGGGGCAGGTGAACCCGATCACGCTGGCGATCGGCGTCGCGGCGACGGCTCTCCTGTTCTGGGCGCGCAAGGGGCTGAAACCGGCCCTGATCAGGGCCGGGCTCGGCGAGGGGCTGGCGACCATCGCCACACGCGCTGGGCCTGTGGCGGCAGTGGTGGTCACGACGCTGGCCGTCTGGGGCTTCGGGCTTGAGGCGCGCGGCGTCAGTATTGTCGGTCGCGTCCCGCAAAGCCTGCCGCCGCTGACCAAGCCCGACCTGTCCTTCGATCTGGTCCGCGCGCTGGCCATGCCGGCGATCCTGATCTCGATCATCGGCTTCGTCGAATCGATCAGCGTCGCCCAGACCTTGGCGGCCAGGCGCCGCCAGCGGATCGACCCGGATCAGGAACTGATCGGCCTTGGCATGGCGAATATCGGCGCGGGCCTGACCGGCGGCTATCCGGTGACCGGCGGCTTCGCGCGGTCGGTGGTGAATTTCGATGCCGGGGCCGAGACGCCGGCGGCAGGCGCCTTCACCGCCATCGGGCTGGCCATCGCCGCCCTGGCCCTGACGCCGCTGGTCTATTACCTGCCCCAGGCGACACTGGCGGCGACGATCATCGTGGCGGTGCTGTCACTGGTCGATTTCGGCATCCTGCGCCGCGCATGGGCCTATAGCCGCGCCGATTTCGCCGCCGTTGCGGGCACGATCCTGCTGACCCTGCTGCTTGGCGTGGAAACCGGCGTGTCGGCGGGGGTGATCCTGTCGGTGCTGCTGCACCTCTATCACACCTCGCGGCCGCATATCGCCGAGGTCGGGCTGGTTCCCGGCACCCAGCATTTCCGCAATATCCGCCGCCACGAGGTGCGGACCCATCCCGAATTGCTGACCATGCGGCTGGATGAAAGCCTGTATTTCGCCAATGCCCGTTTTCTTGAAGACAAGGTCCTGGACCGGGTTTCGGACGACAAGGCGATCCGTCACGTGGTGCTGATGTTCCCAGCCGTGAACGCGGTCGATCTGTCGGCGCTGGAGACGCTGGAGGCGCTGAACGAACGGCTGGGCGAGATGGGCGTGACGCTGCATCTGTCGGAAGTGAAGGGGCCGGTGATGGATCGGCTCGGCCGCAGCCGTTTCCTCGATCACCTGAGCGGACAGGTGTTCCTGTCGCAATGGGACGCGATCGAGACGCTGACGCCGACGGTCTGCGGCGGAGGCGCCGTGACAACCCGCGACGCCGCAGCACCTTGACCTGACGACCGAGGCAAGGGCCGGTTACCGGTCCGGGGGGGGGCGTCCGAACCCGATCAGCCGCGGGCGCGGCGGCCGCCGCGACGTCCGCCGCCTGCGGCCGAGGCCATCGCCGTCTTGCTGGCTTCGGCAAAGCTCTGACCCTGTTCGACCGCCTCGATCACCCGCGAGAAGCGGATCCAGTCGCCGCCATTGGCATCGTGATCCATCAGCATGTTGGCGGCGCGGATCGCCTCCATCTCGACCAGCCTGACCGGGTTCATGATGGCGCTGGTCATGCCGGCGCCGATGGCCATGGGCAGGAAGGCGGCATTGATGCCGTGCCGGTGCGGCAGGCCAAAGCTGATATTGCTGGCGCCGCAGGTGGTGTTCACGCCCAATTCGTCGCGCAGCCGCCGCACCAGTGCAAAGACCTGCCGGCCGGCCGTGGCCATCGCGCCCACCGGCATCACCAGTGGATCGACCACGATGTCATGCGCGGGAATGCCGAAATCGGCGGCGCGCTGCACGATCCTGCGCGCGACCTCGAAACGCACGTCCGGGTCTTCGCTGATGCCGGTGTCGTCATTGCTGATCGCCACCACCGGCACGTTGTATTTGGCCACCAGCGGCAGTACCAGGTCCAGCCGCTCGTCCTCGCCGGTGACGCTGTTGACCAGCGGGCGGCCCTTCGCCGCCTCAAGCCCGGCCTGCAGGGCGCCGGGGACCGAACTGTCGATGCAGAGCGGCACCTCCACCAGCCCCTGCACCAGTTCGATCATCTGCCGCATCAACGGCGGCTCGGTCACGTTGGGATCAGGGTTCGAGTTGTAGACGACGCCCGCATTCACATCCAGAACCGCCGCCCCGCAGGCCACCTGCTCAAGCGCATCCTTCTGCACGGTCGAGAAATCGCCCGCCTCCAGTTCGGCGGCCAGCTTCTTGCGGCCGGTGGGGTTGATCCGCTCGCCGATGACGCAGAAGGGCTCGTCGAAGCCGATGGTGACGGTCTTGGAGGCGGATTCCAGAACGGTGCGGGTCATGGGCGGTCCTTCACTCGGCGCGGTTGCCGGCCAGCCAGCCGGTCGAGGCCGGGATGCCGCCCAGCGGGAAGATATGCGCGGCGGCGATGGGAAAATCGGGATCGGCGGCTTTCGCGTGCGCAAGTGCGGTGACGAATTCCTTCGGCTCATAGGGCACCAGCAGCTTGGTCACGTCGCGGGCGCGTCGCTGCAACACGCGCAGGCTGGGGCCGACGCCGCACATGATGGCGAATTTCAGCATCGTCTGCAGCTTGGCGGGACCGGCCACGCCGATGCGGATCGGCATGTCGATGCCCGAGGCGCGCAGCCGGTTGGCCCAGTCGATGACCGGCTGCGCCTCGAAGGCGAATTGCGTCACGATCTGCATCCGCGCGTCGGTACGGGCGGCGAAATCCGCCTTCCAGCGCAGGGCGCGCATGACCTCGGCCTCGCCGCCATCGGGATCGATGTCGCGGTTGCCTTCGGGATGGCCGGCGATGAACAACTGGCGGAAATCGCCGAAAAGGCCGGTTTCCAGAAGCTGCATCGAATCGCGGAACTCGCCCCTTGGCGCCGAAAGGCCGCCGCCCAGCAGAAGCGCGCCCTCGGCCCCGCCATCACGATAGGCCGAAACCCAGTCTGCCAGCGCGGCGCGGTCGGGGACGAGGCGGGCCGGAACATGCGGCACCGGGCGCAGGCCTTCGCGTGCCAGCCGGGCGACGGTGGCCTGCATCTCGGCCGGCGAGGTGCCGTCGATATGGGCGACGAAGACCAGGGTGCCGGCGGGCAGATGCTGGCGGAAATCCGACACCCCGGCGGCCGTGCGCGGCATCACCTCGATCGAGGCGCCCTGAAGGAAGGCCGCCAGCGGCGCATGGTTGCGCGGCGGGGAACGGAATTGCATCAGCGCCATCTGAGCCTGCCTTTCACTTTGGGTCATAGCCGCCATTCGCGATCAGTCCGCGAAGCCGGTCGGTATCGTATTCCGCCTCGATTCGGGCGGCCAGCGCGGGGGCGTCGGGAGCCTCGACCGTCTCGCGGCGCCATTCGGCCAGATAGTCGTCGGTGCCGGCCAGACCGGCCTTCATCGCCGCCCGGTCGACGGATTGCTCGAACCGTTCTGACAGGGCCACGCGCAGGGCCGTGCGGCCCTTGCCCTGCATCACCTGTGCCGGGATATCGCGCCAGAAGACCAGTGTCAGTTCCGCCATGCACCGCCGTCCTTTTCCTGCCGTCTTAATGCCACCGATGGCGAATTCGCGCGATCCAGTTGCGACCATGGCGAGGGGGATTTGCGACCTCTCGCGACGGGCGCGGCGCTGCGAATGCGCTGTTCCTCGGGCAAGAACCCGTTTGCCCGCCCCTTGAACGGGCGCCTCAGGCGCGTTACGTTTGGGCCAACTTGTCATCGGAGGGCGTGTCTTATGGCGCCCAGGCGTCCTGCGGGTGCGGACGCGTTCCCGAATAGCACGGTCGAGCCGCCGGTCACCCGCCAGTCCGAGGAGGGGGCGCTCTATGCCGCCCTCGATCTCGGCACCAATTCGTGCCGGATGCTGATTGCGCGGCCGCGCGGCAATCAGTTTCAGGTCGTCGACAGCTTTTCCAAGCCGGTGCAGCTTGGGATGGGGCTGGAAGCTTCGGGCAGGCTGTCCCGCAGCTCGATGGCGCGCACGGTCCACGCATTGCAGGTCTGCCGGCGCAAGCTTGAGCATCACCGCGTCGGCAACATGCGGCTGGTCGCCACCGAGGCCTGCCGTCGCGCGCGCAACAGCCGCGACTTCCTGCGCACCATCCGGCGCGAGACCGGGTTGCCCGTCGAGGTCATCAATGCCGAGGAAGAGGCGCGGCTGGCCGTCATTTCCTGCGCGCCGCTGGTCAGCCACGCGACCGAGACCCTGCTGGTCGTGGATATCGGCGGCGGTTCGACCGAACTGGTCTGGATCGATCTCGAGGATGTCGATCCGCGCGAACGTGCGCGCGCGATCATGCGGCTTTCGGACGGCTTTGCCAATCCCCGGCCCGGTGGCGCGCGGGTGGTGGACTGGATCAGCGTGCCGCTGGGCGTGGCGACGCTGCGCGACCAGTTCGCCGATGTCGAGGACGACGAGGGCCGGTTCGCGCTGATGAGTTGGTATTTCGAGGAGATGCTGGCCGACTTTGCGCCCTATGCGGATGGCTCGCCCGACGAGGGGTTCCAGATCATCGGCACCTCGGGAACGGTGACGACCGTCGCCGCCAGTCATCTGGGCCTGCGCCGCTATGACCGGACCAAGGTGGACGGGCTGGAAATGACCACGGACCAGATCGACCGAGTGATCCATTCCTATCTGCAGCTTGGCCCCGAGGGCCGCCGCACCGATCCGCGCATCGGGCGCGAGCGCCATGCCCTGATCATGTCGGGGGTGGCGATCCTGCAGACGCTGATGCGGGTCTGGCCGACCAACCGGCTTTCGGTCGCCGATCGCGGTCTGCGCGAGGGCTTGCTTTATGCCCAGATGGTGCGCGATGGGGTGCTGACACCGGACGGCGTGAACGGAGTGGCATGAGATGAGCAAGGATCCGGGCAGCCGCGCGGGCAAATCCAGCGGGCGCGGACAGCGCGATCTGCGGGTGCGGGTCAAGACCGCGAAGGGGCGCAAGCTGTCCAGCAAGCTGTGGCTGGAACGGCAGTTGAACGATCCCTATGTGGCGCGGGCCAAGCGCGAGGGCTATCGCGGCCGTGCCGCCTTCAAGATTCTTGAACTGGACGACAAGTACCGCTTTCTGGTTCCGGGGGCGCGGGTGGTCGATCTGGGTTGCGCGCCGGGCGGCTGGTGCCAGGTCGCCGTCGCGCGTGTGAACGCGCTTGGCGAGAAATCCGGCAAGGCGGTCGGCCGGGTGGTCGGCGTCGATCTGCAGGAGGTAGACCCGATCGCGGGGGCCGAGATCCACCTGCTGGATTTCCTTTCGGAAGGTGCCGATGAAAAGGTCAAGGACTGGCTGGGCGGCCCTGCCGATGTGGTAATGTCGGACATGGCGGCGGCCTCGTCCGGGCATAAGGGCACTGACCATCTGCGTATCGTCGCGCTGGTCGACGCGGCGGCGGCACTGGCCTTCGATGTGCTTGAGCCGGGTGGAACTTTCGTCGCCAAGGTACTGGCCGGTGGGGCGGAAAACGAGATGCAGGCGATGCTGAAGCGGAACTTCGAGCGGGTTGCGAATGTCAAGCCGCCGGCCAGCCGCAGCGATTCCTCCGAGAAATTCGTCGTCGCCACCGGTTTTCGCGGCAGGCCAGCCGGCGGCGCCGAGGATCAGCGGGGCTGAGCGCGGAAGGCCTCGGGGCTGCGCCCCGTCGCCGCGACGAAGGCGCGGGTGAAATGGGCATGGCTTGAATAGCCCAGTTCGTCGGCGATTTGGGCGGCGCCGTGACGGCTGTTGCGCAACAGATCGACGGCACGCTGCAGCCGAAGCTCGTGAAGCAACTCGATCGCGCGACGCCCCCTTGTCGCGATGCAGGCGCGGTCAAGGGTGGCGGCGTTGGTCTGCAACTCCTCGGCCAGTTCGGCAATCGCGGCGCATGTGCCCAGCCGCGTCGCGGCCAGGGACAGGAACTGTTCGACCAGGCTTCGCGCTTCGGAAGGCGGCGCATCGGTCTGCGCGGCCGCAGGTTTCGGGGCCAGCCGGCTCAGGCGCAGCGCCAGAAGGTTCATCAGGCATTGCCGCGTCGCCGGATCGGGAGGGCAGGCTTCGCTTGCCAGTTCGCTGAGGGTTGCCAGCAATTGCGCGCCATCCTCGCCGATCTGCGCGGACAGGTCGTTGTCGGGCAGGGGCGGATGTGCCGCCGCCGCCGCCGCGCGCGGGATCAGCGCGACATGACCCTCGGCGCCCGGTGCGGACAGCATGGCAAAGGCCGTGCCGGCGGGGATGAAACGCAACTCGCCCGCCGAAAGGCAATGCCGATGTCGCGGAAATTCCAGCCGGATCTGTCCCTTCGTCACCCAGACGAGAAGATGATCCGGACGGGTCCGCGGCGACGTGGCCGAGGTGCGGCATCGGCCGGTGAAATCGGCCAGTGACAGCAGGCGCAGCCGGTCCTGCCCCGTGGTGGCGCGGCCTATGCGCAGGCTGGCATGCAGCTTCAGCGGTGTGGTGGCGGGGTCAGGGGGCGCGGCGGATTTCCGCGCATCAGTCTCGGCGCCATCGACCTCGCCCAGATGTGCGCTGGCCATGATTCCATCGCGCGCGCCCGGGGGCAGGGTTGAGACAGCTTGTCGAAATCGGCTGGAACCGAATGGAAACGCTTTGGAAAAATCTCTGTTGTCGAATACTGACATGGCGGCACCTGCCTACTGGCACTAACAGGCGGATTATCGCCTATAAACGCCAAATTCTCAACCTGACGCTATGTATAGCACAGAGATTCAATCTATGCGTGTATTTTTATCGCTGATTCGCCAGTTTTTCCAATCGCGCATCCGGCCGCGAAACCAGTGCCGCTGCGCCTTCGCATATTGCCGGGTGGCGATGATGGCCTTCTCGGTCGCGCCGGCAAGGTCGGTCTCGCCGTGAAGATGGGCGACCAGTTCCGGGGCGCCGATGGCGCGGGCCCATTGCCGGCCGGGATCCCAGTAGGGCAGCATCGCGCGTGCCTCGGCCAGGGCGCCCGCGTCCATCATCGCGTGAAAGCGCTGCGCGATCCGATCGGCCAGCCAGTCGCGATCGGCGCTGATCAGGATGCGTTGCGCATCCTCCGGGCCGATCAAGGGGGGCGGGGTTTCGGCCTGCCAGTCGGACAGGCCGCGCCCGGTGGCGCGCAGCACCTCCCATGCGCGCTGGACCCGGGCCGGATTGCGCAGGTCGATTCGGGCCGCCGTTGCCGGATCCAGTTCGGCCGCCATGCCCGCCAGCCCGTCCGCAAGCGCCAGCCGGGCATTGCCCTCGGCGCGAATTTCGGCCGGAACCGGGGGAACGAGGGCCAGTCCTTGCGTCAACGCCGTCAGATAGAGGCCGGTGCCGCCGACGATGATCAGCCGCCGGTCCAGCAATCCCTCGACCTCGCGCAGCCAGTCGCCGACGGAATAGCTGCGCTCAGGCCCGACATGGCCGTAAAGCGCATGCGGGGCGGCCGCCTCGTCCGCCACCGAGGGGCGCGCGGTCAGCACCTGCCAGCAGGACCAGATCTGCAGGGCGTCGGCATTGACGATCAGCCCGCCCTGCCGGCGCGCGACCGCCAGGGCCAGCGCCGATTTGCCGCTGGCCGTGGGTCCGGCAAGCAGCAGGTGGCGCGACGGGTCGATGCCGGTCAGGTCGGGGTCAGGCATTTGCAGTTCCGGCAGGTTGAACCTGACGGCCTTTTGCGACATTTTGCGCCGCGATGAAAGCGACCGGCCGCCCCGGGGAAGGACAGGACATGACCGATCAGAAGGCCGCCGTGCCCACGCAATATCAGCGCGTGATGCTGAAGATTTCCGGTGAGGCGCTGATGGGCGATCAGGGCTATGGCCTGCATCCGCCGACCGTTGCCCGCATCGCCGACGAGGTCGAATCGGTCGCCCAGATGGGGGTCGAGGTCTGCATGGTGATCGGCGGCGGCAATATCTTCCGCGGCCTGCAGGGCAGCGCCCAGGGGATGGAGCGGACCACCGCGGATTACATGGGCATGCTGGCCACGGTGATGAACGCGCTGGCGATGCAATCGGCGCTGGAGACCAAGGGCCTGCATTGCCGGGTCATCAGCGCCATCCGCATGGATGAGGTCTGCGAGCCCTATATCCGCCGCCGCGCCATCCGGCATCTGGAAAAGAAGCGGATCTGCATCTTCGCCGCCGGCACCGGCAACCCCTATTTCACCACCGACACCGCCGCGACCCTGCGTGCCAACGAGATGAACTGCGAGGCGATCTTCAAGGGCACCAAGGTCGATGGGGTCTATGACAAGGATCCCAAGAAGCATGCCGACGCCAAGCGCTACGGCGAGGTCAGCTATGACGAGGTGCTGCAGAAGCATCTGGGGGTGATGGATGCCTCGGCCATCGCGCTCGCGCGCGACAACCGCCTGCCGATCATCGTCTTCTCGCTGGACGAGCCGGGCGGGTTCCGCACCATCCTTGAAGGGCGGGGCACCTATACCCGCGTTCATAGCTGACAGGCTGCCATGGAAAACCTGCGTCTCCGGGTCGATCGTTTCCTCCACGGTCGGACCGTTCAGCATGTCATCACCGGGGTCATCCTGTTCAATGCGGTGATCCTCGGGCTGGAAACCTCGGCCTCGGTGATGGCGCGGGTGGGGCCGCTGATCCTGTTTCTTGACGGGCTGTGCCTGACGATCTTCGTGGTCGAGATCGCAGCCAAGCTGTTCGCGCGCGGCCTGAACTTCTTCCGCGACGGCTGGAACGTCTTCGATTTCCTGGTAGTCGGCATCGCCGTCGTGCCGGCAGGCAAGGGCCTGTCGGTGCTGCGGGCCCTGCGGATTCTGCGGCTGTTGCGAATCGTCTCGGTCACGCCGCGGCTCAGGCGCGTGGTCGAGGGTTTTCTGGCCGCCCTGCCGGGCATGGCCAGCGTGTTCCTGCTGATGGGGATCATCTTCTACATCGCGGCAGTGATCGCGACGAAGATGTTCGGACAGGCTTTCCCGGAATGGTTCGGCACCCTCGGGCATGCGGCCTATTCGCTGTTCCAGATCATGACCCTGGAAAGCTGGTCGATGGGGATCGTCCGTCCCGTGATGGAGGTCTATCCCGACGCCTGGATGTTCTTTGTGCCCTTCATTCTGGTGACCACCTTCGCGGTAATGAACCTCGTCGTCGGTCTGATCGTGAACTCGATGCAGGACGCCCATCACGCCGAGGAGAACGAGAGCACCGGCGCCTATCGGGACGAGGTTCTGGCCCGGCTGGAGGGGATCGAAAAGCAGATCGCGACGCTGGCCGAAAGGCGCTGATACGCCCGGATTTCCATCAGGGACGGGAACCGGCGGCCCCGTGTGCCGCGTTTTTCGGGGCAGGCAGGTTGTTTCGGGGGCCGTCGGGGGCCGGGGGCAACGGCCTGCCCGGATGACCGGCAAAGCCTTTGCCAAGGTCCGGTAATGCGGTTACAAGCGAGGAAAATTCAATGCAGAGGCAGTCCGACATGGCAGAGGACATCGAAATAGACATCGACGATCTCGAGCGCCGCATGAAGGGCGCGATGGAGGCGTTGCGTCACGAATTCGGCAGCCTGCGCACCGGCCGCGCCTCGGCCTCGATGGTCGAGCCGGTGCAGGTCGAGGCCTATGGCCAGATGACCCCGATCAACCAGCTTGGCACCGTCAACGTCCCCGAGCCGCGCATGGTCACCATCAACATCTGGGACAAGGCGATGGTCGGCAAGGCCGAGAAGGCGATCCGCGAAAGCGGCCTTGGCATCAACCCGCAGACCAACGGCACCATCATCATGCTGCCGATCCCCGAACTGAACGAGGAACGCCGCAGGGAACTGACCAAGGTCGCGGCGCAATATGCCGAAAGCGCCCGCGTGGCGATCCGCAACGTGCGCCGCGACGGCATGGACCAGGTCAAGAAGGGCAAGGCCAACGGCATGCCCGAGGATGACCAGAAGTTCTGGGAGACCGCCGTCCAGGAACTGACCGACAAGATGATCGGCGCCGTGGACCAGGCGCTTGAGGCCAAGCAGGCCGAGATCATGCAGGTCTGAGGGGAACATGGCCGCCGAAACCGCACAGGCCCTGACGACGGGCGGCGCCGATCAGCGGCCCCGCCATGTCGCGATCATCATGGATGGCAATGGCCGCTGGGCGACCGAGCGTGGCTGGCCGCGTCTGGTCGGCCACCGCCGCGGCGCCGAACGGGTCAAGCAGATCGTCCGCGCCTGCCCCGACCTGGGGGTGAACTGGCTCACCGTCTATGCCTTCTCGACCGAGAACTGGAAGCGCTCGACCGAGGAAGTTCTGGGCCTGATGAAGATCTTCCGCCGCTATATCGAGCGCGAGGCCGAAGGCATGTCGGCCGAGGGCGTCAGATTGCGCTTCATCGGCGGACGCGAGCGGCTGGATCCCAAGCTGCAGGCGCTGATGGCCTCGATCGAGGCGCGCACGGCCGGAAATACCCGGCTGAACCTGACCGTGGCGATCAATTACGGCGGCCGGGACGAACTGGCCCGTGCGGCTGCGCGGCTGGCGCAGAAGGTCGCGCGGGGCGAGGTCGTCCAGCCGACCGAGGATGACCTGGCGGCCTGCCTCGACACCGCCGGCCATCCCGATCCGGATCTGGTCATCCGCACCTCGGGCGAAACCCGCGTCTCGAATTTCCTGCCCTGGCAGGCGGCCTATTCGGAATACGAGTTCACGCCGACCCTGTGGCCGGACTTCACCCCGGACCATCTGGCCGGGATCCTCGATCGTTTCGGTCTGCGCGAGCGCCGTTTCGGGGGCCTATGAAGGCCGAGCCGCCGATCGCTCCGAAGCCGACCCTGCCCTCGGGGAAATGGGGGGATCTGTCACGCCGCATCGCCTCGACCGTGGTGCTGCTGGGCATCGGCCTGCTGCTGGCGCTGGCGACCGGGATCTGGCTGCGGCTGGGGATGGCGCTGATCTCGGCGATCACCTTCTGGGAACTGGCCAGCATGACCGGCTGGCGCCATCCCGAGATGCATGTGACCGCGTTCGGGCGCTGGCGCCCGGTCGCGCTGGCGATCATCGCCGGGCTGTCGCAATTCGCGGCGCTGACCGTCTATCATCCGCTGGCCTGGCTGCTGCTGTTCCTGCCGATCCTGGCCGGGCTGCCCGGCGCCGCGGCCCGCGACCGCTGGAGCTATGCGCTCTTCGGCATGGCGATCCTGCTGGTCGCCTACGGCTTGGTCGATTTCCGCGAGGCATATGGCCTGCCCTTCGTGCTGTGGCTGATGGGCATCGTGATCGTCTCGGATACGGCGGGCTATTTCTTCGGCCGCATTCTGGGCGGGCCGAAATTCTGGCCCGCGCTCAGCCCCAAGAAGACCTGGTCGGGCACCGTGGCCGGCTGGATCGGCGCGGCGATCCTCGGGGCGCTGCTGTGGCTGTCGGGGCATGGCGACGCGACGCTGATCTGGGTCTCGCCGCTGGTCTGTTTCGCCGGCCAGATGGGAGACATCGCCGAAAGCTGGCTGAAGCGGCGGGCAGGGGTCAAGGACAGCTCGAACCTGATTCCCGGCCATGGCGGCTTCATGGATCGTTTTGACGCAGTGACCGGCGCGGTTCTGGCCACCATGTTCATCGGATTCCTGACCAGCCTGCCGGTGGTGAACTGAGACATGCGACGCATCTCGATCTTCGGAGCGACCGGGTCGGTCGGCGCCAATGGTGTCGATCTGATCCGGCGTGCCGGCGGCGCGGACGCCTATGATGTCGTCGCGCTGACCGGCGGATGCAATATCGCCGGGCTTGCCGCCATGGCGCGCGAATTGCGCGCCGAGATCGCCGTGACCGCCCATGAGGACCGGATTGGCGATCTGCGCGAGGCGCTGAAGGGCAGCGGCGTCGAGGCGGCGGCAGGCGCGCAGGCCCTGGCCGAGGCCGCGGCGCGGCCCGCCGATTGGGTCCTGTCGGCGATCGTCGGTGCGGCGGGGCTGGTGCCCGGGCTGACGGCGCTGGCGCAGGGCGGCATCCTGGCGCTGGCCAACAAGGAATCGCTGGTCTGCGCCGGCTCGCTGATCCATGCGGCGGCGCGGCGCAGCGGCGCCAGGGTTCTGCCGGTGGATTCCGAACATTCAGCCATTTTTCAGGCGCTTGACGGCGACCATCTGGACAGTGTCAAGGATGTGACCATCACCGCCTCGGGCGGCGCCTTCCGCGACTGGCCGCTGGAGCGGCTGGCGGCAGCGACGGTGGCCGAGGCCTCGACGCATCCCAACTGGGCGATGGGCCAGCGGATCACCATCGACAGTGCGTCGATGTTCAACAAGGCGATGGAAGTCATAGAGGCAAAGGAATTTTTCGGCCTCGGGGCAGATCAGATCAAGGTATTGGTGCATCCGGAATCGATCATCCACGCCATGGTCAGCCATGTCGATGGCGGCAGTATCGCGCATCTGGGTGCGCCCGACATGCGCCATGCCATCGGCTATGCGCTGAACTGGCCGGACCGCGCGCCGCTGCCGGTGGCGCCGCTGGATCTGGCGGCCCTTGGCAGCCTGACCTTCCGCGCGCCCGACGAGACCCGCTGGCCGGCGCTGCGGCTGGCGCGCGAGGTGATGGCGGCGGGGGGCATGGCCGGCGCGGTCTTCAACGCCGCCAAGGAACAGGCGCTTGACGACTTCATCGCCGGGCGGATCGGGTTCACGCGCATGGCCCCGCAGGTCGAGGCGACGCTGGCCGCGCTGTCGGGGCAGGCCGGGTTCGGCGACGATCCCGCGGATCTCGAGACGGTTCTGCACTGGGACCGGGCCGCAAGACAGGAGGCCGCAGCATGAGCGAACTGATCCCGCAATTCGGTGGCACCCTGTGGACGCTGGCGGCCTTTGTCGTGGCGCTGGCGGTGATCGTCACCGTGCATGAATTCGGCCACTACATCGTCGGCCGCTGGTCGGGGATCCGGGCCGAGGTCTTCTCGGTCGGCTTCGGGCCGCGCCTCGCCGCGCGCCGGGACCGGCGCGGCACCCTGTGGCAGGTCGCGGCGATTCCGCTGGGCGGCTATGTCCGCTTTCTGGGTGATGACAACGCGGCCAGCGCGGGGCCCGGAAAGCCGGTCGATCCGGCGCTGCGGCGGCAGACCCTGACCGGGGCGCCGCTCTGGGCGCGGTTCTCGACGCTGCTGGCCGGGCCGGTCTTCAACTTCATCCTGTCGGTCCTGATCTTCGGCGGCTTCGCGCTGGTTCAGGGTCTGCCGACCAGCCAGGTCACGGTCGGTGAGATCGCGCCCGCGCCGCCGGGGATCGTCAACGAATTGCGGCCGGGCGACCAGATTCTGGGGATCGGGGATCACCCGGTCAGGACCTGGGGCGATCTTGGCCGCGCCACGCAGGAACTGCCGATCGCCCCGCAGCAGGACTGGCGGGTGCTGCGGGATGATGCCGAAATCACGGTTCTCGGCCCCGATCCGATGCCGCCCCGCATCAGCGGCGTGGCCCCTCGCAGCGCGGCCGCCGATGCCGGGCTGAGGGCCGGCGACGTGGTGACCGGCATCGACGGCCAGCCCATCACCCGCTTTACCCAGATGCGCGAGATGGTCGAGGCGGCAGAGGGTCAGCCGCTGCTGCTGGAAGTCTGGCGGCCGGGGGTGGGGGTGGCCAGCTATACGCTGGTCCCGAAGGAGCAGGACCTGCCCGCAGCCGAAGGGGGCTATGAGAAGCGCTGGCTGATCGGCGTGACCGGAGGCGACAGCTTCTTCACGCCGGCCACCCGTCGCGCCGGTCCCGTCGAGGCGCTGTGGCTGGGCATCACCCAGACCTGGAGCATCATCGCCTCGTCGCTGTCGGGGCTGTGGGCGATGATCACCGGCCAGATCGGGGCCTGCAATCTGGGCGGCGCGATCTCGATCGCCGAAAGCACCGGGCAGGCCGCCAGCGCCGGCGGCGCCAGCTTCCTGTGGTGGATCGCGGTGCTGTCGGCGGCGATCGGCTTTCTGAACCTGCTGCCGATCCCGGTGCTGGATGGCGGGCATCTGATGTTCTACACTTGGGAGGCCATCACCGGCCATCCGCCGTCGGACCGGGTCCTGAACCTGCTGACCGGGATCGGCATGGCCGCCGTGCTGTCGCTGATGATTTTCGGACTCACCAACGATCTTTTCTGCCCCTGAGCCGCGATGCGCTTTTGACAGTCAGTCCGGTTTGAGGCACAACCTTACCCCAAAAGAAGGCGCCGGCAGGGCGCCGGGCAGGCTTGAAAAGAGGGGCAGCGATGACACGGAAACTGGGCAGTAGCGCCGTCGCGCTGATGACGGCACTGACGATCTCGGTCCCGGCGGGGCTGTTGCTTCCGCAAGTGGCGGCGGCATATGTGTTCAACGACGTGCGGATCGAGGGCGCGCAGCGGGTCGAAGCCGCGACCATCCTCTCTTACGCGGATATTGCGCGCGGGCAGGATGTCTCGGCCGGCGAGTTGAACGACGCGGTGCAGCGCCTGCAGAATTCCGGCCTCTTCGAGACGGTCGAGATCGAGCCGCGCGGCGGACTTCTGGTCATCCGGGTCAGCGAATTCCCGACCATCAATCAGGTCAGTTTCGAGGGCAACCGCAGGATCAAGGACGAGGAACTGGCGCAGATCGCCAAAAGCCAGTCGCGCCGCACCTATCAGCCCGCGCAGGCGCTTGAGGATGCCCGCACCATCGCCGAGGTTTATGCAAGCCAGGGCCGTCTGGCCGCTCGCGTCGATCCCAAGATCATCCGTCGCAGCGAGAACCGGGTCGATCTGGTCTTCGAGATCCGCGAAGGCGACGTGACCGAGATCGAGCGCATCAGCTTTACCGGCAACCGTGCCTTCAGCGATTACCGCCTTCGGCAGGTGCTGGAGACGAAACAGGCCGGCCTTCTGCGCACCTTCATCCGCGCCGACACCTTCGCGGCAGAGCGGATTCCGCTGGATGAACAGCTGCTGACCGATTTCTACCGCTCGCGCGGGTACGCGGATTTCAAGGTTCAGGCGGTCGCGCCCGAGATCGCCCGCGAACGGGATGCCTTCTACATCACCTTCAATATTCAGGAAGGTCCGCGCTATCGGTTCGCCAGCGTCAACACGGTATCCGAGATCGCCGGCGTCGATGCCGCGCCCTTCGCGGCCCAGAACCGCGTGCGCCGGGGCGAAGTCTACAACCCCGCCGTCATCGACAACACCATCCGCCGGATGGAGACCGTGGCGATCCAGGAGGGGCTGAACTTCGTCAATATCGAGCCGCGCATCACCCGCAACGCCTCGAACCAGACGCTGGATCTGACCTTCGTGCTGGCGCGCGGCCCGCGCATCTTCGTCGAGCGGATCGATATCGAAGGTAATACCACCACGCTTGACGAGGTGATCCGGCGCCAGTTCACCACCGTCGAGGGCGACCCGTTCAACCCGCGCGAGATCCGCAACGCCGCCGAACGCATCCGCGCTCTGGGATATTTCGCGGATGCTCAGGTCCAAAGCCGGCAGGGCAGCAGCCAGGAACAGGTCATCGTCGATGTGAACGTCGAGGAACAGCCGACCGGTTCGCTGTCCTTCGGCGCCTCGTACGGGGTCGGCACCGGGGTCGGCGTGAACGCCTCGCTGAACGAGACGAACTTCCTTGGTCGCGGCCAGACGCTCGGGATAACGCTGTCCACCGCCGATGGCGACCAGCAGGCCTCGGTCAATTTCATCGAGCCTTACTTCCTTGGCCGTGACCTGCGTTTCCGCTTCAACACCTGGTACAGCGCCACCGAGCAGTGGAATTCGGATTACGACACCCGCAGCGTCGGGATCGCGCCCTCGGTCGAGTTTCCGATCTCGGCGAATGGCCGTCTGGAACTGCGCTATCTGCTGAGCCAGGACAAGCTGAGCGACGTTCCCTCGGACAGTTCTGTCATCCTGCAGCGCGAGGAGGGCGAGCGGACGACCTCGGCCTTGGGCTATTCCTACCGCTGGGATACGCGGATCACCGGTCTGGATCCTCTGACCAGTTACAAGCTGCAGTTCTCGCAGGATTTCGCCGGGCTCGGCGGGGATGTGAAAAGCGTCACCACCACGGCGCTGGCCGGGATCGAAAGCAACGCCTGGCGCGAAAACGTGGTCTTCCGGGCCGAGCTCGAGGGCGGTGCCGTGGTCGGCTATGACGATTATGAAACCTGGCTGCTCGGGCGCTTCCGTGCCGGCACCAAGGTTCGCGGCTTCGAGCCCAACGGCATTGGCCCGCGCGACCTGACCGCTCCGAACGAGGACGCGCTTGGCGGCAACTACTACTGGGCGCTGCGGGCAGAGACGCAGTTCCCCCTCGGGTTGCCCGAGGAATACGGGATCAGCGGCGGCCTCTTCGCCGATGCCGGCTCGATCTGGGGGCTGGACGATATCCAGGGCGACAGCGGCCCGGTGGATGACGGCATGCATGTGCGTGCGGCCATCGGCGCATCGATCTTCTGGACGACCCCGATCGGCCCGCTGCGGTTCAACTTCTCGAAGGCGGTGCTGAAGGAAGACTATGACGAGGAACAGAACTTCGACCTGACGATCTCGACGAGGTTCTGATGCGGCGGATACTGGCGCGGGGCGTGCTGCTTGTGCTGCTGGCCGCGCCTGTTTCCGCCCTGTCGCAAACGACCGAACCGCCCCCCGCGCTGCCGGACCTCGAACAGCCGGTGGTCGAACCCGAAGCGGGGGCCGATGCGGCGCCTGCTGACGGGGCAATACCCAATCGCACCATCGAGACCGGGGCGGATGCACCGCGCATGGCCGAGGCGCCGCTTCTGACCGTCGATCAGGAACGGTTGTTCCTCGAATCCGCCTGGGGCCGGCGCGCGCAGAGCGCGCTTGAGGAAAAGGGCAGGAAGATCGCCGAGGAGAACGAAACCCTGGCCGAACAGCTTTCGGCCGAGGAGGCCAAGCTGACCGAGCAGCGCGCGACGCTGGACCCGGCCGAATTCCGCAAGCTGGCCGAGGCGTTCGACAGCCGCGCCACCACGATCCGGCGCGAAAGGGCGCAGGCGGTGCAGGATCTGAACACGGCCGCGGATGCCGACCGGACGGCCTTTTATCAGGCGGCCCTGCCGATCATGGGCGAGATGATGCAGGAACGCGGCGCGGTTGCGGTGCTGGATCTGCGTACGGTCTTCGTTTCGCTGGATGCGATCGACATCACCTCCGACCTGGTGCGGCGGCTTGACGACCGGTTGGGGGATGGCACGACCGGGGGCGGCGGGAACTGATCAGGGCAGCCGGGCCAGACGCTCGCTCAGCAGGGCAAACAGGCCGTCGCGCTGCAGGTTCCGGATGAACAGGGCATTGGCCGGCCGGCCACTGACCCGCCACCAGTCGGCCACGGTCATGCCGGTGGTGAACTCGCCACGGGTTTCGATCTCGACATTGATCTCGCGGCCGTCGAACAGGTCGGGGCGGATCAGCCAGGCGATGGTGCAGGGATCGTGCAATGGTGCGCCGAGGCTGCCATATTTCTCCTTGTCGAAGCGTTCGAAGAAATCGGTCCAGCTGGCGATGGCGGATCCACAGCGACCGGGCAGGCGCCGCATCGCCTCGACCCAGTCGCGCGAGGTCAGCGCCTGATGGGTGGCATCCAGCGGCAGCACCACCAGCGGTGCGCCCGCATCGAAAACGATCTTTGCGGCCTCGGGGTCGACATGGATATTGAACTCGGATGCAGGTGTGATGTTGCCGACCTCGAAATAGGCCCCGCCCATCAGCACGATCCGTTCGACCCGCGCGACGATGTCGGGGGCGCGCTGGAAGGCGCTGGCAATGTTGGTCAGTGGCCCGATCGGGACCAGGGTGACGCTGCCCGCCGGTTCGCGGCGCAGGCGGTCGATGATGAAATCCACCGCGTGCCGGTCCTGCAACGGCATCGCCGGGGCGGGCAGGTCGATCCCGTCCAGCCCGGTCTTGCCATGCACATGCTCGGCGGTGACCAGCCTGCGCGCCAGAGGCGCATCGCTGCCGGCAAAGACCGGCACGTCCACCCGTCCGGCCAGTTCCAGTATCTTGCGGGCATTCAGCTGCGTCAGCGCCAGCGGCACGTTGCCCGCCACTGCGGTCACGCCCAGCACTTCCAGTTCCGGGCTGGCCAGCGCCAGCAAGATCGCCACGGCGTCGTCCTGACCCGGATCGGTGTCGATGATGATCTTGCGTTTCACGGCGGTCTCCTGGTTCCCTGCGGCCTTTCTGGGCGGCCATGAAAAAGGGCGCAAGCCCGAAGGCTGCGCCCTTTCCTTGCGAATGCCGATCCGCTGGGGATTGCGGGCCGTCCGCGCCCGCGTCCCTGCGGCAAGGCTCAGCCGTCGAAGTTCACTTGCTCGATCAGCGTCAGCGCCTCGGGGCGCAGTTTCGAGATCTCACTCAGCGAGACGCTGTCGGGCGTGAACGCACCCCAGCTTGCGACCAGTTCGGACCGCTCGACATGATCCGAGACCGGGAATTCGCTGTTGGTCTCGGCATAGATCTTCTGGGCCTCGTCGCTGACCAGGAAATCCATCAGCTGCTGCGCGGCTTCCTTGTTCGGCGCCGATGCGGTCATCGCCACGCCCGAGACGTTCACATGCGTGCCGCCGCCTTCGAAGGTCGGGAAGACGATGCGGACCGATTCGGCCCATTGCTTCTGCTCGTCATCCTTCAGCATCGCGCCCATGTAATAGGTATTGCCAAGGCTGATGTCGCACTGGCCGGCCCAGATCGCCTTGACCTGATCGCGGTCGCCGCCCTCGGGTTTCCGCGCCAGATTGGCCTTCAGGCCTTCCAGCCATGCCTTGGTCGCGTCTGCGCCGTGATGGGCCAGATAGGCGGCGGTCAGGGCGACGTTGTAATCATTGGTGAAGGACCGGGTGCAGATGCGGCCCTTCCATTTCGGATCGGCCAGATCCTCATAGGTCGTCACCTCGCCATCGGCCACGCGCTCCTTGCTGGCATAGACGATCCGCGCGCGGGTGGTCAGGCCGAACCAGTTGCGGTCGGCATCGCGCAGCGTCTCGGGCACGACGTTGAGCGACTCGGCCTCGACCGTCTGGGTGACGCCGGCATTCTTCAGCTCGCCCAGGCGCGCGACATCGACCGTCATCACCAAATCGGCGGGGCTGCGATCGCCTTCGGCCTGCAACCGCTCGACCATGCCCTTGTCGACGAAGGCGGTGTTGACGGTGATGCCGGTCTGGGCCGTGAAGGCATCGGTCAGCGGCTTCAGCAGTTCGGGCTGACGGTGCGAATAGACATTCACCTCCTGGGCCAGAACCGGCAGGGCCGTCGCGCTCATCAGCGACGCAAGAATGAGGGCACGCATGGTTGACTCCTTTGATAAGAATTCCGGCCATTTCTGGCAGTGCCGTTCCCTCAGGTCAATATCAGAGGGAATAAATCGGAGATCACGGCCGATTGACCGCCCCGCCGCGCCGCGCTAGGGCGCGGCCATGGCACGCGCACCGCTTCTGCAACTGACCGGCATCTCGCTGACCTTCGGCGGCAATCCGGTTTTCGAGGACCTCTCGCTGAACCTCCAGCCGGGCGACCGGGTGGCGCTGGTCGGCCGCAACGGGTCGGGCAAGTCCACGCTGATGAAGGTGATGGCCGGGCTGGTCGAGCCTGACCGGGGCGAGGTCGTGCGCAGCGCCGGCACCCATGTCGGCTATATGGAGCAGGATCCCGATCTTTCCGGTTTCGTCACATTGGGCGAATTTGCCCGCGCGGGGCTGGACGAGGGGCAGGGCTACCGCGTCGAGATGGCGGCCGAGGGGTTGAAATTCGACCCCGACCGGCCGGTTTCCACCGCTTCGGGCGGCGAGCGGCGGCGCGCGGCACTGGCCCGGCTGCTGGCGCAGGCCTCCGAACTGATGCTGCTGGACGAGCCCACGAACCATCTGGATATCGAGGCGATCGGCTGGCTTGAGGATCACCTGAAGCAGACCCGCGCCGCCTATGTGCTGATCAGCCATGACCGCGCCTTCCTGCGCAACCTGACCCGCGCGACGCTGTGGATCGACCGTGGCGAGGTGCGGCGCCAGGAACGGGGCTTCGCGGGCTTCGAGGACTGGCGCGAAGCCACCTGGGCGGCCGAGGACGAGGCCCGCCACAAGCTGGACCGCAAGATCAAGGCCGAGGCGCGGTGGGCGGTCGAGGGGATCAGCGCGCGGCGCAAGCGCAATCAGGGCCGGGTTCGGGCGCTGGCCGCATTGCGGGCCGAACGCGCCGCCCAGATCCGCCGGCAGGGCACGGCGGCGCTGGCGCTGGAGACCGGGCCGCAATCGGGCCGCAAGGTGATCGAGGCCAAGGGTATCACCAAGACCTTCGGCAACCGCGCCATCCTGAGGCCCTTCGATCTGCGGATCATGCGCGGCGACCGGGTGGCCTTTGTCGGCCCGAACGGCGTCGGCAAGACCACCCTGATCCGCCTGCTGACCGGCGAGATCGCGCCCGATCAGGGTCAGGTCACGCTGGGCAAGAACCTTGAACTGGCGGTCTTCGATCAGGCCCGCGCGACGCTGAACCCCGATCTGTCGCTGTGGGATTCGCTGACCGCCGATCCGGCGATGCGGGTCTCGGGCCGGGCCGATCAGGTGATGGTGCGCGGCCAGCCCCGGCATGTCGTCGGCTACCTGAAGGACTTCCTGTTCGACGAGGCACAGGCCCGCGCCCCCGTGCGCAGCCTGTCGGGGGGCGAGAAGGCGCGGCTGCTGTTGGCGCGGCTGATGGCGCGGCCCTCGAACCTCTTGGTGCTGGACGAACCGACCAACGATCTGGACGTGGAAACGCTGGATCTGCTGCAGGATATCCTCGGCGACTATGACGGCACCGTGCTGCTGGTCAGCCATGACCGCGATTTCATCGACCGGGTTGCCGATACCACCGTGGCGATGGAGGGTGACGGCCGTGCCGTGGTCTATGCCGGCGGCTGGAGCGATTATCGCGCGCAACGGGGCGAGGACGCCCCCGTGGCGCGTGCCGCGACGCCCCCCGCGCCATCCGTCAGAAGCCCGGAACCGGTGGGTGAGAAGACGAAGCCGGCAAAGACCGGACTCAGCTTCACCGAAAAGCACCGTCTGGTCGAGCTGCCTGCCATCATCGAGCGGCTGGAGGCCGAGATCGCGAGATTGTCCGAGTTTCTGGCCCAGCCGGATCTGTACCAGGCCGCGCCGGCAAAGTTCCAGAAGGCAACCGATGCACTGGCCGAACGGCAGGTCGCGCTTGCTGCGGCCGAGGAAGAGTGGCTGCTGCTTGAAGAGAAGGCCGCATCCTAGGCGCTTGCCTTGACTTGTGCGCCCGAATCCGCCATATCCACGCGACCGGCCGGGCAATTGCCCTTGGCCGGTGTGTTATTTTCAACGAACCCCGTCCGACAACGGGGCGCAGTCCGAAGGCGGGGCAACCCCGAAACGCCGGCAATGCCGGGGCCGCAGGGCGCGGAAGACGAAGGAAACGAAGCGATGTTCGCGGTTCTGAAAACGGGCGGCAAGCAATACAAGGTGCAGGCGGGCGACGTCCTGCGCGTCGAGAAACTGAGCGCCGCCGCTGGCGAGAAAGTCCAGTTCAACGATATCCTGATGGTCGGCTCGACCCTTGGTGCGCCGCTGGTCGATGGGGCCTGCGTGCAGGCCGAGGTGATCGACCAGATCAAGGCCGACAAGGTGGTGACCTATGTCAAGCGCCGCCGCAAGCACAGCTCGCAGCGCACCCGTGGCCATCGCCAGCAGCTGACCCTGCTGCGGGTGACCGAGGTTCTGGAAAACGGCGCGGACAAGACCGGCGTGAAAGCCGCCCTCGGTGCCCGCAGCAAAGCCAACGCCGAAGCGTAAGGAGACTGACCCATGGCACATAAGAAAGCAGGCGGTTCGTCCCGCAACGGCCGCGACTCGGCCGGTCGCCGTCTTGGCGTGAAACTCTATGGCGGTCAGGAAGCGATCGCCGGCAACATCATCGTGCGCCAGCGCGGCACCAAATGGTGGCCGGGCGACAATGTCGGCATGGGCAAGGATCATACCCTGTTCGCGCTGACTGACGGTCATGTGAGTTTCCGAAAGGGGCTCAAGGGCCGTACCTTCATTTCGGTCCTGCCTGCGAGCCTCGAAGCCGCCGAGTAACCCAATATTAACATTCCGATGTTAGGGGGATCGGCGGAAGCCGGTCCCCCGGTTCGTTTTAAGGATCTGTTTTCCAGGGGGAGGGAAAATGGTGATGTCTGCACCGATGCGGGAGGGAACGCGGTTGGATGATCTGAAACTGGCCGACGCGGTCCTGAACCAGCCCGTCATCGAGACCGAGCGTTTCCTGCTGCGCCCTCTGCGCCCGTCGGACGCGGGAATGATCGCGCATTATACCTCGGATCGCCGCGTGGCCGAGGGAACCCGCGCGATCCCGCATCCGCTGCCGCCCGGCGCGGCCGAGGATTTCGTCGCCCGCGCCCTGTCGGCGAAACGGCTCGAGGATGTCTGGGCCATCGACGGCTCGGGCCATCGGCTGGCCGAGCTTCTGGGCGTTGTCTCGCTGACCCGGATGGAGGGCGATCAGTCCGAGCTGGGCTTCTGGATCGGTGCGGGGTTCTGGAATACCGGATTTGCGACCGAGGCGGTCGAGGCGCTGGTTGCGGCCAATCCGCATCGCTCGCGAACGCTGTTTGCCGAGGCGTTTCAGGACAATCCCGGTTCGGCCCGGGTGCTGACCAATTGCGGCTTCGTCTATCTGGGCGATGCGGAAAGCTGGTCGGTGGCGCGCGGGGCGCGGGTGCCGACCTGGACCTATCTGCGCAAGATGGACTGAGGCGGCTTTCCGAGGTCGTTGGGGGGGCGCTCGCGCCCCCTTTTTGGTTCCTGACGACGCAGGGTTCTTTGACCGGGACCGGGCAGGTTGCAGATTCTGCAAGGCAGGCGATTGCATTCCTGCACAGCCAGCCTATCTGAGCGGGATGAGCATTCCATATTCCCTTCTCGATCTGGCGCCGGTGCCTGAGGGCTTTGAGGCGGCGGATGCCATCCGCAACACGCTGGACCTCGCGCGGCAGGCCGAGGGCTGGGGCTATCATCGTTACTGGATGGCCGAACATCACAACATGCCCGGCATCGCCAGTTCCGCGACGGCGGTGCTGATCGGGCTGGTGGCGCAGGCGACCGACCGGATGCGGGTGGGCGCAGGCGGGATCATGCTGCCGAACCACGCGCCGCTGACCGTGGCCGAGGCCTTCGGCACGCTGGCGACCGTCTTTCCCGACCGGATCGATCTGGGGCTGGGGCGTGCGCCGGGTGGCGATGCGGCGGTGATCCGCGCCTTGCGGCGCGATCCGATGGCCGACAGTTTCCCGCAGGATGTGGTCGAGTTGCTGAACTATTTCGGGCCTGGGCGGGACGGTGCCGCGGTGCGGGCGCTGCCCGGCGAGGGAACCCATGTTCCCGTCTGGATTCTGGGCAGCAGTCTTTTCGGGGCGCAACTGGCCGCGCATCTGGGCCTGCCCTATGCCTTTGCCAGTCACTTCGCGCCGGACGATCTGGAGCAGGCCCTGGCGGTCTATCGCGACCTGTTCCGCCCCTCGCCCCGGGGCAGCGAGCCGCGGGTGATGCTGGCGATCAACGTCTTTGCGGCGGATGATGCCGCAGAGGCGCATTACCTGCGCACCACCATGCAGCTGGCCTTTGCAAGACTGCGCAGCGGCCAGCCCGGCAAGCTGCCCCGGCCGACCCGCGATCTGGACGCCGAGATCGGGCCGCAGATGCGGGGCCTGGTGGACCGGTCGCTGAGGATCAGCGCGGTCGGCGATGCCGGTCAGGTTCGGGACCAGCTTGCGGCGCTGATCGCGGCGCACCGGCCCGACGAGGTGATCCTGACCGGGCAGATCCACGACCATCAGGCGCGCCTGCGCAGCTTCGAGATCGGCGCCGGCGCGATGCGCGCGCTTCAGGCCCCGCCTCAGGCGGCGGGCGCCGACAGATAGGCCGCGATGGCCGCGCGGACACCCTGTTCGTGGATCAGCCGCAGCTTGCCGGCGAAAGCCTGCTGAAAGCGCGGGTTGTCGGCCAGCGCGCCGAAGGCGGTGCGGTTGCCCAGAAAGGCCAGCGGATCGTCGCGCGAGGCCAGCGCATAGGCGCGCAAACCGTCGCTGTTGTCGTCATTCGGCGCGATCTCGCGGCCGGCCTCGTCGGTGCGTTCGCAATAGCGGCACCAGAAGGCGACCTCTTGTGCCAGCCCGTCGATGGCGCGGTCGTCGCCAAGCGCGTCGGCCAGCGTCGGCAGGATGAATTTCGGCTGCCGGTTCGAGCCGTCGAGGCACAGCCGCTGGATCGTGTCGCCGATTTCGGGATTGGCGAAGCGGCTGACGATCAGTTCCAGATAGTCGCCGTAATCGACGCCGGGGATGGGTTGCAGGGTCGGGATGATCTCGCGCGTCTCCAGCGCGCGCAGCCATGCCTCGATCTGCGGATCGGCCATGGCGTCGTGGACGAAGTGGTGACCCAGCAGCGCTGAGGGATAGGCGATGGCCGCATGGCCGCCATTGAGGATGCGCAGCTTCATCAACTCGTGCCGACCGACATCGGCCACGAATTCCGCGCCGACCCGTTCCAGCGGCGGACGGCCCTGCGGGAAATTGTCCTCAAGCACCCATTGCCGGAACGGCTCGCAGACCACCGGGGCCGCGTCCTCGATCCCGAAGCGGTCGCGGATCAGCGCGCGCTCGCGGTCCGAGGTGGCCGGCGTGATGCAGTCGACCATCGAATTCGGGAATGCCACATTCTCGCGCAGCCAGTCGGCCAGGGCCGGGTCGGATAGCTGCGCCAGTCCGGTGACGGTGCGGGCGCAGACATGGCCATTCTCGGGCAGGTTGTCGCAGGACAGCACGGTGAAGGGCGCCTGACCCGTGGCGCGGCGGCGACGCAGGGCGGCAAGGATCATGCCGAAGACGCTCTGCGGGGCATCCGGGTTGGCGGCGTCATGCAGCATGTCGGGATGCGCGGCATCGAACCCGTCGGTCTTGGCATCGACGTAATAGCCGCCCTCGGTGATGGTCAGCGAGACGATCCGGATCGCCGGATCGGCCATGGCGGAAATCACCGCCTGCGGATCGACCCCGACGAAATCGATCATCGCGCCGGTGATGCGGGCCGACAGGCCCTTCGGGTCCAGTTCGACCACCGTGGTCAGCCAGTCCTGCGCCGACAGCCTGTCGCGCATCGCCGCATCACCGGCCCGGACCCCGGCGCCGACCAGCGCCCAGTCTTGCCCCTCGCCCGACTCGAACAGCCGGTCCAGATACCAGGCCATATGGGCGCGATGAAAATTGCCCACGCCGACATGAAGGATGCCGGGACGCAGCCCGGCGCGGTCATAGCCGGGCCGGCTGACCGGTTCGGGCAGGCCGGACAGGGTCGCGAGGGACAGGGCGATAGCCATGGTGGAACCTTTCGTCATGCTGATGCGATGCGCGTGGCGATGACGCGCGGTGGTGTCGGCGGGAACGGACAGGCCGGAGGTCAGCTCATCCACTGGCCGCCATCGACATTGTAGGTCTGGGCGACGATGTAATCGGCCTCGTCCGAGGCCAGGAAAATCGCCATCCCGGTCAGGTCCGCGGCCGTTCCCATGCGACCGTAAGGTACGGCGGCGCCGACCTCGCGCTTCTTCTGGCCCGGTGCCTTGCCCTCGTATTTGGCGAAGAAGGCGTCGACCCCGTCCCAATGCTCGCCATCGACCACGCCCGGTGCGATGGCGTTCACGTTGATGCCATGGCCGATCAGGTTCAGCCCGGCCGATTGCGTCAGGCTGATGACCGCGGCCTTCGAGGCGCAATAGACCGCCACCAGCGGCTCTCCGCGCCGGCCGGCCTGACTGGCCATGTTGATGATCCGGCCGCCGCTGCCGCGCGCGATCATGCCGCGCGCGACCGCCTGCATCATGAACAGTGCGCCCGAGACATTGACCGCGAAGATGCGTTCGTAGTCGGCGCGGGTGATCTCGGCGATGGGGGCGGCCGTGAACAGGGCGGCATTGTTGATCAGGATGTCGATGCCGCCGAAACCCGCCTCGACCTCGGCCACGCAGCGGTCGATCGACGACTGATCGGTCACGTCCAGCCGCACCGCGACGGCGCCCTTGCCCAGCCCGCCGGCCGCGGCCTGCGCGGCCTCGAGATTGATGTCGCAGATCGCCACCTGCGCGCCCTCTGCCAGATAGGCGCGGGCGAATTCCAGACCGATCCCGCGCGCCGCGCCGGTGATCAGCGCGCGCTTGCCCTCAAGCCGTTTCATGCGATCCGGTCCCCGTTCCTGTCGAACCTGTGGATCTTGTCCTCATTTGGGGTCAGCCAGACGGTATCGCCGTGGCGCAGGCTCACCTCGCCGTCCGAGCGCACGGTGATCGTCTCGGCGAGGCCAGTCTCCTCGACATAGAGGAAGGTGTCCGAGCCGAGATGTTCCGAGACGCCGATCCGGCCCTTCCACTTGCCGCCCTCGGCCGAGACCGAGATATGTTCGGGCCGCACCCCCACGGTTTCGGCGCCGTATTCGGCCGCGACGGCGCCCGAGAACAGGTTCATCCGCGGGCTGCCGATGAAGCCGGCGACAAAGGCGTTCCGGGGCCGGTTATAGAGGTCCAGCGGCGAGCCGACCTGCTCGATCCGGCCGGCCTGCAGGACCACGATCTTGTCGGCCATGGTCATCGCCTCGACCTGATCGTGGGTGACATAGATCATCGTCGTCTTCAGCCGGTTGTGCAGCTCGCTGATCTCAAGCCGCATGCCCACGCGCAGTGCCGCGTCCAGGTTCGAGAGCGGTTCGTCGAACAGAAAGGCCGAGGGCTCGCGCACGATGGCGCGGCCGATGGCCACCCGCTGACGCTGGCCGCCCGACAACTGGCCGGGGCGGCGGTCGAGGTAATCGGTCAGGTTCAGCGCCTTGGCTGCGGCCTCGATGCGGCGGCTCTGCTCATCCTGCGGCAGGCCCGCCATCTTCATCGGAAAGGCGATGTTCTTGCGCACCGACATGTGCGGATAAAGCGCATAGGACTGGAACACCATCGCCAGTCCGCGCCTGGCCGGCGAGGCGTCGGTGGCGTCGGTTCCGTCGATGAGGATGCGCCCGTCGCTGACATCCTCCAATCCCGCAATCAACCGCAGCAGGGTGGATTTACCGCAGCCCGACGGGCCCACGAAGACGACGAATTCGCCGTCCTCGATGGTCAGGTCCAGAGGCGGGATGACTTCGACCTCGCCGAAACGCTTGGCCACGCCTTCAAGGGTAATCTGTCCCATGATGTCCTCCGATTACTTCACGGCGCCGAAGGTCAGGCCGCGGACAAGTTGTTTCTGGCTGAACCAGCCCAGGATCAGGATCGGCGCGATGGCCATGGTCGAGGCCGCCGACAGCTTGGCCCAGAACAGGCCCTGCGGGCTGGAAAACGAGGCGATGAAGGCCGAGAGCGGCGCGGCATTGGTGGTGGTCAGCTGGATCGTCCAGAAGGCCTCGTTCCAGGCCAGGATGACGTTCAGCAGCAGCGTCGAGGCGATGCCCGGCACGGCCATCGGCGTCAGGATATGCACGATCTCGTCGCGCAGCGTGGCCCCGTCCATCCGCGCGGCCTCGAGGATCTCGCCTGGGATCTCGCGGAAATAGGTATAGAGCATCCAGACCACGATCGGCAGGTTGATCAGCATCAGCAGGATGGTCAGCCCGATGCGGGTATCCATCAGCCCGGTGCGCAGGAAGATCAGGTAGATCGGCACCAGCACGGCCACGGCGGGCATCATCTTGGTGCTTAGCATCCACATCAGGATGTCCTTGGTGCGCTTCGTGGGCGAGAAGGCCATCGCCCAGGCCGCCGGGATCGCCACGATCAGCGCGAGGATGGTCGAGCCGACCGACAGGATCACCGAATTCATGAACGGCTTGAAGTAGTCATTCTGCGACTGGACGGCCTGATAGCTTTCGAAGGTGAAGGACGGGATCAGGTTGAAGCCCGCGATGGCCTCCTGCTCGGTCTTCAGGCTGGTGATGATCGCGTAGAGGATCGGGAAGAAGATCACCAGGGCCACGATCCAGGCGGCGATGGTCCAGCCGATCTTCTGGTTGCGGGATACGGCGCGTGCCATGTTTTCCTCCTCAGTCCAGGTTCTTGCCGACGGCGCGCATCAGGAAGATGGCGACGATATTGGCCAGCACCACGGCGATGATCCCGCCTGCGGCTGCCCCGCCGATGTCGAAATTCAGACGTGCGGCGCGGTAGATCAGGTAGGTCAGGTTGGTCGAGGCAAAGCCCGGCCCGCCATTGGTCGTCACCAGGATCTCTGCATAAACACCCAGCAGGAAGATGGTCTGGATCAGGATCACCACGGTGATCGCGCGGGCCATATGCGGCAGCGTCAGGTAGATGAACCGGCTGAGCGCGGGCGCGCCGTCCATTTCCGCGGCCTCCATCTGCTCGCCATCCAGCGATTGCAGCGAGGTCAGCAGGATCAGCGTCGCGAAGGGCAGCCATTGCCAGGCGACGATGACAATGATCGAGAACAGCGGGAACTGCGCGAACCAGTCGATCGGCGCCGCGCCGAAGAACTTGGCGATATCGGCAAAGACGCCATAGCTGGGATGCATGATCATGTTCTTCCAGATCAGCGCCGCCACCGGAGGCATCACGAAGAAGGGCGAGATCACCAGGATCCGCACGATGCCCTGCCCGAAGATCGGCTTGTCGATCAGCATGGCGATCAGGATGCCGCCGGCCACGGTGATGAACAGCACGCCCAGCGTCAGGACCAGCGTGTTCCAGATCGATTCCCAGAAGGCCGGGTCGGTGTAGAAATACTGGTAGTTGAACCAGCCGGCCCAGCTTGTGTTGGTCGGGTTCAGCAGGTTGTAGTTCAGGAACGAATAGTAAAGCGTCATCCCCAGCGGCACGAGCATCCAGATCAGCAGCAGGACGATCGCGGGCGCACGCATGAGGCGGGCAAGGCTTGCGGTCTGGCGGGTGGCCATGGCGGGTTTCCTCCTGATGGCGCAGCGCAAGGCTGTGCGGGCGGGGCCTGGTCCGGATCCTGTGTCCCGGGCCAGGCATCGGCAGGGAGGGAGGAGTTACTTGATGTAGCCTGCCCGCGTCATCTCGCGCGTGGTATTGGCCTGGGCGCCGGCCAGCGCATCATCGGCCGACATCTGCCCGGCGAGGGCCGCCGAGAACTGCTGCCCCACGGCGGTCCCGATGCCCTGGAATTCCGGAATGCCGACGAACTGCCCGCCGGTATAGGGAATGTCCTGCACCGAGGCCTTCTGGGTATTTGCGGCGTTCATCGAGGTCAGGGTCATCGCCGCGAAGGGCGCCGCTGCCTGATAGTCGGCATTCTCGTAAAGCGAGGTCCGCGTGCCCGGAGGGGCCGCGCGCCAGCCCTTGCCGGCCGCGACCAGCGCCGCGTAATCCGGCCCCGTGGCCCAGGCGATGAAGGCTTTCGCTGCCTCCGGTGCATCCGACGAAGTCGGGATCGCAAGGCTCCATGCCCACAGCCAGTTGCCGTGGTTGTCGACGCCCTCCTTGTTCGGGAACTGGGCAAAGCCGACCTTGTCGGCGACGGTCGAGTTCTCGGGATCGGTCACAAAGCTGGCGGCGACGGTGGCGTCGATCCAGATACCGCACTTGCCCTGCTGGAACAGCGACAGGTTCTCGTTGAAGCCGTTCGAGGAGGCACCCGGCGGGCCGTATTCGTTCATCATGGTCAGATAGTCGGTCAGCGTGGCCTTCCATTCCTCGCTGTCGAATTGCGGTGCCCAGTCCGGGTTGAACCAGCGCGCGCCATAGCTGTTGGCCATGGCGGTGAGGAAGGCCATGTTCTCGCCCCAGCCGGGTTTGCCGCGCAGGCAGATGCCCGAGATCTCGGCATCCCTGTCGGTCATCGCCTCGGCTGCGGCCATGATATCGGTCCAGGTCGGGCTGTCGGGAATGGTCACGCCCGCGGCCTCGGCCAGATCGGTGCGGTACATCACCATCGCCGATTCCCCGTAGAAGGGGGCGGCATAAAGCGTGCCATCGACCGACAGCGCCTCGCGCACGGCCGGCAGCAGGTCATCGGCCTGGTATTCGGCCGGCAGGTCGTTCAGCGGCACCAGCCATTGCTGCTTGGCCCAGATCGGAACCTCGTAGGTGCCGATGGTCAGGACATCATACTGGCCGCCCTTGGTGGCGATATCGGTGGTCACGCGTTCGCGCAGGATGTTTTCCTCCAGCGTCACCCAGTCGACCTTGATGCCAGGATTATTGGCTTCGAAATCAGCGGTCAGGCCCTGCATGACGATCATGTCGCCATTGTTCACGGTGGCGACTGTCAGCGTGGTGTCCTGCGCGGCCGCAAGCCCGGCCGATGCGCATAGCGCAGTGGCGCCCATCAGGGCGCGGAATGTCGTGTTCATGGTTTCCTCCCTTGACGGCAAGAGCAATTGCCAAGCCGATGGGCAAATACTCACAAATTAAACTGAGTCTGTCAATCACCGACGACGCCCATGCCTCGCGGGGCAACGGGTTGCTGTCACAAGCATCGGTTCTGAATGGATATTTCCGCAGCCCGGGCGGCTATGCCGACAGCAGGCGCTCTGCCGTGGCTTCCGAGGTGACCAGGCCGTTCACCAGCTTGCCGATCAGAGCGGCACGAATCGCGGGCACCTTGGCTTCGCCGGTGGCGACCATGATGACCGGCTTTTCGGCCGCCCGCGGCAGTGGCGCCGAGGCGACGCGCGCATTGAAGGGGCAGTCGATCACATGGCCCTTGCGGTCATAGACCCAACTGGTGATCTCGCCGACGGCACCGGCGGCGGTCAGCTGGTCCATCTCGGCGGCCGAGACGAAACCATCGACATAAAGCGGCGCCGAACGGTCCATCTGGCCCGCACCGACCAGCGACAGATCGGCCTGCTGACACAGCCGGATGGTGTTCCGCACCGCCTCCTGGTTGCGCATCGCCTGCAGTTCGGCGGCGTCGCGGGCCAGAACCGGCAGGGGGTAGGGGTAATGCGGGGCGCTGATCCGTTCGGCCAGACGGATGGTCGCGTTATAGGGCGTGGCCGAGCCGTCCTGCATCATGTTCCCCAGCCGCGAGACGACGACATGCTGCGGGCAGGACATCCGCGGCAGCTGTTCCACCGTGGCCTTCAGCGCCCGGCCGGTGCCGAGGCTGATGATCCGCTGTTCGGGCGCTTTCAGGGTCTTTTCCAACTCGGCCGCCGCGGCGATGGCGATGCCCGTCAGCAGATCCGGCGCATCCGGATCCGAGGGCACCACCTCGCAGATGCTCAGCCCGTAGCGGTCGGACATCGCCCCGGCCAGATCCATGCAGCGGGCGATGGGATGATCGACCCGGACCTTGATCAGGCCCTCGCTGGCCGCCATCGCCACCAGCCGCTGTGCGGACTGGCGGCTGACGCCCAGCTTGCGGGCGATCTCGTCCTGGGTGTTGCCGGCGACGTAATAGAGCCAGCCGGCCCGCGCCGCATCGTCGAGCCGCGTTGTCTCGGGGCTGAAACGTCCTGCGCTCACGAAAGGGCGGCTCCCTGCTGGATATCCTTCAACAGTTGCGGGAATTCGGCCCAGTTGTCAAAGGAGCGGACCGAAGCGGGCGCGGCGGTGCCTTTCAGATGGGCGCCGCCGCGGTAATGCAGGACCGCCATCCCGGCAGCCTCGGCCGCGGCGATGCCCGGCGGGCTGTCCTCGACCACCACCGTGCGCGCGGGCGCCACGCCCATCCGCGCGGCGGCGAAGAGGAACAGGTCGGGGGCAGGCTTGCCGCGTGCCACCTGGCTGGCGGTGAAGACATGCGGCCCGAAGCGGCGCGCCAGGTCCAGCAGGTCCAGCGTTCGCCCGACACGTTCGGGACTGGACGAGGTGGCCACGCAGGCGGGCCATTGCAGCCGGTCCAGCATGGCGGCAAGGCCCGGTGTCGGTCGCAGGTCGTGCTCAAAGCGATCCAGCAGGCGGCGGCGGTAGGCGGCTTCGAAATCATCGGGCAGCGGGCGGCCGAAACGTTCGCGGATCGTGGCTGCAACGGTCGGAAAGCTGCGGCCGAGGAAATCGCGCCGCACATCCTCGGCCGTCAGCCCGATCTCCAGAGCCGCCAACTGATCGATCAGCACCTCGGCCGACAGGATCTCGCTGTCGGCGATCACGCCGTCGCAATCGAAGATGATCAGGCCCGGTTCCAAGATTGCCTCCCGACATGTGCCGGGCAAGCATATCAGGGCCTTCGGTCGGCACAATCGCGGCGGGGGGCTGGGCCTATACCTGCTCGGCCAGATCGACCTGCTGCATCAGCCTGACCAGAAGCCGGACCAGCCCGTAGCAATAGAGGATCAGCCCCGGAATCCACATGTCGATGCGCAGAAGCCGGTCCATCATGCCGCTCAGGGCCTCGGGCAGGCCGGTCGCGACCAGATAGCGCAGCCCGTTGGCGCCGTCCCCATGCAGGCTCAGCAGCGCGCCGATGTCATGGATATGGACTTCCTCGCCCGAACCGGTCCCGCCATGGAAGACCTGCCAGAACACCAGCAGCAGCCCGGCCCCGACCAGGGACATGGCGCGAAACGCCCGGCCGCTGGCGAAGCCGAAGCCAAGCCTCGGCCGCGGTCTTGGCGCTGTGCCAGAGATATCCATCAGCAGCGGGACCAGAACCGCCATCATGCCGATATTTCCGCCCAACCAATAGGCGATCAGGGCGTTGATCCATCCGGCCCCTGCGGCAAGGCTGATCGCGGCGGCGACCGTTCCGCTGAGGACCGCGACAATCAGGGCGGGCATCAACATCATGGCCGACAGCCCCCGAACGACAGTCCTGGGAGAGGGCGGATCATGCCGGGCATCTGGCCCGCAGAGACAGTCCCGCCGGCATATGCCGCCGGCGGATACAAGGGCTCGCATGAGTGACAAATGCGGCAGGGCATAGGGTCAGGTTAGGAGAAACACCGTGTTATGTATAGCTGTTTCCTCCCCATCGGCGGGATTCGACGTTCGGTTTCAGGTTCGTCGCCAAGGGTTCGGCGCGTTCGGGACGGGATGCGCCCTATTCTGCCTTCAGGCGAGTGCGGCAAAGACCGAACCCGCCCCGGTTCAGGGCGCTTGACCCTCTGGCACGGCCCGATTAGGCAGGTTTTGCCGCATGGGCCTGTAGCTCAATTGGTTAGAGCAGGGCGCTCATAACGCCTTGGTTGGGGGTTCGAGTCCCTCCGGGCCTACCAAACGACATTATTTTTCCCTTTTCTTCAGTTCGTTACCTGATTTTGCGGCGAGCCTTGCAGGGCGGTTCGCCAGATTTTGTTCCTGATTTTCCTCGCTGGGAAGGCTTTCAATCGCTGAATCGGCCTTGGCCTTGCGATTATACTTATCGATGTATTTCTGTGGGGCACCTCGAAAAATTGCTCTGACCGTGCCGCCTGTGTAGGAAGCGGGTGGTATTCGGCTGCTGGAGCGTGATGATGGTGTAGATGGGTTTTTTGATCTTTCAGACCGCTACGCGAGCCTGGACGCCAAGAAGGACCCTCTTGTCGAGATCGACAGCGTTGTGCCTTGGGAGGAGTTTCGCCCGACGCTGGAGCGGGTCTGGCGCAAGCCGGAGGCGGAACGCAAGTCGCGGGCCGGGCGCAAGCCGATGGACGCGGTGGTGATGTTCAAGACGCTGGTGCTGGGTGCGCTCTACAATCTGTCCGACGACCAGATCGAGTATCAGGTCCGTGACCGGCTGTCGTTCATGCGGTTCCTCGGCCTTGGGCTGGAGGACCGTGTGCCCGACGCGAAGACGGTATGGC
>NZ_JAHKNG010000023.1 GCF_018860165.1 Paracoccus marinaquae
CCCGCGCCGTTTCAGCGCTTCGTTGTAGGATTTCCAGTTCGTCGTGCGGTAACGGGCGGGCTCGGGCTTGCTCATGTCGAGATTCTTAACCTACCGGATTCGCAGTGTGAATCCTTCCAGCGCCGAGTTCTGCAACAACGCCCATCCGAAGCATGGCGGCCATGCGAGCTTCTCAGCCCAAGGGCGCGGTGGCGCGGTCCAGCCAGTCGCGGGTCGTCCCGTCCAGATGCGGCACGAGTTCACGGCGCACCTGCGCATGATAGGCGTCAAGCCAGGCGATCTCGTCCCGGGACAGGGCTGCAAGATCGACGAGGCGGGTGTCGATGGGGCACAGCGTCAACGTCTCGAAGCCCAGCATCCGGCGGCCCGGTTCCGCCTCGACCTCGGCGACCACGATCAGGTTCTCGATCCGGATCCCAAAGGCGCCCTCGCGGTAATAGCCGGGCTCATCGGACAGGATCATGCCGGGCTCCAGCGGCAGGTCGCTGATCCGGCTGATGCGCGCCGGACCCTCGTGCACGCAGAGCGCCGCGCCGACGCCGTGACCGGTGCCGTGATCGTAGTCGAGGCCCAGCGACCACAGGAACTGCCGCGCCAGCGCGTCGAGATGCGCCCCCGCCACGCCCTTCGGAAACTGCGCCCGGCTGATCGCGATCATGCCGCGCAAAACGGCGGTATAGGGGGCGATCGCCTCGGGCGGCACCTCGCCCAAGGGCAGGGTGCGGGTGATGTCCGTGGTCCCGTCCGCATACTGCCCGCCCGAATCGATCAGCAGCAGTTCCCCGGCACTCAGCCGGCGATTGCTGGTCTCGGTCACCCGGTAATGGGGCAGGGCGGCATTGGGACCCGCGCCGCAGATAGTGTCGAAACTGATATCGGTGATGCCTTCATCGCGGCGGAAGGATTCAAGCTTCGTCACTACATCGATTTCGGTCAGATCCGCGGGATCCTGCCCGTCCAGCCAGGCCAGCAGCCGCACCATTGCCACGCCGTCGCGCCGATGCGCCGCGCGCATCCCCTCCAGTTCGGCCCGGTTCTTGCGGGCCTTGGGCAGGATGGCCGGATCGGCGGCAGGCGCGATCACCGAACAGGCCCGTTCCAGCAGGCGGAATGCCGCTTCGGGCGCGCTGGCAGGATCGATCCGCACCGGATCGACCAGATCCAGCAGCGCATCCGAGAGGGTATCGGGAGGCCGGATCGACACGTCCCCGCCCAGATGGGCGATCACCCGGTCGTCGAATTTAGCGGGGTCCGCGAACAGCGTCAGGCGGCCATCGTCGGCGAGGATGGCAAAGCTCTGCACCACGGGGTTCTTCGGCACGTCGCTGCCACGGATGTTCAGCAGCCACGAGATCGAGTCGGGCAGCGACAGGAAGGCCGCGGCCTGGCCCTCGCGGCGCAGCTGCTCGGCCAGCCGGGTGCGCTTTTCCGCCGAGGTCTCGCCGGCCAGCGCGTCGTCATGCGCCCGGGTCGGACCGACCGGCGGGGCAGGGCGGTCGGACCAGATCGCATCGACGGGATTGGCGGGAACCGGCACAAGCTCGATGCCGCTGCCCGCGATCCCCCTGGTGATCGCCTCGATTTCCTTGCGCGTATGCAGCCAGGGGTCGAATCCGGCCGTGCCGCCCGCGGGCAGGGCCTCGCGCAGCCAGTCCGAGGGTGCGGTTTCGGGCCAGTGGACGGGGGTGAAATGGGCAAGGTCGACCTGCGACTTGACCTGGGTCCGGTAGCGGCCGTCGATGAACACGCCGGCCCGGTCCATGGTGACGATGGCAAAGCCCGCGCTGCCGGTAAACCCGGTCAGCCAGGCCAGCCGGGCATCGGCCTCGGCCACATATTCGCCCTGATGGGCATCGGCGCGCGGCACCACGAAGGCGTCCAGCCCCTCTGCCCGCATCCTGACGCGCAGCGCGGCCAGCCGGGCGGGATGGTCCGCGCCGCCGGCCGGATCCTCAAAGCTCTGGAAACTCACAGCTCGACCGCCTTCATCACTTCGGGTTCGATCACCTGTACGCCGGGCAGCCCCTCAATCAGCGCCTGCGCGCTCTGTTCCAGCAGCGGGAAGGTCTTGTAATGGCAGGGGATCACGGTCCTGAAGTCGAAATATCTGCGGGCCGCAAAGGCCGCGCGCTTCATGTCCATGGTGAAATGCCCGCCGGCGCAGAGGATGCCGATATCGGGCTGGTGGTATTCGGCCATCCAGGCCATGTCGGCCATGATGTCGGTATCGCCCGAGACATAGATCACATGGCCGTCGCCGGCGATCATATAGCCCGATTCATGACCCGCATAGATCGGCCCGTCCGCCCCGTCGAGCGAGCTTGAGTGACTGGCATTGACCATGGTCACGTGCGCGCCGCCCAGATCGACGGTGCCGCCCTTGTTGAAGCCGATCCCCTCGATCGCGTGATGGGTCTGCCAGCTGCTGATGAGGTCGTAGATGCCGACCACCGGGATCCCCAGCTCCCGGGCGATGGCAAGGGCATCGCCCGAATGGTCGCCATGGCCATGCGTCAGCAGCACATGGCTCGCGCCGCCGATCGCCTCGGCGCGCCGGTCCTCGGGAAAGACGGGGTTTCCCGACAGCCAGGGATCGATCAGGATCACCGCATCCTCGATCTCAAGGCGAAAGCCGGAATGTCCAAGCCAGGTCAGTTTCATCGCTGCCTCCTGTCAGATGTCGCGCGAAGGTTAGCCGGGCGCGGGGGCGCTGACCAGCCGCCCGATGCGGGTGGGCCTCAGGCCGGCGCGGCGTCCTCCAGCCGCAGCCGCACCCGTTCGCGCCCGCCCCAGGTGGACAGGTCCAGCTTGCCCGCAAGGTGAAAGCGGCGACCCCTGGCGCCGATCAGCGCCGGGCCAAGCGGGCCGTTCATGGCGCCCCAGGCGACGGCCTCCAGTGCCGGCGCGCCGGGGCTGCGGAAACTCAGGCGCAGATGGCTGTCGCCCATGGTGGCGGCGCTGTCGATCAACTGGTCTGCAAAGGCAAAGCGCGGGGCCGGGGCGGCCTGCCCGAAGGGGCCCGCATCCTCCAGCTGGCGGAACATCTGCGGCGTCGCGCCCGCCGTCTCCAGCAGGCCCGAAATGCGCAGATCGCCGGCCCCGCTGCGGGTCGCAAGATCGGCGGAAATCAACTCGGCCAGCCGCGCCATTGCCGGCTCGATCCGGTCCTGGGCGACGGTCAGCCCGGCCGCCATCTCGTGCCCGCCGCCCTTGATCAGCAGGCCCTCGCGGGCCAGCCGCTGGATCGCACGGCCCAGATCGACGCCGGGCACCGAACGGGCCGAGCCCTTGCCGATCCCGCCCTCGACGCCGATCACCACCGCGGGCAGATCGGTCGCCTCCTTGACCCGCGCGGCGACGATGCCGACCACGCCCGGATGCCAGCCAGCGCCCGCGGCCCAGGACAGGGCGGCGTCGCCGCGCGCCTCGACCTGGGCCAGCGCCTCGTCGCGGACGGTGGCCTCGATGGCGCGGCGCTCGCGGTTCAACTCGTCCAGCTGCCCGGCCAGACGGGTGGCCAGTTGCGGATCGCGGGCCGACAGGCACAGCGCGCCCAGATCGGCGCGGCCCACCCGGCCGCCGGCATTGATCCGCGGCCCCAGCAGAAAGCCCAGGTGAAAGGCACTGGGCGGCCCGTCCAGCCGGGCCACGTCCGACAGCGCGACCAGCCCCGGCCGCTGCCGCCGGGCCATGACCGCCAGCCCCTGCCGCACGAAGGCCCGGTTGACGCCGACCAGCGGCGCCACATCCGCGACGGTCGCCAGCGCCACCAGATCCAGCATGGCCATCAGATCGGGCTCGGGCCGGCCCATGCCGCGCAGCACCCGGCCGGCCTGGACCAGCGTCAGGAACACCACGCCGGCGGCGCAAAGATGGCCAAGCGCCCCGTCCTCGTCGGCCCGGTTCGGGTTCACCACGGCCAGCGCCGGGGGCAGGGTCTCGCCGCCCAGATGATGATCCAGCACGATCACCTCCGCGCCCTGCGCCGCCGCCAGCGCCTCGTGGCTCAGCGTGCCGCAATCGACGCAGACGATCAGGTCATGTCCGGCCGCCAGCCCGGCCATGGCCGGCGCATTCGGCCCGTATCCCTCGTCGATCCGGTCGGGAACATACAGGGTGGCGTCGCGCCCCTGCTGCCGCAGCCAGTCCAGCAGCAGCGCGGCCGAAGTGCCGCCATCCACGTCGTAATCGGCAAAGACCGCGATCCGCTCGCCGCCCGTGGCGGCCGCAACAAGGCGCGCGGCCGCGGCCTCCATGTCGCGCAGCATCAGCGGATCGGGCAGCAGATCGCGCAGCCTCGGCGTCAGGAACCCCTCGGCCGCGCCCGCCTCGACACCGCGCTCGGCCAGCACCCGGGCCACCGCCAGGGGCAGCCCGGCCTGCTGCGCCAGGCCTTCGGCGCGCCGCTCCAGCGCCGCCTCCGGGCCGACCCAGCAGCGCCCGCTCAGCGATCGCCCGATGCCCAGAAATGCCACGCCTGCCCCTTCTTCTTCACCCAAATATCCCGGGGGGAGTCCCGCAGGGACGGGGGGCAGCGCCCCCCTCGACCCGCTCAGCGGACCGGGTTGCGATAGATCATCCGCCGCACCGAGCCGGTCTTCGAGCGCATCAGGATCGTCTCGGTCTGCAGATAGCCGGGCTCGCGCTTCACCCCGGCCACGATCGAGCCGTTGGTCACCCCGGTCGCGGCGAAGATCACATCCGCCGTCACCAGTTCGTCGCGTGCATAGATGCGGTCGAGATCGGTGATCCCGGCCTTCCGCGCGCGGCCGCGTTCGTCGTCGTTGCGAAACAGCAGCCGGCCCCACATCTGCCCGCCCATGCATTTCAGCGCGCTGGCCGCCAGCACCCCCTCGGGCGCCCCGCCCGAGCCCATATACATGTCGATGCCGGTCAGTTCCGCCTCGGCGGTGTGGATCACGCCGGCCACGTCGCCATCGGTGATCAGCCGGATCGCCGCGCCGGTCTCGCGCACCTCGGCGATCATTTCCTCGTGCCGGGGGCGTTCGAGGATGCAGACGGTGATGTCCTCATCCTTGCATCCGCGCGCCCTGGCCAGCGCCCGCACCCGCTCGGCGGGCGACATGTCGAGGCTGACCACGTCCTTGGCAAAGCCCGGGCCGATCGCCAGCTTGTCCATATAGACATCGGGCGCATGCAGCAGCGTGCCGCGCGGCGCCATGGCGATCACGGTCAGCGCGTTCGGCATGTCCTTGGCGGTCAGCGTGGTGCCCTCCAGCGGGTCCAGCGCAATGTCCACCTCGGGTCCGTTGCCGTTGCCGACCTCCTCGCCGATATACAGCATCGGCGCCTCGTCGCGCTCGCCTTCGCCGATCACGACGACGCCCTTGATGTCCAGCATGTTCAACTGGTCGCGCATGGCGTTCACGGCGGCCTGGTCGGCGGCCTTCTCGTCGCCGCGGCCGATCAGCCGGGCCGAGGCATGCGCCGCCGCCTCGCTGACGCGGGCCAGCCCCAGAGACAGCATGCGATCGTTGAAGTCCTTCTGCGCGGTCATGGCCTCTTCCCTCGTTGGCTCAGCTTCGCCCGGCTTCTACGCGCGCCCCGTGACACGGGCAAGACCGCGGGCGCTAACGGCTCAGCTTTCCGCCAGTTCCAGCGCCAGCGCATGGATGCGCGGCACGATGTCGCCCAGGGTCTCATGCACCAGCCGGTGCCGCTGGACCCGGCCCAGGCCCGCGAAGGCGGGGCTGGCCATGCGGATGCGGAAATGGCTCTCGCCGCCCTCGCGCCAGCCGGCATGGCCGCGATGGCTTTCGCTTTCGTCGATCACATCCAGCCGCGTGGGGTTCAGTTCCGCCAGCCGGGTCCGCATCTCGTCTGCGATCATCGGATATCCTTTCGTCAAGACCTTTCATGTCGCGCGAAATAGCCTAAACTGCTGCCTCCGAGTCGCAAAGGTGCCCGAGGATGAGCAGTAACGACCCGTTCGGTTTCGACATTTCCGCCGCCAAGGACAAGAAGCGCCGGTCGAAAGGCCGCCGTGGTATGTCGGGCGCCTTCGAGACCTCGACCCGCGTCTGCGAGCGGGAAGGCTGCAGCGAGCCTGGCCAGTACCGCGCGCCGAAAAACCCGCGGCTTCTGGATGACTACTTCTGGTTCTGCAAGGAACATGTCCGCGAATACAACGCCAACTGGAACTATTTTCAGGGCCAGAGCGAAGAGGAATTCCAGCAGTTCCTCGACAATGCCACCGTATGGGAACGCCCGACCAAACCCTTTGGCCGCGCCGCGCAGGAACAGGCCTGGGCGCGCCACGGGGTCAGCGATCCGCATGAAATCCTCGGCGCCAACGGCACCTCGCCCGAGGCGCGCGCCAAGCTGGGCCGCAAGCTGCCGCCGACCGAACGCCGGGCGCTGGAGATCCTCGAGGCCAGGGACAGCTGGACCCGCACCGAGATCCGCAAGCAGTACAAGTCCCTGGTCAAGGACCTGCATCCCGACATGAATGGCGGGGATCGTTCCGATGAGGACCGGCTGGCCGAGGTGGTCTGGGCCTGGGAGCAGGTGAAAGACAGCCGCAATTTCCGCGACTGACCGGGCCGGCGCCTGAGCCTGTCGCCCCCATCGACGGTTCCGCGACCCGTTCCCCGGGCGCCGGCTGCCGTCAATCGGGGTGAAACTTGCGCACGGATGCGGTGATGACGGGCCTTTCGTGAACTGCGCCCCGATTCTGGCGTCAGATGGACGGATCCGGATTCGGTTCTGGTCCAGAATGGGACACCCGGAACCGCTTTCACGGCGCCATCCATGCCCGAGCCCCGCAAGTCACAAAACCTTGGAATCGCCCGGATCCGGTGCGTCGTGGCCGAACTGTCGGCCTCGGGGGTGCCATCGCTTGCAAGCGTGGCCGAGCGGCTGTCCGCAAGCCCCAGAACCGTACAACGCCGGCTGGCCGAGCATGGGCTTTGCTTCCGGCGGGTGGTGGAGGATGCCCGTCTGGGCATGGCCTGTGTGTTTCTTGAACGATCCGAACTCGGCATCGAACAGATCGCCAGACAGATCGGCTACAACAGCAGCAGCGCCTTCGCCCGGGCCTTCGGGCGCTGGGCCGGCGTCACGCCGAAGACCTATCGCAGGGCTGCGGGCCGCCCGCGCCCCGACCCGGAGTGCCTGGCGTAAAATGGCTGGCGAAATCCATAGTGGAGTGGCGCGGCAGGGTGCTAGCCTCGGTCATGTCCGAGGCCGTCGCTGCAGGGAGAATTCCGGCCCATGGTTCGTTCGGCCAGCAACCCAAGGCCGCCTGTCGGCCGCAAGAGCAAGGAGACCGCAATGTCATCGACCTATCACCCCACCCGCCGGGCGCTGATCGCCGGCGCGGCGGCGCTTGCCGCGGGCGGCGCGGCTCTGGCGCAGGATGCACCTGCCGGGGGACAGGATGCGCCGCCCGCGGGAATGGCCGATTTCCTCTTTGTCCAGACCGCCTCTGGCATGGCCTTCGCGGCCGATGCGAACCGTCTCACATTGCGCAATGTCAGCCCGGTCACGCTGTTCTTCTCGGACCGGCCCGAGCGGATCGCCGGCAACATGAAGACCGATCGCTTCGTGCCGTTCTGGGGCGAGGGCAGCGACAGCTTTCTGTCTGATCCGCCCAATGCGGATCTCTCGATTCTCGAAGATGGCGTGCTGCGTCAGGCCGTGGTCGTTCTGCGCAACCCCGAACTGATCGGCGAGGATCTGCATTACACGGTCGAGATCGTCGGCGGCGAGATGCCGGTTCTTGGCGGGCCGACATCGCTTTTCATCGACATCATCGGGATGCCGTTGACCCCGCTGTCCTATGCCGGGGTGGCGCGGCGCTCTTATCGGCGCGCGATGCTCTACTGACAGCCCGAACTGCGGCGGAAGGCCGTTTCTCCGCGCGACAGGGGCGGTGAAACCCGATGTCTGGCAATCCCGTGCCGTCACAGAGAACGGGTGCGTCAGGCACCCGAAGGCTGCGGCGCGCACCGTAGTTCCGTCGTCGGCCCTTTGTCGAAACATCTGAGAACCGACGGTCGTTCGCGCCTCGCGGAGGTTCGTCCCGCGTCCTGCCGTGTCGCGGCATGGCGGGATTCCTCTGGATCACGCCCCGGATTTCTGGTCAGAGAAGGCAGGCCAGATGCAAGCGGACGAGGCAATGAGCATCCATCTCTACCAGAACGATATCCCCGATGATCTGACTTTCGGGCAGACCGTGGCCATCGACACCGAAACCATGGGGCTGGACCCGCGCCGCGACCGGCTGTGTCTGGTGCAGATGTCTTCGGGCGACGGCGACGCGCATCTGGTCCAGATCGAGCGCGGCCAGACCGAGGCGCCCAATCTGTGCCGCATGCTGACTGATGCCAAGGTTCTGAAACTGTTCCATTTCGGCCGGTTCGACATCGCGGCCCTGGAAAACAGTTTCGGGGTCGTCACCTCGCCGGTCTGGTGCACCAAGATCGCCTCGAAACTGGTGCGCACCTATACCGACCGGCACGGGCTGAAATACCTGCTGAGCGAACTGGTCGGCGTCGATGTCAGCAAGCAGCAGCAGACCAGCGACTGGGGCGCGGCCGATCTGACCGATGCGCAACTGGAATATGCCGCCTCGGACGTGCTGCATCTGCACAAGCTGAAAGAGGCGCTTGAAGAGCGGCTGAAGCGCGAGAACCGCATGGGTCTGGCGCAGGCCTGTTTCGATTTCCTTCCGGCACGCGCCCATCTGGACCTGCTGGGCTGGGGGGATGAAAACGACATCTTCCATCACTAGATTGGCGCCATGACAGCATATCTCGACACCGCCGCCCGCGTCATCCGCACCGAAGCCCAGGCGCTTGAGCTTCTGGCCTCGAGCCTGGGGCCCGAGTTCCAGCAGGCCATCGACCTGATCCTTGACACCAAGGGCCGGGTGATCGTCTCGGGCATGGGAAAATCCGGCCATATCGCCCGCAAGATCGCGGCGACGCTGGCCTCGACCGGCACGCCCGCGCAATTCGTCCACCCCGCCGAGGCCAGCCATGGCGATCTGGGCATGGTTACGCGCGCCGATGTGGCGCTGGTCCTGTCGAACAGCGGCGAGACACCGGAGCTGGCCGATCTGGTCGCGCATACGCGGCGCTTCGAGATCCCGCTGATCGGGGTCGCCTCGCGGCCCGAGTCGACCCTGCTGCGGCAGGCCGATGTGGCGCTGGTCCTGCCCGCCGCCGAGGAGGCCTGCGGCAGCGGCATCGTGCCGACCACCTCGACCACGATGACGCTGGCGCTTGGCGATGCGCTGGCCGTCGCGCTGATGGAGCATCGTCGCTTCACGGCCGAGCATTTCCGCACCTTCCATCCCGGCGGCAAGCTGGGCGCGCGGCTCTCCAAGGTCGGCGACCTGATGCATGAGGACATGCCTCTGGTGGGCGAGGACACGCCGATGACCGAGGCGCTGCTGGTCATCAGCCAGAAGGGTTACGGGGTCACCGGCGTCACCGATGGCGACGGGCATCTGAGCGGGATCATCACCGATGGTGACCTTCGGCGCCACATGGACGGGCTGCTGGAGCGCAGCGCGGCCGAGGTGATGACGCGCGCGCCGCGCGTGATCGAGCCCGAGGCGCTGGCCGAGGCGGCGCTGGCCGAGATGCAGTCGCGCAAGATCACCTGTCTGTTCGCGGTCGAGGACGGCGCGCCACGCGGCATCCTGCATATCCATGACTGCCTGCGCGCCGGCATGGTCTGAGACGATGAACCGCACCCGCATCGTTCGCTGGCTGCGGCTGCTGCTGCCGCTGGTCGCGCTGACGATCCTCTCGACGATGTTCCTGTTCTCGCGCAAGCCCGAGGGCGAATCGCGCATCCCCTATACCAGCCTCGATGCCGAGCAGATGGCGCGCGAGCCGCGGATCGTGGCCCCGAAATATTCGGGCGTGACCGATGATGGCGCCGAAATCGCGCTGATCGCGCGCGAGGCGCAGCCGGCGCGCGACGACAGCGACGGCTCGATCAGCGATCTGCGTCTCGACTGGCGGCGCCCCGACGGGCTGGCCGCCGATCTGACCGCGCCCACGGCCGAGCTTGCCGAGGGGCTGATCACGCTGCTTGGCGGGGTCAACATGTCCACCTCGACCGGCTGGACGCTGCAGGCGCCGCAGATGAACGCGGCGACCGACCGCTCGCGGCTGAGCGCGCGTGACGGGGTGCAGGCGACCGCGCCCTTCGGCCGGATCACCTCGGACGAGATGGAACTGATCCCCGGACCCGAAACGGCCGAGGGCGAGAGGGCAGGCGATTCTGCCGTCTTGAATTTTTCCGGCTCTGTCCGTCTGATATACCAGCCCTGAGCCACCGAAGGACTGTTTCATGCTGCGCCCCCTGATGATCGCCCTGGTTTTCGCCTCTGGCCCGGCCGTTGCGCAGAGCGTCGTCTTCGGCGGGATCAAGGCCGACACCTCCCTGCCGGTCGAGGTCGCGGCCGATCACCTGACGGTCGATCAGGGCGATGGCACCGCCCTTTTCACCGGCAATGTCGTGATCGGGCAGGGGGAAATGCGCCTGTCGGCCGAACGGGTCACGGTGGAATATGCCCAGGGCGACCGGACCCGCATCCGCTCGCTGCATGCGAAGGGCAATGTGACGCTGGTTTCCGGGCCGGATGCGGCTGAAGGGCGCGAGGCGGTCTATGATGTCGAATCGGGTCACGTTACCCTGACCGGCGATGTGGTGCTGGTGCAGGGCGAGAACGTGCTGACCGGCGACCGGATGACGGCCGATCTTGCCGAGGGCACGGCGCAGGTCGACGGCCGGGTCCGGTCGATCCTGCAGCCGGACAACAACTGATGCGGCGCGGCGGACGCAAGGAGGGTGACGGGCTGCGGGTGCTGGGGCTGCGCAAGTCCTATCGCAACCGGCCGGTGATCCATGACGTCTCGGTCACGCTGCGGCGGGGCGAGGTGGTGGCGCTGCTGGGGCCGAACGGATCGGGCAAGACCACCTGTTTCTACTGCATCGCCGGACTGGTGCCGGCGGATGCCGGGCAGGTGCTGATCGATGGGCAGGATGCGACCCATCTGCCGATGTTCCGCCGTGCGCGTCTGGGCATCGGCTATCTGCCGCAGGAAATGTCGATCTTCCGCGGTCTAACGGTCGAACAGAACATCATGGCGGTGCTGGAGGTGACGCTGGACGATTCGCGTCATCGTCGCGACCGGATGGAGGAATTGCTGGGCGATTTCTCGATCACCCATCTGCGCGGCGCCCCGGCCCTGGCACTGTCGGGCGGTGAGCGGCGGCGGGTCGAGATCGCGCGCTGCCTGGCCTCGGAACCCAGCTTCCTGCTGCTGGACGAACCCTTTGCCGGGGTTGACCCGATCGCCGTGGGCGAGATCCGCGAACTGGTCCATGACCTGAAGTCGCGCGGCATCGGGGTGCTGATCACCGACCACAACGTGCGTGAGACGCTGGGCATCGTCGACCATGCCTATATCCTGCATGACGGGCATGTCCTGATGTCGGGCACGACCGCCGAGATCGTCGCCGATCCGAAGGTGCGCGAGGTTTATCTGGGCGAGGGTTTCCGGCTGGGATGAGGCGGCAGCGGAATTTTCCGGCGGCTGCCTGCACCCCGTTGACATCGTGCGGCTGCTGTCACCAAATTGACTTATGCGGGTGCGGTATCGCGCCGTACCCCGCCACCCCCGTTTTCCGCCGCAAGCCGGCTGCCTCAAACGGGTCGGCGCATGCGGAAAGACGGGCAACCGGAGAGGAAGGACGATGCGCTACACCATCAGCGGAAAACACATCGATGTCGGCAATGCGCTCAGCGCCCATGTCGAGAGGGAACTGGGTGAGACGGTCAGCAAATATTCCCAACGCCCCACGGATGCGGCTGTCACCTTCTCCCGCGATGCGCATCAATACATCTGCGACGCGGTGGTGCATCTGTCCACCGGGCTGACCGTCCAGGCAAAGGGCATGGCCAACGAGGTCTATGATGCCTTCGAGGCCTGCCGCGAGCGGATGGACAAGCAGTTGCGCCGCTACAAGCGGCGGCTGAAGGATCATCACAAGGACCGTTCCGAACCGGTTGAATTCGGTCAGGCGGGCATGTATGTGCTGGCCGCTGACGAGGATGAATGGGAATCGCATGGCAGCGGCCTGCAGCCGATCATCATCGCCGAGATGGAAGCGCGCGTGCCGACCCTGTCGGTCGGGGACGCGGTAATGCAGATGGAACTGGCCGGCACGCCATTGCTGGTCTTCCGCAACGAGAAACACGGCGGCGTGAATGTCGTCCACCGCCGCGACGACGGCAATGTGGGCTGGATCGATCCGCGCGGAAACGGCTGAGCCACGCCCGCGCCAGGCAGACTGAGCCGCCCCCGGAACCGCCGCCCGGGGGCGGAAAGCTTGGGAAAGACACTCTATCATGCAACTTAGTGAAATCCTCAAGCCAGGGGCCGTGCGTTCTCTGGGCCAGGTCACTTCGAAGAAGCGAATGTTTCAGGAACTGGCCGATCTGGCCCAGTCCGAATACCGGCTGAGCGCCTCCGAGGTGCTGGATGCGCTGCAGGAACGCGAAAGCCTCGGGCCGACCGGCGTCGGGCAGGGCGTGGCCTTGCCGCATGCGCGGCTGCATGGCCTCGACAAGGTCGTGGGCCTGTTCCTCAGGCTTGAAAAGCCTCTGGATTTCGACGCCGTGGACCGGCAACCGGTCGATCTGGTCTTTGCGCTGCTGGCGCCCGAGACCAGCGGTGTCGATCACCTGAAGGCACTGGCGCTGGTTTCGCGCACGCTGCGCGAGGGCGATCTGCGCAGCAAGCTGCGCGCCAATGACAATCCCGCGACATTGTATGCAGTTCTGGCTGCCGCCCAGGGCATAAAGGCGGCCTGAAAGGTTTGAATCGGACCGATTCGGCCCTATATTCAGGTTCCCTTGACCTGGGAGGAGGGCGACGATGAGCAAGCATATCAGCGATCAACCCCGCAGCCACGGCGCTGCCCGGCTGCGCGAATTCACCAAGAAAGAGCGTGAAACGGGGCTGCATCCGGCCGTGGCCGCGCTGCGCAGCCGTCCGAAAACGCGCGATGGCGACGGGCGCAAGACGGCCGAATACGTGCGGATCGAGCGTGGCCATCTGACCTGACCACAGGCCCGGTGCGGGAATACGAACCGGCAGGAACATGTGAGGCCGTCCCCATCCGTCGGGTGCGGCCTTTGCATCTGCGAGGTCAGCCCTCGGGGTACTGCCCTTGGTCGCGCTGGATCAGATCCCAGAGATTGCCGAACGGATCCGCGAAAACGGCGACGGTGCCGTATTCGGCTACCTTCGGCTGTCGCACGATGCGGATATCATGGGCGCGCAGCCGGGCCAGATCGCCGTGCAGATCGTCGGTATCCAGAAACAGGAAGACTCGCCCGCCTGACTGGTTGCCGATCGCGGCGGCCTCGCGGTCATTCTTGGCGCGGCCCAGAACGAAGGAGGTGCCGCCGCCCGAAGGCTGGACCACGACCCAGCGTTTGTCCTGTGCAGGCCGGTATTCATCGACAACCAGCCGGAAGCCCAGCACGCCGGTGTAGAAGGCGATCGCCGCGTCGTAATCGGGCACGACGATCGTCACATGGGCAAGCCGCTGGGCCATGCCGGCGGTTGTCGTATCAGCTGCGGACCAGCTTTTCGTAATCCTCGGCCACCTTGCGGGTGGTCTGGCCGACCTGGAAATGCCAGTCGCCGATCTGCCCGACCGGCGTGACCTCGGCCGCGGTGCCGGTCAGCCAGCATTCCTGGAATCCGTCCAGTTCCTCGGGCTTGATGCGGCGCTCATGCACGGTGGTGCCGCCGTCCTTCAGCATCTGGATCACGGTCTGCCGGGTGATGCCGTTCAGGAAACGATCGGCCAGCGGCGTATGCACCTCGCCATCCTTGACGAAGAAGATATTGGCGCCGGTCGCCTCGGCCACATAGCCTTCCCAGTCCATGAACAGCGCATCCGAACAGCCCTTTTCCTCGGCCGCGTGCTTGGACATGGTGCAGATCATGTAAAGCCCGGCGGCCTTGGCGGCGGTGGGGATGGTTTCGGGGCTGGGGCGCTTCCACTTGGCGATATCCAGCTTGGCGCCCTGCCATTTGGCATCGCCGTAATAGCTGCCCCATTTCCAGGCGCAGACCGCCAGATGAACCGGGTTGCGCCGGGCCGAGACGCCCATGTCCTGCCCCGACCCGCGCCAGGCGACGGCGCGCACATAGGCATTCTCGAACCCGTTGGCCTTCAGCACGGCGTCCTTGGCGGCATCGATCTGTTCGGCGGAATAGGGGATCGGCATGTCCAGCAGCCGGCCCGATTCGATCAGCCGCAGCGAATGCTCGTGGCCCTTGAAGATCTTGCCATCATAGCAGCGTTCGCCCTCGAAGACCGAACTGGCATAGTGCAGCGCGTGGGTCAGGATATGCACCTTTGCGTCGCGCCATTCGCACAGTTCGCCATCCATCCAGATCTTGCCGTCGCGATCGTCATATGCCGCCGTCATGTCTCTCTCCATCGGATCGGGATTTTCAGATCTTGCGCAAGGCTACCCGAATCCACCCTTTTGTTGCGCGAAGCCCTTGACGGCTAGCAACCGTATCTTGGAAAGTCAACAAGGCTGTCCTATCAAGGGCGGAAACGTGAAAGGGATAGGAATGCGGGACAAGGCGCGCGCCCAGACGACGGTCGGTGAGGATCTGCTGTTTCTGACCGACGATCAGTTGCGCCGGGGCATCGAGGCGATGTTCTTTGCCTATCGTGCCTTCACGGCCGATCCCGACATGATTCTGGCCGATCTGGATTACGGCCGCGCCCATCATCGCGCGCTGCATTTCATCAACCGCGAGCCCGGGCTGACCGTCACCTCGCTGCTGGCGGTTCTGGGCGTGACCAAGCAGTCGCTGAACCGGGTCCTGCGCACGCTGATCGAGGATGATCTGGTCCAGAGCCGCGTCGGCATCCGTGACCGGCGCGAGCGGCAACTCCACCTGACCGAGAAGGGGGTTTCGCTGGAACGCCGCCTGTCCGAGGCCCAGCGGGTGCGGATGCGAACCGCCTATCGCAACGCCGGCCCGCAGGCGGTCGCGGGTTTCCGACAGGTGCTCGAGGCGATGATGGACCCCGAAACGCGGTCGCAGTATCAGGCGATGAAGGACTTGCCCGAGGAGCGTTGACGATCCGCCATGAGCATCAGCCCCGACACTCATATCCTCGTTGTCGACGACGACGAACGCATTCGCGCCCTGCTGGGGCGGTTTCTGCGCAAGAACGGCTATATGGTCAGCACGGCGCGCGATGCCGTTCAGGCGCGGCGTTTGCTGTCGGGGCTGGAATTCGACCTGATCGTTCTGGATGTGATGATGCCGGGCGAAGACGGCTTCTCGCTGACCCGGGCATTGCGCGCGCGGATGAATACGCCGATTCTGCTTCTGACCGCGAAGGGCGAGACCGACGACCGCATCACCGGGCTGGAAAGCGGCGCCGATGATTATCTGGCCAAGCCCTTCGAGCCGCGCGAACTGTTGCTGCGGATCGCCGCCATCCTGCGGCGGATGCCGACGGCCGAACTGGCGCAGCCGAAATACCTGACGCTGGGGATGCTGCGCTATGACACCGACAAGGGCGAATTGTGGCAGGGCGATACGCATCTGCGCCTGACCGGCACCGAACAGGCATTGCTGCGGCGTCTTGCGGCCAGCCGTGGCCAGCCGGTCAGCCGGGCCGAATTGATCGAGGATCTGGGCCGCGGCGGCGGCGGCGAGGAGGCCGAGAATTCGGAACGCGCCATCGACGTCCAGATCACCCGCCTGCGCCGCAAGATCGAGCCTGATCCGAAAGAGCCGCGCTTTCTGCAGACCGTGCGCGGCACCGGCTACATGCTGGTCGCCGACTGAGCTTGCCCGCGCCGCGCGCCCGGCCTAGCCTGCCGCCGATGGACGCCAATCCGACATATCAGGGAATCGAACCGGACGCCGAAACCGCGCTGGCGCTGCTGGAATGGCAGGCCGAGCTGGGCGCGGACGAGGCAATTCTGGATGCACCGCTCGACCGGTTCGAACTGGCCGCGCGGGCGCAACCCGCCACGTCGCCTCTGCCGTTGCAGGTGCAGGCGCAGGTTCCGGCAGCGCCCGCCGCCGAAGGGGAGGCGGATCCGTCCGCCCTGGTGGCCGAGGCCGAGGCTCTGGCCGCCGCGGCGGACAGCCTCGATGCGCTGGCCGCCGCGCAGGAAGGCTTTGACGGGATCGAGTTGAAGAAGGGCGCCCGGAATTTCTGCTTTGCCGACGGCAATCCGAAGGCGCGGCTGCTGATCCTGGGCGAGGCGCCGGGCGACGAGGAGGACCGTCAGGGCCGCCCCTTCGTCGGCCGCGCCGGTCAATTGCTGGACCGGATGTTCGGCGCCATCGGCCTGTCGCGGGGGGCGGTCGATGCCGAGAAGGCGCTCTATATCATCAACGTGCTGACATGGCGTCCGCCCGGCAATCGCGACCCGGCCGCCGATGAAATCTCCGTGAGCATGCCCTTTGTGCGCCGCCATATCGAACTGGCCGCGCCCGATCTGATCGTCCTGATGGGCAATATTCCCTGTCAGGCGGCCCTGGGGCGGCGCGGCATCCTGCGGCTGCGGGGCCAATGGACACAGGCCTTCGGGCGCCCGGCGCTGCCGATGGCCCATCCCGCCTACCTGCTGCGCAACCCGCCCGCCAAGCGTGAGGCATGGGCAGACCTCCTGTCGCTGGCCGCCAGGCTGGAAACGCTTTCCGTTTAGCTTTCGTTTCCGCATCATGGGATAATGCTGGGCCGGCACCAGGCGGAACCTACTCATGCGCTTTCTCTTTCGCAGCCTCAGCGGGCTGTTCATCACCTTCCTGACCTTCGGCCTGCTGTTTCTGGCCGGGTTCCAGCTGTGGCAGGCGGTAGTCGCGCGCGACGGCGGCGGGCCGGCGCGCGATGCGGCCGAACAGGTCTATACCGCGCGCCTGCTGACGGTGACGCCGCAGGTGGTGCAGCCGGTGATGCAGGTCTTCGGCAATGTCGAATCGCGCCGCCGGCTGCAGTTGCGGGCCGGGGCGGCGGGCCAGATCGTTCATCTCGATCCGGCCCTGCAGGAGGGTGGCCGGGTCGAGGCCGGTCAGTTGCTGGTCCGGGTCGATCCGTCCTCGGCCCAGGCGGCGCTGGACAGCCAGCTTGCCGCCCGCGACGATGCCGAGGCGACGCTGCGCGACGCGCGCCGCAATGTCGAGGTGGCCACCGAGAACCAGACCACGCTCGAACGTCAGGCGGAACTGCGCCGCGCCGCGGTCGAGCGGCATCTGGCCCTGCAGCAGCGCGGCCTTGGCATCAGTTCCGAACGCGAGGCGGCCGAACTGGCCGTCTCCGAGGCCGAGCAGGCGGTGGTGTCCGGCCGGGCCGGGCTGGCGGCTGCCGAAAGCGCGGTGACGGTGGCCGAAAACGCCCTTCGCCGGGCCGAGATCGCGCTGTCCGAGGCCCGCCGCGATCTTGCCGATACCGAAATCCGGGCCGGATTCGCCGGCCGCGTCACCGCCGTCACTGCCGTCGAGGGCGGGCTGGTCAGCCTGAACGAGCAGCTGGCCGAGATCATCGACCCCGACGCGCTGGAGGTGCAGGTGCCGCTGTCGCTGGACCAGTTCTCACGCCTGCTTGCCGATGGCGGCGGGCTTGAAGAGCGGCCGGCGCGGGTGATCCTCGACGGTTCGGCCGGGCGGCTGACAGCCGAGGCGCAACTGGACCGGGCGGCCGCCTCGGTGGCCGAGGGCAGCGCCGGCCGGATCGTCTATGCCCGCGTTCTGTCGGGGGGCGCGGCGCTGCGGCCCGGCGATTTCGTCAGCGTCGAGATCGCCGAGCCGCCGCTTGCCAATGCCGCCCAGATCCCGGCGGCGGCGGTCGGATCGGACGGTGCGGTGCTGGTCGCCGATGCTGCAGGGCGCCTGTCCGCCGTGCCGGTCAGGGTGCTGCGCCGGCAGGGCGACGATGTCATCATCGAGGTGCCCGCCGCGCTGCGGGACGCGCGCATCGTCGCGGAACGCGCGCCGCAGCTAGGCGCGGGGATCAGGGTGCGCGACGCCGCCGCCCCTGCACCGGCCGAGGATCAGCAGGCGCAAAGCCATCGGAGGCAGGGCAATGGCTGACGGTCGCGGCCTGCTGTCGATTTTCACCCGGCACGCGACGCTGGGAAATCTGGTGATGGCGGTGATGGTGGTCGGTGGCCTTTACGCCGCCCCGCAACTGCGCGCCCAGTTCTTTCCCGATTCCGTCGCGCATGAGATCGATGTCGAACTGCGTTGGGACGGCGCCGGTCCAGAGGACATGGACCGGGCCGTCGTCGCCGTTCTGGAACCCGCCCTGATGGGGGTCGAGGGCGTCGATCTGATCAGTTCGCGCTCGGTCCAGGGCTCGGCCGAGATCGAGATGGAGTTCGAGCCGGGCTGGGACATGTCCCGCGCCATGTCCGATGTCGAGGTCGCCATCGCGGCGGCCGGCGACCTGCCCGAGGATGCCGAGGATCCCGAAATCGAACGCAGCGCCTGGCGTGACGGAGTGGCCGATGTGGTCATTTCGGGGCCGGTCGGTCTGGATCAGCTGGCGCGCATCGCCGACGATTTCGTCAACCGGCTTTACGCCGAGGGAATCACCCGTCTCAGCCTGTCCGGCATCGCCGCGCCCGAGGTACTGGTCGAGGTGCGCATGGCCGATCTGGTCCGCCATGACGTGACGCTGGAACAGATCGCCGGCGTGGTCGCGGCGGCCGCCACGGTCAGCCCGGCCGGAGATGTCTCATCGGGTGCCGCCCGTGTGCGCACCGGCAGCGAAACCCGGGACCCGGCCGCGGTGTCCGCGCTGCTGTTGAAGGCCTTGCCCGATGGCACGCAACTGACCGTGGGCGACGTTGCCGATGTGCGGCAGTCCGGCATGGACCGTAACGTCGCCTATTACGTCGACGGCAAGCCGGCGGTGATGGTGCGGGTCCAGCGCAGCGCCTCGGGCGATGCCATCGGCATGCAGCGCAGCGTCGAAGAGGTCGTCGCCCGGATCGAGCCATCGCTGCCTGCGGGCGTCGGCATGGAACTGGTCCGGGCGCGGGCCGAGGTGATCGCCGCCCGGCTGGAACTGTTGCTGGACAATGCGGTCGTGGGCCTGGGCCTCGTTCTGGTGCTGCTGTTCCTGTTTCTGAACGCGCGCACGGCGCTGTGGGTCGCCGCCGGCATCCCCGCCTCGCTGCTGGCCGCCGTCGGGCTGATGTACCTGACCGGCATGACGCTGAACATGATCTCGCTTTTCGCGCTGATCCTGACCTTGGGGATCATTGTCGACGATGCGATCGTGGTCGGCGAGCATGCCGATTTCCGCGCCCGCAAGCTGGGGGAACCCGCCGTGATCGCGGCCGAGCGGGCGGCGGCGCGGATGGCGGCGCCGGTGGTCTCCTCGACGTTGACGACCATTATCGCATTCGCCGGGCTGATGGCGATCGGCGGGCGCTTTGGCGAGACGGTCCGCGATATTCCGCTGACGGTGATTCTGGTGCTGGCTGCCTCGCTGGTCGAGTGTTTCCTGGTTCTGCCCAGCCATATGTCGCATGCGCTGACCCGGGCGGCGCGGCGGAACTGGTATGACCGGCCCTCGAAGATCGTCAATCGCGGCCTCGACTGGCTGATCGAGCATCTGCTGCGGCCTGTGACCCGTGTGGTTCTGGTGCTGCGCTATCCGGTCCTGGCGGCGGCCATCGCCATGCTGGCCTGGTCGGCCACCACGCTGATGACCGGCAAGGTTCCCTGGCGGTTCTTCGACGCCCCCGAACAGGGCAGCGTGGCCGGGAACTTTGCCATGCTGCCCGGCGCCACGCGCGAGGATACCACCCGCGTCATGGGGATGGTGCAGGCGGCGGTCGAACAGGTGGCCGCGGAATACGAGGCGGAATACGGCATCAATCCGATCACCCATGCGATGACCATGGTCGGCAGCAATTCCGGCCGCCCGCTGCCCGGCGCCGATACCAAGGATGCCGACCTTCTGGGCGCGGTGCAGATGGAACTGATCGACCCGGATTTCCGCCCCTATTCCAGCTTTGATTTCGTGAACGCCCTGCAGGCGGCGATGCCCAGCGATCCCCGGTTGGAGACGATCAGTTTCCGCGGCTTCCGGCACGGCCCCGGCGGCGACGCGATCTCGGTGCGCATGACCGGCGCCGAGGCGCAGCAGCTGAAGGATGCGGCCGAGGCGCTGAAACTGCAGCTGTCGGCCTTCCCCGAGGTATCTGCGCTGGAAGACAGCATGTCCTATGACAAGGATGAACTGGCCCTGCAACTGACCGCACAGGGCGAGGCCCTGGGCTTCACCACCGAGACGCTGGCGCGCGAGTTGCGCCAGCGGCTGGCCGGCATCGAGGCGGTGACCTATCCGGTCGGCACCCGCACCGGCGCGATCCGGGTCGAACTGCCCGAGGACGAGCGGCGCGGCGATTTCCTCGATCGGATGATGATGCGCACCTCGTCGGGGCAATGGGTTCCGCTGGGCGATATCGTCACGGTCGGCACCGATGCGGGCTTTTCCGAGATCCGGCGCGAAAACGGCGAGCGGATGATCACCGTGACCGGCGACATCTCGGACGACGATCCGGCGCGCGCCGCCGAGATTTCGCGCAGCCTGGAAAGCGCCATCATGCCCGCGATCGCCGCCGAATACGGCATCAGCTTCGAGACCACCGGGCTGGCCGAGCAGGAGCGTGAATTCCTGAGCGAGGCCCTGCTGGGATTCGCCGTGGCGCTGACCGGCATCTACATGGTGCTGGCCTGGATTTTCGCCAGCTGGACCCGGCCGCTGGTGGTCATGTCGGTGATTCCCTTCGGTCTGACCGGCGCGGTCTGGGGGCATCACCTCTGGGATCTGCCGATGTCGATGTTCTCGATCGTCGGGCTGATCGGCATGTCGGGCATCATCATCAACGATTCGATCGTGCTGATCTCGACCATCGACGAATATGCGACCGATCGCGGCCTGCGCCCGGCCATCATCGATGCCGTGGCAAACCGTTTCCGGCCGGTGCTGCTGACGACCGCGACGACCGTTCTGGGGCTGGCACCGCTGCTTTACGAACGGTCCTCGCAGGCGCTGTTCCTGAAGCCGACGGTGGTGACGCTGGCCTACGGGCTGGGCTTCGGCATGGTGGTGGTTCTGCTGGTGGTGCCGGCGGTCCTGGGGGTGGGCGAGGATATCGGTCGCGCAAGACAGGGCTTCCGGCGCGGCATCCGTGCGCCGGCCCTGCGCGGACCGGTGCGGGTGGGTGTGGTGCTGGCCACCATCGCCTTCCTCGTGACCCTGGTGCCGGCGACGCTGCTGCCGGCCCTCGGACTGGCGCTGCCGGGCTGGTGGCCGGTGGCGGGATCGGCGCTGTCGGCGCTTGGCTTCTACGTCCTCGGTCTGCTGATCGCGGTTCTGGTCGCGGCGGGGCTCAGCCTTGCCGGTCGCAGCCCTGCATCTCGACCGCACCATCCGGGCCGATCAGGGTGATGCGGACCGCGCCCGTATCCAGATCGAAGGGCGCGGCGGCGGGGGGGACGAAATCGGCGGTTGCGCGGCTGCCGCCGCTCCGGGCCTCGAGTTCCGAGGTCGAGACCCAGATCTCGGGCCGGCCGATCACCTCCATCGCCGCGACCTCGGCCCCGGCCTGAGGCAGATCCACGCTGAGCCGCATGCCGTCCGCGATCTCGGACAGCCGGCAGGCGGGGCGGGCATCCAGCCGTGCCGGAACGTCGGCCAGCGCGGCCTCGATCCGCGGATCGCGCGACGCCGCCGGGGCCGGTGCCTGAAGGCTGACACGGGCCGGCACGCAGATATTCTCGCACAGGCCGAAATCCACCGCCGCATCCAGAACCAGCGCCTGCGCCGGATCCCTGGGCCGGGCGGTGAAGGGCAGAAGCAGCGTGTCGTGATAGCCGAGCGTCAGCGCGTCGCCCGACCGGATCGCCTCGGGGGCGGGCCAGTGGAAGGTGACATCCGCCAAGTTCTGCGAACCGCTCCAGTCGAAGCTGGGCGGCAACCCGCTGTCGCCGGGCTGGCGCCAATAGGTCTTCCAGCCGGGTTCGAGCCGCAGTTCCAGCGCGGCGACACGGTTGCCCTCGGCATCGGTCCAGCCGGGCAGCAGCCGTGCCGATTGCAGCCCGGGCGACAATGGTTCGGCCGTGGCGGTCAGCGGCAGGAACAGGGCCAGCAGGACGATGCGTCTCATGTTTCAGAATTTAGTCGCTTGCATGGCGCCAGAGAAGTCACAAACGCGCGGGGGCCTTGCAAGATCGGCCACGAGGGCCGATCTTGCATCGAAAGGAGGCCCGATGAGCAGAAGCCCCGACAGCACGGATGACGGCCGGAACCTGACCGGCAAGATCCTGATCGCCATGCCGGGCATGAGCGACCCGCGTTTCCGGCGCTCGGTCGTGCTGGTCTGCGCCCATTCCGAGGATGGCGCCATGGGGCTGATCGTGAACCGGCCCCTGCCCGAGATCGATTTCGGCGATCTGATGGAACAGCTGGGCATCGAGGCCGATGACAGCGCCCGCCGGATCGAGGTCCGCTTTGGCGGCCCGGTCGAGCCCGGGCGCGGTTTCGTGCTGCACAGCGTGCCCGAACATGGCGAGGACCCCGAGGGCCGGCTGCGGATCGGCCGGGCGCTGGCGATGACCACCACGCGCGACATCCTCGAGGATCTTGCCCATGGCGAGGGGCCCGAGACCGCGGTCCTGACGCTGGGCTATGCGGGCTGGGGGCCGGGCCAGCTTGAGGACGAGATGCTGAAGAATGGCTGGCTGACGGGCGAAGGCGCCGAGGAACTGATCTTCGGCGAGGATCACGACGCGAAATGGCCGTTGGCGCTGAAGGCCCAGGGAATCGACCCGTCGCTTCTGTCGGGCGCGGCGGGCCGCGCCTGATCCTGCCGGGTCGAGGCCGGCGGCCCCCGGGGATGTGTCAGGGGGCTCTGCCCCCGTCGCTGGCGCGACTCCCCCGAGGTATTTGGAAAGAGCGCGAGGGGGAGGCGGTCAGTCGAGGGTCGGGAAGAACCTGTCGGAGGGGGTGAAGATCTCGAAGCCGCTGGCGGTGACGCCGATCGAGTGTTCGAACTGGGCCGAGAGCGACTTGTCGCGGGTCACCGCCGTCCAGTCATCGGCCAGCACCTTGGTTTCGGGCCGGCCGAGATTGATCATCGGCTCGATGGTGAAGAACATGCCTTCCTCCAGCACCGGGCCCTTGCCGGAGCGGCCGAAATGCAGGACGTTGGGGGGCGCGTGGAAGACCCGGCCGAGACCGTGGCCGCAGAAGTCGCGCACCACCGACATGCGATGGCCTTCGGCATAGTCCTGGATGGCGTGGCCGATATCGCCGAAGGTGGCGCCGGGCCGGACGGCCTCGATCCCCTTCATCAGCGAATCATGGGTGACCTGGATCAGCCGCTGCGCCTTGATCGAGGGCCTGCCGGCCACATACATGCGGCTGGTATCGCCATACCAGCCATCGACGATGACGGTGACGTCGATGTTCAGGATATCGCCGTCGCGCAGCAGCTTGTCGCCGGGGATGCCGTGACAGACGACATGGTTGACGCTGATGCAGCTGGCATGCTGATAGCCGCGATAGCCGATCGTGGCCGAGGTCGCGCCGGCCTCTTCGATGCGGCTGCGGATGAAGTCGTCCAGCGCGCCGGTGGTCGTGCCGGGTTCGACCATCGGGCCGACCTGGTCGAGGATCTGCGACGCCAGCGCCCCGGCCTTGCGCATCCCGGCGAAATCCTCGGGGATGTGAATGCGGATGCCTTCGCGGGTGATACGGCTTTCTTCGTCCATCGCACGTCCTTTCATCTGACCGCATAGATAGACCCGTCGCGGCCCTTGTTCCAGTGCCGTGGGGCGGCATAGAAGGAAACCATGTCAGAGAGGGGGCAGGGGCCATGCAGTCGGACAATCCCACCGCGGCGATTCTGGTGATCGGGGACGAGATCCTGTCGGGCCGCACGCGCGAGGGCAATGCCCATCATCTGGCGCAGGTGCTGTCGGCCACCGGGTTCGATCTGCGCGAGATCCGGGTGGTGGCGGATGACGAGGACCAGATCGTGGCCGCGGTCCGGGCGCTGGACAGCAGTCTTGGCGGGGCCTTCGATCTGCTGTTCACCAGCGGCGGCATCGGGCCGACGCATGACGATATCACCGCCGATGCGGTTGCCGCCGCGCATGGCACGGTGGCCGAGGTCGATCCCGAGGCGCGCGCGATCCTGCAGGCGCGGTGTGATCGGATGGGAACCGAACTGACGCCAAATCGGCTGCGCATGGCGCGTATCCCGGTCGGGGCGCGGCTGATCGACAATGCGGTCTCTGCGGCCCCCGGCTTTTCCATCGGCAATACGCATGTGATGGCCGGTGTTCCCGAGGTGTTTCGCGGCATGGTCGACTGGCTGATCCCGCGTCTGGCCGCCGGGCGACCGGTGCAGTCGCAGACCGTCGAGGTGCGGCGCGGCGAAAGCGAGGTAGCTGAGGAACTGAAGGCCGTCGCCGCCGAATTTCCGGACCTGTCGCTGGGCTCCTATCCCTATCACGACGAGCGCGGCTGGGGCACCAACCTGGTCGTGCGGGGGCTGGATGCGGCGCGGGTCGGCGTCGCCATGGACGCGTTGAAGCGCAGGCTGTCGCTGTGATGGACCGGGCGCTGAGCGAGGCTTTCGAACGGACCTGGCCTGCCGCCAAATACCGGGACGCGGGCGGATTCCGGGTCGGCCGGGGGCTGGGCGCGGGCGGGCGTGTCGGCTCGGCCCGGGCGGTCGGGGATTGGCGCGCGGCCGATATCGATGTGGCCGCCGCGCTGCACGAGGGCTGGGATCAGCGGGCGCTTTTTCGCGCCCAGGACGACGACAGCCGGCTGATCGCGGCGCTGGAGGCGCAGGGCTTTCGGCGCGAGAATCCGACAGCCGTCATGGAAACCGCGATCGCGGCGCTGACGGATCGGCCGGTTCCGCCGGTGACCGCGTTCGCGATCTGGCCGCCGCTGGCGATCCAGCGCGAGATCTGGGCGGCGGGCAATATCGGCCCCGCGCGTCAGGCGGTGATGGAACGGGTAGAGGCGAACAGGGCCGCCATTCTGGGCCGGATCGAGGATCGCGCGGCGGGCGCGGGTTTCGTGGCCGCGTATGGCGGCGTGGCCCTGTTGCACGGGCTTGAGATCCTGCCCGACTGGCGGCGCAAGGGGTTGGCCGGCTGGATGGTGCGGCAGGCGGCATTCTGGGCGGCCGAGGCTGGCGCGGACAGGCTGGCACTGGCCGTCAGCCGGGCGAATGAGGGGGCTGTGGCCTTCTACCGCAGCCTCGGCTTTCGGGAGGCTGCGGGATATGCCTATTACGCGCGGGCCTGATCAGCCCGCGCGGTATTGGGGCGCGCTTGCCAGAAAGCGGCCATAGGCATCCGCGTCGGGCGGCGTGAAGGTTTCGGCAAGCCAGCCGCGCCGGGTCTCCGTCGCGCCGATATCGGCCACGATCTCGTCGAGATGGCGGAAGTGGAATGGCGCCGAACAGAGCCCGCCATAGATCTGCGCGGCCGGGCGTTCCTGCCGCCGCCAGCGCAGATTGTCCTCGATCCCCACATGCATCTCGGCCTCGCTGGGTTGCCGGGCAAGCTGTCTGTCCATGAAGCGGACCAGCCAGTTGGCGATCATCTCGGCCGACAGCACGGTGCAGAAGCTGGAATTGAAGCCGACGAAGCCCAGATCCGGCAGGTCGGGATTCACCGCCAGCCGGTAGATGCGATACTGGCCGTCGGCTTCGATCAGCTTGCGGCGGTATTCCTCGGCCAGATAGGGGATGCCCAGCTTCCAGCCGACCGCCAGCGCGGCCACGTCGCAGGGCACCCGGTCGCCGGTGGTCAGGACGACATGGCCGAGTTCGAACCGCTCGATGGTGCCGCGGACCGGTTTCGCGCGGCCCTCGCGGAAGCTTTCGAACAGGCCGGGCGTGACGATGGGGACCGAACACGAGATATCCTTCTCGATCGGGATGTCGGGAACCATGTTCCATCTCTTCAGCCCGAGTTGCAGCTTCAGCAATGTCTCCAGCCCGCGGAAATTGGCCCAGATCAGGGGCTTCAGCAGCACCGCGCGCAACCTTTGGCCCGCTGTCGGGTTCCAGCCGTTGAACTGCGCCTCCTGAAAGCGCGGGTAGAGCAGGCGCTTGAAATTGATGCCGCCGATGAAATAGGGGATGCGCCAGACCGGTTCGCGATAGACCATCGTCACCGATTTCGCGCCGTTCCGCGCCGCGTTCACGACCAGATCGGTTGCCGATTTCGAGCCGCCGAGAACCAGCACATGCCGGCCCTGCGCGATCGCCGGATCGGTATATTCGGCCGAATGCATGACCTGCCCGCCGGCGGCGGTGAACTCGCTCTGCCCCGGAAAGGTCAGGATGTTCTTGTCCGAGAACTGGCCGGTGGCGATGGCGACGAAATCGACATCCTCGGTCCAGATGTGATCGCCCGCCTGCAGGCTCAGCCGCCAGCCGGGCAGGCCATCGGGGCGGCGATCCAGCGACGTGACATTCGTGTTCAGGCGGAACAGCCGGTGCAGCCCGTGCCTGGCCGCATAGGAATGCAGATAGGCGTGAACCTGCGGACCCTTGGGCCATTCCGGGTAGTCGGCCGGCATCGGGTGGTCGGTATAGCGATAGAGGTCCTTGGGCGACTGGGTCTGCACCTCCGGATAGCTGCGCGAGGGTTCCCACACGCCGCCCAGATCATGGCTGCGCTCGAAGCCCAGGACACGATGCCCGCGTTCGTCGAAGGCCTTGGCGGCGGCAAGGCCGCTGACCCCGCCGCCGATGACGGCGACGGTCCTGCGTTGCGGTTGGGCCATGTTTCAGCCCTCGTTCGGGGGCGGCAGGAAATCGACCTCGTGTTCGGCCGAGATGCGCACCAGTTCGGCCGGGTCGGTCACCCCGTCCAGTTGCCCGAACAGGGCGAAAAGCTTGCGCGAGGGGGCGACGCCGAAGACGCAGGTCGCCGTCCTGCCCGAGCGGTTGAAGATGCCATGCGCGATGCCGCGCGGCATGCGGATCGTGTCGCCGGGGCCGGCCCTGTGGAGATCGGGGCCGAACTCGATCTCCAGATTGCCTTCAATCATGACGATCCATTCGTCCTGCGTGGGGTGGACATGCGGCGGCACGAAGGTCCCGTCGGGGATCTCGGCGTGCCAGATCATCGCGTTCTCGGTGTGCAGCTTGGGCGTGTAGGTATGGCCGACGACATTCCATGACTTGCCGCCATAGGCCTCGTCCGCGCCGGTGATCCCGGTATCCGGCTGGTTCATGTCACTCTCCCTGTTGGACCTGTTTATAGTTCGGTGCGCAGTTCCCACAGGTCGGGAAACAGCACCACATCCAGCATCCGGCGCAGATAGCTGACGCCCATCGTCCCGCCGGTGCCGCGCTTGAAGCCGATGATGCGCTCGACCGTGGTCACGTGGTTGAAGCGCCAGCGGCGGAAATAATCCTCGAAATCGACCAGCTTCTCGGCCAGTTCGTAAAGCTGCCAGTAGCGGGCGGTGTCGCGATAGACCTGCGCCCATGCCGCCCGCACCTTCGCGTCGGGCTGGTGCGGCTGGTCCAGCCGGTCGCGTGGCGGCACATCGAAACCCGCCGCCGCCAGACGCGCCAGAACGGTGTCGTAGAGCGAGGGTCGCGTCGCCTCCTCGCGCAGCGGCGCGGCCAGTTCCTCGCGATGCTCGTGCGGGCGGATCATCGCCATGTTGCGGTTGCCGGCGACGAATTCGATCATCCGGTACTGGTAGGACTGAAAGCCGCTGCTTTCGCCCAGGCTTTCGCGGAATTCGGTATATTCGCTGGGGGTCATCGTGCGCAGCACGTCCCAGGCCGAATTCAGCTGCTCCATGATCCGGGCGACTCGGGTCAGCATCTTGAACGCGGTCTGCAGATCGCCCGCCGCGATGCGGCTGCGGGCGGCGCCCATCTCGTGCAGGGCCAGCTTCATCCACAGTTCCGAGGTCTGGTGCTGGATGATGAACAGCATCTCGTCATGCGCCTGCGACAGCGGGTGCTGGGCGGTCAGGATCGCGTCGAGGCCCAGATAGTCGCCATAGGACATCCGGTCCCGAAATGACATGCGCGCGCCCTCGCCGGCGGGATCATAGCTCATCCCTGTTCCTCCCTTCTGTTGTTGCCGGACCGGCCGCCGGCCGGTCCGCGTCTGGCCGCCCCTTCCGGGTCAGAACTGCACCCGGAAACCGATCATGGTGGAAAGGCCATCCTGATAATCGGCGGTATCGTCGTCGTAATCGTAGTTGCGCAGTCCCAGATACCAGTCGGTATTCCAGCGATCGACCCTCTGGACCATGGCCACGCCATAGGACTGGCTGTCCGATCCGTCCTCGACCACATCGTCGCCCGTGTAGTAATCGAGCGAAAGTGCGGTCGTGCCGATGGCAAAGAAATCGCGCTTCCAGCCCAGTTTCACATAGCCGTAGCTGCCATCGCCGGCGGCGCTTTCCTGCGCGGCGGCGAGGGTCAGGTTCAACCCCGAGGCCTTGTGCAGCCCCGACACCGAGCCCGAAAGGATATCGATATCCTCGGCCTGCTTGCGGGAATAGGCCAGCCCGCCTTCCAGGTCGAAAGCCTCGAGATCGCCTTGGTAATGGGCCGCGATATCGTAGTAGTTGCCGTCCTTCTCGGCCAGAACGTCCTGCCCGAACGAGGTCATGATCCTGAATCCGTTGAAGGACGGGCTGTCATAGCGGACGCGCATCTTGCGGCCCAGCCCGTTATAGTCGCTGTAGGCGTCGCTGGTCGAGATATCCGACAGGACGCCGTCATCCATGCGGAACAGACCGCCGCCGATATCGGCGACCGCGGCACTGGCGATGACGGTGGTGCCGGAAAGGTCGGACTTGGCGGATCCGTCCGAGGCCATGCTGCCCTGACCCAGCCAGAACTTGCCATAGCGGTCGCTGGAAAAGGCCAGTTCCATCTTGCGGATATTGGTCTTCCTCAGGTCGTAATCGGCCTCGTCGGGGTCGGTCTGGTCAACCGCCGTCGAGCCATGCGGGACATACTCGAACTCGAAATTGCCCGTCATGTCCCAGCCGCTGTCCAGCGCGGTCAGGGTCCTGAGCCCCAGCCGGCTGCTGGAGTTCTTGTTGCCGACGAGGCCATAATTCGTGGTCTTCTCGCCGTCATCGAAACTCAGTGCGCCCTCGTCGATCTGGCCATAGATCCGGATGGTCGTGTTGCCGCTGACCCATTCCAGCGGCTGGATGCCGGACGTCTTCTCCTGCGCCAGGGCCGGGGCGGCTGCATGGAAACCGGCCAGCATCATGGCGGCGGTTCCGGCGAAAGACTTCGTTTTCATCATGTGGCTCCCTTTCAAAGTGAAATGCGTCCCTTCCGGGCGCGCACTTGCAGTTGAAATGTTCAGCCGGGCACAATCCTGTCGCAACCTGAAACCGCGGGGCGGCGGGAAATGGCTGGTCGCGGGCGATCCGGCAGCGGGCAAACGGGTCTCCTATTCGCGCAGCCGGAAACGCTGGATCTTGCCGGTCTGGGTCTTGGGCAGCGAGGTGTGAAAGACGACGCTGCGTGGATATTTGTAGGGCGCGATGGTATCCCGCACATGACGCTGCAGGCGCTCGATCGTCGCCTGATCGGGGGCGACCCCCTCGGCCAGCACGACATGGGCCTGGACGATCTGGCCCCGGTCCGGATCCGGGGCACCGATCACGGCGCATTCCGCCACATCGGCATGCGCCAGCAGCGCCGCCTCGACATCCGGGCCGGCGATATTGTAGCCCGAGGACAGGATAATGTCGTCGGAACGGGCGGCGAAATGAAAGCGGCCGTCCTCGTCCTGCACGAAGGTATCGCCGGTCAGGTTCCAGCCATCCAGAACATAATCGCGCTGCCGCGCATCGGCCAGATAGCGGCAGCCGGTGGGACCGACGACCGCCAGCCTGCCCATCTCGCCCCGGGGCAGGTCCTGGCCGTCGTCGCCGACGATCTTTGCGCGATAGCCGCCGACGGGACGGCCGGTGCAGGCCGGATGGCTGTCATCGAAACGGTTGGTGATGAAGATATGCAGCATCTCGGTCGAGCCGATCCCGTCCAGCATCGGCTTGCCGGTCTTTGCCATCCATTCCTCATAGACCGGACCGGGCAGCGTCTCGCCGGCGCTGATCGCGGCACGCAGGCTTGAGAGATCGGCACCCTCGTCCATCGCCCGCAGCATTACCCGATAGGCGGTCGGTGCGGTAAAGCAGATGGTGGCGCGGTGTTTCTGGATGATCTCGATCATGCTGGGCGGCGAGGCGTTTTCCAGAAGCACCGCCGAGGCGCCAAAGCGCAGCGGGAATACCGCCATCCCGCCCAGCCCGAAGGTGAAGGCCAAGGGCGGGCTGCCCACGAACACATCCTCGGGCGTGACCCCCAGCACCTCGCGGGCATAGCCGTCGGCGATGATGAGGATATCGCGATGAAAATGCATCGTCGCCTTCGGCTCGCCGGTGCTGCCGCTGGTAAAGCCCAGCAGCGCCACGTCGTCGCGGCCGGTCCGCACGGCGTCGAACCTGACCGGCATGGTCAGGGCGGCGCGATCCAGTTCGGCATCGTGATTGGCGGTGCCGTCGAAGCCCACCACCGTCTTCAGGAACCGCGAACCCTTGGCCGCCGCCACCAGTTCGTCCATCAGCCGGGTGTCGCAGAGCGCGTGGCTGATCTCGGCCTTGTCGACGATCGCGGCCAGTTCGCCCGCGCGGAGCATCGGCATGGTGTTGACGACCACCGCGCCGGCCTTGGTCGCCGCCAGCCAACAGGCCACCATGGCCGGGTTGTTGGCCGAGCGGATCAGAATCCGGTTTCCGGGCTTCACCCCATAGACCTCGACCAGCGCATGGGCGAGGCGATTGGTCCAGTCGGCCAGCTCCTTGTAGGTCCGCGCCCGGCCATTGCCGATCAGGGCATTGCGGTCCCCGAAGCCGCGCTCGACCATGTGATCGGTCAGTTCGGCGCCGACATTGATCCAGTCGGGATAGTCAAAGCCGCTGAGATCGATCAGCGGCCATTGATCGGCCGGCGGCAGGTTGTCGCGTGAATAGGTGTCGATATGCCCGCTGGGGCCCAGTTGCTGCATTCTTGCCTTCTCCCCTTGGGTTCAGGATGGCCGTGGTTCCGGCCCCGGCCGAGGCGCGTCACGCAAGATGGGCCTCCAGAACCGGGCGGATATGGTCGGGCCAGGGCGCGGAGGTAAAACCGCGGTCCATCCAGACGACGGTGCTGCGCGCCTCCAGCCGGTCTTCGGCGCGAACCAGAAACCGGGCGCTGGTCCGGCCGATATGGTCGAGCACCAGCGTCCAGTCCAGCCGGTCGCCAAGCCGCGAGGGCTTGCGGAAATCCACTTCCAGCCGGGCCGTGGGCATGCCGAAGCCCTCATCCATCATCCGGCCGAAGGAATAGCCCACCTCGTCGAGGAAAAAGTTCTCGACCATGTGGTTCACCATCTCGGCATAGCGCGGATAGAAGACGATCCCGGCCGGGTCGCAATGGCAGAACTCGATGGCAATGGTTCGCTGGTAGCTCATTCATTGGCATCCGGTGGCAGGAAATCCACGTCATGTTCGGCCGAGAGGCGCACCACCTCGACCGTGTCGGTCAGCCCGTGCAGCCCTTCGAACAGCGCCCGCAACCGACCGGCAGGCGATACCCAGAACAGTGCCCGTGCCGGCTTGTCGGACTTGTTGAAATAGCCATGCGGCACCCCGCGCGGCATGCGCACCAGATCGCCCGCGCGTGCCACGCTCCATTCGCCGTCCAGTTTCAGATGCAACTCGCCCTCCTGCACCAGGATGAATTCGTCCTGGGTAGGGTGAACATGGACCGGCACGAACTGGCCCGGATCGCTGTTCGTCTCGAAGGCGAAGGCCGCGTCGCAATCGGCCTTGGGAAAATAGCGCTGGCCGAGGATGTTCCATTCGATCCCCTCGATCCCCTCGCCGTCACGGGTGATTCCGCCTTTCAGTTCCGTCATGGCCGTCCTCCCTGATGGTCGCCGACGTGACCGGCATCGGCCTTGCGACCGTGTTCATTGGCGTTCCCGGATCCCGTCGCGTCACTCCCCCTGCCGCGTGTCGGGCCTGCCTTTGGTCCTGCGGGACGAGGTCTGTCGGGACCGCGCGCATAACCCTCAACCGTGGGCGCCTCCTCGCCGGAAAAACTGGCACAGGGCGGTGGTTATTTCAAGCTTGAAGTTTCCAGGCGAAGCGCGGCGGCGATCAGCCCCGGCACCTCGGGGGCGAGGCCGATCGGGTCGAGCCTGGGGCCGGTGAAGCCTGCCTCGTCCAGCGCGGCGGGCAGATCGTCGGTCACATGGTCGGCGCCAAGCGCGAAGAGCGGCAGGCTGACGGCGCGGTCCAGCCCTTGCGCGGCTTCGGCGACAAACGGGGGCTGTTCGATGAAGCCGGTGACCACGCGGGCGAAATGCGGCGCGATGCGGTTGGCCAGTTCGCAGGTGATGGTAAAGCTGGCCTGCGAGCGTTGCGAGCCATGGGCGCTCAGCAGCAGGGTCGTCTCATGCCCGGCCCAGCCGGCGGCGGCCGCCGCTTCAAGCGCCTTGCGGGCGATCAGCGCGGGCAGGGCCGGGTCGGTCCCGAAGGGCCGCATGACCCGCGCCCCGGCAATCCCGGCTGCGGCGAGGCGGCGGGGCAGTTCGGTGCGCGTGAACCACCCTTCGGCCATGAACATCGGGTAGATCAGCGCCTCGGGGCCTGCGGTCGCCGCCAGGGCGCCAGGCATGGCCAGCGTGGCGCCGAGGATTTCGCAGCCCGGATCGTGCCGCGCGACCTGCGCCGCCAGATCCTCGATCGCCTGTTGCTGCGGGCCGGGATCGCCGGGTTGCCCGTGCGAGACGATGACTGCCCTGCGAATCCGGGCCGGCATCAGTCGCGGAAATACTGGGCGAAGGGTTCGGGCAGTGCGAATTCGGCCAGCACCCGCGCGCGGCCCTCGGCCGACATCTTACGGGCGGTCTTCTCGATGATGCGGGGCATCTTCTCGTCGGGCTGCTCGGCGGCGAAATCGCCCAGATACCAGCGGATGAAGGTGAAGCAGATGATATCCTCGACGGCCTGAACCTCGGCATCGCGCTTGATGCCCTGCTTGGTCAGCATCCGGCGGGTGTGGTCGATGGCATCGCCGTCATAGCCGGCCTCTTCCATGATCCCAGCGATGCGATCGGCATGGCGGCGGCCCTGTTCGGTCCGCCATTGCAGATAGCCCGCGCGGTCCATCGGGTAGTCGCTGCGGGGCAGCAGCCAGCGTTCGACATGCTGGCCACGGCAGGCGATGCGCAGCGGCTCGGAGGCGTCGGGGAACAGCCGCTCCTGCTCGGCCGTCATGCGCTGGCCGTAAAGCAGGTTGGCGGGCTGCCCGCCCTCATGTTTCGGGTCGCGCGCATTGGCCGCATCGATGGCGGCAAAGGCCCGGTCGAGCCGTGTGGTCATGTCAGTCCTCCATTTTGCCGCAGTGTCGCCCACTGGCGGGGCGGGCCGCAAGCAGCTATCGGTAGGACATGGATGGATGGGGCGAATATGCGCTGGCATGGGCCTGCTTTCTGGGCGCGCATGTCATTCCGGCGGCACCGGGGCCGCGCGGCTGGCTGATCCTACGGCTGGGGCGTGGCGGCTATCTGGCGGGCTTCAGCCTGCTGTCGGTGGCCCTGCTGATCTGGCTGATCCGGGCCTCGGGCGGGACGCCCTATCTGCCGCTGTGGGAGGCTGGCGGCTGGAGCCGATGGCTGGTCAATCTGGCGATGCCGCTGGCGATCCTGACCGCGTCGCTGGCAACGGGCATGTCGGGGCTGATCGCGGCCTTCACCATCTGGGCCGGCGCGCATCTGGTCGCCAATGGCGATCTGGCGCATGTGATCCTGTTCGGCGGCATGCTGGTCTTTGCCCTGACCGGCTTGGCGCGCAGCGGGGTGCCGCGGGCCTTTCGGGTGACCGTCCCGCGGTTGCTGCTGGCGGTGGCCATCTGGCTGGCCCTGCTGATGCTGCATCTGCCGGTGGTGGGGGTGTCGCCCTTGCCTGGCTGAGATCGGGCTGCAGCGCGTTGCCTGCCTGTCCGGGGGCGATATCCGGCGTGATCCGCCCCGCGTCAGCGCGCGGCGCCGGTCAGCCGGAAATCGTCGGGGATGGTGTCGTGCCCGTCAAGCAGCATATCAGCCATCACCTGCGCGATCTTCGGGGCCATGCCGAAGCCGATCTTGAAGCCGCCATTGGCGACATGGTGGCCGGGGCGGCCGGGCCATGGTCCAAGCAGCGGGGCGCGGCTGGTCGCGCGGGGGCGGATGCCCGCCCAGCGATCCACCACCGGGGCCGAGGCAAGGGCCGGGCAGAGCCGGCGGGCGCGGGCCACGATATCGTCAAGCTGCGCATCCGGTTCGAGATGCGCGAATGCGGTCTCGGAGGTTGAGCCGATCCCGGTGCTGCCATCGGCATGGGGCACGATATGCAGCCCGTCGGCAAAGATCTGCGGTGCCTGCGGGGCGGCATGATCGAGAAGCGCGGACTGGCCCTTCACCCCCTTGCCCATCGCGCGGCCGAGATCCTCGGACAAGACCTCAAGCCCCGCGATCCCCGCAGTCCATAGCACGGTGCCGCCGATCCGGTCGGGATGGGCGGTTTCCCCCTCAACGATCTCGCCGCCTTGGGCGCGGATCGCCGTGGCCAGCGCGGCCAGCGCCGCGCGGGCATTCAGCCGCGCGGTCAGCCGGTCCTCAAGCCAGATCCCCGTCGGACTGGCCGGCAGCAGCGGCGTTTCGGGGCTGCGGGTCAGGCGCATCTGCAGATGCGCGGGCCAGCGCCGTCCGGCGGCGCCAATGCGGTCGCGCAGGCGTTCGATCATTGCGGGATCGGGCATCGGCTGCAGCCGTCCGGTGCGACCGTAGCCCGTCGGCCGGCCCGAGACGGCCTCGACCCCGGTCCAGAAATCGGGCGCCATCAGCAGGCTGTCCAGCTGGAAGGCCTTCTTGTGGTTCCAGTTTTCGGGGGCGTGCGGGGCGAGGGCGCCGACCGTGCCGCCGGATGAGCCGGCGCCGATGCGGCCGGCCTCGATCACCCGGACCCGTGCCCCGCGCCGGCAGAGTTCCCAGCCGCAGGTCAGCCCGAAGATGCCGCCGCCGATGATGGTGATGCTTGTCAAACCGTGCTCGTCCCCGCATAGCTGCCCGCATGGGCGACGTAGCGGATTGTGGCGGGATGGGCCAGCCACGGCTGGGATGGCGGGCAGGCGGAGTGCCGGTCTCGACCCGTTTCGACGATCCCTATTTCAGCCTTGCCGGCGGGCTGGCGAAAACCCGGCATGTGTTTCTTGAGGGCAATGGCCTGCCCGAGCGTCTGGTGCCCGGGTTCCATGTGGCCGAGCTTGGTTTCGGAACCGGGCTGAACTGCCTCGCCCTGGCCTGCATGGCGCCGGTTCCGGTCATCATGACCAGTTTCGAGGCCTATCCGATGAGTCTGGCGCAACTGGCCCAGGCGCATGCGGCCTTTCCCGAACTGGCCGATCTGGCCACGCAGCTGCGGGCCGGCTGGGGGCAGGGGCGGATGCAGGTGGGGCCGGTCGATCTGCGGCTGATCGTCGGGGATGCCCGCGAGACCCTGCCGGCGTGGACGGGCCGGGCGGATGCCTGGTTCCTTGATGGGTTCTCACCCGCCCGGAATCCCGAAATGTGGTCCGGGACGCTGATGGCCGAGGTCGGGCGACACAGCGCGCCGGGGGCGAGTTTCGCGACCTATACCGCCGCCGGTCATGTGCGGCGCGCGCTGGAGGCGGCCGGCTTCGAGGTCGAGCGGCGACCGGGTTTCGGCTCGAAGCGGCATATGAGTGCGGGGCGGATGCGCGCGGACGCGCTCAGCGATTGACACGCGGGATCCGGGTCGAGGAATAGATCGCCGCCGGATGCGGTGGATGGCCGTGATTGCGGGCCCAGAAACCGGGACCGCCGCGCCGGATGAACAGTGGCAGGCAAAGCAGCAGGCCGGCCAGAAAGCCGCCGGCATGGGCCCAATAGGCAATCCCGCCTTCGCCGCCCGACATGCGGAAACCGCCGACCAGCTGCAGCCCCAACCAGAGTCCCAGCACCAGCCAGGCCGGCATCGGGAACACCTTGAAGAAGACGATGAAGATCACCAGAACATCGACCCGGGCGCGCGGGAACATCAGCAGATAGGCGCCCATGACCCCGGCGATGGCACCCGAGGCCCCGACCATCGGGACCGGGGTCAGCGGCTCGGCCGCGATCTGCGCCGCCGCCGCCAGAAGGCCCGCCGCCAGATAGAACAGCAGAAACCCGAGATGGCCCATCTGTTCTTCCAGATTGTCACCGAAGATCCACAGAAACAGCATATTGCCCGCAAGATGCAGCAGCCCGGCATGCAGGAACATATGGGTGAAAAGCCCTCCCACATACTCGCCATGCACGACCGCGACCGGATAGAGGGCGAGTTGCGCCCAAAGCGCCTCGCCCTCCTGCATCATCGGCAGGGTCAGAACATACATCGCCACATTCGCGCCGATCAGCAGCCAGGTGACAAGCGGGGTGGACCGGGACGGGTTGTGGTCGCGGATCGGAAACATGGCGGCCTCGGCGGGCTGGTGCCGCAAGGGTCTGTGGATGCGGGCGGGCCGTGGCTGGCCGCGCGTCGGGTGGGGCGATATTGGCCCGCGGCGATCCGGCTGGCAACCGGGCAAGATTGCCGCCCTGACTGACACCGGCGCCCCGGGCTCATGGCAATGGGCGGCCGAAGCGGTTATAGCGCGACAGAAGGAAGGCGCATCGGCCACGCGGTCAGTGTGAAACTGGGGGCGGAACCGGTGCCGCGGGGCGGGCGCGGGCCGTCCCGATCACGGATTTTGGGGCCGGGCAGGCGATCCACCACCCGGGATGACAAGGATGACGGGGAAGACCGGATGACGCATGGCAATCGGATCGTGGTGATCCTGGGCTCGATCCGCGAGGATCGGATCAATGACCGGGTGGCGGCCTGGGTTACGGGCCAGCTGTCGGCGCATGGTTTCGCGCCCGTCCTGCTGGATCCGGCGGATCCCGACTTGCTGCCGGTCCAGATCGGCGACAAGGCCGCGGTCGAGCGGTTGCGGCAGCGCATGGTGGGGGCGGACGGCTTCGTGATCGTCACGCCCGAATACAATCACGCCGAGCCGGGAACGCTGAAGACGCTGATCGATTCGGTCACCGCCGAATGGTGGGCGCGGCCCGTGGGGCTGATCGGCTATGGCGGGATCTCGGGCGGGTTGCGCGCCATCGAGGCGCTGCGCGTGATCCTGGCCGAACTGCACACGGTCACCATCCGCGACACGCTGAGCTTCGCCTCGCCCTGGCGCCGCTTTGACGAGATGGGCCGCATCACCGACCCCGAGGATGCCGCCGCCGCCGAGGCCGCCATGGCGGTCTTCGCGCATCGCCTGCGCTGGTGGGCCGACGCGCTGACCGATGCCCGCGCCGCGCGCCCCTATGATCGTCCGGTCGAGGAAGAGGCGGAGGGCTGAGATGGATCCTCTGCTGCGCGATCCGCGGGCCTGGGGGCTGATGCTGGCGGCGATGCTGACGATCATGTCGAACGCCACCATCACCCCATCGCTGCCGGGTTTGCAGCAGATTTTCGCGGACAACCCGCAGGCGCCGATGCTGACGCGGTTGCTGATCACCGCGCCCTCGCTGCTGGTCGCCATCATCGCGCCCTTCGCGGGCGGGCTGACCGACCGGCTGGGCCGGCGCAAGCCGTTGCTGATCGGGATGATCGTCTATGCCGTGGCCGGAACCGCCGGGCTGTATCTCGATTCACTGGAGGCGATCCTGGCCAGCCGTCTGGCACTGGGGCTGGGCGTTGCGGCGGTCATGACCTCGCAGGCGGCGCTGGTCGGCGACTATTTCCATGGCCCGGCGCGCGGACGGCTGCTGGGCTATCAGATGGCTGCGGTCAATCTGGGCGGGTTGGTCTTCGTCAGCCTTGCCGGGGTTCTGGCCGCAACTGACGCACGACTTCCCTTCGCGATCTATGGCCTGTCGGCGCTTCTGCTGCCGCCGCTGGCGGCGGTCCTGCCCGAACCGGCGCGGTTTGCGGGCGAAGGCGGGGCCGCGGCGCAGGCCGACGGGGCCGAGCCGGGATGGCAGCTGACCGTGGCGATCATGTCGGTCGCGGCCGGGCTGACCTTCGTCATCTTCTACGCGGTGCCCACGCAGCTGCCTTATCTGCTGCAGGCCGAGGGCCTCACCGATCCGCGCGACGTGGGCTTCGTCATGGCGGCGATGATGCTGGCGGCTGCGGTCATGTCGATCGTCTCGGGCTGGTTGCGGCAGTGGCTGGGCCGGATCGGCACCCCGGTTTCGGGCTATCTGACCATGGGGGCGGGTTTTGCCGGTCTGGCGCTTGGGCATTCGCTGGCGCTGTCCATGGTTTCGACCGCGCTGATCGGCGCCGGGCTGGGCCTGTGCATGCCGACCTTCATCACCACGGCGCTGAACGTCACGCCCGGGCACCACCGGGGGCTGGTGTCGGGGCTGGTCACGGCGGCGATTTTTCTGGGCCAGTTCCTGTCGCCTCTGGCATCGCAGCCTCTGGTTGCCTATCTCGGCTATTCCGGTGCCTTCGGCGTCGGCGCCTTTGCCTTTCTGGCACTGGCGGCTGCCCTGACCGTGACCCTGCGGCGGAAACATCACATATGAACAGGCCATGGCGCACGCATCCGTGCCGGACCTGTCGGGACGAGGAGCCGGGACATGGCCGGGATCATCGAGATCGACGATCTGTCGAAACAATATGGCAGCGGCACAAAAGCCCTGAGCAATGTCAGCATGTCCATCGAAGAGGGCGAGATCGTGGCGCTGCTGGGTCCGAACGGGGCCGGCAAGACCACGCTGATCTCGATCATCTGCGGGCTGGTGGTGCCGACCGGCGGCACCGTGCGCGTTGGCGGCCATGACATCCGCCGCGACTGGCGCGCGGCGCGGCGGCTGATTGGGCTGGTCCCGCAGGAGATCGCGCTCGAGCCGTTCGAGAAGGTCATCAACTGCGTCCGCTTTACCCGCGGCCTCTATGGCCAGCCGCCTGATGATGCCTATATCGAGCAGGTCCTGCGCAGCCTTGCGCTGTGGGACAAGCGCAACGCCGTGACCAAGGAACTGTCGGGCGGCATGAAGCGCCGGGTGCTGATCGCCAAGGCGCTGTCGCACCGGCCGAAGGTACTGTTTCTTGACGAGCCGACCGCCGGCGTCGATGTCGCCCTGCGGCGCGAGATGTGGCAGGTGGTCGAGCAGTTGCGCCGCGACGGCGTGACCATCATCCTGACCACGCATTATCTGGAAGAGGCCGAGGAAATGGCCGACCGGATCGGCGTCATCGACAAGGGCCAGCTTCTGCTCATCAAGCCCAAGGCCGAGTTGATGGGAGAATTCGGCAGAAAGCATCTGACGATCGAGCTGGATGTGCCGCTGGCGGCGATCCCGGCCGATCTGGCCGGGCGCGGGCTGACGCTGACCCAGGGTGGTCGCGCCGTCACCTATGACTATGACACACGGGCGGCGCGCACCGGCATCGCCCGGCTGCTGGGCGATCTGGCGGCGCAGGGGATCACCGTGCGCGATGTCTCGACCAAGCAGTCCAGCCTTGAAGAGGTGTTCATGTCGCTGATTGCGGATCGCAAGGCGGAGGACGCGGCATGAACGCGGCGATCAACTGGCCCGGTGTCTGGGCGATCTTTCATCACGAGATGATGCGCTTTTTCCGCACCATCTGGCAGTCGCTGGCCTCGCCGGTGGTCTCGACGGTGCTGTATTTCGTGGTCTTCGGCGCGGCCATCGGCGGGCGCATCCAGTCGGTGGACGGCGTCGCCTATGGTGCCTTCATCGTGCCGGGCCTGATGATGCTGACGGTGCTGCAGCAATCGGTCGCCAATGCCAGCTTCGGCATCTTCTTCCCGAAATTCTCGGGCACGATCTACGAATATCTGGTCTCGCCGGTGGGCTGGATCGAGGTCACCGCAGGCTTTGTCGGCGCGGCCGCGGCCAAGGCGATCCTGATCGCGCTGGTGATCCTCGGCACCAGCTTCTTCTTCGTCGGCGTGCATATCCTGCACCCGTTCTGGATGCTGGCCTTCCTGTTCCTGACTGCACTTGGCTTCAGCCTGCTGGGTTTCATCATCGGGCTGTGGGCGAAAAGCTTCGAGCAGTTGCAGATCGTGCCGATGATGGTCATCACGCCGCTGGTCTTTCTGGGTGGCGCCTTCTACTCGGCCAGCATGCTGCCGCCCTTCTGGGCGGCGGTGGCCAAGCTGAACCCGGTTCTCTACCTGATCTCGGGCTTTCGCTGGTCGTTCTTCGGGCTGGCAGATGTGCCGGTGGGCGTGTCGCTGATCGCGGTGGCGCTGATGGTCGGGATCTGCTTCGCCATCATCCGCCGCATCTTCGCCACCGGCTGGCGGCTGCGCGAATAGGCCGACACATCAGGGCGGGTCGCGCGCGTCGCCCCGCCCATGTGCTGTCGGCGCCGGACTGCCGCCAAATCTGCCCGGTCATCCTTGCCGGGTGACGAGGATGACATGCAGGTAGCCCGGCCCGTGGGCGCCCCGGACATAGCTGCCCTCGATATCGGTGGTGCCGCTGGGGCCGGTGATCAGGATGGCGTTACGCGGTGCAGCCTGCCCGGTCATGCGCGCCGTGTAATCCTCGAGATGCGGCAGCAGATCCGCCTCGTGCAGCACGATGATGTGATGCAGCGGCAGGAAGGACAGCAGGATCGGCGTCTCGGGGCCGGAATGGATCACCAGCGATCCGCTTTCCGCGATGCCCCAAAGCGCCATTCCGAGGGCGGCAGGTTCGTCCGGGGCGATGCCCTGATGGACGGCGACGCCGTTCCAGTCCAGATCGGTCAGCGCCGGCGTCGGTTGCAGCGCAAGTCCGGGCGGCAGGCCGTGGGCCGCAAGATAGCGCCCGACCGCCGCCGGGATATCGGCCAGCCGCGCCACCCGCTCCAGCGTCGTGCCAAGCGCCGTGGCCTTGATGCCGAACGCTTCCGCCAGATCCGGCGCGGCAAGGCGCGGACGGGCCTGATCGGGATCTGCCAGCAGCGCCACGGCCTCGGCGGCGATGGCCTCGGGTTCGGGGCGCGGCGTGGTCAGCCCATCGCGGATGGCGGCAAGAATACGGTCGCGGGGGTTCATTTGCGGACCTCCTTTCGGGCCTGATCGGCGCGGTACTGTTCCATGAAGGTGCGGCCGGGCGGGCGGGGCAGGTCGCGGTATCCGGTCCAGCCCCCGGCCAGCGGCAGGCTGCCGATCCAGCCGCCCCGGCCGAACAGGCGCAGCACCCGCACGCCGATGCGGCTGGCCAGCCGGTAGAGCGCCGGGCGCCGGGCCAGTCGCGCCCAGAGCCCCAGGCCCGCGCGCACCGCGCCGGGTTCCAGCCCTTCGCGCCAGCCGCGCGAGCGCCATGCCCGCAACAGCGTGGGCAGCGGGATGCCGACCGGGCAGACCTCCTGACAGCGGCCGTTCATGGTGCAGGCATGGGGCAGATCGCGCGAACCCGCCAGCCCGTCCAGCACCGGCGTCAGGACCGAACCCATCGGGCCGGGATAGGTGCCGCCATAGGCATGCCCGCCGATCTGGCGATAGACGACGCAATGGTTCATGCAGGCGCCGCAGCGGATGCAGCGCAGCATCTCGCGGAACTCGTCGGCCAGCATCTTCGTGCGGCCGTTATCGACCAGCACGATATGCATTTCCTCGGGGCCGTCGGCATCGCCGGGACGGCGCGGACCGCAATGGAAGGTGGTGTATTGCGTCAACTCGCCCCCGGTGGCCGAGCGCACCAGCAACCGCAGCAGGGCCATGGCATGGGCGGTCGACGGCACGATCTTCTCGATCCCCGCCGTCACGATATGGATGCGCGGCGGCGTGGTGGTCAGTTCGGCATTGCCCTCGTTGGTGACGGTGCAGGTGGCCCCGGTATCGGCGACGAGGAAATTCGCGCCCGAGATGCCGATATCGGCGCCGAGGAACTTTTCCCGCAGCACGCGCCGCGCACTTTGCACCATGGTCGCCGGATCCTCGGCTTCGGGCGGTGGGTTGTGGCCTTCGCGGAACAGGTCGGCCACCTGTTCGCGGGTGCGGTGCATGGCGGGCCAGATGATGTGCGAGGGATGCTCGCCCGCAAGCTGGATGATATGTTCCGCGAGATCGGTCTCGACCCGCTCGATCCCGGCGTCGGCCAGCGCATGGGGCAGGCCGATCTCTTCGCCCAGCATCGACTTGGCGCGGGTGACGATCTTCGCCTTTGCGTCGAGGCAGATGCGGGTGACGATGGCGCGGGCCTCGGCGTCGTCCGCGGCCCAATGGACCTGCGCGCCCGAGGCGGTGGCGTTGCGTGCGAACATCTCCAGATAGTGGTCGAGATGGGCGATGACGTGGTCCTTGATCGCCTTGCCGCGGGCGCGGGCCGCCTCGAATTCCGGAAAGGCCGCCAGGGCCGCCGCGCGCTTGCGTTCCGCATTGCCGGTGGTGCGGTCGATGGCCAGCTTCAGCGTGCGGTCGGCCAGCGCGGCCTCGGCCCGGGCCTTGAAGGATGGTTGCGCGGCGGTCATCCCCGATCCTCCTCGCCGATGGCCGGGCCGTCGGCGAGGCCGGCCAGCACCTCGACGGTGTGGAAGCAGCGGGTCTTCGCGCCGCGCCGGTGCAGCTTGCCCGACATGTTCATCAGGCAGCCCAGATCGCCGGCCAGCAGCAGATCGGCGCCGGTCTTCTCGATCGCCTCGGCCTTCTCGGTGACGATGGCGTTCGAGATGGACGAGTATTTCACGCAGAAGGTACCACCGAAGCCGCAGCAGACATCGTTGCCCTCAAGCCCGCGCATCTCGAGCCCGTCGATCTCGGCCAGCAGCGCGCGGGGCTGGGCCGCCACGCCCAGGTCGCGCAGGCCCGAGCAACTGTCGTGATAGGTGGCCGAGGCGCTCAGCCTGCGGCCATCGGGGCGGAAGCCCATGACATCGACCAGAAAACTGGTGATCTCATGGGTCTTTGCCGCGAAGGCCCTGGCGCGGGCGGCCCAGACCGGGTCGCCCGCCAGAAGTTCGGGATAGCCATGCACCATCGTCGCCGCGCAGGAGCCCGAGGGCAGCACGACTTGGTCGTAGCCCTCGAAGGCGGCGATGGTCTGGCGGGCCAGATGTGCCGCGTCGGCATCGTCGCCGCTGTTGAAGGCGGGCTGGCCGCAGCAGGTCTGGCCCTGCGGCACCTCGACCACGCAGCCGGCCTCTTCCAGAAGCTGGATGGTGGCAAAGCCGATCTGTGGGCGGATGGCATCGACGAGGCAGGTCACGAAAAGACCGACCCGAGGATTTGGCTGTCCGGACATGGCGACCTCAGCTGTGAACGGGGGCAGGGGCGGGGCCGCGGTTGCGCGACATGACGAACAGCACCGCAGCCGCCCAGATCACCGCCGCGATCCACCACATGTTGAAGCCTCCGGCCAGCAGCGCAAAGCCGATCAGCCCGCCCTGGATGATGTAGTAGAACATCGGGATCAGGGTCTTGCGGATCAACTCGCCCTCGCGGTCGACGAGGCCGACGGTGGCCGAGGCGGCGACGACATTATGCACGCAGATCATGTTGCCGGCGGCCCCGCCGATGGCCTGCAGCGCCACCACCGTACCGGCGCCCGCCGCGCCCAGACCGATCTGCTCGGCGGTCGAGAACTGGAACAGCGAGAACATCATGTTGCTGATCGTGTTCGATCCGGCCACGAAGGCGCCCATCGAGCCGATCAGCGGCGCGAACATCGGCCAGGCCTCGCCCACCGCGGCCGAGACGCCCTCGGCCAGAACGATCGGCATGCTGGCGAGGCTGTCCGAGGCCGAGTTCAGGAACACCTGCACCATCGGCACCGCCAGCAGCAGCGCCGGTGCCGCCGCGATCATGGTCGAGCCCGACGAGCGCAGCGCCCGGACATAGTCGCGCCCCGACATGCGGTGAAGGATCAGGGTGAACAGCGAGGCGAGGATCAGGACCGTGCCCGGCAGGTAGAGGACCTGAACCTTCGAGGTGATGCCCGAGCCGAACAGGTTCTCGAAGGTCAGCGTCGTCTGCGGCGAGGTGAGCCATGCCTTGACCGGCGCGACCGTGCGGGTCAGGACCAGCAGCGCGACCACAAAGACATAGGGTGCCCAGGCTTTCAGCAGCGGCATCATCGGCTGGCCTGCGCGGTGATCCTCGAGATCGTCCAGCTTGCCGACCCATGCGTCGTCCCATTGCCGGCGCGGCGGGAAGTCGAAGACCTCGGTCGGGATCAGGAAACCGCGCTTGGCCGCCGGGACGACGATCAGCAATCCGATGATGCCGCCCAGAAGCGAGGGGAATTCGGGGCCCAGAAACACCGCGATGATGTAATAGGGGATGGTGAAGGCCAGCCCGGCGAACAGCGCGAATTTCCAGATTCGGAAACCTTCCGCGAAAGACCGGTTGGCGCCGAAGAAGCGGGTCAGCATCCCGACCAGCATCAGCGGGATCAGAAAACCGATCAGCCCGTGGATGGTGGCGACCTTCACCGCGATCTCGAACAGGTAGTCGGGGAAGGCCATCGGCGCGATGGTCTGCTCGACCAGCGGCTGGCCCGAAAGCCCGGTATTCACGCCGACAAGGATCGGCGTGCCGACCGCGCCGAAGGATACCGGCGTCGACTGGATGATCAGCGTCACCATGACCGCCGCCATGGCCGGAAACCCGACCGCGACCAGCAGGGGGGCGGCGATGGCCGCCGGCGTGCCGAAGCCCGAGGCGCCCTCGATCAGCGACCCGAACAGCCAGGCGATGATGATCGCCTGCACCCGCCGGTCGGGCGAGATGCTGGTAAAGCCGTTGCGGATCGCGCGGATGCCGCCGCTTTCCTCAAGCGTGTACAGCATCAGGATCGCGCCGAAGACGATATAGAGCAGGCTGACCGCGGTGACGGCGCCATTGACCGTCGCCCCCAGCACCTTGTTCAGCTCGGTCCCCCAGACCAGCAGCGCGGTTGCAACCGTGACCACATAGGCCACCAGCATCGAGAACTTGGCCGAACGTGCCAGCACCACCAGCAGCAGAAATACCGTGGCGATGGGCAGCAGGGCCAGGCAGAAGGTCACAAAACCAGCCATCTTTCCTCCTCCTCAGGCGGGGCAGTCGCACCCCGTTCAATTTTCAATTTCAAGGGTTCCGCCCCTGCGGGGCGGGCGTTCCGGCGCAGGGCCTAATGCCAATGCGCGCATTTCGAGGTCTGACCGATCCCGGGATTGAGACTGTTCGTGGGGTCGATCGAGCGGTAGAAGCCGGCCAGTTCCGGCTTGGCATGATAGAGATGGCCGACATTGTGCTCGGCCGGGTATTCCGCGCCGCGCCGGTCCAGCAGCCGCCACATCTCGTGCTCGACCTCCAGACAGTCATGGCCCTTCTTCACCACGTAATCCTGATGGAAGACGTGGCAGAAGAAATGGCCATAATAGAGCTTTTTCGCGATCTTGGCGTCCAGTTCCGGCGGCAGGCTTTCAACCCAGTCGCGGTCGTTGCGACGCAGGGCAATGTCCAGCGCCACGATATCCTCGACCTCGCGGGCATGGATGGCACGATAGCGCACCGCCGCCCCGGCCACGGCAAAGCGATGCAGGAAGGCCGCCTTGCCCTCGTCCGGGGTGCATTCGAACATGTCGCCTCCGGCCGAGGGGAACAGCCCGCCCAGATAGTCGCGGGCCTCGGCGATGCCGTCCCCGCCCATGCGCAGCAGCAGGTGATGCTCATAGCGGTCGCGGAAATCGTTCATCCGCCGCGGCAGGTGCTGGGGCGCCAGCGCGGCGATCCCCTGTGCGATCCGGTCGGATAGGGTCGCGCCCAGCCCCAGCCGCTCGGTCAGGGCATCGGTGCGGGACTTGGCGTTGAACAGCGCCGGCATCCGGTCGGTGCCGGCCTTCCGGATGAACAGGAAGGTGTCCTTGCCGTATTTCGCGGCGACATCATAGGCATCGCGGTGGATGTATTCGCCCGCGATCGGAAGGTTGTCGAACCGGCCAAGGATATGGCGTCGGATCTCGGCCAGTTCGGCCGGATCGTTGCTGCCGACATAGAAGACCGCCGTGTCCCTTTCGGCCTCGAAGGTGTCCAGCCGCACGGCAAAGACCGCCAGCTTGCCGGCACAGCCCGAGGATTCGTGCAGCCGCCGCGGATCGGCATTGAAGCGGGCCGGTGTCTCGGCGTCGATCTCGCGCACATGGGTCGCATATTCGCGGTCCGAGGCCCAGGCATCGGTCGGCGCCGGGGTGGGCAGGTCGCCCGCCTCCAGACGGGTCAGGATTTCCTCGGGCTCGTCGCCCAGGTCCAGCCCCAGATGGTTGACCAGCGCGACCGAGCCATCGGCCCGGATCTCGGCATAGAGGCTCATTTCGGTATAGGCCGGCCCGCGATGGATCAGCGCGCCGCCGGAATTGTTGCAGATCCCGCCCAGCACCGAGGCGCCGATGCAACTGGACCCGATCACCGAATGCGGCTCGCGCCCCAGCGGGCGCAGGCGCTTTTCCAGCGTGTCCAGCGTGGCGCCGGGCAGGCAGACCACCTGCTCGCCGCCCGACAAGAGATGGACACCCTTCAGGCGCATCACGCTGATCAGCACGATCTCGCGGTCGTAATCCTCGCCCCAGGGGGTCGAGCCGCCGGTCAGCCCGGTATTCGCCGCCTGCAGGATCACGGTGCGACCAGCGGCGATGGCCGTTTTCAGCACGCGCCACATCTCGACCAGCGAGCCGGGGCAGACCACCGCCGCCACCGGGCCGCCGCCATAGCGGAAACCGCGCGTATAGCGGCGGGTCCGGCGCGGCGCGGTCAGGACACCGGCGGCGCCGACGATCTGGCGCAACCGCTCCACCAGTCGGTCCCGCGGAATTTCAGTGCTTTCGGTCGATGTCACAAGCGCCCCCCTGAATGCGGTTCTGCGATCCGACAGGCCGGGCCGACCTCCATCATCGCCCGAGAATCGCATTGACCTCAATTTCATGATTGGTAAATTAATTTTACCACATATGTCAAATGGAAAATTCATTGTCCTTCTGGGTGGGCTCGGTTAGGCTTGATGTCCGAAACAGGGGCGCGGGGGTTGGTGTGAGCAGGGAAGTCGACAAGGGCGCTTCGGCCGCGGAAAGCACCGCGCGCCATATCGAGGATCTGATCCTCGAGGGCTCGTTGCGGCCGGGTGATCCGCTGCTGCCCGAACGCGAGATGGCGCTGCGCCTGAACGTCTCGCGCCCGACCTTGCGACAGGGGATCAGGATGCTGGAAGACAAGGGGCTGATCAATGCCGAACCCGGGGGCGCGCGCAGCGTCGCACCGCTGGCCACCAGCATCACCGACCCGCTGATCGAGCTGATGTCCTCGCGCAAGGAGGTGGTGGGCGACTATCTGGAACTGCGCGGGACGCTGGAGGGATTCGCGGCCAGCCTTGCGGCGGTGCGCGCCAATGACATTGACCGCGCCACGCTGACCAGCTGCATGGAGCGGATCGACCGCGCCCATGACGAGGCCGATGCGCGCAACGAGGCCGAGGCCGATATCGATCTGCACGTCGCGGTCTACGAGGCCAGCCACAATATCGTGCTGCTGCAGGTCATGCGCGCCCTGTCGGGGATGCTGCGCAAGGGCGTGTTCCACAACCGCGAAAAGCTGTATGCCCGCGCCGAGGTGCGCGAGGTTCTGCGCCATCAGCACCGCGCCATCTATGATACGGTCATGGCCCGCGATCCCGCCGCCGCCGCGCGCGCGACCGAGGATCACATGGCCTATACGCGCCGCGTCCTTGCCGAGATCGCGGCGGCCGAGGCGAGGCTGGAAATCTCGCTGCGGCGGATCGATGGCGGCACCATCACCCAGCGGGGTTAGCCTTGCCGTCGGCGGCACGAGGCCAAGATGGCCGCGCCAAACGCAGACGGCAATCAGCCGGAGCGGGCCGAATTCCGGGCGTACCCCCGAACAGCGGCTGGCCGGCACAGCCAAGGCCTGCGACCAGGCCAGTTTGTTTCAACAGGTGAAATGGCTCTGACATCCCGTTGCCGCAACTCGAGCACCTGCCATAATATCCTTGTTGCGTAGGATCCTCGTGGTCCCTGCCGCCGTTTATCAGAAACGGACATGGAACAATACGGATGCCATTGCTGCTTGCGATGGCAGTGGCTTTGCACAAACCGGCTTTCGCTCAAGGAAGCCGTATTACTGGGGGGAAGAAATGATCAGATCGGGTGGAACCGGATTGGCCTGTGCCATTGCCCTTGCCCTTGGCGTCGCCGGCGGCGCCAATGCGCAGAGCATTCCGCTGGCGGAAAAGGTCGAGAGCAACGGTACTCTGACGATTGCCAGCGGCCTTGACTATGCACCGATGCAGTTCGTCGACGAGAAGGGGCAGCCGGCCGGCATGAATGTCGAAATGGCGCAGGCCGTCGCCAAGCTGCTGGGGGTCGAGCTTGAAATCGTCACGATCCCCTTCAAGGCGCAGATTCCCGCGCTGGTCTCGGAGCGGGCGGATATCGGCTGGGCCGGCTACACCATTCTGCCCGAGCGGCTGGAGCAGGTCGATTTTGTCGGCTTCATGAGCTCCGGGACCGTCATCGTCGGGCTTCCCGAGACCAAGGACGGTCTTGCCGACCCGCTCAGCATCTGCGGCAAGAAGGTCGCGGTCGCGAATGGCAATGCCGCCGACGCCGTTGCCGACCGGCTGAGCGCAGACTGTGAAGCAGGCGGCCTGGCCGCAATCGAAAAGCAGATCTTCCCGGATCAGAAGGATACGATCCAGGCTCTGCTGACCGGCCGCGTGGATGCGCGCCTCGATGACGCCACCTCGGCGGGGTATTACGAGGCGACCACGAACGGCAAGAACGTCGTCGCCAGCGATCCGATCGATCCGGCGCCGCTCGGCCTGGCGATCCGCAAGGGCGACAGCGCCATGGGCGAGATGCTGTCCTCCGCCCTGAACGCGCTGATGGCCGATGGCACCTACGCGACGATCCTGGAGAAATACGGGATGAGCGCCGCCGCCGTGACCGAGTCGGTCGTCTATTCCGATATGTCGCAATTGCAGAACTGACGCAGCGGACACGAAGGCGCTTCCGGTCCTGCGTCTGGAAGCGCGTCAAGACCAAGCGAGACGGTTACTCGACCACAGGACGGAAGGCCGTGCCCCCGGGAGGCGAGGGGCCGCCGAAGGCGGTCGGTATCGGCACGGCCAGGATCCGTCAGGCCAAAATCAAGGGAGGATTTGTGCGTGGCTACAGACATCTCTAAACACGCTCATACGGGCATTCAGGACGTGGAGCAGCTGACGATTGCCCCTTTGCGCCACCCGTGGCGCAACGTCGCGGTGGCGATCGTCCTCGTCCTCGTTCTGGCATTGCTGTATTCCGTGGCAACCAACCCGGAATTCCAGTGGCCGGTCGTCGGTCGCTATCTGTTCGACCCGCTGATCCTGAGAGGGGTCGTGATGACGCTCGTGCTGACGGCGATCATCATGGTGCTGGCCTGTGTCGGCGGGACGTTGGTCGCCCTCATGCTCATCTCGCCAAGCCGGCTGCTCTCGGTTCCGGCGAACCTGTTCGTCTGGTTCTTCCGCGGGATGCCGGCGCTGGTGCAGCTGATCTTCTGGTATAACATGGCGCTGCTGTTCAAGCAGATCGGGCTGTTCATACCATTCTATGGCATGGTCTTTTCGATCCCCACCAACGATATCATCACGCCCTTTGTCGCGGCTGTGATCGCCCTGTCGTTGCAGGAATCGGGTTACATGGCCGAGATCGTGCGCAACGGGCTGAAATCCGTCGGCCGCGGCCAGACCGAGGCGGCGCTGTGCCTTGGCATGAAGCCGAGCCTGCTGATGCGCCGGATCGTCCTGCCGCAATCTATGCGGGTCATCATTCCGCCGACTGGGAACGAGATGATCAACCTGCTGAAGACCACCTCGCTGGTCAGCACGATCGCCGTTGGCGACCTGCTGTATTCCGCCCAGTCGATCTATGCCCGCACCTTCGAGACGATCCCGCTGCTGCTGGTGGCCTCGGCCTGGTATCTCGCCATCGTCTCGGTCACCACGGTCGGCCAGAGCTATCTGGAATTCCACTTCTCGCGTGACGAGGCAAAGGCCAAGCCCAGCCTGCTGAACTCGATCGCATCCCAGCTATTCAGCTTCCGCAGGAGGTCGCGGTCATGAACCATTTCGAACGCTTCGGGGTTGACCCGAACACGATGATCCATGCCGCGGGCGTGCGGAAGAATTTCGGCCCGCTGGAGGTTCTGAAGGGCGTGGACCTGACCGTCAGCAAGGGCAGCGTGGCCTGCATCATCGGCCCCTCGGGTTCGGGCAAGAGCACGTTCCTGCGCTGCATCAACCACCTTGAAGAGGTCAATAGCGGCCTGATCCTGGTCGATGGCAATTTCGTCGGCTACCGGCTGCAGGGCGACACGCTGCACGAACTGCCCGCCAGCGCGATCTGCCAGCGCCGGGCCGAGATCGGCATGGTGTTCCAGCACTTCAACCTGTTCCCCAACATGACCGTGCTGGAAAACCTCATCGAGGCGCCGGTGCGGGTGCGCAAGGAGCCGGTGGCGCAGGCGCGCGAACATGCGCTGGAACTGCTGCGGCGCGTCGGGCTGGAAGCCAAGCGCGATGTCTATCCGCGCAACCTGTCGGGCGGGCAGCAGCAGCGCGTGGCCATTGCGCGCGCGCTGGCCATGAAGCCCAAGGTGCTGCTGTTCGATGAGCCGACCTCGGCGCTGGACCCGGAACTGGTGGGCGAGGTGCTGGAGGTCATGAAGGATCTGGCGCAGGGCGGCATGACGATGGTGGTCGTTACCCATGAAATCGGTTTCGCGCGCGAAGTCGCCGACACGCTGGTCTTCATGGACGGCGGCGTGGTCGTCGAGAAGGGCGACCCGAAGGAAATGATCGCCAACCCGACCTCGCAGCGCACACGGGATTTCCTCGGCCGGGTGCTCTAGGGCCCCGGCGCGGGTCAGGCCCGCGGTGCCGATCAGCCGGATTATTGGATTTTCTTTGGAGTTGAACCATGAACACCTCAGACCCGATCTTCATCGACATTGCGACGGGAAATTTCAAGCGGGGCATATTCAACGCGATCATCGCACCCCGTCCCATCGGATGGATGAGTACGGTTGATGCGGACGGAAAGACAAATCTCGCCCCGTTTTCCTATTTCAACATCGTGTCCAACGATCCCCCGGTGCTGGTCTTCTCCTGCAACACGCCCGAGGACCGGCCGGCGAAGGACACGCTCAGCAATGTGCGCGAGACCGGCGAATTCGTCTTCAACCTGGTCACCTTCGACCTCGTCCATGAGATGAACATGACTTCGGCGCCGCTGCCGGTCGGCGTCGACGAGTTCGAACATGCCGGGCTGGAAAAGGCCCCCAGCCGCTTTGTCAAGCCGCCGCGCGTGGCCCGTTCCCCGGCAGCGCTGGAATGCAAGGTGATCGACACGGTCCGGATCAAGGGCGAGTCGAACGAGCCAGAGGTCAATGTCACCTTCGGCCGGGTCGTCGGCATGCATCTGCATCCCGACTATCTTGACAAGGATGGCCGTTTCCTGACCGAGCGTGCCCAGCCGGTGACACGCCTCGGCGGCGCCGAATACGCCATCTCGCAGCCGACATTCGAGCTTGCCCGCCAGTTCAGCCGCGCGAACGAAAGCACCTATTGAGGGTTTCCGCCATGACACTTCGCCCCGCCAACCTGTCCCTTTTCGCTCAGGCGCAGCAGTCCCCGGCCGTGATCCGCGGGCAGAACTTCACGGTGCACCGTTTCGACCCCGCGCCCGGGCAGACCAGCGCGATCACCAGCGCCGAGGAAGTGCTGTTCATCCTGCCGGGCGGTGGCGGCACCATCCGGATCGGGCAGGCCGCGCATCGGGTTCCGCCGCGTTCGCTGGTCATCGCGCCGCAGGGCACGACGGAGCTGGAGCTTGATGGACCCGAGCCGGCCTATGCGCTGACCACCGGCGCCGGCCCGGATCGGAGCCATGCCGTGAATGCGGCCGACTATGCCACACCCGACGCGCGCGTGCGTCCGGTCAGCGCGAGTTCCGCCACCTCCGGGGAAAGCCAGACCGGGCTGCGCATCTACCCGATCGACGAGGTGCCGTTTCCGGAAGGCAATCCGCGCCTGAAGTTCCTGCGCACCGCGACGATGAGCGTGAACTGGGTGGAATATGACGGGCCAAGGAACCGCCAGAAGCTTTCGCCCCATGCCCATACCGATTTCGAACAGGGTTCGCTCGCCATCGCCGGCACGTTCATCCACCATATCCGCACACCCTGGGGGCCGGATGCCGATACCTGGCGCGAGGACCAGCATATCGACGCGGGCGCCGACAGCCTGCTGATCATCCCACCGGAACTTGTCCACACGACCGAGGGCGTCGGTGAAGGCAAGCATATCCTCATCGACATCTTCGCGCCGGCGCGCGAGGACTTCATCGCCAAGGGCTGGGTTCACAACGCGGATGATTACGCTCCGCGCGAGCCGGCCTGAGCGCCGCAAACGCGACGGGAGAGCCGGATGAACCGGGCAGAAACAGCCAAGCGGGCGCAGGCGATCGGCAACATCACCGACTGCCATGTTCATGTCTTCGAGGACAGGAACCGCTATCCGATGCCGATCAAGCCTGCCTACGAGCCGCCCTTCGCGCCGGTGAGTTCACTGCTCGAGCGCGCCGCCCGCGCCTCGGTCTCGCGTTTTGTCCTCGTGCAGCCGACGCCTTATGCCGACGATCTGTCATTGCTGGAAGCGTCGCTTGCAACCCTGAGGGGGCGGGCGCGGGGTGTCGGTGTCGCCGGAAAATCGACCAGCCCGGAAGCGCTTTCCCGAATAACCTGGGCCGGCATCGTGGCCCTGCGCTTTGTCGAGACCCGTCTGCCGAACGGAGAGCGGATGCCGGGTACCGTCCCCATGTCCGATCTGGAAGGCGGGTTCGGGGCGCTGCTGCGCGAATTCGGAATGCATGCCGAGATCTGGGGCCCGCTGGCGGATATCCTCGCCCAGTGGCCGGTGATCGAGCGGACGAAAATTCCCGTCGTTCTGGACCACATGGCCGGGTTCAATGTCGAGGCCGGCCGCGAGCACAAGGATTTTCAGCGTCTTCTGGCCATGCTGCGCGACGGCGCGGTCTGGGTCAAGCTGGCGATCTGCCGGCGCGTCGCGGGCACGGATTACGACGTGCTGCGCCCGTTTCACGATGACCTTGTCGAGGCCAATTCCGAGCGCCTCATCTGGGCCACGGACAACCCCTTCGTGCGCTATCCCGGAACACCCCCGACCGTGGAAGGGCTTTTGCAGCAATTCCTGGACTGGGTCCCCGACGAGGCGCTTGCCCGCCGGATCCTGGTCGAGAATCCGGCGCGGCTTTACAGGTTCCCCGGCCCGTCCGGCCTGACCGGATAGCCGCCCGCGCCCAGCCGGGCCTCGATCTGCTCCACCGTCGCGCGAAGCGCCTCGATGACCGCATTTCGGCTCTCGCTCTGCTTCAGGGCCGACCGGAAATAGGTGACCCCGCAGGTCGCCAGGACACGCTCACCCAGCCGGATCGGCATGGCGATGGTGCCCGAGTTGCGCGGCTCAAGGCGCTCGTCCCGCTCGGCATAGCCATGGGCGCGTGATTGGGCGACGGTCATCGCGAAATTCCGGTCATCGACGAGATAGTTCTCCGGATCCTCCGAGGACCGCATGATATTGCGCAGGATCTGCTGTTCCTTCGGCGGGCAAAAGTGGACATAGGCGCGCCCAAGTCCTCGGCCGCCAAGGCTGAGCCGCCGCCCGAGCGAGGCATGGAAGGGCGAAACGGGGCTGTCGGGGATGGTGCTGTAATTCACGATCACCGCGTCCAGATCCAGCGTGCAGATCGCGCAGGGCCACAGGATATCCTTGGTCAGCTGGTCGGCATAGGGCCGCGCCATCTCAACGACCATCGGGGCGCCATGGAAGCCGGCGCTCAGTTGCTCGATCGCCGAGGTGACCTGATAGCCGCGCGTCTTCTCGTCCTGATTGACATAACCGGCGGCGATCAACGTCTGCAACAGGCGCACGATGGTCGGCTTGGGGATGCCGGTCCTGGCGTGCAGGTCCCCGACCGTCGAAAGGCCGCCGCGATTCAACGCGGCCAGTACCGACAGCGCCTTGGTGACCGCCTGGACGGGAGCGAATGCCATGATCTCGGCCCTGATTTTTGGAACTCGGCGCGCAGACCCTTCCGCGACCGACCTGCCGAGGTTACACTTGCTGACCGATCGTTTCAGCCAATGAAACGGTGCCGATCTGCATTTCCCTTTTGACAGGCTGCGTCCTAGCCTTTCGGCACTGAAAAGCCTGCCGAAACGGGCGGGCATCGGGAGGGGCCTGAATGGACATGATCGTCGAAGTTACCGGGCACAATCTTACGCTGGAGATGATTGACGCGGTCGCGCGGCAAGGCAGGCGGGTGGCCATCGGCGCCACCGCGATCGATCAGATGGAGCGCGGCCGTCAGGCTCTGGATACCGCCATCGCGCGTGGCGAGCGGATCTATGGCGCGACCACCAGCGTCGGCCTCAAAACCACGACCCGCATCGACCAGGGCAATGCCACCGAGTTCAATCGCCGCCTGCTGAGAACCCATAATGCCGGCCACGGTCCCGTCGCCAGCCGCGATGCCGTGCGGGCGACGCTTCTGGCCCTGCTGAACTCGCTGGCCAGCGGCCGGACGGGGGCGCGGCCTTTGCTGGCGCATGTCATCGCCGAGGCGATCAATGCCGATACGCCGATTGACATGCATGTCTGGGGGTCGATGGGACAGAGCGACATGTCTTCGATGTCCGATATCGGGCTTGCGCTTTTCGGCGATGCCGAACTGGCCGCGGGCGAGGCGCTCGCGCTTCTCAATTCCAGCGCCATGTCGACAGGGATGGCGGCGCTGGCGGTGATCGACCTCGACCGGCTGCTGCGCCTGTCCACGCTGACCAGCGCGCTCAGCATGGAGGGCTATGCGGCGAACCCTTCCATCGTTTCGGCCATCGCGTTGGAATCGCGCCCGTTCGATGGCCTGCGCCTTCATGGCGGATCCATCCGGCGTTATCTCGACGGCAGCTACATTCTCGACGCCGACGGGCCGCGCAATCATCAGGATCCCTTGTGTTTTCGTTCGCTGCCGATGGTGCAGGGCACGGCGCAGGACAATATGACCTTCGCGACGGGGCAGATCATCCGCGAGTTGAATGCCAGCCAGGGTAACCCGGTCATCTCGCTGAATGATGGCGGCCTGGCGGCGGTGGCGAATTTCGACATGGTGGCGCTGTGCATGGCGCTGGACGTGGCACGCCTTGGCTTTGCGCCGCTTCTGACCAGTTCGGCCGAACGGGTTGCCAAGCTGGTCGATGCGATCTGGTCGGGACTGCCTGCCAGCCTGATCGAGGATGACGGCGTGGGTGCGCCCGGCTTCAACGGCGTGGCGCTGTTCCACAAGTCCATCACCTCCGAGGCGCGCCTTCTGACCGTTCCGCTCGCCGGCGAACTTGCCAGTTCAAGCCATTCCAACGGCGTGATGGACCGCGCCTCGCTTGCCGCGCTTGGCGCGCGGCGCGCGATCGAACTTGCCCATCTTGGCCGGTCGATCATCGCGATGGAAATGATGGTCGCGGCGCAGGCGGTGGACCTGCGCGGACGCCGCCCGCTTGGCCGGGTCACGGGTGCGCTGCATGCCTTTGTGCGCGAAGCCCTGCCCTTCACCGCCACGGGCGGGAGTGCGCCTCGCGTGCAGCCGCTGCTTGATCTCATCGAGAGTTCCGGCCCCGCGCTTGACGAATTGATGGCATAGGCTGACTGCCGCCCCTTGGCAGCAAACCAGATGAAACCGAAAGAAGGATCAGGCCGATGAACAGCGTCAAACCCGGCATGCGCAAACGGATCGCGCAGGGCGACCGGATGCTGGGCAGCTTCATCAAGCTGACCGATCCGTCCTCCATCGAGATTTTCGGCGGCACCGGTTTCGATTTTGTCGTGATTGATCAGGAGCATGGCCCGTTCGACCGCCAGGCGCTGAATATCGCGATGCTGGCCGCGCGCGCCGCAGGCGTTGCCGGCGTCGTCCGCGTGCCGCAACCGACGCCCGATCTGATCCTCTCTACACTTGACGTCGGGGCCACCGGCATCCTTGCGCCGCATATCGTCACGGCTGAAGATGCGCGCGGCCTTGTCTCGGCCTGCCGATACCGATCCGGTCGCCGCGGGTTTTCCGGCGTGACCCGCGCCGGCGGCTATGGCTCGTCGTCCATGTGGCAACAGATCGACGCCTCGGATGCAGCGATCGCCGCGATCGCCATGATCGAGGATCCGCCCGCGCTCGACCATCTCGATGAAATTCTGGCCGTCGATGGCCTTGATGCGATCTTCATCGGCAGGGGCGATCTGACCGTGGCCTTCGGTGCCAGGACGCGGAACGATGATATCGTGGTGCAGGCTGTGGACCGAATTCTCGAGGCCGCGCGTCGCCACGGCAAACCGGTCTTGATGCTGGCCGATAACCCGGCAGAAGCCGGAGCGCTGTTCGATCGCGGCATCGCGTCGCTTATCGTCTCGTCCGATCAGGGCCTGCTGCGCAAGGCTGCGGCAGAGATCGCTGGCGAGTTTCGCGCGCTGTAGCCGGCCGCTGGGGGCGCGGATATTTCCGGCGCCGCCTGATGATCGCGGCGGCGCCCTGAGCAGGATCTGAAAAACAGATCAAGGCGCCGCCGCGCGGCCACAGCCGGTCAATCTTCCCGTCAAAGTGCCCCGAGCCAAAGAAGCTGGCCTGAAATCGGACGGGTGCCGTTCCAGCCCGCAGGTTGCATGACACCATCAGCCAGGTTCGCGCCGTAGTTTACGCCAGATCGTCTGGCATGATGTTATTTGGGATGTTCTGGAAGCAGACCGGTCGCAGGAAGCGTCGGATGGAGAGGGTTCCGACGGATGTGGCGCCGAAATTGGTGCTGGCGGGGTAGGGGCCGCCATGGACCATGGCATCGGCCACCTCGACCCCGGTCGAGAAGCCGTTGGCGAGGACCCGGCCGGCCTTGCGTTCGAGGATCGGCAGCAGGCGCCTGGCCTCGGGCGCGTCGCCCTCGTCCAGGTGCAGGGTCGCGGTCAGCTGGCCCTCGAAGCCGCGCGCCAGCAGCTCCATCTCGTCCGTCCCGGCCACGCGGATCACCAGGCCCAGCGGGCCGAAGACCTCCTCGCCAAGCGCGTGGTCCTGCAGATAGCTCTGCGCGTCGGTCTGGTAGAGGTTCGGGCTGGCCTGGCGCCCGTGGCTTTCGGTCGACAGAAGCGGGGTGACGCTGTTGCGGCCCTCGAACCGGGCCTGGCCGTCGCGATAGGCCGCGGCGATGCCCTCGGTCAGCATGACCTGCGGGGCGACCGCCGCCAGGGCCTCGGTCGCGGCCGCCACGAAGGCGTCGCCCGCGGGCCCCGCCCCGATCACGGCGATGCCGGGATTGGTGCAGAACTGCCCCGCCCCCATGGTCAGCGAGCCGGCCCAGCCGCGGCCGATCTCGGCGCCGCGCGCGCGGGCGGCCCGGGGCAGGACGAACATCGGGTTCACGCTGCCCAACTCGCCGAAGAAAGGGATCGGCTCGGGCCGGCCGGCGCAGAGATCGAACAGCGCCCGACCGCCGCCCAGGCTACCGGTGAAGCCCACCGCCCGGATCAGCGGATGGGTGACCAGCGCCGTGCCGACATCGCGCCGGCCGCCCTGGATCAGGCTGAAGACGCCCGGATGCATGCCGGTCTTCGCGATCGCCGCGTGGATCG
>NZ_JAHKNG010000024.1 GCF_018860165.1 Paracoccus marinaquae
TCGAGAGCCTGAACCGCGTGATCCGGAAATCCATCAAGACGCGCGGATCGTTTCCGACGGACGATGCCGCGACCAAGCTGATCTATCTGGCGATCCGCAGCTTCGAGAAAGACGGCCGAAACGTCCGAGAATGGTTTGCGGCCCGCAACCAGTTCGCCATAATGTTCGGCGAGCGCTTCGCCGCTTGAGTATCTGAAACTGCATGGGCCGGATCAGATACACAGAGTTCCTGACACTCCCGGCCTCCATCGCGACGAGGCAGGGCGGCAGCCTGGCGAAGAACTCCACCTGGGTCCTTCTGAGCTTCTCGCGCGAAACTACGCCGCCTCTGGCGTCAGTGCCGTGGACCTGGAACACATTTTTCGCCAGATCCAGTCCGACCGTGATAATCTCCGACATGACCGCTCTCCTTTGTGGATCGTTGCAGACCCACGTTGGCACACAGATGCCGTCGGGGGGGCGGTTACAGCATGTGTGGGTAGCCCCGGTTTTAGCGGGCTGTTGCCTAGGCCGGTATCATACGGTCGAATGCGTCCATGTGTCAGGCCTTTTGTCGGAGCGCTATACTCTACGGCCGGTATGGGATCCGCGGGTTGTGGTCAAAACATCAAAACGAGCTCAAGGCTCACGCTGTAACACTGGTTTCCCCAACTCCGATCTGTCCGATCGATTTCATACAAGCTTCAGCTTCTCCCGCATTTTCGAGGCGACGCTGCTGACCTTGTCAGTTCGCCATCAGCGGTCCCTCTCGAAACTCTTCGTTCTTCGTGATCATGGCCCACAGCATACGGGCCATCTTGTTCGCCAGCGCGATGGCCGCAAGCATCCGGGGCTTGCGCGCCAGGATCCGTCCCAGCCAGGAGTTCTCCGCAGGCGGTCTGGTCTTGGCCCCGGAGATCACCGCCGTGGCGCCAATGATCAGCAAGCGCCGGATATCGCGTTGCCCGGATTTGCTCGTGCGGCCGAGCCTCTGCTTCCCGCCGCTGGAATGCTGTCGCGGGACGAGGCCGAGCCAGGCCGAGAAATCCCGTCCCTGACGGAAATTGCCCATCGGTGGTGCGAAAGCCGCCAGTGCCATCGCGGAAATAGGCCCGATGCCGGGCATCTTCTGCAGTCGGGCCGAGAACTGCGAACGTCTGCTGGCCGCCGCGATCGGCGTATCAAGCTCGGTGATCCGCTGCGACAGGCCGTCGATCTGATCAAAGCAAAGCTGCGCCATGTGGCGGACCACCCCAGGAAGATCGTCCTACCCTTCGTCCGGCTCCAGAACGGTCCGCAGTTTGTCCACGTTCTCCCGCCCCTTTTCGGTGACAAGCCCGAACTCGGCGAGATGCCCGCGCAAGGCATTGATCACCTGTGTCCGTTGCCCGACCAGCAGATCCCGCAACCTGAAGATCATGCCGAGGCCCTGCTGCTCCGGCGTCTTCACCTCGACGAAACGCATGGTCGGCCGACTGCCCGCCTCCGCGATTGCCTCGGCATCCGCCATATCGTTCTTTTGGCTCTTCACATATGGTTTGACGAACTTCGGGGCGATCAGGCGCACTTCATGCCCGATGGCCGACAAGGTCCGGGCCCAATGGTGAGCGGTGGCGCAGGCCTCCATCGCGACGATACACCCGGGGTGCGCCTGCATGAACGTGAGAAACTGCTTACGCGACAGCTTCTTGCGAAACACGACATCGCCTTCTGCTGTCGCTCCGTGCAGTTGAAAGACCTGTTTCGCCAGGTCAACGCCGATGATCGGGACTTCCTTCATAGCCTGTTCCTCCTGATCCTGTCTGGATCACTATGGCATACAAGTGCCGTCAGGAGGGGCTACCCAACCCATCATCAAAGCCCGGCGGACCACTTCACTGGGGGAGGATTACCTGTCGTCCAAGGGTAAAATCATATCGTCCAGGGGCAAGAAAGCTGCCCGGAATATCCGGATTATGTGCTGATCAGGACAGAAGGCGTGATCACCATGGTCGGACAGAGTGAAAAGCCCGGGATCCCCGACGGCATCGCGGCGAAAGCAGCGGGGGCATCGTGCGGATCGATCCATGCGGCAGGTGATATTGGCGCAGCGATTACCGACAGTGGCCGCGCCCATGATCCGGATGTTCGATCGTTGGGCAGCACGCTCGGTGGTGTTGGGCACGTAGTGGTGAGCCAGGCCGGCGGTCGTTTGCGGACATGGCTCAGGGCGGGGAGCCTGCGCGAAGTCGCGGAAATGCGGGCGGTATATCCGCAGCAGCGCATCGAGATCTGGGGCACTCGCGCGACGGGCTTCGTCGATGAAGCATGCGTGAAATCCGGGGAGGTGGCTGCGCCGCTGCACCATCTGCCGAAGAAGGCCGCCTGACTTTCCTTTTCATCTGATGGTCGTGTCGGGGCCTGACCCGCGGATCATCGACCTCAAATCCGGGAGAATTCCTTCGATGACAAAGCCATGGCTTTCGACCTACAGCAAGAACGTTCCGCAGGACATCGACGCGGACGCCTTTCCTTCGACCATTGCGATCGTCGACGAGGCGGTTGCGCGGTTCGCTGACAAGCCCGCCTTCGAGTGCTTTGGCACGACGATGAGCTACGCCGAGATCGACCGCGCCTCGCGCGCCGTTGCGGGATGGCTTCAGAAAGCGGGGGTCAGGCGCGGCGACCGGATCGCGCTGATGTGCCCGAACATCTTCGCCTTTCCCGTCGCCATGCTGGGCATTCTGCGGGCCGGCGCCGCGCAGGTGAACGTGAACCCGCTCTATACGCCCCGCGAACTCGGGCATCAGTTGAACGATGCTGGCGCGGAGACGATCCTGATCTTTTCCGGCTCGACCCCGGTGCTGGCCGAGGTCCTCGAAAGCACCCCGATCAGGAATATCGTGACCATCGACCTGGGTGACGGGGCGGGCCTGGACATTCCTTCCCCCAGCGTTGACGCGCGGCTGACCGGCGCGACGCGCCTTGCCGATGTGCTGGCCGAAGGGGCCGATCAGGACTTCATTCCGGTCGATCTGAACGGCGAGGACATCAACTTCTTTCAGTATACCGGCGGCACCACGGGCCTGTCGAAAGGTGCGGTCCTGACGCATCGCAATATCGTCGCCAACAGCGCGCAGTTCGCCAGCTTCATGCCCGAGCTTCACGAGACAGGCGAAGAAATCGTCGTGCTGGCCTTACCGCTCTATCACATCTTCGGGCTGATGGTGATGATCGCCTATATCGCTTCGGGCGCGAAACAGGTGATGATCCCCGACCCGCGCAACATGGACGCATTCATCGACGCCATCAGGGACACGAAATTCTCGGTCATTCCGGGCGTCAACACGATGTTCCAGGCGCTGGCCGCACATCCGCGCATCGGCGAGGTCGATCTGTCCGGCTACAAGGTCGCCATCGGCGGCGGTGCCGCGGTCATCAGGGCCACCTCCGAGAAGTGGAAGGCGCTGACAGGCCATCACATCAAGGAAGGCTACGGGCTGTCCGAGACCTCTCCGGTCCTGTGCCTGAACCCGATGAACGTCGCCGACTTCACCGAGACCTGCGGTCTGCCGGTCTGTTCGACCGATATCAAGCTGCTGGACGATGACGGCAACGAGGTTCCCGAGGGCGGTGAGGGCGAGATCTGCGCCGCCGGCCCCCAGATCATGCGCGGTTACTGGAACAACGACCACGCCAATCTGGCCGCCTTTACCCCCGACGGCTATTTCCGCACCGGAGATGTCGGCACCTTCATTGAGGGTGGTTTTCTGAAGATCGTCGACCGCAAGAAGGACATGATCCTCGTCTCGGGCTTCAACGTCTATCCGAATGAGGTCGAGGCTGCCGTGACCGCCTGCGACGGTATTGCCGAATGCGCCTGCATCGGCGTTCCGAACGAGAAATCCGGCGAAACGGTGCGGGTTTATGCCGTGCGCGCCAAGGGCGCGGATCTCAGCGAGGCCGATGTGATTGCGCATTGCCGAAAGGAACTGGCTGCCTACAAGGTGCCAAAGCAGGTCACTTTCCTGAACACGCTGCCGAAATCCAATGTCGGCAAGATCCTGCGCCGCGAACTGCGCGACCTGACCTGAAGCAGGGCAGACCCGGTCCGGCAACCGGCTTTGACGAACCGGGCGCGGGGCCAATGTCGTCACCCGCCCGGTTGAAACTGCCGCCAGTCTGGGCCGCGCGGCCGGGAACCCTGAGCTCTCGGCGATGGCCTGACTGATGAGGGCGACGGGTCATTGTTGACTGTCGCAGCTCGGGGCCCCGAAATCGCTCGCATCTCTCCGGGGCCTGTCGCGCAAAGCTAAAAATCTGTGCTCAGGCGTCAAGCGATACATCCTGGCCTGACCTATTCTGAGCACAATCGGACATAATGCATCTGGAGGATCTGACCATGCAGGCCACTGTTGTTGCCACGCTTCCGCAGCCGGAAAACGAAACGCGCCGGCTGTTCGACATTCAGCACCGCGCCTCGCGCGATGAACCCGCGCCCGGCTACGAGCTGCGCCGCGACCGGCTTGACCGGCTGCGCAAGATGCTGGTCGAGAACGACACCGCCCTTGTCGAGGCGATCAACGCGGATTTCGGCAACCGCTCGAACCACGAGACCGAGCTTTTCGAGATCGTCACCGTGCTGAACGCGCTGCGCCATACCCGCAAGCATTTCAAGCGCTGGATGCGTGACGAACGCCGCCCGGTCGATCTGGCCTTCAAGCCGGCCTCGGCCCGCATCCGCCATGAGCCTCTGGGCGTGGTCGGCATCATCGCGCCGTGGAACTTTCCGATGCAGACGGCGCTGACGCCGCTGGTCGATGCGCTGGCCGCCGGCAACCGGGCGATGATCAAGCCCTCGGAATTCACGCCGCGCTTTTCGGAACTGCTGCGCAACCTTGTCGCCAAGTATTTCGACGAGGCCGAACTGACCGTCATCACCGGCGGCGTCGAGGTCGCGCAGGGGTTCAGCTCCCTGCCTTTCGATCACCTGGTCTTTACCGGCTCGACCGCTGTCGGTCGCAAGGTCATGGAATCGGCGGCGAAGAACCTGACTCCGGTGACGCTGGAACTGGGCGGCAAGTCGCCCGTCATCGTGGCCAACGAATATCCGCTGGAACAGGCTGCGCAAAGCGTCGCCTTCGGCAAGTTCTCCAATTCGGGCCAGATCTGTGTCGCGCCCGATTATGCGCTGGTGCCGCGCGCCAAGGTCGAGGCCTTCGCCCGGGCGGTCATTGCGCAGGCGAAGAAATCCTTCCCCACCGTGGCGCAGAACCCGGACTATACCTCGATGATCTCGGAGCGGCACCGCCAGCGCCTGGTCGATGCCATCGAAGAGGCCCGTGCCGCAGGTGCGACCGTGCTGACGCATGAGGATGAGGGCATGGGCCAGGCCCGCAAGATCGGCCCCACCGTGGTTATCAACGCGCCCAAGGACGGCGTGCTGATGAACGAGGAAATCTTTGGCCCGGTCCTGCTGGTCAAGCCTTATGACACGCTGAACGACGCGCTGGCCTATATCCGCGACCGCGATCGTCCGCTGGCCATGTATGTCTTCACCAAGGACAGGGCGGTCGAGGAAAAGCTGCTGAACGGCGCCATCTCGGGTGGCGTCACCGTCAACGGCACCGTCCTGCATGTCGGTCAGGACACGCTGCCCTTTGGCGGTGTCGGCCCCAGCGGCATGGGCGCCTATCACGGCATCGACGGTTTTCGCCGCCTGAGCCATGCCCGGTCCGTCCACAAGGTCGGCTTCATCAACGGGTTCGAGAAGATGGGCCCGCCCTGGGGCGGACTGGCCAACTCGGCCGCCAAGTTCCTGAAACGCCGCTGAGCGGCACCGGGGCGGGAACTTCCCACCCCGGCCCCATCCAGCAAATCGCAAGACAGAGGCCGGGGTGAAGCACCGCCGGCGGGAGGAGCAGACATGACCACCATTCAGGCAGATATCACCAAACCGGATGCCGCCACATCGGCCAGCACCAGTCACGACTATGACTATCTGATCATCGGCAGCGGCTTCGGCGGCTCCGTCTCGGCGCTGCGGCTGACCGAGAAGGGCTGGCGCGTGGCGGTGACCGAACAGGGTCGCCGGATCGGACTGGACGACATCAAGGCCGCCAAGAAAAGCATGTTCAAGCTGCTGTGGATGCCGGCGCTGCGGATGCGCGGCTATTTCGTGCAGCACATGTTCAAGCATGTGAACGTGGTCGGCGGCGTCGGTGTCGGCGGTGGCAGTCTGGTCTGGGGCGCGGTCATGCTGCCGCCCAAGGACGAATTCTATGACGACCCGCAGGTCAAGCGTCTGGGCATCGATCTGCGCGGCGAACTTGCACCGCATCTGAAAACCGCGCGCCGGATGCTGGGCGTTTCGGTCAACCCGCATCTGACCCAGCAGGACGGCTATCTGCGCCAGGCGGCCCGCGCCATGGGGGCAGAAGACACGTTCGGCCCGGTCCCGAACGCGGTGTTCTTCGGCGAACCCGACAAGGAGGTCGAGGATCCCTATTTCAACGGCGAGGGTCCGAAACGCACCGGCTGCAACTTCTGCGCCGGCTGTCTGACCGGCTGCCCGACCGGGGCCAAGAGCACGCTGGATCAGAACTATCTGTATCTGGCCGAGAAGAAGGGCGCGAAGATCATGCCCGACCGCAAGGCCGACCGGATCGAGGTCCTGCCGGGCGGCGGCTATCGCGTCAGTTTCGTGGATCCGGCACGCGGCAAGGCCATCGACACGATCACGGCACGCAGGGTCATCATTTCGGCCGGCGTCGTCGGAACGGTGGAACTGCTGTTCAAGAACCGCGATCATTTCGGCACGCTGCCGGGGATCTCGGACACACTGGGCGGCATCGTGCGCACCAATTCCGAGGCGCTGACTGCCGTGCTGCACCCCAAGGGGCAGAACATGATCGACGGCACCGCGATCTCCAGCGATTTCTATGCCGACAAGCATACCCATATCACGCAGAACCGCTTTGACCGGGGCTATCGCTTCATGAAGTCCTATATGGGTCCATTGGTGGACGGCCATAAGCCGGGCCGCCGCGCCCTGAAGACAGTGTGGAAAATCCTGACCAGCCCGCGCCTGATGCTTGGCAACCTGTTTGCCAGGAACTGGGAAGAACGCATCACCATCTTCACCGTCATGCAGGACCACGACAATGCGGTGAAGCTGCGTTATCGCAAACGCTGGTTCTCACCCTTCAAGCCGGTTCTCGGCTCGGACGAGTTGCCGGGCGCGGGCCTGCCCAGCTATCTTCCGCTGGCCAATGAGGTGGCGCGCGAATTCGCCAGGGCCTCGGGCGGTCAGCCGATGAACTTCCTGACGGAATCGCTGGCCGGCACCACGACCACGGCCCATATCCTCAGCGGCTGCCCGATGGGCAGATCGGCCGAGGATTCGGTGATCGACGCGAACCACGAGGTTCACGGCGCGCCGGGTCTTTATGTCGTCGATGGCTCAAGCATTCCGGCCAATATCGGGGTCAATCCCAGCCTGACCATCACCGCCATGGCCGAACGCTTTGCCGCCCTGCAGAACGGCGTGCTGCGCGACACCGAGGCGGCCTGAACCGGGGCTGCGCCGCAGCGCCATCATCGCGTGAAGCGGATGCATTCATCTTTCCCGCAGATCCCACAGGGAGGAGAGTTCACATGAGCAAGTTGAGCTTCAAGGACAAGCATGTCGTCGTCACCGGCGGCAATTCCGGCCTCGGCCTCGCGCTCGCCAAGGCGTTGGCGGGCCAGGGCGCCCGGCTGACACTGATGGCGCGCGATGCTGACAAGCTGGCCAGCGCCGCGGGCGAGATCACCGCCGCCTATCCCGGCGCAGTGGTCAACACGCAATCTCTGGATGTCACCAACGAAGAAGCCGCCGCGGCGGCCATGAACGCGGCGGCCGAGGCGCAGGGCGGCATCGACGCGCTGATCAACAATGCCGGCATCCTGCGCGAGGGCTATTTCCAGAACGTCCCGATGGAGGTCTTCCGTCAGGTGATGGAGATCAACTATTTCGGCGTCCTCAACGCCACCCGCGCCGCCCTGCCGCATCTGCAGCGCTCAAAGGGCCGGCTGATCAATGTGGCCTCGATGGCGGGTCTGGTCGGGGCCTTCGGCTACAGCCCCTATTGCGCCTCGAAACATGCACTGGTCGGGCTGACCTCCTGCCTGCGCTACGAGCTTGAGCCGATGGGCATCACCGTGCAACTGATCTGCCCGGCCGAATTCGACAGCCCCATGGTCGATGAGCTGGACAAGACCCGCACGCCCGAGAACCGCGCCCATGTCCTGACCATCCCTAAGGCCACGCTGGACGGAATCGTCACCGGCGTGATGAAGGGGCTCGACACCGACCGCTACGAAATCGTTCCGACCGGCATGGCCCGTGCGGGGGTGAAGCTCTCGCGCTTCGCGCCCGGCCTGCTGCGCCGTTCCGGCAACCGGGCCATCGCGGGGGTCTATCGGGGGCCGGTCGCGGCGTCCGTCTGAATCTGCGGCAGCGGCAGGGATGTCATGCCCGCCGCTCCGCTCCGGTTGCCTTCTGCCGACAGGCCAGCGGGGTATTGCCGTGCCAGCGGGAAAAGGCGCGCGTGAACACGGCCTGATGCGCATAGCCAAGCGCATCGGCCACATCGGAAAGCGGCATCCGGGTCATCGTGACCAGCGACATCGCCCGGTCCCGCCGCCAATGATCGACCAGATCCCGAAACGATGTTCCCTCGGCCTTCAATCGCCTTTGCAGGCCGCGCGGTTCGATCCGCAATGCATGGGCGACACTTTCCAGCGTGCAGATCGCAAGCTCCATCTGCCGCGCGACTTCGTTGCGCGCCCTGTCGGTGATGTTCAGGCCGGCCTCATCACGCGCGGTCGACAGATAGCGCTGAATGATCGAATGATAGGCTGCATCCCGTCGTTCAAGCTGCAGGTCCAGCACGGCGCGGTCGAAATAGAGTGCGGTGCGTGCGGCGCCAAAGCGGACGGGACAGCCGAACCACGCCTCTGCCGTCCGTCCCGTGCCGCTGTCGATTTCACTGAAGCTTGCCTCAAGAAACCGGATCGGCGTACGCGCGGCCTGCTCCAGCACGTTCTTGGCGACTGCCAGCGCGAGGAACATGTATTGCCGGGTCGGAACTGCCTGATGCTGCACTGACAGGACGATCGCGGCGACATCCTCCTGCTCTTCCATGGCCGTGACGAGGATATTCGTATAGACGACGAGATTGCGCAGGATCGCCTGCACGGCATCGCGCAGGTTCGCTTCCATCCGCGTGACAAGCGCCACCGGGCCAAGGATTTCAAGGTGCTGATAGGGCGCCATGCGAAAGCCAAGATCGGGCAGGTTCCAGTGTTCGGCGCAATATTCCAGAAGCTCGCAATACTGCGAGAAATCGATCCTGACCTCGCGGTCGCGCATCAGTTTCGGATCGAGCCCGACCTGCTTCAACGCCGCCGATGCGTCCCCCTTCCACCGGGGGGCAACCTCAGCCAGTCCTGTGAGGGCTTGTGATTGGATATACTGCCTGACCAACTGCGCCCTCCACCGCATCTGCCCACTGCCGAAGTCATTGTCGCATAGATGGGGAACCATGACAAAACTTGCCCGGGTTCCTGATCTGTAGCCAAGGCGAGGGGTGGCCGGAAAGGGCGCCGGGCATATCCGCAAGCCGGCCCGAGGTCGGCGGTCAGTCGATCAGACCCGAAAGATCGTCCAGTGATGACTGTCCGCATCTGACCTAAATGAGGGGCAGGGGATCGTGACTGCAACCGCAAGACGCATCCGCACGCAGGCCTCCTAAAGCGCGGCCCGCAGGCCGTCGGCAATCTGGGCCATGCGTTCCGCCGGCAGTTGTGGCGGGGCCGAGAACCCGTCGAGACCGTCGTTCAGATAGGCGCGCGAGGTCACGTCATGGACATGGTGCATCGGCACGACATGGGCATGGGCATGCGGCACGTGGATGCCGGTATAGACCATCGCCACGCGCGGCACGCCGTAAAGCCGCTTCATCGCCCGGGCAAGGGTCTGGGCGCAGGTCGTGACCCGGGTCGCCAGATCGACGGGCAGGTCCTCGAACCAGACGTGATGGGCCTTCGGAATGACCAGCGCATGGCCCTCGCGGACCGGATGCAGGTCCAGAAAGGCAAGGATCGCCTCATCCTCGTAAAGCCTGTGGGCGGGCAGTTCGCCCGCCGCGATCCGGCAGAACAGGCAGGTCTCGGTCATCATCCGTCCCTCCGGTGCCGCTTAGGAAAGCCCCAGCACATCGGCCATGTCGTATTCGCCCGGCCCCTTGTCCTGCCCCCAGAGCGCGGCGCGGATGGCACCGCGGGCAAAAATGGCGCGGTCGGTGGCGACGTGGCGCAGGATCAGCCGCTCGCCCGTGCCGGCGAAGATCACGTCATGTTCGCCGACGATATCGCCGCCGCGAATGGCCGAGAAGCCGATGCTGCCGGCGGTGCGCGCGCCGGTGATCCCCTCGCGGGCGGGGGTGCGCAGATCGGCCAGTTGGGCGCCCCGGCCCTCGGCTGCGGCCTCGCCCAGCATCAGCGCGGTGCCCGAGGGGGCATCGACCTTCATGCGGTGATGTGCCTCGACCACCTCGATGTCCCAGTCCTCGCCTAGGGCGGCGGCGACCTTGCGGGTCAGGCCGACCAGCAGGTTGACGCCCAGGCTCATGTTGCCGGCGCGGATGATCGGGGCGTGGCGGGCGGCGGCGGCCAGTCTGGCCAGATCGGCCGGCTCCAGCCCGGTCGTGCCGATCACATGCACGGCGCGGGCCTGCGCGGTCAGTTCGGCGAAAGCCACCGTGGCGGCGGGTGCGGTGAAGTCGATCACCGCCTGCGCCTGCGCGATGACCGCCACGGCATCGTCGCTGACCGGCACGCCGCAGGCCGCGCCGCCCATCGCCTCGCCCAGGTCCCGGCCGATCCAGGCATGGCCCGGCCGCTCCAAGGCGCCGACCAGACGGGCCTGATCGCTGTCAAGGATCAGCCGGATCAGCATCTGCCCCATCCGGCCCGAGGCGCCGGTCACCACGATGCCCGGCAGGTCACCCGTTGCGGTCTGTTGAAAATCACTCATCCGTCACCCCCGGTGCTTTCCCGCCTCATATCCCGTTGCGGCGCGGGCCGCGACCCCCTACATCGGGACGCATGGCACAGAACCGCTTTTCCCACGGCCAAGGCCCCTCGCAGCGCCAGTTGCGCGTGGGCGAGCTGATCCGCCGCACCCTGTCCGACGTGCTGTTGCGCGGCGATGTGCATGACCCGGATCTGAACCGCCATTCGATCACCGTGGGCGAGGTCCGCGCCTCGCCCGACCTGAAGGTGGCGACGGCCTATGTGCTGCCGCTGGGCGGGCATGATGCCGAGGATGCGCTGGCCGCGCTGCGCCGCAATGCGCCCGAGCTGCGCCATCTGGTCGCCAAGGGGCTGACGCTGAAATACGCGCCGCAACTGCGCTTCCAGCTGGACGAGACCTTCGATCGCCTCGACGACACCCGCCGGATGTTCGCGGATGAGCGCGTGCGCCGCGATGTCGAAGCGGCGGATGAGGGTCATGACGGCGATGATACTTGAGTTGCAGCGGCAACTGGGCGTCGCTCTGGGGATGATCTTTGCGATGGTGCAGCCCGCGACCTCGGAGGGCTGCGGTCGGATCGAGCATGACGGGCAGGGCTATGTGGTCTGTCAGGTCGAGGCCGCGCAGGAGCCGGCGCTGCGGCTGTGGCAGGACGGCGATGACGGCCAGCCACTGAACAATTTCAGCAATATCCGCAAGGGTCTGGGGCAGGGTGAAAACCTGTCCTTTGCGATGAATGCGGGGATGTTCCATCCCGATTACCGGCCCGTCGGCCTTCTGGTGATCGAGGGGCAGGAACGGCATCCGCTGAATCCCAATGCCGGCGGCGGCAATTTCGGCATGCTGCCGAACGGGGTCTTCTGCACCGGCGGCGCGAGGCCATTCCAGGTGATCGAAAGCCGCGCATTCGCCCGCACGCAGCCCGATTGCCGGCTGGCCACGCAATCCGGGCCGATGCTGGTCATCGACGGTGAATTGCATCCGCGCTTTCTGGTCGATTCCGACAGCCGCTATATCCGCAACGGCGTCGGCGTGGCACCCGACGGGCAGACGGCGTGGTTCGCCATCTCGGACCGGCCGGTGACGTTCTACGAATTCGGGCGCCTGTTCCGCGACGGTCTGGGCCTGCGCGATGCGTTGTATTTCGACGGCTCGATCAGCCGGCTTTACGCGCCGGGGGTGAACCGGGCCGATTTCGGCCGCTCGCTGGGGCCGATCATCGGGCTGGTGACGCGGGCCGAATGACGCCTGCCTGTTGACGGTTCCCTGCGCGCGGGCTATCTGCCCGGCTTCGATTTTCATGAGGGTTCCATGGCACGCAAGAAGGGCCGCGACATCACCGGCTGGCTGATCGTGGACAAGCCGGCCGGCATCACCTCGACCTCGGTGGTGAACAAGGTCCGCTGGGCGCTGGACGCAAAGAAGGCGGGTCATGCCGGCACGCTGGACCCCGATGCGACCGGGGTTCTGGCCGTGGCCTTGGGTGAGGCGACGAAAACCGTGTCGATCCTGACCGATGCGTTGAAATGCTATGATTTCACGGTCAACTGGGGCGCCGAGACCACGACCGACGATGCTTCGGGCGAGGTTCTCCGCCGGTCTGACATGCGCCCGACAGGGGCACAGATCGAGGCCGCACTGCCCGGCTTCACCGGTGAGATCATGCAGGTGCCGCCGGCCTTTTCGGCGGTCAAGGTCGATGGCGAGCGGGCCTATGATCTGGCGCGCGAGGGCGAGGCGCCCGAACTGGCGGCGCGGCCGCTGTGGGTGGAAAGCCTGACGCTGCTGGAGGCAGGCGCCGGGACGGGGCGGCTGGAGATGGTCTGCGGCAAGGGCGGCTATGTGCGCTCGATCGCCCGTGATCTGGGGCGCGAACTGGGCTGTCTCGGTCATGTCGCGGACTTGCGCCGCACCTGGTCGGGGCCCTTCGATGTCGAGGATGGCGTTGCCTTTGATCGTGTCGACCGCGATGCCGGGGACTGGCTTGAGGCGCAGCTTCTGCCGTTGCAGGCCGCGCTGACCGATCTGCCGATGCTGCGGGCGACGCCGGAGGGGGCGACGCGGATCCGCAACGGCAATCCGGGCGAGGTGACGGGCGGCGCGGAATGGGGCGAACTGGTCTGGGTCACGGATGCCACGGGGCCGCTCTGCATCGGCCGCTATCAGGGCGGAACCGTGCAGCCCGAACGGGTCTTCAACCTGTAGGACGGGGGCGGCGGGCGCCGAGGAAGGGGCCGTCGCCGGCTGCATCAATGCGGGCGATGGCGTCGGGGATGCTTTCGCGGATGACGGCCATCTTCCATGCGGTGGCGTGGATCATCAGGTCGGGCGAAGCCGCCAGCGCGACATGGCCGGGCCAGAACAGCAAATCGCCGCGGCTGATCTCGGCCGTCTCGGGGAAGGCGCCCCGTTGCAGGTCGCTGTCGCCGGGGCAGGCGATCCCGCAGGCGGTCAGCGCGGCCTGCGCCAGCCCGGAACAGTCGATGCCCCAGTCGCTGTTGCCACCCCAGAGATAGGGCGTTCCAAGCAGCAGTTCGGCGATCTCGACCGGATCGCTGGCCGGACTTTCGCTGACATGCTGAAGCGGCACATGGCCGCCGGTGGCGAGCCGGGCGAAATTTCCCTCGATCCCCGCGACCGACAGACGCGCGCCCAGCGACAGTGCATGCAGCTGGTGACGCTTCATGTCGGCGGCGGGATAGACATGGGTGGCCGCGGCTCTGACCCAATGCGTGATCGGCGGCAGATCCTCGGTCAGCGCGGTGCCGCGCAGCCAGCCGCAATAGCCGTCCAGTGCCGCCTGTACGAAGGCCCAGTCGCCGCGTTCCTCGATCACCGTCAGATCGGCGCCGAAATTCACCTGCCGGTCGCGGCGGCCATCGGGCGCGGTCATCAGATCGGCCAGCGGCACGGCCAGCCGCGCCGGGTATCCGGGCGTATAGGCGGGGCGGTCGAGGATGCCGCGCAGGCTGTCAAGCGCGACCCGGTCGGTGGCCGGGGTCAGGCGGCGGTCAAGGCTCACGGCAGGATCGCCGGCAGCGCGGCGAGGATCGCGCGCGCGCCCTGCCCGGCGCCGCCCTTGGCGCGGCCGGGTGCGGCACTGGCCTGCCAGCCATAGATGTCCAGATGGACATAGCGACCCGCCCCTTCGGTAAAGCGGCGCAGGAACAGGGCCGCAGTGATCGAGCCGGCCATGCCGCCCGCGGGGGCGTTGTCCAGATCCGCGATCTGGGGCTCGATCTTGCTTTCGTAAGGCTCCCAGAAGGGCATCCGCCACAGCGGATCGGCAACCGACATGGCCGCGGCCGAGATCGCCTGCGCGGTGCCGTCGTCATCGCAATAGAAGGGCGGAATGTCGGGGCCCAGTGCCACCCGTGCCGCGCCGGTCAGCGTGGCGAAGGAGATCATCAGATCGGGCCGTTCCTCTGCCGCCAATGCCAGCGCATCGGCCAGCACCAGCCGGCCTTCGGCATCGGTATTGTTGACCTCGACTGTCAGTCCCTTGCGGCTGGTCAGCACGTCGCCGGGGTGGAAGGCGTTGCCGGAAATGCTGTTCTCGACCGCCGGGATCAGCACCCGGACCCGCCGCCCCTCGGCCGCGCCGGTCGTGGCCAGCATCTTCAGCAGGCCAAGCGCCGTGGCGGCGCCGCCCATGTCCTTCTTCATCAGACCCATGGATGTGGCGGGCTTGATGTCCAGCCCGCCGGTGTCGAAACAGACCCCCTTGCCGACAATGGTCAGCTGCGGACCCGTCTCGCCCAGACGGATGTCGATCAGCCGTGGTTCGGTGGCGGCGGCGCGGCCCACGGCATGGATCATCGGCAGCTTGTCGTCCAGCAGGGCCGCACCCGAGGTGACGCGGATCTCGGCACCGATTTCGCCGGCCAGCGACCGGGCAGCACTTTCCAGCTGTTCCGGTCCCATGTCGCCGGCAGGCGTATTGATCAGGTCGCGGGTCAGGAACTCAGCCGCCGCGATCGCCTGCAGATGCGGGGCATCGATGCCGTCGGGGGCGACCAGACGCGGCCAGTCGGGCTGGCTGCCCTTGTAGCGGGTGAATCGGTATTGCCCCAGCAGCCATCCCAGTGCGGCCTCGGTGACATCGAACCCCTCGGGCCGGGCGGCCAGCCGCCAGATGCCCTTGGGCAAGGCGGTCGCGCGGGCAAAGCAGAAGCGGTCACGCCCGGCACGGGCGCGATCGCCGAGACCGAACAGTGCGCCGGCAAGCCCGCCTTGGCCATCGGGCAGCAGGCAGATCTCTCCGGCGGCCGCGGTGAACTCGCAGGCATCCGCCCATCCCCCGGCATTCGCCTCGGCCGGAGGCGCGTCGCCTTTCCAGACCGGCCAGATGGGAAGCGCGTCGTCCGAGGCGGCGGCGAATTCGGGGATCATGTCTCGCTCCTTGGCTGTTCGCCGCGCCAGACTACAGCTTGCGCCCTGCTCTGCAAGGGCGGCCGGCGTGGCCCCGTCAGCCCAGCCCGGTCCGGTCCCAGATCGCCGTCAGCGAACGGTTGCCTACCCGCATCAGCCGCGCCCGGACGGCGGCCAGCGCGCCCATGTCGCGGCGTTCGGCGCAACTGCCAAGGTCCATGGCCACCCCGGCCAGAGACAGAAGGCCGATCTGCCATGCCAGACGCGACAGCCGGTCGGCATGGGCCACGGCCTGTGCCAGATCGCCGGCCTCCAATGCCGCATCCGTGGCCGTCAGCGTCCCGGCCAGCTGTTCCAGCGCCAGGCCGATGACGTTCTGCGCCGCGGTCTCGCCCAGCTCGCCGATGATGTCGCCGACGCGCCGCGCATCGACGCGCACGGGTTCGGATACGGCCAGGGCCGTGATTTGTGCCATCCTGCACCTCCAACGGATCGTGTCCCCACACGGTCGGGACAAGATGACCGCTGGCGGTGAAGAAAGGCTTGATCCGGACGCAAGAAACCCCTCGAATTTTCCTCAATCCCCGCCTATCAAGCAGGGAACACGCGAGGTCAGCCATGCATCACGTCCGCCCATTGCCGCAATATCTGGTCAGCCGCTATCACGGCTGGAAGGCCACGGCCTATGCCGAGAACAGCGCATGGTATCGCCGTCTGGCCGATGACGGACAGCGACCGCGGGCGATGGTGATCTCGTGCTGCGACAGCCGCGTGCATGTGACCAGCATCTTCGGCGCCGATACCGGCGAGTTCTTCATTCACCGCAACGTTGCCAATCTGGTGCCGCCGCATCTGCCCGATGGCGAGCCGCACGGGACCTCGGCCACGGTGGAATATGCCGTCGAGGCGCTGAAGGTGGCGCATCTGATCGTCGTCGGCCACACCAGCTGCGGCGGGGTGGCGGGCTGCCATGCGATGTGTTCGGGCAAGGCGCCCGAACTGGAGGACGAGTCCAGCTTTGTCGGCCGCTGGATGGATATCCTGCGCCCCGGCTACGAGCGCATCAAGGACCTGCCCGAGGATCAGCAGATCACCGCGCTGGAGCGCGAGGCGGTGATGATCTCGATCGAGAACCTGATGACCTTCCCCTTCGTCAAGACCGCCGTCGAAAGCGGCGAGATGTCGTTGCACGGGCTGGTCCATGACATCCGCGAAGGGTCGTTGTGGCAGGCCGAGGATGGCGGCCGACGCTGGGCTCTGGTCTGATCCTCAGGGCAGCAGGACCATGCCCTCGGGCCAGCGCAGTTCCGTCGTCAGGATGATTTCACGGGTCTCTCCGGCCGCGAGATCCTGCTGCCAGTAGAGAAGGCCGCGCCGGCCGTCGGGATCGGTTTCGCTCGGTTCCGGCGCGGCCCGCCAGGTCACGGTCAGATCCTCCTGCGTGGCGACCGGGATGCGATCGACGATGCGCAGCGGCCAGTCCTCGCCGGTCAGGTTGCGCAGGATCAGGGTCTCGGTCCGCGTCTGCTGGTTGCTGCGGCGGATGATGCCGCGATCGCCCTCGCTGGCTTCGGGGATGCGCAACTCGGCCGTCAGACCGTCCAGCGCGCCGAAGCCGAGGCGCAGGTCGTCGCCGGGCACGATCAGGTCCAGATAGGTCTGCCCGATCATCGTGCCATCCACGTGCAGCGTGGCGGTGCCCGGCAGGATTGGCTCGTTCAGGGTGTTCGTTCCCTCGACCATCAGAAACGCGGTCTGATCGAACCGCGGCGTGGCCTCGGCAAAGACCCGGGGCGAGAGGGTCTTTTCATCCAGTTTCAGGCGCAGGGCATCGGCGTTGTTCCGGATCGTGACGGGTGCCGGATAGTCATAGACCACGGCCGGGCCGCCGGTGTCGACAATGGCGGTCTCGACAACGACCGGAGCGGCAAGCTCGGCATCGAACATCGCCGCCTCCGCCATATCGTCCGCGGCCCGGCCCATGCTGCTTTGCAGCCGGGGCCGGGCGATCTGGTCCGGATCGCCGATCCGGGGAAACCAGGGCATGACCTCGGTCGGGGCCGACTGGTCCGAGGGGCGCGCGGTTGACAGGGTCAGCGTCACGTCCCGCCAGTCGCCGCCGCTGGATTGCTGGACGATCACCCCCCGTTCCAGCAGCAGCCGGTTCGAGGCCCGGTCCAGCCGAAGATCATAGGCGGGCTGCCAGCCGGCCGCGCCGGTAAATCCGGTCAGGGTCAGCCGGGCGGGTGACTGCGCGACCTCAAGCGCCACCAGCAGCGTGTCATGCGCCTCGGCCTCGTCGATGACCGCGGCCAGATGTTGCTCGGCCTGTTCGACGCCGCGCAGGACGTCGTCGCGGCGGTTCGCCATCAGATCGGCGTCGCGGGTCTCGGCGGCGGCGCGGGCCAGATAGTCGGCGACCATGCCGCCGGCCTCATCCACCATCGCCTGCAGATCGTCGGCATCAACCCGGCTGTCGCCGCGCATCAGGTCGCGGGTGATCCCGGCCCGCTCGCGCCAGGCTTCCGCGCTGGCCCGACGCGCCGCCACATCGGCATCAAAGCGGATGAGGGCGTCGCGGGCGTCGCCCAGCCGGGTGCGGGCCTCGGTCACGGCGGCGGATTCGGGCGCCTCGCCGGGCAATGCGCGGGCCGTCTGCAGCGAGACCGAGCCGATCCTTGCGCCTTCGGCCTCGACGCGCAGGCTGGCCGGGTCGAGGCCTTGCGGCAGATCGGGCAGGATCAGTTCATGTGTGCCCGCAGCGGCTTCCAGATCGACCTGCCAGCGGATCGCGGCGCCCTGCGGAAAGACCGTGACATGCTCGGTCCGCGCCTGCCCCTCGATCCGTTCGGCCAGGGCCGGCACCGCGAAAACTGCGAAAAGAACCGGGAAAACAATGCGAACCGTCATCATGCCCTCGTGCGATACCTGTCCGGGGCAGTTTGGCGCGCTGCGCGGTTGCGGCAAGGGGCTTGGCGCGCGTCGCGGTCACTTCTCAGCGAGCGGGCCGCCAGCGGATCACCCGCCACAGATAGAGGGCGATCAGCCCGAAGATGATCGCATTGGAGACCGGATGAAGCCATGAACTGACCTCTTCATAGCGGTCCTCGAGCCAGTACCCGGCCAAGGCCAGCGCCGCGCACCAGATCGTGCTGCCGAGCGCGGTATAGAGCAGGAAGCGCGGCAACAGCATCCGCGCGATGCCCGCCGGGACCGAGATCAGCGTGCGCACGGTCGGGATGAAGCGGCCGAAGAACACGACCGCGCTGCCATGACGGTCGAACCAGCGCTGCGCCCGGTCAAGCTGGGCCGGGGTCATGGTCAGCCAGCGGCCATGCCGGGCCACGACGCGGCGCAGGCGGTCCTGCCCGAAGGCAAGCCCGACCAGATACCACAGATAGGCCCCGGCCATCGAACCGGCCGCGCCTGCCGCGATGGCCAGCCACAAGGCGATCTCGCCGCGTGCGGCGTTGAACCCCGCCAGCGGCATGATCAGTTCGGACGGGATCGGCGGAAAGACATTCTCCAGCAGCATGAGGGCGGCGATGGCCCATGCCCCGCCGCCCTCGATGAAACTGGCGATCCAGTCAAGCACGCCCGCGCGTCAGCCCTTTTTCAGGACGCGGTTGCCCAGCAGTTCCGCGATCTGCACCGCGTTCAGCGCCGCGCCCTTGCGCAGGTTGTCGCTGACGCACCACAGGTTCAGGCCGTTCTCGATGGTCGAATCCTGCCGGATACGGCTGATGAAGGTGGCGTAATCGCCCACGCATTCGACCGGGGTCGTGTAGCCGCCCGGCTCGCGCTTGTCGACGACCAGGATGCCCGGCGCCTCGCGCAGGATGTCGCGGGCCTCGTCCTCGTCGAGGAAATCCTCGAACTCGATATTGATGGCCTCGGAATGGCCGACGAAGACCGGGACGCGCACGCAGGTCGCCGTCACCCTGATCTTGGGATCGACGATCTTCTTCGTCTCGGCGACCATCTTCCATTCTTCCTTGGTCTGGCCGTCTTCCATGAAGACGTCGATCTGAGGAATCACGTTGAAGGCGATCTGCTTCTGGAATTTCTTCGCCCCGACCTCCTGACCCGGGACATAGATGCCCTTGGTCTGGTCCCACAACTCGTCCATGCCGTCCTTGCCGGCGCCCGAGACCGACTGATAGGTCGAAACCACGACCCGCTTGATCCGGGCGCGGTCATGCAGCGGCTTCAGCGCCACCACCATCTGCGCGGTCGAGCAGTTCGGGTTCGAGATGATGTTCTTGTTCTTGTAGCCGGTGATCGCGTCCGGGTTCACCTCGGGCACGATCAGCGGGATCTCGGGGTCATAGCGATAGAGCGAGCTGTTATCGATCACCACGCAGCCGGCTTTGGCGGCGATGGGGGCGTATTTCTTGGTCGCGTCCGAGCCGATGGCGAACAGCGCCATGTCCCAGCCGGTAAAGTCGAACTGTTCGATATCCTGAATCTTCAGGGTCTTGTCGCCAAAGCTGACCTCGGTGCCCTGGCTGCGACGCGACGCCAGAGCGGCGATCTCGTCGACCGGGAACTGGCGCTCGGCCAGGATGTTCAGCATTTCGCGGCCCACATTGCCCGTGGCGCCGGCGACGACGACTTTATAGCCCATCTTCGGGAATCCTTTCCATGCGGTCGCGCGGCTGTAGCGCAAACAGGATGCGGATGGAAGGGCCGGCGAAAGGCAGGGCAGGCGGGTGTTGCGCGGCTCGCGGCGTCAATGTCCGGCGCAGAGCCCGCGACGTTGTGCCCGGTCGGGCACATAGCGGCCATCCTCGACCATCATCCGGCGTTCGGCAATGGCCTTGCGGACATATTCGGTCTCGGCGGTGAGGCGGGCGGTGTTGTCGATGCGCTGGCGGACGATCAGGGCGGGGGTGCCGCGCGGATCGAGGATCAGCGTGGCGCCGCCGCGATGCCGCACGACGCTCTGGTCGTCGATCCGGATATCGCAGTTCTGGGTGACCTCGGCGATGATCGAGAAGTCGATGAACCCTTCCGGCCCGACCCGCAGCGTCGGGCGGACAGATGTGATCTCGGGCGCCGAGAACTGCATCCCCGGTCCGGCAAGGCCGGGGTCGCGCAGGCCCAGTTCCCGGGCCAGCCGCGGATCGGCGTCGATGGCCAGGGCCAGCGCCCGCGCCTGGCGGCGGATCTCGGCCGCCGACAGCGGCAGGATCGGGCTGATATCATAGCGCAGTTCCGACAGGGCGAGGCCGGGGATCGGATAGACCGGAACCTCGGGCGGCTTCCAGGCCAGTTCGCCCTCGGACACGACGTCGATGCCCTCGGGATAGATGCCGCGGCGGCGGAAGGCGTCGATCAGCTGTTCGCGATAGCCGTGGCGATCCCGCGGCGCCAGCAGCCGGTCGGCGGTGATCATGGCCCGAAGATAATCGGAGAATAGGATCGCGGCGGGCGGGCAATAGTCCAGCGCGCGCACGCAGATTGCCAGGAAATGTTCGGCCGTGCGGGCTGCGATCTCCTGCACCTGTTCCAGAAGATAGCGCCCGACCGAGCTGCCGGTCGGCGCGGCCAGCTGGATCAGCGGGCCGATCCGGCGGTCGAGGGCGCCCAGAAACGCCTCGAACACCGCCGAGGACAGCAACCCGCCCCGCGCATGCGGCGCATCCGGCGCGTCGGCATAGCGCGGCAGATCCTTGCCGGGCTGGTCGGTGCCGGCCGAGGTCCAGTCCACGTCCAGGGACCGCAGCCCGGATTCGCGCACCAGCCTGCCCAGTTCGGGCGCCAGGCTGATCAGCGATCGGCCCTGCAGGAAGGTCATTCCGGATTCGCGCAGCAGATAGGCCAGATAGCCCGGCCGCTCGAACCGCGAGAGCAGCGCCACCACATCCGCCAGCGCCTCGTGAAAGGCGAAGACATCGGGATGGACGGGCATGTCGTAATCGGGGCGCAGCCCGTCGATCAGTGCGTGCGTCACCTCATGGGCGACGATGTCGCTGGACAGGGCGGTAAAGCGGATCAGCCGCCGGTCGGCAAGATCGCTGTCCCCGCCGGCGGGGCTGTAGCCGAAGCCGATGGCGGCCTCGCTGCGGTCGTAATAGGCGTTCAGCGCCTGCTGGGCGAAGGGCATCAGCCGCAGCGGCGGGTAAGATCCCTCGCGCCAGAAGGCCCAGGCCACGGGCCGGCCAAGCGCGCGGCGGAACGACTCGTAGGTCGCCATGGCGGTGAAATAGACATTGCGGCAATGGGTCTCGTTCTGGCCCTGATCGAAGGCGAAATCATCCGGGCCGCGCCGATCCAGATCGGGGCGGCCGCGGCTGACCGAGGTGACGCAATCGGTGGCATCGACCTCGAACAATGTGCCGGCGGGGCCGGGCAGCAAGGGCTCGTAGGGGATCGACAGGTTCGACAGCGCACCGTCGCAAAGCCGGATCGAGGTGTCGACGGTAAAGACATCGCCGCGTCGCAGTCGCGCGGGCTGGTTGCCCTTCAGCGGATAGCAGCGGCTGGCGACGCCGGCCTCGCGGCCGATGCTGTCGGGGATGATGCAGCGGGGCAGGCCGGCCATGGCTCAAGCCAGCGGGAAGGGCTGGTTGAACAGGGCCGCATCGCAATGCAGCCCCGGGGTCTGGTCGTTGCCCGTGATCTGGTTGCGGAGGCGAAGCCGGAATTCGCTATTGGTCATCGGCCCGGGCCGGCTGCCCAGCACCTCGCGCACCGCGCGGGTAAAGACGCCTTCGGGCGGTGCGCCGTTCTCAAGCGCCGGCTGGGTGGCCGAGGCCGCGCTGAACAGCACATGCCGGGCGCCCTCGTAGACGTTGTCCGAGCGCGCGCTTGGCGCGGTCAGCGTGTGTCGGTGGGGAACATAGCCCGCGCGCTGCAGCGTGCCCATGGTCCTTGGCCGCCCGGGCAGCGACAGCCGCGTGGCCGAGCCCGAATAGCAGCTGTCGAGGAAGACATAGAGCGAGGTCTGCGGATGCACCTCCTGCAGGATGGTAAAGAGATCGTCGTCGATCAGCGCATGCGCGACCTGGGCGTCAAGCCCCTCGCTGGCATTCGAGGCGACGATGGCCTGATCGCGGCCGGTGGTCTCGAAATCGCTGCTGCTGCCGAATTCCGGCATGATCTCCATGCCGTGACCCGAAAAATGCCAGACCAGTGTGTCGCCGGCCGCGCCCCGGGCGACGAAATCGCGCAGATGCCGGATCAACTGGTCGCGGCCGGTTTCCTCGGGGCGGATGAATTGGGTGACGTCGAAGCCGCGCTCGGCCAGCAGGTCGCGCCAGGTGCCCGAATCCCGGACGCAGCCCTGCAACCGGCTGGCGCTGGCATATTCGTCGATGCCGATGGTCAGGGCCAGCCGCGCCGGCTGCCGGGCCGAGGCCGGGACGGCGGACGCCGTGGCGATCACCGAAGCCGGCGGCGCGGCCCCGGCGCCGCCCCCGCCGCGGGCGACGGTCAGGTAGGTTCGCACCTCTTCCGGCAGGTCCATGTCCATCTCGCCCGCACCGCCGCGCTGGCCGGCAACCGCGTCGGCGGGGAAGGGGGTGATCCGGTCCTCGTCGCCGGGGCCGCGGATGAAGCGCATCACCGACCACATTGTCGCCGGATCGTTGTCGAAGCCGCCATGGGTTTCGGATCTGGATTGCAGCCGGCGGGGTGCATCGGCGGGCGTGGGCGAGAAGACCAATGCCTCGCGCGTGACGCCGCCCGACCATTCGGTCAGTTGCGACAGCATGACCGGGTCGGCCAGCAGGTCCTTCTGCAGCCCCGAAATGGTTTCGCCGAAGACCGGCTCGAAGCCGCGGCTGATGAGGTAGAGAAGCGACTTGCCATAGATCCGGGCCACATTGTCGTCGCGCTCGGCGGCATCGGTCATGGTATAGATGCGGCAGGCCAGCTTGTCGCCCGCCTGGCCGGCAAGCCCGGCCCGGAAAAGCGCCGTGGTCGCGGCCGGGGCGAGGCTCTGGAAGCTGCGCGCGGGCAGACCTGCCGCCTTCAGCCGCGGCAGCAGATGCAGCAGCAGGATCGAGCCGGCGCTGTGACCGACCAGGTCCAGCGGCGGGGGCTTGTTGCCGAAGGCGCGCTTCAACTCGGCCAGAAACAGTGTCAGCCCGTGCTGGTTGCCCGGTGCCGAACAGCGCCGGGCGCTGCGCTTCATCCCGTCCCAGACCGGCGTGCCAAGCATATGCACAAGCCGCTGGACCGCGGCATCGCGCATTTCGTCAAGATCGAAGGGGCCGCGGCGGATGCCGCCGAGGGTCTCGCGGATGAGTTGCAGGAAGGTGGTCAGCGCATCGCTTTCCCAGACGCAGAAGACCGGATAGACGCCATTGCCGATCCACCAGGGCGCCGTCGCGCGGGCATATTCGATCGCCTTGCGCTCGCTGACCAGCCCGCCATGGGCATAGATCGCCAACCGGCGGTCGCGACCCGCGCCGATCCAGGCCCGGGCGCGTTCGGCAATCGTCGCGACATCCGAGGGCGAGGTCTGGAACTGTCCGTCCTGTGACAACTCGCCAAAGCGCATGTTGATGACGTGGTGCTTGAGATCCACAGGCTCGGCCGGGACAAGGGCAGGCCCCCGTGCCGCCCGGTGGTCGCGGCCGAGTGCATCGCCCGTCGGCCGGCTGGCGGCCAGCCAGCGCAGATACTGGTCGATCAGGTCGGATCGTGAAGGGCGCGGTCTCGAGTCCTCGTCGGTGCCGCGCTGCGCCAGCAATGCGATATAGGCCTCTTCAAGCGTATCGCGGCTGAACAGCGGCTGCAGCGCCTCGGGCCAGGCGGCCTCATTCCGGCCCGGCAGCGGCGGGGTCTTGCGTCTGCGGCTGCTGTCGCCGCCGACCGCATCCTGCAGGCTCAGCAGAAGCTGCGCGAGGCTGGCACAGATCCGTTCGCCATCCTCGGGTTCGGCCGGGCAGATCATCAGGCGGATCCGGGCGGTTCCGCCATCCGCGCCGGCATCGGGATGGCGCAGCAGCGCCACCCAGCCCGACGGCAGCAGCGCCAGATGCGGCAGTCCGTTTCCGGCACCGAAGGTTTCGCGCTCCAACTCGCCCAAGATCTCGTAGGTGGCGCCCAGATCCCCGGCGGTTTCTAGAAGCCGCCGGAAGCTTCCCAGCCGGGACAGGTCCGGCCCAAGATCGAGTTCGACCTGCAGCCGCGTCGAGTCGATGAAGGGTTCGGCCCGCAGGAAGAACGCCTCGATCTCGGCGCCTGTCCGGAAGACGGGATAGTCGGGGATATTCTGCAGACGATTTGCCATCGCGCACCTCGGGATGCGAGTTTCCGGAAAGCCCGGCATGATCCCTTCAGTCTGCCCAATTTAATCACTCAAGGCAAATATTATTATTATATTGATATCATTTCCAATTAATTACGACCGGCGTTCCGCAAAATTCAAAAAACTTGCGCGAATCCCTTGGCAAGAGTTACCCTCTCTGAGTCTCGTATCCGTTATCCGGAGCAGAACGATGACCAGATTTGCTGTATTCATTGTATTTATTCTTGTCTCGATTGGGGGCGTTTCGGTTGCATCGGCGGCGCCGGGGGACGATTTCTGCAGTCTCGAAGCAAATGCCTTTACCGAAATCGAGGAATACGATCAGCGGGCAAGGCGGGTGGTTTGTGCCGAGGTTGCGGCGCTGGATCAGATGCTGGTCTATAATCGTTTCGGCTCGCATAATCCATTCGGAGAGATTTTCGCACTGATGCGGGATCTGGTGCCGGCATCCTCCCCTCAGGGCGATTGCCGCGAGGATCTGGGCATGCATCGCCGGCCCGAAGATCTGGCGGCGGGGGAGGTGCGGCTGAATGACTGCAAGCGGCCGCGGCCGCTGACGCTGCGGGCGAATGTCGGTGATGTGCTGCATGTCCGGCTCTACAACTATCTGCGCGCGGATGAAGCGGATGGGCGTCCCGGCTATTCCGAGACCTTCTGCCGCGACGGCGGCGATGGGCCTCGGATCGACCAGTATGGCATTCGCGACCTGGTGTCCGAAGGAACGAAATATGGCCCGGAGCCGGAGAGTGAGCCCTATGTCGACGCTGGGCCTGACAGGGACGGCCGTGACCGGCTGGTCGAGGCGATATGTGCCGCCGACACGCGCGGCAAGGCGCCGGAACTGGCGCAGGGTCCCGAGGCGACAGACTGGCCGCGCACGCGCGGGATCTCATTCGTGATCGACGGGCTGAGGCCGCTGCGCGATCCGGCCACGGGCCGGGTGGATGACGCCTGCATCGGTCTGGGTCAACTGGCGCCGGGGGCCGATTATGTGGACTGCTTCTGGCATGCCGAGCGCGAGGGCCCCTATTTCATCAACTCGGTTGCTGCCGCCGCGGGTGGCGAGGGCGATGGCGGGTCGCTGACCCATGGGCTGTTCGGCAGCCTCGCGGTCGAGCCGCAGGCGGCCGAAGCCCCGGCCACGCAATGGTATCGCAGCCAGACCTCGCGCGCGGCCTTTGATGCGGCCTGGACCCCGGACACGACCAGCCCCGGCCCGCATGACCGGGCAGGGCCGCTGGATTACGAGAAGATGGTGCTGGTCGATGGCGAGGAACTGCCGGTTCTCAATATCCTCAAGCCGCTGGGCGGCGGGCGCTATGAGATCGTCCACAACGCGCTGAACGCGATCATCCGTGCGGCAGGCGCACCGGCCTTCCGCGAATTCACCGTCGTCTTTCATGACGAGCTGAAAAGCTTCTACACCCGCAATTTCGAGGAGCTTGCCCGCTTTCCGCAACTGGCCGGGGTGCGTGATGGCTTTGCGATCAATTACGGTGCCAGCGGTCTTGGGGCGATGGTACTGGCCAACCGCAAGGGGATCGGCCCCGCCGCCGACTGCATGGAATGCCTCTACGAAGAGTTCTTTCTTGAAAGCTGGGCCAATGGCGATCCGGCCCTGCTGGAGGGCTATGGCGACGATCCCTCGAACGTCCATCATTCTTATCTGAACGACCCGGTGGTCTTTCGGAACTATCATGCCGGACCGAAAGAGACGCATGTTTTTCACCTGCATGCGCATCAGTGGTTCGGCGGGAACGATGGCGGGCGGGGCAGTTACCTGGATTCGCAGACCGTCGCCCCGCGGCAGGGCTTCACCTACCGGATCTATAATGGCGGGCTGAACAACTACCGGCCCGGAGACAGTCCCGCGGGTCCGCAGGGCTGGTGGGCCAGTCTCGGCTCGGGCAACCGCAACCGGACGGTGGGGGATTCGATCTTCCATTGTCATCTTTACCCGCATTTCGCGCAGGGAATGTGGGAGCTGTGGCGGGTCCATGACGTGCTGGAGGACGGCTCGCGCAAGCTGCCCGACGGACAGGCTGAACCGGGGCTTTCGACGGAACTTCTGGAGCGCGACCCGGCCGGGCGGCTGACCGCGATCAAGCCGCGCCGGGGTTCGGTGGACGAGGATGGCCGCTTTGTCGAAGATGCCGAGGGCACGCCGATCCCGGCGCTGGTGCCGCTGCCGGACATGGCAGCGCCGCTCTTGCCGACCTATGTCGGCGGCGAGGGAGAGGCCGAGGTCGCAGCCGACGAGGCGGTGCCGGGCTTTCCCTTCTTTGTCGCCGGCCAGCCCGGCCACCGTGCCCCGCAGGCGCCGCTGGATCTGGCCGCAGCCGACGACACCGGCGCCGAATGGCTGGATGGCGGGTTGCCGCGGCATGTCGTCTCGGGCGGGGCCGAGCGCAAGCTGGGGATCAGCGCCGATGCCGGCGATCTTGCCATCGATGATGCGACCAGCCCGCAGGACCGCAGGAAGGTCGAGGACAGCCTCTATCGGGTGACGGCCAAGATGCTGGCGCTTGGCGATTTCTCGGGCGCGCTGACCAAGGCCGAGATCAAGCCGCTGGACAATGCCGGCGAGCCGCTGGAACGCGCGGCGATGGCGTTTCACCACAATGGCGCGCCCGAACCGGGGCGCAAGCTGAAGCTGCGCGACGCCTATGGCGAGGAGACGGATTTCGATGCCACGCGCGGCGGCTATGTCAGCGCGGCGCCGAATGCGGCCACGGGCGACGCGCCGATGCGCTTTGCGGTCAATGGGGCGCCGCCGAAACCGGGGGCACCCTTTGCCGATCCCTGCGGCGCGCCCGATTCCTATGCCGGGCTCGACCCGTCCGATCCTGACGGCGGTGCCCCGACCGCTCCGCTGGCCTCGCGCACCGATCCCTTCGCGCCCTATCTTCTGCCGCTCGTGCCCGATCCGGCGCTCAGCGGGTTCCGCCGCTATGCCGCCTCGGCCGTGCAGGTCGATATCGTGACCAACAAGGCCGGTTGGCACGATCCGCAGGGCCGCATCAACGTGCTGACCAGCGAGTCCGACCGCTACAAGTCGCTGGGCCCCAGTGCGCGGGAAGAGCCGTTCTTCTTTCGCGCCTATTCCGGCGAATGCGTCGAGTTCCGCCACACCAACGAATTGCCGAAGGATCTGGAACTGGACGATTTCCAGGTCCGCACGCCCACCGACACGATCGGCCAGCACATTCATCTGGTGAAGTTCGACGTCACCTCGGGCGACGGTTCGGGCAATGGCTGGAACTATGAGGACGGTACGTTCGCCGCCGATGAACTGGCCACTCGGCTCTGTGCCTGGAATACGACCGGCGATGCGCGCGCAGGACAGATCATGACCGAATTGAAGGCCGCCATCCGGGCCGTGCTGACGCCCGAGGAACTGGCCGGATTCCCCGAGGCGATGTCCTTCTGCGAATGGAACCCCGTCGCCACCCATCGTCTCTGGAGCCTCGAACGCAGCCGCTTCCCCTTCCTGTTCCAGACCACCGTGCAGCGCTGGTTCGCCGATCCGATCCTGTCGATCGAGGATCAGGACGATCCGGACGACAAGGCCGACCGGACCATGCGAACGGTGTTCAGCCATGACCATTTCGGGCCGTCCTCGATCCAGCAGCATGGCTTCTATTCGGCGCTGGTGATCGAGCCGGCGGGCAAGGAGGTCTGCCCCGGCGACAGCGGCGACGGGCGCCCCTGCATGGAACAGACGGCCGATGCCAATGGCCGCATCGAAGGCGGGCCGGGGGGCGTCGGCACCCACAAGATCGTCACCTCGGGCGGCGATCCGGAACTGCATCCCGACTATCGCGAGTTTGCCCTGGCCATCGCCGATTTCGCCCTGCTTTACGATCCGACCGATGCCAGCAGGGATGATCTGGTCGCGGCGGCCGGCCCCCTGCCCAAAGGCGGCGTCCTGTCGGCCCCGCCGGCCGGCGAGGCCTCGCCACAGGGGCTGGCGACGCTGGTCTGCGAGGCCGAACACCGTGCCAGCGCGCTAACCGTCAATGCCGACAGTGCCATCGAGAAACTCTGCAACAGCAATGTGACCCGCGAGGTCATCTCCGGGCTGCTGGTGCCGGTCGAGGCGGCGGACGTGCCGCCGGCGATGGTGGCGCGCGACCTGATCGAACAGGACGAGGTCGAGGAGTTGCGGCGCCATTTCGCCTTCGTCCGCTATCGCGCGGGGCTGGGCGAGGGTTTCGCCCGTCCGGTCAGCGGTCCGCAGCGGCCCGAGGCGATCTCGACCGACCACCACGATCCCTATCTGGTCAATTATCGCGGCGAGCCGGTGCCCCTGCGGATCGGCGAAGCCGGCGGCAATGAGGCGGATGGGCCGGATGATCCGCCGCATGAAGATGATGCCGCCGCCCAACCGATCGATGCAGCCTTCGTGGAAGACGAGGATGACGACGAACCCGGCTCCGCATCCGCCAGCCGCAAGACGGCCTTCGACTGCTATCGCGATCTGGCCCCGGACATGCTGGCCCAGTTCAGCCGCCGCGATCCGGCGCAGCCCGGCCCGGACGGCTCGGGGCTGGTGCCCCCGGGCATCGAGCCGGAATACGACTCCGCGCTGGAACAGGATCTGGCTGAGGCCGCGGGCGGACCCGATTGCAGCATCGACCGCCAGTCGCCCGATCCGCGCGGCAATCTGGCCCATGCCTATCGTTCGGAGTTCTTCGACGACGAGGTCCAGCCGGCGGGTGCCGATCATGCCGAACCGGTTCCGGCCGGGCTTCGGGACGAGGCATTGGCGCAGGCCAAGGGGCTGATCCGCAATCGCGGCCATGGCGACCCCGCGACCCCGCTGCTTGAGACCTATTCGGACGAACGGATCCAGATCCGGCTGATCCAGGGGGCGCAGGAGGTGCAGCACACCTTCAATCTGGAAGGGCTGCAATGGCGCCGGCAGATCGACCAGAAATATCCGGCCGCCTCGATGCTGCTGGACGAGGATTATGCGCAGCAGACCTGGTGGCAGGGCTGCAGCCGCGCCGGCCGCGACGGCATTGCCGGCCAGCACGACCGCTGGCGCGACGGAACGCTGAAGGCGGGCGACGACCTTGCCTACTGGGATCGTCACAACCGGCTGGTGGCGCTGTGCGACAATCTCGAATCCTTCGTCTCGGCGCAGGAGGTCGGCATATCCGAGCATTTCGAGATTCCCGCCGCGCCCAGCAAATACGCGGTCCAGTTCCGCGAGGTGAAGCCTGCCGGAGAGGAGGGTGCGGCGAAGACCGATACGACGGCCAGCCTCGACTACATGTTCCATTTCGGGTCGCAGGACGCGATCTGGAACGGGGCCTGGGGGCTGATGCGGGTCTACGAATCGATTGCCGCCCGCGACGAGACGCGCCGGATCGAGGAACTTTCGGACGGTTCCGGCCCCTGCGCCGGGGCTGCCTCGGGCAACGCGGGCGATTGCGTGGTCGGCGACGCGCTGCTGCCGCTGGACCCCGGCCGGGCGGCCGAGGTCGCCGGGCGCGGCCCCCTCGATATCGCGGTGCGGCAGGCGATGGAATGTCCGTTGCAGGCTCCCCGGATCGAGGCCTATGCCGTGGCCATGCCGCTGCCCGGCGGGCAGCAATATGCCTCGTGGCGGGACGGGTTCCGCGATCCGAACGGGCTGGCGCTGGTGCATGTGCCCAAGGATCTGGTGGCGCCCTGGCTGGCGACTGGCGTTCCGGCCGGGCAGATCGCACCGCTGCGCGCCGCCGCAGGGGCCTATTTCCGCGATGAGCCGATGGTGATCCGGGCCAATGCCGGCGATTGCCTGCGTCTGTCGGTCGTCAACGCCCTGACTTCACCCGAGCCGACGGCGGGCGTGGATCCGACCATGCAGGCCTGCGGACATGCCGGCAACGGCGATCCGGGGCCGATGGCCGACTGTCTCGGCGATGCGCCGATGCCAAAGATCGTCAGCCTGAATGTCGAGCCATCATGGTCCGAGGTCGATGAGGCCGAGACCGGGCCGCGCCGGCGCCATCAGGTCGACCGGATCGACATCCGGCCCTCGGCCCGTATCGCCTTCACGACGCCGCTTTCGATGCTGACCCGCGGAGGTGCGGCGCATCTGCCCTTCGGCGTGAACCGCACCACCTCCGAGCCGCCGGGCGGGGTGCAGAGCGGTGACTACTACATGGGTCTGCTGCGGATCGACTGGCGGCTGATCGAGTATCTGATGGCCAATTCGGACCCGGACCTGACGGATCCGGTCGATCTGGACAGCAGCAACGCCCTGCAGCAATGCGGCAGACTGGACATCGAGCCGTCCGAGATCGACGGCAGCCAGCCGGCGGCGGTCGGGGCGGCCCGGGCGATCCTGTCGGGGGCGGATCCGGATTATTACGTCCTCACCTCCGAGGATGGCGCCGCCCGTGACTTCAGCGCGGGACGGTTCCCGATCACGGTCATGGGCAAGACCTATTGGGGCCATGTCCAGCAGAAACGGCAACAGACCCGGCCGCTGCCGGGGGGCACGCTTGAGAATGTCGCGCAGATGACGGTCAATTGCGCCGCCGCCTTGCTGGAAGCGCCGGGGCTGGGCGCGGATCTGGCCGGGCAATCCTCGTTCCCGCAGCCCGAGGCAAGGCCGGTCAGTGCCATCCCCTATGCCTTCGGGGCGGTGCCGCTGAAGCCCACGGCCGACCTGTTCAACCAGTTGCCGCACGGCCTGTTCGGCGCCCTCGTGGTCGAGCCGCAGGGTGCCCGCTATCCCGGCCGTCCGCAGACGCCGGACGGATCGGGCGAGTTCACCCCGGCCGCGCCGGGCATGCAGGGTCTGGCGCATCGCGGTCGCGGCGCGAATACATGGATCAGCTTTACCGATGCCGATGACATGAGCCGCGGCTATCGCGAGTTCGTGCTGTTCTATCAGGACGGGCTGAACCTGTGGGACAGCGGCAGCCGCAACCGCTGGTGGCCCTATGGCGTCGCCGAAAGCGGGCCGTTCCTGCCCATCGTCGATGATTGTCTGGTCTGCGACGACACCTATGACCTGGGCGAGAAGGCGGTCAGCTATCTGGCGCCGGCCTTCCACCGCCGCCTGCGGCAGGCGCAGAACGAGGTTGTCGAGGCACATATGGATCTGAATGCCTTTGCGTTCGACCCGGCCTTCCGGGCGCAGAAGGATTCGCTGTCCTCGAATTCGCTGCGGCTCTGGGCAAGGCCGGGCGAAGAGGTGGTGGTCCGGATCGTTCATCCCGGCGGCCGGGCGCGGCAGCGCGCCTTCGTGACCGTGGGGAACGACTATGACGACCTGTTCCCGGGCTTCGGCTTCCCGCATTCGGGCCTCGTGACGCCGGGCAAGTCGCTTGCCGCGGCCCTCTCGGCACCGGTGCGGTCGGGCTGCTATCTGTGGACCGATGGCCCGCGCGAGATCGAGGCGGCGGGCGCCTGGGGCCTTCTGGACGTATTGACCGAAGGGGGCCGGACCTCATGCGGGTTCCTCGACTGATCGCGGCCGCGGCGCTGTCCGCCAGCGTTGCCGGGGCGGCGGCGCAGGCCCCCGATCCCGATTTCGGGGGCGGCGCCCGGGTCCAGCTTGCGCTGAGCGATGTTGCGGGCGCCCCGATTGACCGGCCGGCCGCCGGGGTGCCGTTCCGGGTCACCGTGCGGCTCGGCGATCCCGACAGCGGCCGTCCTGTCGAGGATGAGCATCTCAGCGGCTGGATCCGCCCGGTCGAGGCCTCGAACACGCGCTGCCGCGACGCGGCGCGGTCCTATTTCGTCAATCAGGGGGCTTTGCCGCGCGGCAGCACCGATCTGGGCCGATCCCTCTATGGCATCCGGCACGAGGACAACACCGTCTCGATCGTCGACTGGGAACATTCGCTGGCCTCGGCCAATATCCTCGCCATGGTCAGGCTGTCCGGCGCGCCCGGCCCGCTGGTTCCGCAGCCCGAGGCCTTTGCCTTCGCCGCGCCAACCGGGCAAGGCGGCCGGGTGCAGATCGTCGCGGCCGAGGGCACCGAGGCCCGGGCGCTGCCGGACCTGGACGGCGACAGTGCGATGGTCGTCGCGGCCAATGGCTGGATGGCGCGCGAGCGGACCCTGATCCGGCCGGATGGCAGCGCCGCGCCGCAATTGCCCGCGACCGTCCTGGCCCTGCAACCCGCCTTCGCCGATGTCGATGAGGGCCTTTACGACGGGGTTCTGGTTCTGATGGAGACCGGGCTGGCGCTGCCGGTCCGGCAGGACGAGGCGGCGCCACGCACGCCCGTCAGGGGTCCGGACAAGGCCATCTCGGCGGGTTATGCCGAGGTCGCCGATGCGGTGCTTTTCGCCGATGGCAGCGACCGGCTGACCGTGGTTTATGGCGGATCGCGGCGCATCATCGCGCCGCTGCCGGCGCCCGCCTCGCGCATCTCGGTTGCCCCGGATGGCCGGCTGGCCCTGGCATGGTCGCCCGATTCAGCGGCGGTTTCCATCGTCGAGGTGGCGACGGCCTCGGTGGTTCAGGCGATCGAGTTGAACCGCGCGCCGGTCGCCCAGCCGGTGCGCGAGGTGGCCTTTGCCGAGGACGGCGCCTTCCTTCTGCTTGAGCGGCTGGATTTCGTGATGGTCGTCGATCTGGAACTGGCAAAGCGGGGCGAGCCGGCGGCGGTGCGTGCCGTCCGCATCGGCCCGCCGGTCACGGACCTGCCACCCGGTTCGGGTCCGTTCCTGATCGAAACCGCGCGCGGCCACAGTGGCGGCACCGTTCTGGCGCTGCATCCCGATCTGTCCAGCGCCTTCCCGGTCATGCGCGACAGCGGCAACGCCACCGCGCCGATGAACGGCTTTCGCATCCGCGGCGGGCGGCCCCTGACCCTGGCCGAACTGGCCGGGGGCCTGCGCGAGGTGGCGCCGGGCGACTATCGCGCCACCACCGTTCTGGCCTATGGCGGCCCTTATGAACTGGTCGTTTCGGCCGGGCCGGGCCGCTTTACCGCCTGCGCCCGGTTCGAGGTGCAGGGGGATGTGGCGGCCGGGCTGGCGCTGCGGCTGCGGGCCAGCACCAGCCCGCAGGGGGCCGACCGGCTGGCACTGGATCTGCAGATCGTGGACGAGGCGGGGCTGACGCAGCGCTGGCCGGCCGAACTGCCGCTGATCCTGCAATCGCTGGAGACGGGCTGGCGCGACCGGGTGGTGGCCCGGCCGCAGGCCACGGGCGGGCATCGCGTCGTGATCGGCGGGGTGCCGGCCGGACAGGTCAGCATCGCGCTTGATCGCAGGCTGCCGCCCGGGATCAGCATCACCCCCGCAACGATCGAGGTTTCCAGATGACGCATTCCCCCTGCCTCGCGGCGATCCTGCTGGCCGCCGTTGCCATCGCGCCATCCCGTCCCGCGATCGCCGAACCGCAGCCTGCCGCGATCTTTGATTCCTCGGGTGTCCTGATCGACCCGGCCGACGGGCTGCTGCCCGATGCCGATGTCGTCGATCAGTTCGGCAACCGGATGCGGTTCCGCGAGGCGGTGGGCGAGGGGGCCTTCGTGCTGAATTTCACCTATACCCGCTGCACCGAACTGTGCGGCATGGCGGATCTCTACCTGACCGATATCGACGACCGGCGCGACGAACTGGCCGCGCCGGTGCGGCTGGTCACGCTGACGCTGGATCCGGCGCGTGACCGGCCGCAGGACCTGTTGCAGCGCCATCAGGATTTCGGCAGCCCCGAAGGGTGGTTGCGGCTGACCGGCGATCCCGCCGAAATCCTGCCCTTGCTGGTCCGGCTGGGCGCCTGGGACGGCAGCCCGCTGGAGGATCACAAGCTGTTCGTGATCGTGGGCCATGCGGGCCGGCAGCAGATGGTGCGGCTGGAGGCCGATCCCTGGCTGCCCGAGCGGATCTTCCGGTTGGCCTCGGATTTCACGCGGTAGGCCGCGGATGGGGTGCACGGGACGCCTGGTCGGCCTTGCAGCCCTGCTTGTCATGCCGTCTGGCGCCGCGGCCGATGAGGTTCTGGAACGCGGCCGGGCGCTGTTCGAGGGCGCCGGCGAAAGCGGCCTGACGGTCGCGATCGGCAACCGGCAGGTTCCGGCCCGGGGAATTTCCTGTGCCGGTTGTCATGGCCGGGATGCGGGCGGCGGGGCCGAGGTTCAGTCAGGGCCCGCGATCGACTGGCAGACGCTGTCCGCGCAAGGTTACGGCACGGCCGATCTGGTCCGGGTGCTGACCGAGGGGGTCCGGCCGGACGGCACCCGCCTGGGCGGCGCGATGCCGCGTTTCGGTCTTGCCGATCCGGGCGATCCCGTCGCGCTGAAAGCCTATCTGGGTGCGGTCGCGGTCCTGCAGCGAAGCGGACTGGGCGAGGATAGGATCCTGTTCCACCGCGGCAACAATGACCCGGCCTCGGCGCCGTTCTGGCAGGCCTTCGAGGCGCAGATCGCGCGGCAGGCGCCCCATGGCCTGTTCGGGCGCCGGATCGCACTGACCGGGCAGGCGGCGGCTTTCGCCACGATCGGCGCGACCAGCCTCGGCGACGAGGCGGGGCGGCCGGACCTCTTTCCGCTGATCCCGCTGCTGGGTGACGAGGATCCCGCCGATATTCGCGGGGCATTCGCGACCGTCGCGGCTCAGGTCCGGGCGGTGGCCAGCGATGCCGGATCGGTGTCGGTGCTGGCCGATCCCGACATGGCCCTGCGTCTGGCGCCGCTTCTGGTCGGTGCGGAGGTCAGGTTTTCCGGGCCCTCGGACCCGCCGGCAACCGGTGGCGCGGTGATGATCCTCGATCCCGCGCGGCTGGCAAAGCCGCCGGAGGCCGCAGCGATCTACGCGACGGTGGACAATCTGGCGCGGCTGCCGGACGGGATCGGGGGCTGCGTCAGTGCCGCCGATCCGAGGCCGGCCCCGCCCTCGTCCGAGCGCCCCCTGTCCCGCTATGGCCGCATTGCGGCGACGGCGCTGGTCGAGGCGTTGAAGCTCTGCGGTGCCGACTGCACCCGGGCGCGGCTGATGACGGCCTTCGACCGGGTCAGCCTGCCGTCAACTGACTGGCCGGCGCTTGACTATGACACGCATCGGCTTGCCGGCACGGATGCGGTGGTGATCCGGCGCCTGTGCGGCTGACGCACCGGCTGGCCGATCAGGCCGAGGCCGCATGAGAGGTTACCGGCGGCCTCGCCGCGTAGCCCGCGCCCCGGGCATCGGGGCGGTCGCCGGATTGACCGGCGAGATCGGCCAGCGAGCGGCCGCCGATCGATCCGAAAAGCGGCAACCGCACCGTGCCGTCATCGGCAGTCTCGGGGATCGCCGTAATGTCCGCGTCGTCAAAGATGCCATGCTCGGTCTTGTCCCAGTAGAACGGCCTGACCACGACCTCATAGATTGCCTTCCATCCGGCAAGGCAGCCGAGTGGGAAGTAGAAATGCAGCGTCGGCACCCAGCCCAGCAGATGCCGGTGCCTTGCGCCCCGCACGGCCCATAGGCCGACCGTGATGCTGACAACCTCGGAAAAGACGAACAGGGCGAACAGCCCCGCGATGGCGTGACCGCCCCAGACAGCCGCCAGCGGTTCGCGCAACGGGTGCGGTAGGCCAAGGCTCAGCAGCCAGAAGCTCAACAGCACCGGGGCCAGCAGGTACTGCGACAAGGTGCCGAAGAACTGGACCTGAAAGGCACAGAAGCGCCGGGCGCCAAGATCGCGCCACAGCCCGCGCGGATCGCGCATATGGACCCCCCAGGTCATCGCATAGCCCTTAAGCCAGCGCGACCGCTGTCTGATCCAGGGCAGGACGCGGCAATTCGCCTCTTCGTCGGTGGTCGTGTCGATCAGTTCCGTCCGCCAGCCGCGACGCGCCAGCCGCACACCCAGATCGGCATCCTCGGTGACATTCCAGGCGTCCCAGGCGCCGACGGCTTCCAGAGCCTCGCGGCGGAAGAACAGCGTCGTGCCCCCCAGCGGCACGATCAGGCCCAGCCGCGCGATGCCGGGCAGCAGGACCCGGAACCAGGCGGCGTATTCGATGGTGAAGCAGCGGGCCAGCCAGTTGCTGCGCGGGTTATAGTAATCCAGCGCCCCCTGCAGGCAGGCCACATCCGCCGCCGCATGGTGAAAGCCGCGGGCGATCCTGTGCAGCTGGTCGGGATCGGGGCGATCCTCGGCATCCCAGACGCCGACGATCTCTCCGCGGCAGAAGTTCAGCGCATAGTTCAGCGCGCGGGGCTTGGTCTGCAGCGGGCCCGCGGGCACCTCGATGATCCGCAGCCAGAAGGGCAGGCTGACTCCCTCCAGCGCCCGTCGCGTCACGCTGTCCCCGGCCTCGACCACCAACAGGATGTCGGTCAGTTCGCGCGGATAGTCCAGCCGCGCCAGCCGCGACAGCAGCCGGCCGGCCACGTCGCTTTCCCGAAACAGCGGCACCATGACCGAGATCACCGGCAGCGGCACATTCATCTGCGATGCGGCCGGTTGCCCCTCAGGTATGGATCGCCGCAGCGCGCGCCGTTCGGATGCAATCCGCAGGCTGGCGGCGAAGGCCAGCAGTTTCAACCCGGTCTGTGCGACCAGTGTCAGGGCCGCCCAGACGCTCAGCACCGTCAGCAGGATGACCGGCATCAGCCAGAGGCCCATCGCGAGCACCGCCATCAGTGTTAGGGCCAGCCCCCCGCTGCGCCGCTCGTTACGGGTGCGGCAGCTTTCCGTGGGCCGGACGCTCAGTTCAGCGGCCCGGATCATGGCGCTGCACCGCGTCTTCAGGACCGCCGTCCGGACCTGTTCCTCCTCGCAAAGAAGCATCTGGATATGCCCGAATTCCGCCGGCAGTTTCGGGCAGAGATCGGCAAATTGCTCGGGCCGGGCGGTGGCGACCCAGGTGACACCGCCGATCCGGCGCCATGGCAGGATGCCGTTGGCAAGGCAAAAGCCAGCGCCTGCCGCGTCGATCAGGCGCGGATCGCCCGGGGTGATGGCCGGATCGACAACCGCCGTCCGCCATTGCCGCGAAAGCGCGCGGGTCAGCGCCTCGGGCGTGACCCAGTTATGCGCCATCAGGATCTGACCCAGCCGCACCTTCTGGCGCTGCCGCATCACCACCGCCTTCAGCAGGTTGCCGGGGTCGACCGCGCCGTCCTCCAGCAGAATCTGCCCCAGCGGCAGCCTGCTGCGCGGGGCGAGGGCGGAACCCCGCGGTGGTGTGTCCTCGTCGCTGAGGAGGAGCGGCGGATGCTGGAATGCGGGCTCGGCCATGGGCGATTCCTCTCGGGAAGGCCCAGTGTTGTCATGGCGGAGGTTAACAAGAGGTTAAGCGTGCCGGCGCCCGCAACACCGGCTGTCAGTCGCGCCGCGCCCGCATCGATTCTGCAAAGCGGCGGAACAGATAGAGGCTGTCCTGCGGGCCGGGTGCGGCCTCGGGATGGTACTGGACCGAAAAGACCGGCTTGTCCTCGACCCGGATGCCGCAATTGCTGCCGTCGAACAGGCTGACATGGGTTTCGATGACGCCCTCGGGCAGGGTCTGCGAATCGACGGCGAAGCCATGGTTCATCGAGGTGATCTCGACCTTGCCGGTTTCCATGTCCTTGACCGGATGGTTGGCGCCGTGATGGCCGTGGTTCATCTTGACGGTCTTCGCGCCAAGCGCCAGCGCCAGCATCTGGTGCCCGAGGCAGATGCCGAAGATCGGCAGATCGCGCGCAAGAAGTGCCTGGATCATCGGCACCGCATAGTCGCCGGTCGCCGCCGGGTCGCCGGGGCCGTTGGACAGGAAGACGCCCTCGGGTTCATAGGCCAGGACCTCATCGGCCGTGGCGGTGGCCGGCAGCACGGTCACATCGGCGCCATGCGCCACGAGCGAGCGCAGGATGTTGCGCTTGGCACCGTAATCCAGTGCCACCACCCGGAACGGCTTGCCCTCGGTGGCGGGGCCGAAACCCTTGCTCCACTCCCAGGATCCCTGATCCCAGCGATAGCTTTGCCGGCAACTGACCTCCCGGGCCAGATCCAGCCCGACCAGCCCTGGCCAGTCGCGGGCGCGGGCGATCATCGCCTCGATGTCGAAATTGCCGTCCGGGTCATGGGCCAGCACGACATGCGGCGCGCCCAGCTGGCGGATCGCACGGGTCAGCCGACGGGTATCCACGCCACCGATGCCGGGCCGGCCCCGCCGGCTCATCCAGTCCGACAGCTCGCCGGCCGCGCGCCAGTTCGAGGGTTCGGTCGGATCCCAGCGTACGACGATGCCGCTGGCGACCGGCTCGGTCGCCTCGTCATCCTCGGGGGTGATGCCGGTATTGCCGATATGGGGGAAGGTGAAGGTGACCACCTGACTGGCATAGGAGGGATCGGTCATGATCTCCTGATAGCCGGTCATCGCGGTGTTGAAGACCAGTTCCGCCACCACCTCACCAGGGGCGCCGAAGCCCTGACCGTAGAAGACGGTCCCGTCGGCAAGCGCTAGGCAGGCGGTCGGTTTTGTGGCCATGTCGGCACCTCTGTCTGAAATCAGCCGGTCAATAGGGGGCGCTCCGCCCGAGGTCAAGCCGTCAGCGGGTGCCGCGGGCGATTCAGCGCACTGCTTGATTCCATCGGCCTGCGGGCCTACATCGCGGGCTTTCGGGCTGGTGCCGCACCGGCGCCCCGCCCAAGGGACAACCCCGGGAGACGGACCCATGGACCTGCGAGCCAGATTGCAAGCCGCCACGAAGGACGCCATGAAGGCACGGGACAGCGCGCGCCTGTCCACGCTGCGCCTGATCGGCGCAGCGGTCAAGGACCGCGAGATCGCCGCGCGCGGCGACGACGGCGACAACAGCGAACTGACCGAGATGGACCTGATCGCGATCCTGTCGAAAATGGTCAAGCAGCGCATGGAATCGGCCAAGGCCTATGAAGAGGGCGGGCGGCTGGAACTGGCGCAGAAGGAAATGGACGAGATCGGCGTCATCCAGGAATTCCTGCCCCGGCAGTTGAACGAGGCCGAGACGGTCTCGGCGGTCGATGCGGTCATCGACGATCTTGGCGCCTCCAGCATCCGCGACATGGGCCGGGTCATGGCCGAATTGCGCGCGCGTCATGCCGGGCAGATGGATTTCGGCAGCGTCGGGCCGATGGTGAAGGCCCGGCTGCTGCATTAAGCCGTGAATGCCCCGGCGGACGGCCGCCCTGCGCTGGCCGGTCAGCTGCCCTTTCTGATCGACGATGGTGTCCGGCCGAACCAGCGCCGGCAGGATCGGGTGAACCCCGACTGTTCGGGAAAACCCAGAAGCCCTGACAACTGGCTGAGGGGGATCTGGGTCTCGGTCAGGAATTGCAGCGCCAGATCCTTGCGCAGGGTCTCCTTGATCTCCTCGAAGCTTGTGCCCTCCTCCTTCAGCCGCCGATGCAGGGTCCTTGGGTGAATGGCCAGCATCTCGGCGACGGCCTCGCGACTGGCCTTCTGCGTGCCCAGAACACGACGCAACGCCAGCCGCACCCGGGTGCTGACCCTGTCGCCCGGGACCCGGAAATGGCGCGACAGATAGTCCGCGGTGATCTGCTTCAGGGCCGGGTTGCCGCCGGGCAGGGATGCGTTCAGCGTGGCCGCCATCAGGTGCAGGGTCGCGCCTGCCTGATCCGCGGCCACCGGAGCATCGAAGAAACGGCGATAGCGGCCGAGCGGGGCGACCGGATCATGCGGCAGCGTGGCGAGCCTGAGATCGTAATGCTTGCCCAGCAGCACCTCGAAGAGCTTGTGCGCCGCGCCCAATGTCAGATCGATCATCTGCCGCTGCGGGGGACTGCCGGGCAACCGGATTTCGAGGGTCAGCTCGATCGCATCCTCGATCAGCGGGCTGTGGTCGTGGATCGACAGCACCAGCCCCGGGCTGTGGATGAACAGGTATCGCGATGCCAGTTCCAGTGCGTCGCGGGCCGTTTCGGCGCCCTGGACCATCACACCTAATGCGCCCAGATTCGCGATGTCATAATTCTCGGCGATGCGCAGCCCGAGATCGGGGCAATCGGCCGATGTACTGCTGGATTCAAGAAGCTGCGCCACCGTGCCCAGCGGCAGCAGTGCATCGTCATCCTGAATTGCCCCCGGTGGAATGCGATGGCGCTGCAGCAAGGGCGCGGGATCAACGCCGAGGCTGCGCATGACCTCTTCGTATCCCCGCAACCCGGCAGAACGTACCATGGAATTCATGTCCCGAAACGTTAAATGTTTGTCCCGCAGCGTCAAGATGAAGCTGCGGCAAAACGCTACATTGCCTCCTTGAGAATGCGGTTTGGGGAGGAACAGATGACCAGCAACACCGACAACCATTTTGACGTCCTGATCATCGGCGCCGGCATTTCCGGCATCGGCATGGCCTATCACCTGAAAAGCGAATGCCCCGGCAAGAGCTTCGCGATCCTCGAGCGTCGGCAGGCCATCGGCGGGACCTGGGACCTGTTCCGCTATCCCGGCATCCGCTCGGATTCCGACATGATGTCCTTCGGCTATGATTTCCGGCCTTGGACCGACACCCGGATCCTGGCCGACGGCCCCTCGATCCGGACCTATGTGAACGAGACCGCCCGTGACTTCGGCCTTGACCAGCATGTCCGCTTCGGCATCAAGACCACCGGTGCCGACTGGTCCAGCGCCGAGCGCCGCTGGACGGTGACGGCCGTTCATGAGGAAAGCGGCGAAGAGCGGGTCTATACCTGCAACTTCCTCGTCTCGGCGACCGGATACTACAACCACGACCAGGGCTATCTGCCGAAATTCCCCGGGGTCGAGGATTACAAGGGCCTCTGCATCCATCCCCAGCACTGGCCGGAAGACCTGAACTACAAGGGCAAGCGGGTCGTGGTCATCGGCAGCGGTGCGACGGCGGTGACGCTGATCCCGGCGATGGCCGATGACACGGCTGAGATCACCATGCTGCAGCGCTCGCCCAGCTATGTCTATACGCTGCCGGCCATCGACAAGATGACGGGCGCGCTGAAGCGAGTCCTGCCGGAAAGCTGGATCTACAGGTTCGCCCGCCGCCGCAACATCCTCGTCCAGCGTTCGATCTACAAGCTGTCGCGCCGTTTCCCGCAGACCATGCGCAAGATGCTGCTGCGCTCGGTGCGCAAGCAGGTCGGTCCGGAATTCGACATGCAGCATTTCACCCCGAAATACATGCCCTGGGACGAGCGGCTCTGCGCGGTGCCGAATGGCGATCTGTTCAAGGTGCTGCGCGAGGGCAAGGCCTCGGTCGTCACCGACCATATCGAGCGTTTCACCGAAAAGGGTATCCTGCTGAAATCCGGTCGCGAGCTCGAGGCGGACATCATCATCACCGCGACGGGGCTGGAACTGCAGATGCTGGGCGGGACCGAACTGACCATCGATCACCAACCCTCGCCGATCGGCAACCGGCTGACCTACAAGGGCGTTCTGGCGCAGGATCTGCCGAATTTCGCCTGGCTATTCGGCTATACCAACATCTCCTGGACGCTGAAGATCGACATGGCCGCGGATTATGTCTGCCGCGAGCTGAACGAGATGGACAAGCGCGGGGTCGATGTGGTCACGCCCCGGGCGCCCGACGGTGAAATGCTTGACGAGAACATCGTCGCAAGCCTTCAGGCCGGATATGTCAAGCGCGGCGAGGCGGTCATGCCGCGTCAGGGGCGCAGCGGTAACTGGCAGGTGGTTCATCACCTCGAAAAGGACCGCAAGATGTTCGGCAAGCCGGTGGATGACACGGCGCTGGAATGGTCGCGGGCGGCCTGAATCTCGGGCGCGGCCCCGGTGGCAGCGCCTCTTTTCCAAGGAGATACGATCATGAACAGCTACGAGATCGAAACCGTGGAATCCCGGTTCATCAGCAAGGGCGACCGCTGCGACGGCAGCCTGTGGCTGCCCAAGGGCGTCAGCAGGCCTCCGGTCATCGTCATGGCGCATGGTTTCGGCGCCATCCGCGATGTCGGCCTGCAGGCTTTCGCGGAAAGGTTTTCGGCCAGCGGCTACGCCGTCTATGCCTTTGACTATCGCGGCTTTGGCCATAGTGAAGGTAAGCCGCGGCAATGGGTCAGCCCGCGCCGGCAATTGCAGGACTGGGCTGCGGCCATCGCGCATGTCCGCGCCCTGCCGCAGGTCGATGGCGAGCGGTTGGTCCTCTGGGGGGTCTCGCTCTCGGGCGGGCATGTGCTGCAGACGGCGGCGCATGATCACGGCGTGGGCGCGGTGATCGCCCAGGTTCCGCATGTCAGCGGGCCGGCCAGCATCGCGCAGGTTCCGCCCTTGACGCTGCCACGCCTGTCGCTGGCCGGGATCCGCGACCTGATCGGCGGGGCCTTCGGCAAGCCGCATTATGCCGCGACCGTCGGCCGCCCGGGCGATGTCGCCGCGCTGAGCGCGCCGGGCGCATGGGAGGGTTATGTCGGCATGGTTCCCGAGGGCGCCCCGTGGGAGAACCGGGCCCGTGCCCGCGTCTTTCTTGAACTGCCGTTCTACAGTCCGATCCGTCATGTCCGCCGGATCAAGGCGCCGACACTGATCCTTGCCGGCAGCCGGGATACCATCGTTCCCGCCCGTTCGGCGCGGATCGCGGCGGAACGTATCCCCAATGGGCGCTTCGCCCTGCTGGATACCGATCATTTCGAACTCCACTCGGGCGAGGCGTTCGAGCGGAACATCTCCCTGCAACTGGCCTTCCTCGACGAGGTTCTGCCTGCAGCGAAGGCTGCGGCCTCGGACCACCAGACGGGCGGCAAGGAGGTCGCGGCCTGAGGGGCAGTCATACCCCCGTGGCGCGTCCATCGAAGTAGATGCACGAAACGGCCCTTGTGCGCCCGGGATCGCCCGGGCGCACACGTCATTATGCACGGTATTGGCGGGTCGGCGTGACTGTCGATCACTTCGGCGACGGACCGCCGCGCCTGGTCGGTGCGCCCGAAATCCTTGACCGGCAGGTGGGGTTGGCTGCCTCCGCTCAAGGCCATCGTCCTGACGCTCCTTCCGGCAAAATTATTGCCGTGATTGTGATGAGAAGTGATAGGATGTTACTCATCGCTTTCGCGCGTGGGCGCTTGATGCTGCCTGCCCTGGGAAGAGTGTGCGCTGTTGGGCGCACCTGTGGAGGATACCAGCATGCGCCTGCCGTTACCCGCTGCCCTTCTTGCAGCCCTGACCCTTGGACAGGTCGCCTCGGCCGAGCAGATTGTCGGCAAGGTCACTGGCGGTGGCGGTCCCGTTGCGAAATCATCGGTGGTGCTGTGGGTCGCGGGTGAGGCAGAGCCTGCAAAGCTGTCCGAAGCGACTACGGATCAAGACGGCGCCTTCCGCTTCGAATTTGATGCCGGGACGACGCATGGTGGCGTGCTCTACCTGACGGCCAGAGGCGGGGAAGCCAGGCTTGATGCGGTGCAGGCGGACAATCCGGCGATCGGGCTGATGGCAGTGCTGGGCGCCACCGCCCCAACGGAGGTGACGATCAACGAGCTGACCACCGTGGCATCGGTCTGGGCGGGCGCGCAGTTTCTGCAGGGTGATGCCTTCAGCGGACATGCCCTCGGATTGCAGATTGCCGCCGGCAATGTGCCCAATCTGGTCGAGATCGCGACCGGGGGGCTGGGCCCCGTGATCCAGGACCCCCTGAACAGCACCCAGACCACCTCGATGGCCACGATGACCACGGTCGGAAACCTGCTGGCGGGGTGCATCACTCGCGTTCAGCCTGACGCCTGCGAAAGGCTGTTCGAGGCGTCCACGCCACCCGGAGGACCCGCCCCGTCCGACACCCTGACCGCGGCGCAGGCGATCGCGCTGCATCCCTGGAACAGGCCCGCGGATCTGTTCGCGGTGTTTGATCACCTCTATCCGGCCCCGCAGGGGCCCGGTTCCCGCAGCGCTCCGTTCCGGCCCTATCTTTCCTTCGCTCCGGGCAGCTGGACCATTGCGCTGCGCTATGCGGGCGGCGGCCTGAGCGGCCTTGGCGGCATTGCCATTGACGGGGATGGCGATGCCTGGGCGGCAAACAACCAGATGGCGGGTTCGCAATCGACCATGTACGGCGGGATCGGCGGGACGCTTTCCGAACTCGCGGCGAATGGCCGGCCCCTTTCGCCGATGACCGCCGGCTATACCGGCGGCGGCGTGGATTTCCCCGGCTGGGGTCTGACGGTCGCGGGCGACGGCAAGGTCTGGGTGACAAGCATCGAGGGCAGGACGATCTCGGTCTTCGACCCGGCCGGACAGCCTCTGTCCCCGTCAACGGGCTACCATCTGGACGGGCAGCTTGGCGGCATGCAGGGCATCAACACGACGCCCGACGGCGATGTCTGGGCACTGGATTCCAGCAAGAGCCAGATCGTCCACCTGCCGGATGGCGATCCGGCCAGGGCGCGCATCCTCTGCCGCACCGTCGACGACAAGCCGGTTGACGGCACCTGCCAGGTGAAGGGGCCGTTCCATGTCGCCTTTGACCTGCAGGGGCGGGTTCTGGTCTCCAACGCCAATTCCAACACGGTGACGCGCTTCCCGGCGGATGACCCCGGCAAGGCCGAAGAGCTGCAGGTCGGCTACAGCCCGCACGCCATTGCCATCGACAGCCAGGGCAATGCCTGGGTTGCAAATACCCTGGGTGAGCCCGGCACCAAGGAGAAGCTGGAACTGCTTCGGACCAAGATCAGGAGCGAACTGGAAAGCAGGCTGGGTTCGGCCAGCGCCGGAGACGAGACGGTCGAAAAGTTCATCGCCCTCGTCCGCATCATCGAGGAATTCCCCGGGGGCAGTGTCAGCATGATACGTCCGGACGGCACGCAGGCGCCCGGCTCTCCCTTCAACGGTGGTGGAAGCGTCAGCGGCCCCTGGGGCATCACGGTCGATGGCAACGACCATGTCTGGGTCGCGAACGGATTTGGAAAGACGCTGACCGAACTCTGCGGCGTACGGATCGAGACCTGTCCCCCCGGCACGAAGACCGGCGACACGATCTCTCCGCCCGGGACGGGTTATGCCGGAAAGGGGATGCAGTTCCTCACCGGCGTCGCGGTGGATCCGGCCGGAAACGTCTGGGCGGCCAACAACATTGACCTGATGGATGAGGTCTGCCTGACGCAGACCCCGGACGAGACCGTCTCGACTCGCTGCGGCGGCAACGGCTTCGTGGTGTTCTTCGGTCTGGCGAAACCCGTCAGGACCCCGGTGGTCGGCAGTCAGGTGCAGGGCTGGTAAGCGGCAGTCGGGCGCCGCAAGGTCAGCCCAGTTCATGCCAGGTGCTGGCGGCGCCATCGCGCAGCCGCTCGACCACCGCGCCGCGCAGGCGTTGGGCCAGCGGCGACAGAGGACGCCGATGCAGGCTCAGCAGGTAATAGGGCGGCACCCGGATGTCGCGGGCCATGCGAAGCGTTGCGAAGCCGGCACTGACCGGTGGTTGCTTCAACAGTTGCGCAACCTCGTCCGAAAGCGGCGCGACCGCATCGGTATGCGCCAGATAGGCGATGGTCAGCAGCAGCGAGGGGCTGTTGACGATGTTTTGCGGCTCGGCCAGCCCGACGGCGGCGAAGGCGCCCAGCGTGGCCTCGCGGATCGGGGCGCCGCGCTGTTGCATGATCCACTCGTATTCCCACATCTCGGTCAGCGTGACCGAATGGGCGCGCGCCATCGGGTGGCTGGCGCGGACCAGGAAGCTGACCTTCTCGTCCTGCATCGGCAGGATGTCGAGGTCGCGGCTTTCGAATTCCGGCAGGATGCGGGCCAGCACGAAATCCATCTCGCCCGCCGCAAGATGGCCCAGAAGCTCGCGCGAGGGCATCACATCGACGGTGATATCGGCCTCGGGTGATTGTTGCTTGATCCTGCGGATGGCCGAGACCAGATAGCCGACCGCCGGGCCCGTGACCGCGCCGATCCGCACCGATCCGGCGAAACCGCCGCGCAGCGCGGTCACGTCCGAGGCCATGCTGAACATCTCGCGCAGGATCACCCGCGCGCGACGCAGGACGTTGCGCCCGATCTCGGTCGGTTCCATGCCCTTCGGCTGGCGCAGGAACAGCGGCGCGCCGACCTGACGCTCGGTCTCGGCCAACATCCGCGAGGCGGCGGGCTGGGTCATCGCGCAGGCCTGCGCGGCAATCTGCAGCTGGCCGTGTTCACCGATGGCATGGATCAGCCGCAGCTGCGCGGGCTTCAGCATCAGGCGGGCGGGAGTATTCGGCATATCTATTCCGGTATGCAGATTATGACAGATCTCATTTTACCATCATGCAGATGACTTGCTAGGGTTTTGCTGCGGCCCCTTGCCGGGCGGCGACAGAAGAATACGGCGGCGATGTGCCGTCACAGGGAGGAACAGCATGAAAATCAGAACCGCCGCGGTCGCGCTGGCGATCGGAGCATCGTGGCTTGCTGCCGGTGCGATGGCCGAAACCGTGGGTATCTCGATGCCGACGAAATCCTCGGCGCGCTGGATCGACGACGGCAACAACATGGTCAAGCAGTTTCAGGAAGCGGGCTACGAGACCGACCTGCAATATGCCGAGGATGACATCCCGAACCAGCTGGCCCAGGTCGAGAACATGATCACCAAGGGCGTCGACGTTCTGGTGATCGCAGCCATCGACGGCACCACGCTGTCGAACGCGCTGGCCAATGCCGCGGCCTCGGACATCAAGGTGATTGCCTATGACCGGCTGATCCGCGACACGCCGGATGTCAGCTATTACGCCACCTTCGACAACTTCAAGGTCGGCGTCACGCAGGCCAGTTCGCTGGTCGCCGGGCTGAAGGAACGCTTCCCCGACCAGAAGCCGTGGAATGTCGAACTGTTCGGTGGCAGCCCCGACGACAACAACGCCTATTTCTTCTATGACGGCGCCATGTCGGTAATCCAGCCGCTGATCGATTCCGGTGATATCCAGATCGTCTCGGGCCAGATGGGCATGGACACGGTTGGCACCCTGCGTTGGGACGGCGCCGTGGCGCAGGCGCGGATGGATAACCTTCTGTCGGCGAATTACACCGACAAGCAGGTCCATGGCGTGCTGGCCCCCTATGACGGGCTGTCGATCGGCATCCTGTCCTCGCTGAAGGGCGTGGGCTACGGCTCGGGCGACATGGCGATGCCGATCGTCACCGGCCAGGACGCCGAGGTGCAGTCGGTCAAGTCGATCCTCGCGGGCGAGCAGTATTCGACCGTGTTCAAGGACACTCGCGAACTGGCCCGCGTCACCGTCGGCATGGTCGATGCCATGCTGAAAGGCGGTGAGCCCGAGATCAACAATACCGAAACCTATGACAACGGCGTCAAGGTCGTGCCCTCCTACCTGCTGGAGCCGGTGGGCGTCGATGCCTCGAACTGGGAGAAGATCCTGATCGGCTCGGGTTACTACACCGCCGAGCAGGTCCAGTAAGCGCGCAAACCGGGCCGCCCCGCGCGGGGCGGCCCCCGTTTCGGAGATGCCGCCATGACCGCGCTTCTGGAAATGCGCAATATCACCAAGACATTCCCGGGCGTGAAGGCGCTGGACAATGTCAGCCTGTCGGTCCGCGAGGGCGAGATCCACGCCATCTGCGGCGAGAACGGGGCCGGAAAATCCACGCTGATGAAGGTGCTGTCCGGCGTCTATCCGACGGGCAGCTATGACGGCGAGATCCATTACGACGGCGGCACCGCCGCATTCCGCGGCATCCGCGACAGCGAGGATCGCGGCATCATCATCATCCATCAGGAACTGGCCCTCGTGCCGCTTCTGTCCATCGCCGAGAATATCTTTCTGGGCAATGAATGCGCCAAGGGCGGCGTCATCGACTGGCCCGAGACCTTCCGCCTGACCGAAGGGCTGCTGGCCAAGGTCGGGCTGCGCGAGGCGCCGGGCACCAAGGTGGACAGTCTGGGCGTGGGCAAGCAGCAGCTTGTGGAAATCGCCAAGGCTTTGTCGAAGAATGTGCGCCTGCTGATCCTGGATGAACCGACCGCCGCGCTGTCGGAATCCGACAGCCAGGCGCTGCTGGAGCTGCTGCTGGAACTGAAGGCGCAGGGCGTCACCTCGATCATCATCAGTCACAAGCTGAACGAGGTCCGCCGCGTCGCCGACAGCGTGACCGTGATCCGCGACGGCGCGACCATCTCGACCATCGACGCGCGCGGCGGCGATCTGACCGAGGACCGGATCGTGCGCGACATGGTCGGCCGCGACATGGCGCATCGCTATCCCGAACGGGAAAGGCGGGCGGGCGAGACGATGTTCGAGTTGAAGAACTGGAATGTCTGGCATCCCGAACATGCCGACCGGCAGGTGATCGAAGACCTGTCCATGAATGTCCGCGCCGGCGAGGTGGTGGGCATCGCGGGTCTGATGGGCTCGGGCCGGACCGAACTGGCGATGAGCGTCTTTGGCCGCTCATACGGGCGCAAAATTTCGGGTCAGGTGCTGCTGCGGGGGCAGAGGGCCGATGTCTCGACCGTGGACCGCGCGATCGGGGCGGGGCTGGCCTATGTCACCGAGGACCGCAAGACGCTGGGCCTGATCCTCGAGGAAACCATCCGCCGCAACACGGTTCTGGCCAATCTTGGCGCGGTCGCGCGGCGCGGTGTCGTCGATGAAAGCCGCGAGACCGAGGTGGCCGAGGACTATCGCCGCACGCTGCGGATCCGCACGCCGTCGGTATTCCAGAAGGTGATGAACCTGTCGGGCGGCAATCAGCAGAAGGTGGTGCTGGCCAAATGGCTGTTCACCGAACCCGATGTCCTGATCCTCGATGAGCCGACACGCGGCATCGACGTCGGCGCGAAATACGAAATCTACAGCATCATCAACGAACTCAGCGCGGCCGGAAAGGCCGTCATCATGATCTCGTCCGAGATGCCGGAGCTGCTGGGCATGTGCGACCGGATCTATGTGATGAACGAGGGCAGCTTTGTCGGCGAACTGACGGCCGACGAGGCCAGCCAGGAGGCCATCATGTCGCTGATCGTCAGGGAATAGGGGGAAGGTCATGGAACAGACCGAGCAGGCCAGCACCGGTATCGGCATCGGAGCCTATATCGCCAAGCATATCCGCGAATACGGGCTCTTGTTCGCGCTGATCGCGATCATGCTGTTCTTCCAGATCGTCACTGGCGGCGTGCTGCTGCGACCGGTGAACATCACCAACCTGTTCCTGCAGAACAGCTATATCATCATCATGGCTCTGGGCATGCTGATGGTGATCGTGGCGGGCCATATCGACCTGTCGGTCGGATCCGTCATGGGCTTTGTCGGCGCGCTGGCGGCGGTGATGATCGTCCGCTGGGACCTGCCGGTCTTTGTCGCGATGATCGCCTGTCTGGCCTGTGGCGCCGCCATCGGTGCGGCGCAGGGCTATTTCGTCGCCTATTGGAAGATCCCGTCCTTCATCGTCACGCTGGCGGGGATGCTGGTCTTCCGGGGCCTGTCGTTGTGGCTGCTGGCCGGGCAGTCGGTCGGGCCGTTTCCGCCCAGCTTCCAGTCGCTGGCCAATGGCTTCATCCCCGACCTGTTCGGCGTCGGCAAGCCGAATGTGCTGGCGCTGGCGGTGGGTGTGGTCACGGTTCTGATCCTTTTGTGGCTGGGTCTGCGGACCCGCGCCCGAAACGCCCGCTACGGGATCGAGGATGAACCCTTCGGCCTGTTCGTGCTGCGCAATGCGATCGTCGCCGCGGCCCTGCTGTTCGTGACCTGGAAACTGGCATGGTTCCGCGGCCTGCCGAACGTGATGCTGTCGATGGTGATCCTGACCGTGGTCTATGTGTTCATCACCGAACGCACCACGCTGGGCCGCAGGGTCTATGCCGTGGGCGGGAATGCCAAGGCCGCGAAACTGTCGGGCATCCGCACCGAGCGGCTGACCTTCCTGACCTTCGTCAACATGGGCTTTCTGGCCGCGCTCGGCGGGCTGGTCTATGCCGCGCGGCTGAACACGGCGACGCCCAAGGCCGGTTTCGCGGTGGAGCTGGACGTGATCGCTGCCGTCTTCATCGGCGGGGCGTCCATGGCCGGGGGATCGGGCAAGATCGTGGGCGCGGTGGTCGGCGCCTTTATCATGGGGGTGATGAACAACGGCATGTCGATCCTTGGCATCGGCATCGACTATCAGCAGGTCATCAAGGGTCTGGTGCTGCTGGCCGCCGTGTTCTTCGACGTCTACAACAAGAACAAGGAAGCCTGAGCCATGTTTCTGTCGCAACTGACGCTTTCCGGCGGCGACCGGGCAGTCGCCGCACGTCCGGATGAGGATGGCGCCGCCCATCTGGTCCCCGGCGCCCAAAGCACCCGCGATCTGGCCCTGGCGGCCATCGCCGCGGGCCGCAGCCTGGCCGACGAGGTCGAGGCGCGGGGGCAGGGCCGGGCGGTCGATCTGGCCGCGGCGCTTGCCGAAGGCCGCCTGCTCTTGCCGCTGGATCACCCGGATCCCGCGCATCTGCACCTGACCGGCACCGGGCTGACGCATCTGGGCTCGGCCGCGACGCGGGACGCGATGCACCAGAAGGAACAGGCGCGCGAGGATCTGACCGACTCGATGAAGATGTTCCGCATGGGGCTGGAGGGCGGCAAGCCCGGCGCGGGCCAGATCGGCGCCCAGCCGGAATGGTTCTACAAGGGCAATGGCCATGCCGCCGTGGCGCCGGGTGCCGCCCTGACCAGCCCGGGCTTCGCGCTGGACGCGGGTGAAGAGCCCGAGATCGCGGGCCTCTACGTCATCGGCCCCGACGGCACCCCCTTCCGGCTGGGTTTTGCGCTGGCCAACGAGTTTTCCGACCATGTGACCGAGCGCGGCAATTACCTGTGGCTGGCCCATTCCAAGCTGCGCCCGGCCAGTTTCGGCCCCGAGATGCTGCTGGGCGATCTGCCCGGCCATGTCGAGGGCGCCAGCCGGGTGATCCGCGATGGCCGGGTGATCTGGGAAAAGCCGTTCCTGTCGGGCGAGGCCAACATGTCCCACAGCCTCGGCAATCTGGAACATCACCATTTCAAATATGACCTGTTCCGCCAGCCGGGCGACGTGCATGTGCATTTCTTCGGCACCGCCACCCTGTCTTTCGCCGATGGCATCGCCACCCGTCCCGGCGACGAATTCGAGATCGCCTGCGACGCCTTCGGCCTGCCGCTGCGCAATCTGCTGACCCAACAACCCAATGACGCGGCCCCGGTCGCCGTCGCAGCCCTCTGAGGTTCGCCATGTCCTTCACACCCGCCGAATGGCCGCGCAGGCTGCGCTCGCAGGAATGGTATGGCGGCACCTCGCGCGACACCATCTATCACCGCGGCTGGATGAAGAATCAGGGCTATCCGCATGACCTGTTCGACGGCCGCCCGGTCATCGGCATCCTGAACACCTGGTCCGACCTGACCCCCTGCAACGGCCATCTGCGCGAACTGGCCGAAAAGGTGAAGGCCGGTGTCTGGGAGGCCGGCGGCTTTCCCGTCGAGGTGCCGGTGTTTTCGGCCAGCGAGAACACCTTTCGCCCGACCGCGATGATGTTCCGCAACCTGGCCGCGCTGGCCATCGAGGAACAGATGCGCGGCCAGCCCATCGACGGTGCGGTTCTGCTGGTCGGTTGCGACAAGACCACGCCCTCGCTGCTGATGGCGGCGGCCTCGACCGACATTCCGTCGATCGTGGTGACCGGCGGGCCGATGCTGAACGGCTATTTCCGGGGCGAGCGTGTCGGCTCGGGCACCCATCTGTGGAAATTCTCCGAGGCGGTGAAGGCCGGCGAGATGACGCAGGAGGAATTCCTTGAAGCCGAACAGTCGATGAGCCGGTCCTCGGGCACCTGCAACACCATGGGCACGGCCAGCACCATGGCCTCGATGGCCGAGGCCCTGGGCATGGCGCTGTCCGGCAATGCCGCGATCCCTGCGGTGGACAGCCGCCGCCGGGTGATGGCGCAGCTTTCGGGGCGGCGCATCGTGCAGATGGTCAAGGACGATCTGAAGCCTTCGGACATCCTGACCAGACAGGCCTTCGAGAACGCGATCCGCACCAATGGCGCCATCGGCGGCTCGACCAACGCGGTCATTCATCTGCTGGCGATCGCGGGCCGGGTCGGCGTCGATCTGACGCTGGACGACTGGGATCGCTGTGGCCGCGACGTGGCAACCATCGTGAACCTGATGCCCTCGGGAAAATACCTGATGGAGGAATTCTTCTATGCCGGCGGCCTGCCGGTGGTGCTGAAACGGCTGGGCGAGGGCGGGCAGTTGCACAAGGACGCGCTGACCGTCAGCGGCCAGACCATCTGGGACGAGGTGCGCGATGTCATCAACCACAACGAGGACGTGATCCTGCCGGCCGACCAGCCGCTGACCGATCATGGCGGCATCGCCGTCTTGCGCGGCAATCTGGCGCCGAATGGCGCGGTGCTGAAGCCTTCGGCTGCGTCCGAACATCTGCTGACCCATCGCGGCCGTGCGGTCGTCTTCGAGGATATCGACGACTACAAGGCCCGGATCGAGGACGAGGCGCTGGATATCGACGAGACCTGCGTCATGGTGCTGAAGAATTGCGGCCCCAAAGGCTATCCCGGCATGTCCGAGGTCGGCAATATGGGCCTTCCGCCCAAGGTCCTGCGCAAGGGCATCACCGATATGGTGCGCATCTCGGACGCGCGCATGTCGGGCACCGCCTATGGCACCGTGGTCCTGCATACCTCGCCCGAGGCGGCGGCGGGTGGACCGCTGGCGGTGGTCCGCGACGGCGACATGATCGAACTGGACGTGCCGAACCGCCGGCTGAATCTGGAGATCAGCGATCAGGATCTGGCTGCCCGGCTGGCGGAATGGAAACCCAGCCATGAACGCCCCGACAGCGGTTACGCGTGGCTGCATCAGGCCCATGTGATGGGGGCCGATACCGGCGCCGATCTGGATTTCCTCAAGGGCTGCCGCGGCAACCCGGTCGGCAAGGACAGCCACTGATGAAACTCGCGCTTGTCGGCATCGGTAAGATCGCGCTGGACCAGCACGTGCCGGCGCTGGCGGACAGCCCGGACTGGGATCTGGCCGCCACCGTATCCCGCCAGGGCCGGGTCGAGGGCGTCGAGGCCTTCACCCGGATCGAGGATATGCTGGCCGCGCGCCCCGAGATCGGCACGGTCAGCCTCTGCCTGCCGCCGCTGCCGCGTTTCGCCGCCGCACAGGCGGTGCTGCGGGCAGGGCGGCATCTGATGCTGGAAAAGCCTCCCGGCGCGACGCTGGCCGAGGTTCACGCGCTGGCCGATCTGGCCGCCGCGCAGGGCGTCAGCCTCTATGCCACATGGCATTCGCGCATGGCCCATGCGGTCGCCGCCGCGAAACGCTGGCTGGCGGGCGGGACCATCCGCGAGGGCCGGATCATCTGGCACGAGGATGTGCGCAAATGGCATCCCGGTCAGGACTGGATCTTCGAGGCCGGTGGCATGGGCGTTTTCGATCCCGGCATCAACGCGCTGTCGATCCTGACCGAAATTCTGCCCATGCCCGTGCATCTGGCCGAGGCGGATCTGGATTTCCCCGCCAACCGTCAGGCGCCGATCGCCGCGCGGCTGGACTTCGCCCAAGGCATCAGCGCCGATTTCGATTTCCGGCAGGAAGGCAGGCAGACCTGGGACATGGAATTCGTCACCGATGCGGGCAGACTCGCGCTGCGCATGGGCGGCAACCTGCTGGAAATCGACGGCGCGGCGGCGGGGGGCGAGGACAGCATCATGGGCGAATATCCCGCGCTTTACGCGCAGATGGCGCGGCTGGTGCGCGCAGGCGCGTCCGAGGTCGATCTGGCACCGATGGTGCTGGTTGCCGACGCCTTCACGCTGGGGCGCCGCAACACTGTTGAAGCATTCGAATTCTGAGAGGCAATGATGACCTTCACCCCTCATGGCAAGCATCTGATCGCGGGCGCGTGGGTCGGCGGCGGGGCGGTGTTCCGTTCCGAGCCGGCGCATGGCCCGGTACATGAATTCTCGGTCGGCACGGTCGATCTGGTGAACCGCGCCTGCGAGGCGGCGGAAGACGCCTTCTGGAGCTATGGCTACCTGAGCCGCGAGGCCCGCGCCGCCTTCCTCGAGGCGATCGCCGACG
>NZ_JAHKNG010000025.1 GCF_018860165.1 Paracoccus marinaquae
CATCAATGCTCACCCAGATCGAGCCATCCTCTGCCAGCAGCTCCCGCAGCAGTTCCAGCCGGGGCCACATCATGGCCAGCCATTGGGAATGCTCCAGATTGTCGTCGTAATGCTCGAATGCCGAGCCAGTATTATAGGGCGGGTCGATATAGATGCATTTCACCTGCCCCGCGTAATAGGGCAGCAGCGCCTTCAACGCCTCAAGGTTGTCGCCCTGAATCAGCATATTGCCCGCATCCCGGTCGCCATAGCCAAGCCCCTCGACCTCCTCCAGCAGCCGGTAGGGCACCTTGTCGGCGGCGCGCACATCGTCGTCTCGGGTCAACCAGCGTAGCGTGGGCATCTGCTCGGGTCTCGTTCATTCCTGGGCGGATATAATCCGCAATGGGCAAGAAAACCGCTGGATGCGGCAGCATCGCGCAATGCAGAGATGCCCCTCGCTTTAGACTCAATTTGCGGCTGAAGGTCCACCTGATGACGACAAATCGCGAGCGGCGCACCGCACGACTATTTGCTCTCCGAATTAATGGACCTCCTCCTGTGACGCTGTGGCGTTGCCATAGAGTGATTCCGGGAAGCAGCGTGGTGGCGTCACCCTTCGCGGGCCGCGCCCCCGGTTCCGGCCTGCGGCCTCCACCCGAGCTGATCGGGTCGCTGCGCGCGGCTGCGGCATCCGGTTGAATGTCTCGTCCCGAGCCATCCCCCCGAACCCCGGTCATGCGCGCCCTGCCCCGACGATCTCGGCCCTCGCGGGCGGGCCCGCTGACGCAGGCGCAAGGCGCTGAGCGAGACAGCATGGATCGAGCGAAGCGCCGGGAGGCGATCCACCCAGAACGAATTACGCGAAACGCGGAACGGGTTTTGCGCCCGCAGCGATCCGCTGATGGCGGATAGCAGGTGGCGAATGGCGGACGGCAATCGGCCACCCAGGGCGATGGGCAGTAGGACAGACGCGACCCGCGCTTGAGGCGCGGCCCATGACGGGCTGAGGACGTGCCGGGGGATCGACGCGGCCTGCGTCCGCGCTCACCCCCGCCCCGACGATGTTTCCGTTTCCCTTGTCCGCCACGCATCCCTGCGTCTGACGGTCAATGGCCAAGCGCCGCGCGTGCCGCGCGTCGTCGTCCAGGCGGGCCGTGTCCTCGGCTGCGCCTGCGGGCCGCACCACCCCGCCTTCCCGAGCCTTGACAGTCAGCCCCAGGGCCGCGGGCAGGGCTGCGCCCTCCCCGCTTTGCCGTCCGAAAGGCATGGGGCCTTTCGACGACAAGCAGAGAGGTCTCGCCCATCGGCGGAAAGCAGGCACCAAGGCCGCACCGCCCGTCGCAAGAGAAGGACGATGCCCATGTTGGCCGAAGACAACTTTGCCGTGGATTTTTGCTGCACCACCTGCGGCAAGATCATCAACGCCCTGACCTGCCCGAGCCATTGCCCGCAATGCCACGCCGCCGCGCCCGATCACGGTTTCCCGACCGCCGAGGCCGTGACAATTGCGGAGCAGAACGACCGTTTCCGGGCAGCGCTGCTGACCGGGACCGCAAGCGATCTGCGCGGCCAGGTTGTCGTGACCTCTGCCGTCAACGGCATGGGTAGGGATTTCCTGACCGCCGCGCTGATGGCGGTGGCCGGGGATAGCACCTTCACCCCGGATAATGACCCTTACGGCGATCATGGTTTCGGCACCGTCACCGTGCTGACCCTCAAGCTGTTCTGGAAGCTCGACCTTTACGACGAGGAACTGGTTTACGGCTCGCCCGCACCGGCCAACCCCGCCGTCACCCGGCGCGTCCTGACCATCATGTTCCCCTCCGATTACTGATCGCCGCAATCCGGCCCGCATCATGCGTTCCGCGCGGGCCGGTCAACTGCCACGGCAACCGGAAAGGAGGTGAGAACAACGAACCAATGGCTTGAACAGCGCATCGCGGAAGCGTGGGCGCTTATCAGGAAGGGCGGTCACTCCGCAAAGATCGGCCGCGCCTTCCTGAACCAGCACGGGGTCATCTGACCTCACGCCTCACCCGATCACGGGTGGGGCACCGATAACACGAAACCACAGTCGCAAACAAGGATATGACCCCATGAAACAAGGTGCCATCACCACCGCCCCGATCCAGTATTTCCCGCTGGACGCGCTCTATCTCTCGGACATGAACCCACGGCAGGACGTTGATGCCGACCGCATCGACCTGCTGGCCGACAGCATCGTGGCCGTGGGCCTGTTGCAGAACCTCGCGGGGCTTGCCGACGAGGCCGGAAAGGTCGGGATCGTTGCGGGCGGTCGCCGCCTGCGCGCCCTGATCCGGGCCTTCGAGAAACACGCCGACCTGCTGGACCGCCGCCCGGAACTGGCCGAAATCCCGGTCCGTCTGGCCCCCGACGCGGCCACCGCGCGGGCATGGGCCAGCGTCGAGAACGCGGCACGCGAGGATTTGCACCCCGCCGATGAAATCCGCGCCTATGGCCGGATGGCCGACACCGGCAGCGACGTGCCGACCATCGCCCGCGTGTTCGCCGTGACCGAGGCCCATGTTTATCGCCGCCTTGCGCTGGCGGCCCTGCCCGCCCCGATCCTCGATGCGCTGAAAGCGGGCGAGATCACCCTTGAGGCCGCGAAATGCTTCACCGTGGCCCAGGACGAAGCCCTTGCACTCGATATTCTGGACCGGCTGCGCGGTCAGGACGTGTCGGCCCACCGCCTGAAACAGCTTCTGCAACCCGAAGCGATCCGCGACACCGACCGCCGCGCCGTCTATGTCGGGCTTGCCGCCTATGAAGGCGCGGGCGGCACCATCACCCGCGACCTGTTCGCAAACGAGGTGTTTCTGGGCGATGGCGCGCTGCTGGACCGGCTCTTTGCCGAGAAACTGGCGATGGACGCCGAGGCCATCGGCCACGGCTGGACATGGGTCGAGGCCAGCCCGGAGTCGTGGATCAGCTATGATGTGACCTCGAAGCTGGACCGCATTTACCGGATCGAGGGCGAACTGTCCGAGGAACAGGCCGAGCGTTTCGACGAATTGTCGGAACTGGCCGAGGCCGAGGCGCTGGACGCGGACGGACAGGCCGAACTGGCTGCGCTGGACGCCATCGCCCAAGGCGATTTCACCGACGCGCAGCGCGACCATGCCGGGCTGTTCATCTTCGTGGACAGTCGCGGTCAACTGACCGTGCAGGCGGCTTACGTCCGGACCGAGGACCGCGAGGCCGCGATTGCGGCGGAGGTGCTGACCGGACACGCCGCCCGGAGCCGCGACGGCAGCGCCGCCGATGCCGCCCCGAAATCGCCCATCAGCAACGCGCTGCGCGACGATCTGGGCCGGGTGGCGCAGGGCGCGCGGCAGAATGCGGCGCTGCGCGATCCCGATCTGCTGATCGACCTGCTGGCCTATCAGTTGAGCCACGGGCTTGCATGGCGCAAGCCGTTCGGGATCTCAATGGAGGACGTGCCGAACTGGCCGACCACCGAGGCCGAGGGATATGCGCTGGACGAGCGCCTGACCGCCAACCCGCCGAGGGACATGCATGGCAAGGACCTTGCCAAATCCTTCCGCGCCTTCCGTGCCAAGGGGGCCGAGCATGTTCGGGGCGAACTGGTGCGGATGCTGGCCGCGCATTACAGGGGCGGGTCCGATGAACTGGCCGCGCTGATCGACAAGGAGACGAAGCCCGCGATCCGCGACGTCTGGACGCCCACCGCCGCGAACTTCTTTTCCCGCGTCGGAGGCCCTTACCTCAACGGGTTGTGGCGCGATCTGCTGGACCTCGCCACCGATCACCCCACCGCCACCAGCTTCGCCAAGCTGAAAAAGGGCGAGAAGGCGGCAAAGCTGGAAACCCTGTTCAGCGATGCCGACACGCGCAAGGCGCTCGGGATCACCGAGGCGCAGGAGGCCCGCATCGCGGCGTGGCTGCCCGAGGGCATGGCCTGATAACAGCGGGGCGCGCGTGATCATCGCGCGCCCCGGTCCCTGCAACCCGGTTTGAGAAAGGACAGCACAGATGGATTATGCACACGAAAAATCATGGCACGGGCTGTCCTGTGCCTGCGGCGGGGGCTACCGCGTCGGCCATGCCATCGGCTGCGCATACGCAACCGCCCAAGACAATCTTGGCCAATTGGAGTCTGATCTGGCGCGTGCCGTGGCCCACGGCGATCATGCGGAAGCCGCCGATCTGCGCCGCATCAGGGACGGGATCGAGGCCGTCGCCGCACGTTCCGCCACGGGAGGCTGACCGATGCGCTTCGTCAGATCGTCCCGTCACCCCTTTACCGACACCGCCCGCAAGCGGGCCGCGCTGGCCCGCAGACAGAAAGCCGACCGGGAGGCCCTGCCGCTCTTTGCCGCCGAGATCGCGGCCCGGCAGAAAAGCCCCGACGACGTGATGCAGGCCCGCGCGAATGCCTGGGCCGCGCACGAGGCCCGCAGCCGTCAGCGCCGCGCCGATCAGTGGCGGCGTGCCCGCCGCCTGATCGACGCCATGCCACCACGGCAGCGGCGCAGGGTCCGGGCGGCATGGGACGGCGCACCCTATCCCGCCTATCCGGTCTATCTGCTGGATTTCCTGCACAGTCTTGAGGCCGGGCGCATCGCCCTCGATGCCCTGCCCTTCACTCGGCGGCGCGTGAACCCGCGCGGTCATGCGATCGCCTGAAAAACGGCGGCGGGAGTCACCCGCCGCCAGTCCAACAGGGAGGTTTGTTCAATATGTCTGACTGCACGACACATCGCCATCCTGTTTTTGCCGTCCCCTGCCCGACCTGTCAGGCGAGTGTCGGCGCATGGTGCTGCCGCCCGCGCGGACGCTATCGCGACTGAGCCTTACGCTTTCCTTCTGCGACGAAGGTTGACTGGCCCCGCCTCGTGCGGGGCTCTTTTTGTGACGAGGCAGGGGTTGCCCTGTCCTGCCCTCGGCAAAGCGCCGGGAGACAGGACAGGCCCGGCGCTTCGCGCCGAGCCGCGCCCCTTGGCGCGGCAGTTCCAAGCAACCGCCGCAACAATCGTGCCTGGCTGTTAACCCGGCCGAACCTCGGCCGGGGCCAGGCCGCACCACCCCACACGGTCTCTGGATTCTCCCACACGGGTCAAGGACGGCGCCGCGCCGAAGGGGCGCGGCTTGCAAGCGCCCGTGCCGGGCGTCCCTGACCTCGCGTGTCCGAAACCGACGACCGCGCAGGGCGGGCGATATGCCTTCTCCGGGACGCGGCAATCACCTATATTGACACCAAGGAGACCAACATGGCGAACGCCTTGCACATCGACACTCTCAAATTCGCCCGCAAGCTGGCGGATGCCGGCCTCGATCAGAAGGCCGCGGAGGCAATCGCGGAAGGCATGGCCGAGGCAGATACCTCGACGCTCGCGACCAGGCAGGATCTGGCCGAAGTGCGCCGCGATATGGCTGAGTTCAAGGCGGATCTCTTTCGGCACCTTTGGATCATGGCGGCCGGCATCGTCGGTTTGACCGTTACGCTGATCAAGATACTGCCCTGAATGATCGGCGGCCCCTTCGGGGGCCGCTTTACCATGTTTCGAGCCCGGATGGCGCAGGAAAACAAAGGGCGGCTGACGCCGCCCCTCCCCGCACTGAGCCAGCTTGCAGGAAACAACCAACCGGACCAGCGCGGACATTCGTCCAGAGAGCAGAGAAGGACGGCTCCGAGCCCGAAGTTCTGTATGCTGCGTGACGGATAAAGTTTTGCTTTGTATAGTTAAGCACATGTCATATTATTCGTTCCATCTTCTTTAGTCTGGAGGAATGAATGCGTCCTTTTCTTCAAGCTTTTTCTATTGTGGCAGTTTCACTGAACCCTATGGCGGCCTTGGCCGGCAACGAGTTTGTCACCATGGAGTCCGTTCGTTTTGGACCAGACGGACAAGTCGTCGCCAGCCTTAGTGCCGGAAATGAAGTGCAAACCGATGCGGATGGTTTTGTTTCTTTTGAAGGACAAGCCTTGACCTCTGACGGAATAGCAACGCCTCTGACAGTTCGCGTTCAAACAGCAGGACGTGCTGAGGCACCTTCCCTTGAAGAATATGCAGAAGCTACTGGCATCGTTTCTTTGACCGGGCGAACAACATTCAATCCCTCAATCGAGGGCGTTGAAATTGAAAAGACAATCTACACGATTAACAGCAATGTAGATCAGTCAGCGGGCTCGATCACGATAACCGATGAACCACTGCCCGCTATCGTCGGCTGGCTAATAATTGCGGGCGCCGCGAGTTTCACAGGCGTAAGTGCGGCGATAATATTCAGTTGTAACGAAGATGGTGGAAAGCCCACGGCCACTATGAGCGCGGACCTTTCTGATGGAAAAGGTGAAGTCTCTGTAACTTGCGAGCGTTGATTTCAGTAGCGCCAAGCACGATCAGACATTGCCGATTACCAAGACATTGAACCCGATGCGCTTTTCTCGCCCAGAAGGAAACGTTGAAGCTGACGACATGAACAGCAGCTTTCCGCATAGCGGACGCCAGGCCGAGGCGAAGGGCGGCTTTTCATCCTTAGTGTGTGCTGAACGCTTTGGCATGAACATAATCGATGACCAAGGCTGTCGGATTGCTCGCCGGACAATGGCGCATCGCCGGCAGGCCGGCGACCGTGCCCTAGTCGCGCTTTCGCGCGACCCGAGCCAGCCAGGGCGATGCGGTCGTCTGCGGCGCCTGCGGTCTGTCTCGTCCCGAGCCAGATCCTCGATCGCCGGTCCTGACCGCCCTGCCCTGCCCGTCTCGGCCCATCCGGGTGTCGGTCACTTTCGCGGACTGGCCTTCAGCCGTCGCGCACATCCGGATCATCGGGCAGGATTTCGGCGCCTACTGCCAATCCCGGTCGGTCACCCTCCCGCGGGGCGAGCGTCGTGCCGGGGACACAGGCGGCGGGGGTTTCGGGGGATGCCGGCTGGATTGCGGTTGACCCGGACACGACATGCGCAGTCCCAGCCCTTGCCATCCTTCCCGCTGCCGGATCGGTCGATCGCTTGGCTCCGTGGCCGGTTGGTCCTGTCCTGCAAGGGGCGTTTCTTTCTGATGAAACATGACAGGGCAGCGTGGCTGACGGCCTTCGGCCTTCAACGACGAATTTCCCCTGGCCTGCGGCCATTCCGCGCGAACCAAATTCGCCTTTGACAGCCGCTCTTTCCGCCCTGTCCGCAGGGGTTTCATCGAAACGCCAGGCAGGAAAGGAAAATCCAATGGCCACCGAAATCATGAAGCTCAAGGTCAAAACCGGCGAGAAGGACGGCAAGAACTTCTGGGACGACTGCGGGGTCCTCTTCATCAACCGCAACCCCGCCGGCGAGATCACCTCGATCCAGGTCCGCCACAACATGTTCCCCGGCGTCGATATGGTCGCCTTCCCCAAGCGGAACGACGACCAGGAGTAACGGCAAGGGGGCGGCGAAAGCCGCCCCTTCGCCGTTCCATCCCGTCGCTGCCGCGACGGCCTGCGGCCAGACAGATCATGCGCGACCCGCGCGAAGGCGCGGGCCATGATAGGCTGAGGACGTGCCGGGGGATCGACGCCGGCTGCGCCCGCGCTCACCCCCCGCCCCGACGATGTTTCCTTTCCCTTTGTCCGCCACGCATCCGGGGATCTGCCGGTCAAGGGGCAAGCGCCGCGCGGGACGCGCGTCGTCGTCCAGGGCGGGCCGTGTCCTCGGCTGCGCCTGCGGGCCGCACCACCCCGCCTTCCCGACCCCGTGACAGTCATCTCCCCGGCCACGGGCAGGGCTGCGCCCTCCCCGCTTTGCCGTCCGAAAGGCATGGGGCCTTTCGACGACACGCAGAGAGGTCCCGCCCATCGGCGGAAAGCAGGCACCAGGCCCGCGCCGCCCGTCGCAAGAGAAGGACGATGCGAGATGCTGCGCAATTTTGACGACCTGACCCGGAACGAGGGCCGCTGGCTTAATCTCTGGGGCGCATTCGATGTGACCGGGGAATATCTCGGCACCTTCACCCTCGATGAGTTGCGCGAGAAGGCGCAGGTGAAAGCCAAATGGGTCAGCGCCGTTCAGTATCTGGGGGCGGGCCAGCGCATTGATGACGCCGCGCTGGCGCATGACTGGAACGGGCTGCCGTCCGGCACCTGCATTCTCGACTTTACCGGGTTCCGCGTCTCGCCCGTCCGCGACATGGGTGGCAGCATCGAGGTCTGCGATCCCGGCGAACATGCGTTCTGGTCGGTCTATGGGTTTCATCGGGAGGCAGAGGAATGGCAGATCGTCCATGACGCGCTGTCGGACGATATCGGCGAATCCCTCGCCCGGATCGTGGAGCTGACCGGCGAGCTGGTCGAGTATCGCGACCTGTCGCATGCCTATGCCAACACCCGCCTGCCCGATCTGGTGGACCTGCTGTCGCAGCGCATCCTCGATGACATCCTCGATCAGGGTGATGCCGCCGCCCGCGCCGACGATCTAGACACGCACCCCCTGACCTATCTGCGCGAACAGATCCGCGCCGCAATCGAAAAGCGGAGGGGCTAACATGGGCTGGCTTATCTATAACCACACCCCGCCCTGCATCCGCGACGAAATCGCCCGGCTTTGTGGCGGCGAGGATGAAGAGCGCCGCAGCTATCCCGTGCTGATCAGCCGCAAGGGATCGGTCTGGTATGCAGCCGTCAGGTCGGAACCCAAGACCTCTGGCCGGCGCGAGGACGGGCTTTGCCCTTATGGCGACTACGTGACCGACGCAACCGGCGGTTATGTCTTTGCCGCGATCTTCCTGACATCGACCAAGGGCGGTAAATGGGGCTACAAGTCGATGGCGGAGACCGCCGGCCCCACGGATGCCGCCGCCCATGCCCCGGAAAAGCTGCTGTCGCTGCTGTCGGAGACGGTCAATGATCATGCGACCGACTGGCGGCAGCGGTGCCGCGATCACGCGGCCAGGGAAAAACGCCCGCTGAAGCCCGGCGACGTGATCCGCTTTGCCGAGCCGCTGCGGTTCAGCGATGGCACCGAGGGCTGCACCTTCCGCGTGAAGAAGGAGCGCTTCGCCGGCGCGAACCGCGCGACCACCTTCTTTACCTGCATCGAGACCGGGAAGGACTGCCGGATCAGCCGCGTCATGGCGCGGGACTGGTCCCGCATCTGACCGTCCTGCGCCGCGCCTGGCGGGCGCGGCGCGCGTTCCCCCGTATCTCAAGGAATATCACATGGCCCATCCCGCCGTGACCGACTTCCTGCGCGCGCTCGACAGCTTCGACCGCTCGAAGACCCGCACCGAGATCTTCCGCATCTTCTGCGAAATGGCCTGGTGCGCCCTGGCAAAGCGCGCCTCGCCCTTCCCCGACCAGCGCGACCGGCTTGAGGCCGACTACATGTCCTGTGTCGGGATGTTCCCGAACAAGGACGATGTGCGCCGGATGCCGGACATGATGGGCCTGGCCTTGCAGACCATCGCCGCCGGCGGCGTCGATTTCTTCGGCCAGGTCGCGGCCGAGATCGGCGCGCTCGATGCCCGCATGGGTCAGTTCTTCACCCCTTACGAGGTCAGCCGCATGATGGCGATGATGACCCTTGGCGATGTGGCGGCCCAGATCGAGGCGCAGGGTTTCATCACCATCTCGGAACCCGCCGCTGGCGCGGGCGGCATGGTGTTGGCCGTGGCCGATGTGATCGAGGAACAGGGTTTCGATCCGGCTCGCCATATCTGGGTGGAGGCCGTCGAGCTGTCCCGCGCGACGTTTCACATGGCCTATGTCCAGATCGCCGCGCGCGGCGTCGCCGGGCGCGTGATCAACGGGAACAGCCTGTCGCTCGAAACCTACGATCAGGTATTCACCCCTGCCGCGCCGATGTTTCATGCGCTGAACGGCCATCCATTCGCCAAGCAGCGCGAGGCCGAACGGCAGGCGGCGGAAGCCGAAAAGGCTGCTCAGGCGATGCGCCAGGAGCTGCTACGCGGCTCAGTGCCGGCCACCGCACGCGCCGTCTGGCAATGACGATTGACGCAGGCAGATCAGCCGCTTACGCTCGATCCTGCTGAATTGTTTTGGCATTCGTTTCTCTATTGTTCAAATCCTTCTGCGACGAAGGTTCAACTGGGCCGCCCTCGGGCGGCCCCTTTCTTTGCCAGTGAACTTATCCACAGTTTCTGGGGATCGTTCCGGGGATAGCACAATGCCGAAGGGCGGCTTCGAGCCCTTTTTTCCATTTGTTTTGCGATGCAGCAAAGGTCTGTTCTGGAGCTTGACGGTTGCGAAACCCGAGTTTAGACAGGGGGTTCAGGGGTCCGCAAGAACCCCGTGAGGCGCCAGCCCAATCTTGCATCCTTCCAACCTGTTTAAGGAGGATGCTTAATGGCGTCATACAATGAAATCCCCGTATCGACATTGGCCCGCTTGGTGGGCACACCTGATTGTCCCGTACTGCTTGATGTGCGCATTGATGAAGACTTCGATGCGGACCCGCACCTGATCCCTGGCGCGGTGCGTCAACCATTTCTTGACGTGATTAAACTTGCCCACGATCTCACGGGCCGTCCGGTCGTTGTCTACTGCCAGAAGGGCCTGAAAATCAGCCAGGGTGCCGCCGCGTTGTTGCGATCAGCCGGTGCGAAGGCGGAAGTCCTCGAAGGTGGGCAATTCGCCTGGAGAGATGCCGGGCTTCCGATGGTCCTTGCGGAAAAGCTGCCGCCACTAGATGCCAGCGGACGCACAGTCTGGGTTACACGTCACAGGCCAAAGATCGACAGGATTGCCTGTCCCTGGCTTATTCGCCGGTTTGTCGACCCGAATGCCCAAATACTGTTTGTCGCCGCATCGCAGGTTGCCAGTGTCGCAGAGCGTTTCAATGCGACGCCCTTCGACATTGAAGACGTTTTCTGGAGCCACCGCGACGAAAAATGCACGTTCGACACGATGATTGAAGAGTTCGGCATCAGTCATGATGCGCTTGAGAGATTGGCCGTAATCGTGCGTGGTGCCGACACCAACCGGCATGATCTGGCACCCGAAGCGGCGGGACTTTTGGCCGCCTCACTGGGTCTGTCTCGAATGTATCGTGACGATCTGGAACAGCTCGAAGCTGGCATGCTGCTTTACGACGCATTCTATCGGTGGGCGCGCGATGCCACGGATGAAGGGCATGCCTGGCCCGCTGCATTGACGAAGGCGTAGGTTATGAGTGGTTCCAGTGACGTCCTGATGGACAAAACCCCGACGCTCGCGGAGGCGACACGGGTTTGGTGGAAGATCGGCATCCTGTCGTTTGGCGGTCCCGCCGCCCAGATCGCGCTCACGCACAAGGAGGTCGTCGAAAACCGCAGCTGGCTCTCTGAGCAGCAGTTCCTGAATGCGCTGAGCTTTTGCATGCTCTTGCCCGGCCCCGAGGCGATGCAGTTGGCTACCTATGCCGGGTGGCGGCTGCATGGCACGCTCGGCGGCTTGATCGCCGGGCTGCTGTTCGTCTTGCCCGGTGCCGCCGTGATCATGTTGCTGGCGACAATCTACAGCATCTATGGCGATGTACCGCTGGTGGAGGCGCTGTTTTACGGAATCAAGGCTGCCGTTCTGGTGATCGTGGTCGAGGCATTGTTGCGGGTCGCGAAAAAGGCACTTTCGCAGCGCGCGCATTGGCTGATCGCGGCATTGGCGTTTATCGGGATATTCTTCTTGTCGATCCCCTATCCGTTGATCGTCCTAATGACGGGCCTGTTCGGCTGGTTCATGGGAACCGTGGACATGGATCGGAAGGCCGTGGACATGGCGCACGTGTCGGTGGGTAAGACGAGCCTTACGATCGCAACATGGCTGGCGATCTGGCTACTGCCGCTGCTCGCCCTCGGATGGTTGGGCGCGCCGGACATCCTGGTTGAGGTCGGCAGGTTCTTCTCCACACTTGCCGTCGTGACCTTCGGCGGTGCTTATGCTGTTCTCGCCTACATGGCACAGGATGTCGTTGTCCAGTTCGGCTGGCTAACCGCAGGCGAAATGGTCGACGCCCTTGGGTTGGCGGAAACGACACCTGGCCCGCTTATCCTGGTCACACAATTCGTCGGGTTTCTCGCCGGTTTTAAGGACGGTGGGCTTTTGCTTGGCCTGAGTGCTGCCGTGGTGGCGCTTTGGGTCACCTTCGCGCCGTGCTTTCTCTGGATATTCGTTGGCGCACCTTACATCGAATGGATATCGAACCAACCACGACTGAGAGGCGCTCTCAAGGCAATCACCGCCGCCGTCGTGGGCGTCATCCTAAATCTTTCGATCTGGTTTGCGCTGCATGTTCTGTTCTCTGGCGTGAACCGGCAGAAGCTGGGACCCATAACGCTTTGGCGGCCTGACCTTGCAACCATCGAATGGCTCGCCGTAGCCCTGTTCATCCTCAGCGCCTTCCTGGCTTTCCGGCTACACTGGGGTATCATTAGGATTCTGTTGGTGGCGTCGCTTCTTGGAGCTGGTTTGAGGTTGTTTCTCTGAGGTCTACCCGAAGAACATGAAAAACTCGGACTGCCTTTGCGATGCGCCGTACCCGTAGTGCGGTCCGGATCAGAACGGCTCACCCTGTGCGCGGCATCCAGAAAGGGAACTTTGGTTTCGAGACAACGTCAGAAGCGGTCATTCGAAGCCACCGCAGCGAACTGGCGCTTCGTCCCGCATAGCAGACTGACGTAATGCCGCACCAACAGTAGTTCGGCGGCCCGCCCACGAGGCGCGGGCCGTGATGGGCTGAGGACGTGCCGGGGGATCGACGCGGGCTGCGCCCGCGCTCACCCCCGTCCCGACGATGTTTCCTTTCCCCTTGTCCGCCACGCATCCGGTGGGATGCCGGTCAAGGGGCCAGCGCCGCGCGTGCCGCGCGTCGTCGTCCAGGCGGGCCGTGTCCTCGGCTGCGCCTGCGGGCCGCACCACCCCGCCTTCCCGACCCCGTGACAGTCATCCCCCCGGCCGCGGGCAGGGCTGCGCCCTCCCCGCTTTGCCGTCCGAAAGGCATGGGGCCTTTCGACGACACGCAGAGAGGTCTCGCCCATCGGCGGAAAGCAGGCACCAAGCCCGCGCCGCCCGTCGCAAAGGAGGCCGACATGGCAGCGAAGTTCGATATCTATCAGCATGTCACCGATCAGATCATTGCCAGCATCGAGGCGGGCACGCCGGCATGGCGCAAGCCCTGGACCGGCAATGCTGGCGGTATCCCCTTCCCCCGGCGCAGCACCGGCGAGTTTTACCGGGGCATCAATATCCTGATGCTGTGGGCAGAGGCGGCGGAGAAGGGTTTCCGCAGCCCCTACTGGTTCACCTATCGGCAGGCGCAGGAGGCTGGCGGACAGGTCCGCAAGGGCGAGAAATCCGCCATCGTCGTCAAATATGGCACCGTGGACCGTGAAGACCCCGAGACCGGGGAGGAAAAGACCATTGGCTATGCCAAGTCTTACCGGGTGTTCAACGGCGACCAGATCGACGGATTGCCCGAAGCCTATCATGGCGCACCCATCGAGGAACCCCGCGACCTCGGCACCGAGGCAGATCCGGCGCTTGAGGCGTTCTTTGACGCGACCGGCATCGAACGCCGCACCAGCGACGATCCGCGCGCCTATTACGATATCGCCGGGGATTTCGTGCATATGCCGCCGGTTTCGACCTTTCACGATGCGGGCGGATATTATGCCACCCTCGCCCATGAATTTTGCCATGCCAGCGGCGCAGCGCACCGGCTGGACCGCTTTTCCCGGTTCAGCGACCGGGCGGCGTATGCGTTCGAGGAACTTTGCGCCGAATTGGGGCAGGTCATGGTTTGCGCGCAACTCGGCCTGACGCCTGATTTTGGGCAATCGGCGGCCTATGTCGCATCCTGGTTGCGGGCGTTGAAAGACGACAAGCGGATGATTTTCAAGGCCACGACCGAGGCCCAGAAGGCCGCCGACTGGCTCATGAAAACCGCCCCCGCCGGGATGATCGAGGAAAGGGACGCCGCGTGAGCGGCCCGACCCCCCTGCCCGTCCTGACCTGCCGCAAATGCGGCAGCGTCAACCCGATGGCGATGCTTGCACCGGTAATCCTGCCCGGCGATCCGGACGGAACCTGCATCTGCATGGATTGCGCGCAGGCGCGCGGCTGGCTCGACCGCGACGGCAACCTGAAACCCGGCATCGAGCTCTAGCAGGCCGTGCCATGATCTATGAATTGCGAGACCATCCCGACGATCTGCCGATCCCCTGCGATACGCTGGACGAAGCCCGCCGCAGGGCGCGGCATCGGGCCGAGCGGTTCGGTATCCCGGTCCTGATCTATGAAATGGACCCCTTCAGGGGCGAACGCTTCATCGAGGAAATCAACTGAGGACGATCCCCGGCCAGCAGCGTTCTGGCCGGGGGTGATTTTCGCGGCCAGGATTGACGCTGCGCCGCCCCTCCTGGCCGCGTCGGCGCCGCTGGCGCAGCGCCGGAAGCGGAGACGCGGCTTGCGCCGCGTCGCAGCCTTCTCTGGCTATGCCACCCGGGACGTTACCCACAGATTTCCTCGCGTCCCTTCGCTCTTTGGGGGCGCGTCTCGCTCGTTCATCTGCGCGGCCCTTCCGCCTGGTGGCGTTCGGGCTGGATAACCTGCCGGCCGGCGCCGCCAGACCGGCGCGTGGCGATCACCGCCCTGCGGTCTTCATCGGGCATATCGGCGAACAATAGCTGCGCCAGTCGGATCTGCCCACGGCGGCCGAGCTGCCGGCGCGCGAGGCGCTTGCCACAGGCCAGGAAATACGCGCGCAGTTCCTCATATGTCGCCATCGCGGCCCAGAACTCCGCATCGTCTTCAATATGGCCGAAGGGCACCAGCGGTGTATCCGCGCGTGCTTCCTCCAGGACGGCGGACATGACCATCTCCGCATCCTGCCAGTCACATGCTTCAATCGCGTCCAGAAGGTTCTGAAACCGTTCCAGCCGGGACATGTGGCCCCCCTGCCCTTCCGCCTGGCAATCGTTACCGCGTCGATAGGTCATCTGCGCCCCCCGTCTCCATCGGGGTGCCCCCAAATGGAGCCTGCCCCGAAAACTTCGGTTTTCGGGGTCTGGCCTCGCCGAGAGTGGGGGTAGCAGAGGCAAGGACAATCGACGGAAGTGGTGCGGCCCGCAGGCGCAGCCGAGGACACGGTTCTGTCTATTGTCCTTGCCGGCGCGAGGGGCAAAGCCCCTTAGCTCTTCGGACCAAGGGTTGGTTGTTCGCTAGTGCCCGAGTTTCTTCAGATATTTCTCGAAGTGATCCAGGAATTGTCCGCGTATCCAGTGGCTGACCAGCCGGTTAACCTGTCCAATTCCGACGGGATCCAGCTCTGACTTAAGGTGGGTCTCTGTTTTCGCCGGGATCTGCCATGTCGTGCTGATGCTGAATCCGACATTTTCTTGCCGCTCAGGCTCAATCTGGCCGTAGCGGATGCTGTTCAGGCGTTCCAGCAATGACGGCTTGATTTCATTGAGAGCGGCCAGCGCGACCTTTCTTGCAGGACAGCGTGCCTTTTCAGCTGCCCTATTCGCCCGAGCGGCAAGCTCTGCCGGAACAGCGATATGCAAACGCAGCTTTGCCGTTGTCGTTGGTGTATCTACGGATCGTGCAGATTTCGGCGCGGCCGGCTCTCTGGCGGCCCCTTCGGTCATTTGTTCGTCTGATGGCTCGATCGCGGTAGATGGCGGAGCCTCTGCCTGACGCTTGTCATCTTTCGCTGGTACGGCCTCCATGGGAGCCTCGATCTCTTCCGGATCTTCGCGAAACATGAATTTCTGCGCAGCCGGTTTGCGCTCTATGCGCTTGGTATAGTCCTCATCCGGCTTGACGACTGGAGTGAAGCGCTTTCGTTCAGCCATCGGCCTGCCCCTTCTTGATGATTTCGTCTATGGCACCCAGAACGCTTTCCATCTCGGCAATTGCCACATCCATGTGCTTGGCGTTCGCCTTGTTGACCAAATTATCCCGAATGGCACCAAGCATTCCTTCAAGGTCCATGCGGACATAGGCCGCTCGCTGCATCACCGGTTCGGTGAGTGTCGGCATCGTCGTCATGATATGCATGTAAGCCGTCTCTTCGGCTTCATTCCGGCGTACTGGAACTGCGCTCAGCATGACGCGGCTCGGCGGGACAGCGGCCGGGTCCGCGGCCCGCCTTTTGAGGTTCGCGTGCCATTTCAGGGTTTGCGTGGTTTCGGTGACGTCGGACCGTGACAACTTCGATGGGATCACGATGAAATGCGAGATCATTGCAAGGTCGTCGATGGCCTCTGAGGCTCCACCAAACGTGTCGATCAGGACCAGGTGCTCCTGGTCGGGCATGTCAAATAGTCGGTCGATGGTTTCACCGATTTCGGCGCTGTCCAGAGATTTGATGACCGTCACATCCCCAGCCCAATTTCCCAGCTCCTTGGCATTGAGCATCCACTGGTAGGCACTTTCGCTGCTGTCTGTATCGAAGATCGTGACGCTTTCCCCGCGTTCGGCCGCGGCACTGGCAAGGCCTTTGACGAGAGTCGATTTCCCGCAGCCCCCTTTCCTGTTCATCACCATGACGACGCGGATGCCGTTCGGGCCGTCTTCTTTCTTCTCTTCCATTCATCGCCCCTACTCATTTTTCGGTGCGCTTTGCTCTCAAGTCATGCCGCCGATCGTTGCATCCACGGCATAGTAACGCGAACCGCAGAACGCATTACGCAAAGCGCGAAACCGTATACGCAGAACACATAAAGCAAAACGCGATACTATTAAACCAAAAAGCGAAACAACGAACGCAGACCATCGAACGCAGAGCATCGAACGCAGACCATCGAACGCAGACCGCCGAACGCAAACCGTAGAACGCATGACGCGAAAGCGAAAACGCAGAACGCAATAACCGAAACATGTAAACCGATACCAATACACCAAAACGGACAACGATTAAACCACAAGCGTAAAACTAAAACGCGAAAGCCAGAACGCCAAGCCTATGCCCCGTAACGCTTAACGAACTACGCAAAACGCCGAACGCCAAACACTGTATCTGCAAAAAAGCTCTATTTTGGCCCACAGCGGACGGTAAGGGCCTCGCGCGGCCCCGCCCAGCCAGAACTGTTTTTGCGGCTGTCAGGGCACACTAACGGCCGTCTGGCGACGCGCTTTGGTCGTCGGCTTGGCTTCAGGCTGGGCCTTTGACGCGTGGAAAAAGGGCTATGGAACTCACGATGTTCGTGCTATTTGGGTCTAAGGTTGTAGATAAGTGGTTGGCAGGAAGTGCGTATTGTAAGACAAAATTCGCGTAGAGCCGATTTGTCGAAGGGCGGGCAGGCGACCCACCTGACCACGGCGACCCGCGATCAGATCGTGGCGCGGCTCAAGGAGGGCGTGCCGGTGGGCCGGATTGCGTCGGAGTTCGAGGTCGCGAAGAGCACGGTCTACCGGCTTCGCAGTGGCGCCATTGCCCCGAAGCGCCCTGCATTTTCCCCGACGGAGATGGTGAACTTCCGGATCTCGGTGGGGGAGAAGGAGGCGTTCGAGCAGGAGCTGGCCCGTGCCGGGTTCAAGGATCGGTCGGATGCGTTGCGGGCGCTGGTGCGCAATTCGGTCGGTTTGCTGGACCGGAACTTCGCGTTCGTGGGCGAGGTGAAGGCGCTTTACGACGAGGTGTCGGCGATCGGGGTCAATGTGAACCAGATCGCGCGGGCGGTGAACCGCGGCCAGGCGCCGCCTCTGAGGGAGGCGGGCAAGGATCTGGCGGAGCTGAAATCGCAGCTTCGGAAGGTTCTGCCGGCGCTGAATGCTGTTGTCCAGGAGGCGCGGCGGTCCAACGAGCGGGTTTGGGCGGCGGCGCGGGCCGCTGATGCGGCGGGTGAGGGGGAGAACGAGTGAGTTTCCTTGCCGACGACGATGAAGGCGTCACGATCCGCCCGCATCTGCGGAAGGTGCGGGGCGGTAGTCGCTCGGGTGGTCGGCGCGGGTCGGGGCTGTCGGGCAGCCTGCTGAACAAGTGGAATTTCGCGGAAGGCTCGCGGGCCGCCGTTTTCAAGAAGATCGCTAGCGGCGGGACGCATACGCGCCACCAGATGCGCCGGCAGATGGATTACATCAACACCAAGGCGCAATACACGTTCGGGTTCAGCGATGCGCTGACCGACGAGCGGCGTCAGTCCGAAGCCACCCTTGAGGCCATCGCGGATAGCTGGGAGGCCAGCTGGCAGGGCACACCGAAGAATGGTCACACGTCGCATCTGCTGATCTCGTTTCCGCCTGACACGGCGCCGCGCGATGCGGCGGCCATCGCCGAGGAAATGTGCGAGCGGGCGTTCGGGTCGGAGAAGGAATTCGCCGACGATCGTTGGGAATACATCGCGGCGCTGCACACGGACCGGTCGCACCCGCATGTGCATGTGCTGGTCAATAATCGCGGGGTCGAGAACGGCAGCTGGTTCTATCTGTCGAACAAGCTGGATGCGCCGTTCACCTACCAGGGGTTCCGGAACCTGATGGTGTCGGTGGCGCAGGATTACGGCGTCCACCTGGAGGCGACGACGCGCTACGAGCGTGGCGATCTTCAGTATTCGCCATCCTCGGCGCAGTGGCGGCAGGGCAGGGTGCCGGGCCAGCGGGCGCTGACGGATCGCGTTCTGGGGATGCTGATCGACGAGGCGGACGAGTGGGGAGAGGTGGCGAAAGCCGCGAAGATGGTGGGCAACGCGCGCGTGGCGGAGGTTGCGGACCGGATGATCCAGGGCATCGCCACGCAGAACCCGATTTCAAGAAAGGAATTCGAGATGGCACTTGAGAATGTCGAGACCCCGGAAGATTTCGAAGCGGCGATCCAGGGATGGGCGGAGCGGATGCGGGACAAGGTCCTGGAACTTCCCCCGGAGATGCAGGGCAAGCACTTCACGGCGATTGGCAGCTTCCTTGACGATGTGAAGCAGGAATACGGCGTTGTTGTCGAGGTTGAGGGGATCGCGCATCCCGGCCCTATGGCGAACAGCCTGCATGCCGATGGACTGCTCTTGCGCGACCGCGCGGTCGAGTACCACCCAAACAGCAATATTGGCTTGGAGCCTGATGACGTCGGATGGGATGAGACGTTCGACAAGACAATGGATCGGGCAGTCGAGATGTACTCGGCGGGCGTCAATTCTGACGAAGAGATCAGTCAGCGAGTGTTCGATTACGAGATGAAAGATATGCGCCAGCTCGGTTACGACCGGACGGCGCTTGGAGAGCGGTTGCTGGAAATCGAAGATGCAGCAAAGGCCCGAGAGCCTGAATATCGTATTGCGCTGCGCGCGGTCGAGCTTGCCAATGTCGATTACAGCTTCGAGGCCCGCCCCGGCGCGGTCGCGGATTTCTGGCAGAAGTTCGACGAGTTGTCGGGTGATGCCGGGATCGACCGGCAATTCGCCAAGGGCGTGTTCGAGAACGACCTGCTGAGCGACGATCAGAAGCGTGATGTTCTGTCCTCGGCGGTCGATCCCGAACGCGGCCCGAAGATCTCGGCCGACGAGATGTTCGACAGGGTTCAGGAGGTGCGTGGCGAGATGCGGGCCAATATCATGACGCCCGACAGGGATTACCTGCGGTCCTTCATGCAGCGGCTCACCGAGCGCGAGTATCCCTCCGCGGCGCCAGAGTTCGCCAACCGCGAGAGCGAGCGTGAATACGTGGCGGCGCTTCGGGCCGAGTTCGGAACCAAGGGCTTCGAGCGCATGGCCGAAGGGGATTACCGGGATCTCCAAGCCATCACGCCGAACCGGCTGCACCAGCGCGAGCTGGCGGCCTCGGTGATGGCGATGGCGGAGCGTCCGGAACATGCCGCGAAGTTCGATCTGTCGCGTGATCAGATTGCCAAGGGCTATGAGGCGGCGGATGAGCCCCACAAGGCGCGGCGTGTGCTCAGCCAGAGCAGCACCGGCGACGATTTCTCGCTCTGAGGGGAGGGCAGCATGGAACTTGACCTGAAAGACCGGGCGCGGATCGTCGCCGGCATTGTCATGACGCTTCTGATCGCGGTGATCGCATCGAGCCTGGTGCTGAACGGGATGAACCGCGATTTCAGCGGCAGTCCGATCTCGATCGTCGGTGTTCTGAGCGATCTGAGCCTTCAGACCGAGGCGCAAAAGATCGCGGCGGCGATCTTCGTCGGCGTGGTTGCGCTCTGCATCGTCTTCATCGGGGTGATGATCTACACAACGACCACGACGCGCTACGGCACGGCGCATTTCCAGGGGATCAGGGAGATGCGGCGGAACGGCTTCATCACGCCGCTGGAAGAGGGCGGTCTGATCTTCGGCAAGGTCGCGCGCCCGCCGAAGGAGCTGCGCGGCAGACCGCTGGAGGTGGTGGAAACATCGCCGAAGGAAGCGCTCAAGGCGGAGTTCATCTCGGCACCGATCGACGCCTTTCCGCAATGCCTGCTGATCGGTCCGACGCGCTCGGGCAAGGGGGTATCCTATCTCACGCCCAACTGCCTGCTGGCGGATGGCTCGCTGGTGGTGCTCGATGTGAAGGGCGAGATCTTCCGCAACACGTCGCGGATGCGGGTGGAGCTGGGCGACGAGGTGTTTCGCTTCGCACCCTATGATTTCGAGCATGGCTCGCACCACTACAATCCGCTGGCGCGCATTGCCGCGATCACGCATCCGAACCGGCGGTACGCGGAACTGGACAAGCTCGCGGACAATTTCCTGGTCGCGAAGGGGGAGGGATCGGCCTCGAACTTCCTTGGCGGGGCAAAGCAATGGTTCATCGCCGGCTGCCTGCGTGCCATCGAGATGGGCGATCCGACGCTGACCCGTGTCCATGCGCTGATGTTCGGCGATGGCAGCGAGGTCGGGGTGAGCGACAGCGACCGCTACAACGCCATCGCGAGGGCGTCGGACAATCCCATCGTGCGGCGGGAGTTCTCGAATTACGGGAACCTCGATCCGAAGATCCGGCAATCCTACAGCCAGGTCATGAGCGACAGCGGGCTGAAGCAGTGGGCCAACCCGCAGATCCAGGCCGTGACCCGGCGCGACGATATCCGGTTCGACGATATCCGCTCGCGGCGGCAGTCGATCTATATCGTGGTGCAATCAGACGATATCTCGCCGCTGAACGCGGTGATCCGGCTGATGTTCACGGACCTGATCGCCTCGATCCGGCAGACCAGCTCGGACCACGACAGCGGGCTGGGGCAGGTGTTCATCATGCTCGACGAGTTCGACCAGCTTGGCTACATGCCGATCGTCCAGCAGTCGATGAAGCAGCTTGCCGGTCACGGTGCGCGCACGACGGTGGTCACGCAGTCGATCCCCGGCCTGAAATCGGTGGGCTACAGCGATGCCGAGGTCGAAAGCCTGATCGCCGGCTGCGAGATGAAGATCTATATCTCTCCCAACGATCATTCGACCACGGAAGAGATCACCAAGGCGCTCGGCACCCGGACGGGCTTCAAGGCGTCCTACAGCTATACGCTGAACGACTTCTCGAACCGCAGCGTCAATGTCTCGACCGAAGAGCTGCCGCTGTTCACGGCCGCGCAGCTGCGGGGTTTGCCCAAGTCAAAGGTGCTGCTGATGCCGGAAGGGCACCAGCCGATCCTGGCCGACAAGATCGTCTATTACGCTGATCCGGTCTTCAAGCCGATCTTCGAGAGCCAGAAGGGGGCGTATCCCTATCCGTCGCGCCAGTTGCAGCATATCGACAGACTGGAACAGCAAGTGGTAAGGACAGCCGTGGAAAACCGGCAGATGCGCGAAGCACTGGCTGAAGCGCAAACTTTCAAACCAGCCGAAAAAACGGATCGCCAGACCCCGGCACGCGCACCAGATCCGGAAGCGCGCGGCGAACTGGACGATCAGATGGCGACGATCGAAGAGACGATCGAGATCGACAAGGAAGAGGCCGCAGCGCAACTGGCTGCGATGAATGAAAAGCTGGCGAAAAAAATGGGTGGTGGCACCTGACAACAGATAGTCGTCCAGAATGCGGCTGAACGATGTTGTTGTTACGTTGCGTGGCGCCTCACGGCGCCCCGATTGTATCGAGTGACGGGAACCAGATTTCGGCGATGCCGCGTTTCCCGGTCCGGCGGTCTTCCATCACCTGGATCACGCAGTGGATCGACTGGCGGAAGTTTTCCAGCAGTTCGCTGTGGTCGATGCGCGCGCCGGACTGGCGGATCAGCGAGGACAGTTTCTCGAAGGCCATGCGGGCAGTGCTGGCATGGATCGTGGTCATGGAGCCTTCATGGCCGGAGTTGATGGCCTCCATGAAGGTCTGGGCCTCCGGTCCCAGCAGTTCGCCGAGGATGATCCGGCGCGGGTTGAGGCGCAGGCATGCCTGAAGCAGCTTTGTCGGATTGCGCTGGCTCGCCGGGTCCAGCTCGGATTGCAGCATCAGGCTGTTGGGTTGCGTCGGGAACAGCTCCACCCCCTTCTCGATGGTGATGATGCGCTCATCGGGTTCGATGAACGAGATATAGCGCCGGGTGAGGGCGGTCTTGCCGCTGTCGGTGGCGCCGGAGATCACCAGGTTCATGCGTTCGCGGGCGAGGGCCGCCAGAACGTCGTCGAAGTCGCAATTGCCGTCCAGCGCCATGCCGAAGATCGCGCGGGCGTTCTCGGCAATCTCTGCCTCAAGCGATTTGCCGAGATCGCGCAGCCGCTCGAAGCGGAAGTCCTTCTGCGCATCTCCGGTCACGAAGGCGCGCAGCGACATGGCGACGGGGCCGCCATAGACGGCCGGCGATCTCACGGCCTGAAAGCGGAACTTGCGCATCCCGCCCTCCATGCCCTCGATCCAGAAATCAAATGTGCCGGTCGCAAGAATCCGGTCCTCATCGAACTTCTCGCCGGCAGCGCCGGCGCAGAGTTCGGTGATCTCGATCATCTTCTGCGGCGGCAATACCGGGACGCCCTGCGGTGTGTGCATCTGGGCATGACCCTGCAGCTTCACCCAGATCCGGCCATCGGCATTCATCGAGCATTCGACCAGATCGGGCCGGACCAGGACCGGGTGCAGGGGCGTCAGCGCGTCGATCAGCAGCGGGACCAGCATCAATAGAATTCCAGGTCGCTATCGACGCGGATCGACACGTTCGAACCCTGGTGCACGAGGATCGTCGGCTTCTGGCCGAGATAGCCCTTCATGACATCGCCCACGGCACCTGACAGGCTGGCGCTGACATTCGCCGCCGCATCGCCCGACGAACCGGACGAATCATCGCCATCGTCCGAGAGCAGCAACGGCAGGGCGCTGATGACGCTGACCAGCGCGGCCGAGCCGAAGCGGGAGGCAAAGTGATTGTTCACCTCACTGACCATGCCGGAGCGGCCGAGGCGGTCGGAGCCATAGGACTTGAGCGATACGGTCTGTCCATCCGTGGTGGTCAGGCGTGTCCATGCCACCAGGACGCGCTTCTGGGTCTGTCCCATTTCGGAATTATAGGTGCCGAACAGCTTCGAGCCCCTGGGCACCAGCACGCGGGTCATGTCCATCGACCAGACATCGCGCGAGACGATGGCCGCGACCTGGCCCTGAAGGTCGGAATTGATCGCGACCTCCAGCGCCGCCTCGATGATGGTGCCCTGTCCGACCGTATTCGCGGGATTGGCCGTCACGGTGGCGCGGCGGGTCTCGGTCGCGGCGGCACTGGAGATCAGGAATTCCCGATCGCCGGACATGGCCTGCCGCTCGGCGCCGACTGTTCCGTTCGCGAAGGTCTCCGAGCCGGTCTTTCCCATCACCGGTGGCGCCTGCATCCGGCGGGCCAGTTCTTCCTCGCGGCGGGCACGTTCCTCTTCCAGCGCCCTGCGCCGGTCGGCTTCGGCCTGCTCGGCCGCCAGGCGCGCCGCCTGTTCGGCCGCGGCCTCGGCTTGCCTGCGGCTGTAATCGGATTCGAGTTGCGCCTGCATCGCCGCGAGCTGGTCGGCGTTCTCCTGCTCGATCTCGTCAAGCCGTTCCTCGAAGAGCCTGCGACGTTCGGCGGCAGCCTCCTGTTCCTCGGCGATCTGCGCGGCCAGGCGCTCGTTCTCCGTGCGCAGGCGGTCAAGTTCGCCCCGATCGTCGGCAACGGGCGTGGCCTCGATCTCCGGCTCGCCGAGGTCGGGCACCATGACGCCGCTGCGGTCGTTTTGCTGGATCGCGGCGGATTGCGAGGTTTCCAGAAGCGCCCCGTCAGCAGCGTCCGGCTGTGAGAGGACGTAATAGACCCCCGCGCCGCCGACGGCGGCGAAGCCTGCCGCCAGTGCGGTGGTCCGCATCCAGCCACTTTTGCGCGGGGTCCGCTTCTGGTTCAGGATCTCGTTGCGTGCGGCCATGGCGTCACCCCTTTCCCTGCTTTGCCAGCGCAGCGCGCAGGCGGTCCGACCAGATACAGATTTCCGAATCCCCGAGGCGCAGCACCCAACGGTCCTGAACGCTCGGAATGATCATCACGCCGTTCTCTATCTTGGTCTGGACCGAGTATTCCCGACCGTTGCCATCGGCGCGAAAGGCCGCCGGCATCGCGGCGTTCTGCGAGAACTGCATGTAGGTCTTGGTCCCATCATCCCAGATCCGGGCGGGCATGAAGCCCGTCGCCCGGCTGGCCTGCTTGACGTAGTAGGTCCGCGAATTGGGGCCGGGGCTGCGGATGGCGCTGCGGGTGGCGGCCCCGGATTTGGGATAGGCGAACTCGACCAGGTACATCGGCCGCGTCGCGCCTTCGATCATCTCGAAGACATAGGTGCCGCGCGACGTGGCAACCGACATGTTCGTGCGGACGCCGGTCTGGGTCGGCTTGACGGCGAGGCTGTTGTCGCCGAGCTGACCATAGGTGAAGCCGACATTGTCGCCGAGGGCGACGTTGATGATGTCCTCGCCCGGGCCGAACTCGATGGTCGTGGCGGTCAGCACCTTCGTGTCGATCCGGTAGACCTGCCGTTCGGTGAAGACGACGGTCCGGACCCGATCGTCGGTTGGGCTGACGGAGGGGGTGATTTCGGCGGTGGCGGCGCTGCAAAGAGCACAAAAGCCGAACATTGCAGATGCGGCGAGAGCCGGGAAACGGGGCATGGCCTTATCCTTCCGATTGATGGTCGATGCGATAATCCGTCACCTGGAAGCCGAAGGGGTTTTCCCAGATCATCCGGTCGGAGGCGGTGTTCGCGGGTTTGAAGCGCCAGGAGAGGGTGACGATGTAGTTCGATGTGCCTTCGCGGGTGCCATCGACGATGCGTTTCTGCAGGCGGACCTGGGCGGTGTTCTCGCTCAGGAGGGTGATCGCGTTGATGGAGACGAACACACGGGCATCGCGGGAGATGAGCTTGCGGATATAGCGCGAGGACCTGGGGTCCCACAGATCGAGCAGATCGTCGCGGGCGGTGCCGACGGATCGGGAGATCACCCGTTCGAGACGCTGTTGCTGGTCGTGAATGTCATGGGTCTCGCGATCGAGGACATAGTTGTAGACCCAGCTTTCGATCACCGCATCCCGTTCGGTCAGCGTGGCCCGGCCGACTTCATAGGCTCGGATCACGTCGCCGGACTGGCGGTCCACAAGTCCGAGATAGGCTTGCGTGGTCTTGAGCGGCATCATGACAAGGATCGCGGCAGCCAGCAGCAATGCAGCCAGGCCGGCGATGATTGCCACGATCCAGGCCAGTTGTTCGCGCCGCCTGATGCCGAAATACATGTCGCGGTTCAGTTGGGATCTGAGGGCCTGATCGGTCACTTCGATGCCTTTCTCAAACGGTCGATCTCTGAAAACTTGGCCTGCATGGCCCGGCCCCGCTCGGCTGAGACGCCGCGCGCGGCCATGCCCATGTTGGCATAGGCCTTGTCGGTCGCGCGGGCCTGCATCATCGGTGTGCGTCCGGTCAGATAGCCGGTCCCGAAGCTGCGGGCGCGGCTGCGCACGGCACCCATGGGGTTCACGGCTGCCGAGGCGGCACCCGACATGGAGCCGAGATTGATCTGGCCGACCATGTTCGCAGCAATGGAGGGCACGTCCGCGAGCATCTTGATGCCCAGACCTGCCACCGTGATGAAGCCCAGAACGCTGAGCACGGTCGTATTGGCTTCGATCTCGACGGTGATGTGCAGCAAGAGCCCCGCGATGATCCCGATCACCGCCCCGATGGCGATGGGATAGATCAGGTAGCCGAAGACGGCGGCCAGCCAGGCCTCGAACATCGAGCGGGTGCGGGTGAAGAGCAGGAAGAAGCCCATCAGGGGCGCAATGCTGATCAGGACTGCCAGCAGCAGCTTGGCGTAAGCCACGACAAGGATATAGATGACGGCGAGGATGCCGAGAACCACGAAGAGGAACGCGCCGACCAGCGCCCGCACGAGAACGGAGTTCCCGTTCACCACCAGGTCGATGACCTCGGCCAGTGTCTGGAACATGTTGGTGGCCGCATCACCGCTGGTGTCGGACGCCGGGCCGGCCACGAAGTCGCGCACGGTGTTGCCGACCGTATCGAAGAGGGACGTTCCGGCACTGTAGATGATGTTGAAATTGCCCCAGGAGAACAGGAACGTGTAGATCGCGCCGATGCGGATCATGATGCCGATCAGCTGCGGGAAGGAGAATTCCGTGAAGCGGAAGAGCACGTTGATGCCATAGAGGACGATCAGCAGCACCGCGAGTATTTCCAGTCCGCCCGTCAGGATCGACGCAAGTCGGATAAATGTACTTTCCGCAATCGCTGCAACACGATCGTCGATCAGTCCAACGATAGTTCCGATGAACTCCATTGCTCAGTCTCGCTCACAAAAACTGCGCGCTTCAACGTCCATCGCCGTGCGGAACAAGATGGCAATCTCGTTCATCGCGCGGTCTTTCGCGAAGTTTCCACTGATCGTTTCACCGCTTGGGTGATTGGCCAGCCGCATGAGCAAGCGCCATCCCTTTTCGATTGGCACGGTCTGAGTTGCGCAGGAGCAATCGCCTGTTTCGAGCGCGGCACGGTCCGCCAGATAGTCCAGCACGCGGGCTACGTCCTGGCGGTCTACAGGCATCGGCAGGGCGGCTTCGCGTTTAAGAAGCTTGTCGATCCGGCTATATCGAGATGGATTGCAGTCGGATTTGCTTGGCGGATGGCTCATCTCGGCGGCGCGATTAAAGCCATTGACGATAGGCAGTTCGGCGAGCTTTTCCCGACGTTTCTCTGGCGGTGAGATGCTCGTGATCGCGAATTCGAAGCTTGTCAGGTCGATGCTGTCGGGATCGAAACTGTCCCAATAGGCCGCGCCGCGCGCCTTGGCCTCGGCGCGCTCCACCTCGATCTCGGCCTCCCGTTTCTGGCGTTCCAGCCGCTCGCGCGCAAAATGCGCCTGCGCGTCGGCCTCCTCGGCCTCCAGCAGATCGGAGACTGCGTCGGCATCGCCGCTGTTCAGGATCTCCAGCTTGTCGTCGTACGAGAGCTGCGCCAGATCGGCGGGGCTGTCGGAGGATGCCTGCCAGGCGACCAGCGCCCCGGCAAGCGCAAGGGCGGCAATGCCCGTGGCGCCGATCAGGCGTGACTTCGGGGTCGTCATTCCAGGTCCTCCGTTTGGGGTTCTTCGGGCGTTTTTGCCGCATCATCGGCCAGGGCTTCGGCCTGTTCCTGACGCACACGCTCCATGACGGCGGCCGTTTCAGGATCGGCGGGTTGTTCAGGCTGAGGGGTCGAGAACGGCAGGGCGGTAACGTTCCGCAGCCAGAGCCAGCCTCCGATGGCGAGCGCAAGCGCGACGAGCAAGAAACCGATCCAGACATGCTTCATCCGTCACTCGTCCTCAATTAGAGCGTCGTCGCCGGTGAGCGACAGGAACTTCTCGTCATCGGCCATCGTCGCGGCGTCGATCACACCGGCCTGGCCCATGGAGACGGTCTGGATCGCCTCCATGTTGGCCTGGTTGATAAGCGCGATGACCAATTCGCCCGTTACACGGGTGTTGAGGTCGATCGCCTGCTTCAGATTGGTCGCGTCGTCGATCTGCCCGATCAGCGTGGCGGTGCGGTCGAGCGAGGCCGAGGTCTGTTCGATCGCGTTCTCGGCCGCGGCCGAGGTATAGGCACTGGTCGCCGCCTGCGTGCCGACACGTTGCAGGTCCGGTTTGTCGCTGGCGGTCAGCGCGTCCACACCGTCCTGCGTCAGGCCGGCGCTTTCATAGATCCCGGCAATGACGTCGCCAGCAGGAGATCCGCCGACCGTGCCGTTGCCGAACACGGCCCCCCAATCGCCCGAACGGGCCGCTGCCAGCTGATCCTGAAGATTGCCGAGATTGAGGCCGCCCAGGAGGTCGTCGAGATCGAGGCCGGCCAGCAGCGTGTCGAGATCGAAGCCATCGGTCAGCGAAGACACGACCTGCTCCATCTCTTCGAGTTGCCGGATCAGTTGCCGGGTCTGCTCGTCGAGAATGCCGTTCGTCCGGATCGACTGCGCCAGCTCGTCCTGGCTGGAGTTCAGGAGCGCGATCAGTTCGGCCAGCGAACGCGGATCATGGGTAGGCACGCCCTGGGCGAAGGCCAGGCCCGCAGAGAGGCACAGACCCGTTGCGGCGGCGAGATTGCGGAACATGCTCATGGTCAGCCTCCTGTCGTGGGGGTGTCGGTCAGGGTGAGGAATTGTTCGTCGGCGATCTGTGCCTGGACCTGGGCTGCGAAGCGTTGCGCTTCGACGCGCCGCTGGGTGGCTTCCATGATCGTCATCATCGACGCCAGACGCGTAATCTCGGCGCGCAGATAGGTGTTGAGGTCGATGGCCTCGCGGGTGGTCGTGGTCTCGGGAATGCGGGCGATCAGGGCACGGACGCGCCGTGCCGAGAGTTCCAGCTGGTTCGACATGGAAAAACCGAGTTCCATGCCCGCATCGGACAGGTTGCCAAGCTCGGCCAGGGCCATGTCGCCCGCGACCATGGTTCCGAGATCGTCCGAAGAGCCCATGCCAGCGGCGTATGCATTCGCATACCCGGTGATCTTGACCACGTAATCCTGTGTCTCTGCATAAGGGGGAATCCCGCCATAGCGCTGGACCGCGCCCGGGCCGGCGTTATAGGCCGCAAGCGCGAGCGGCATCGAGCCGAAGCTGCCGAGCTGCATCAGCAGGTAACGTGCGCCGCCATCGAGCTGCACGCGGGGATCGTTGCGCTGCGAGGCCGGAATACCAAGCTGATCGAATGTGCCCGGCATGATCTGGGTCAGCCCGCAGGCGCCCTTGTGCGAACAGACCCGGACCTGGAACCCGCTTTCCTGCTTCACGAGCGCCTGGAACCAGGCCCGGAACCCGACCGGCGAGACACCGGCACGGGCCAGCGCCGGATGCGTCTGGTAGCGCTGGACGGTTTCCACGATCATCTGTTCGATCGTCACCCGGCCTTCGCCGAAGAGCCGGCTTTCCGCACCGGCGACGGCGGAGGTATCATAGGCGGCGGACACCGATGCACCGTCCAGGTCCTCGAAATCGGTGGGCGCGAAGCCGCTGGTATTCATCGAGGCAATGGCTGCGTCGATGGCTGCCAGCTGATCGCGATGAAGTGCATTCATGTCGATGCGGACGCTGTTTCCGTCTTCGGCCTCGCCCGAGATCCGGCCCTGCAGCACCGAAAGCGTTCCGGCGCGCAGGGTCCGCAAGGCATCGCTCACGGGAACCCCCTGGGCGAGCGTCAGGCTCGCCACGGAGGCCCCGAGCATGAGGCCGAGTGCAATGCGCCGGCTCCGGATCATGACTTCGGCACTGCCACCAGCGCCGAGCTGAGCGCACCGGGCTTCAGCTTGCCGAAACAGTTCGAGCGGCGTTCGGACAACTCGCCGCTCTGTGCGGCACAGCCGGCCACCGCCAGCGCAAGAAGGAGGCTCATCACGATACGGGTCATGCCGTGTTTCCTTTCCAGAATTCGGGATTGTCGCGCCAGTCGCTGCCGAAGCGCCGTTCGGCCGAGCGACCACCGCCGAGGACACTGAGATAGGGGCCAAGGGCCGAGAGATCGGTGTCGAGGATGTTCGAGCTTTGCCCGTCCCGCCACAGCGCCCGGCGGCCGCCGGCCTGCGAGCCGAGCAGGAAGGACAGTTCGGCGTCAGACAGCGACAGCCCGTCATAGCTGTCACGGCCCGCCTGGTGGTGCGGCAGGATCAGCTGGTTCTGCAAGCCTTCGAGGATCGAGGCCCCGGCGGCGCAGTCACGGATCTGCGAGACGAACTGCACCAGCATGACCACGACGACGTTCTTCTTGCGCAGCGTCGCCAGCCAGGTCTTCAGCTCGCGCTGGAAGTAGAGATCGTCGAGAAACACGCCCGCCTCTTCCAGGACCAGCAGGGTCGGGGTGCGGGCGCTGACGGTCTTCTCGATCTGCCGGAAGAGATAGGCCAGCAATGCGGTCCGCTCGATCTCCATGTTGAGAAGCGCCGTCATGTCGACACCGACGATATCCGAGGCGCTGAAATCCACGATCGGGGCGCTATCCTGGCCGAAGACCCAGCCGTACTGGCCGTTGGGGGACCACTCACCGACCCGCGCCCCGATATCACCCTCGAAGGAGCGGAAACGTGTCGTGAAGTTGGTGAAGTCCCTGAAAGAGGCGAGTGCCGTCGCGTTGCTTTCGACGGTGCGCGCCAGTTTCTCGGAATCGCTGACCGAAAGCTGATGCCCCTTCCGTTCCAGAAGCGCGGTCAGCCAGCTGCGCAGCCATGCCTGACCTTCCTCGTCGGTTTCCGAGGCCAGCGGGTTGAGCCCGGTATTCCGGCCGGCACGCACGGCGGTGTAGGTGCCGCCAAGCGCGCGCAGGGGCATTTCCAGCGACTGGTCCTTGTCGAAGGCGATGATCCGGCATCCGGTGCGTCGCGCCTGCGCGGCCAGGAAGGCCATGATCGTCGATTTCCCGGCATCGGGCGGGCCGACGATCAGGGTGCTGGCGAAGGGCGGCTCGGACTCCGCATGGGCGAAGCGGCCATGGAACGAGAAATCATAGGGCGAATTTGCACAACTCTTGAAGGTCGTGATCGGCGTGCCCCAATAGCATTCGGAGGCGGGCTTGCCGAGCCGGACCATGTGCAGCGCCGCGAAGTCCGAGAAGTTCCGGTTGGAGATGGTCAGCGGGCGTTTCTGGAACTCGTGATTGCCCGGAAACCGCGCGAACCAGGCTGCGGCCAGCCCGTGCTTTTCGACGACGATCTTGAGCTTCTTCGAGCGCAGGATGGCCGTGACCGCCGTCACCTTGCGCTTGAGGGCATCGGGGGTTGCGGCATAGACGGTGACGATGGTCTGGCTGTCGCCAAAGCCCATCTGTCCCATTTGCAGATCCTCGGCGGCCTCCTGAAGCTGCGCGGCGATCTTGCCGCCGGCGCTTTCCTCAAGCGTCTGCTCAAGCCGGGTTGTCGCCTTGGCCGAGATCAGGTCAGGCAGAAGCGGCTGGTAGGTGCAGGAGATCAGAATGTCGGGATCAGTGTAGAGCGTGTCGAGAATGCCGCCATGGGTCTGGGGCGAGAGGTTCGCCACGCTGATCACCGAAGCATATCGCGTCTCGAAGTCGTCGCCGATTTCCACGGCCCGGTCGTAGATCTCGATGGGCGTGCGGATATCGTCCACGATGGTGCCGGTCTCGGACCGGGCCAGCGGCGCATAGACGCCCGTCGAGATCGCGCGCAGAAACCCGGTCAGCGTGCCGTCGTCGATCGCCAGCAGCTCCGAGCCATCGCCCAGGGTCTCGGCCACGCTCTGGGAGAGTTCTGCGAGATCGGACAGACGCTCGGGCAGGGCATCCTGACGCCCATGGCCAAGCAGTCCGCCAAAGATCGGCATGCGTTCTGCCATTGATTTGCGCTCGATCACCGAGAGGAACAGCACCGGGACGCAGAGGCCCGCCGAGGTGATGTGAGTGCGCCAGGCCTGGTCCAGCTCCTTGCCGAAGCCAGGTTCGACGAAGGCTTTCGGTTGATAGTCGAAATCGTGATAGGCAGAGCGGATCTTGTGGAAGTGGAAGCTGAAATTGTTGCCGGACTTGTCCACCAGCTCAGCGAGGCGGTCATTGATATGGGCCAGTTCGCTTTCGCTGGCCGTGAACGGGTTGACGCCCGCGACCTTCACGACCGAGACCAGCGCCCCGCTGCGCGTGGCGATGGCATGGTTATTCTCTTCGAAGAGATAGGGCAGCATGTCTTCGAGGTCGCGGGCACCGCCGAACAGCGCCCGGATCGGACTGGGGAAAACATCATTCATAGCGGGATCCGGAACTGGCGCGCAGAAGCCGCTCGGGCGTGCGCGAGGTCACGACGGCGATGAAGCGCGCGAAATGCGGATTGATGACCGAGGCGGCCCAGAGAGCCGCCCAGAGAACCGGGATCGCCCAGAGATACCAGAGACTGTCGAGGAAGATGAACGTGAGGAACGGCGGGAGGAAGGCCAGCCCGGCCAGCGGCAGGGGCAGGCCAAAGAACCTGGCCTGCCGGTTGAGCCCCTGGATATACACGTTCTCCCGCATCACTCGGCGGATCCGCGGAAGATCGCGATGATCGACTCGGCGAGGTTGTCGCCGCCGAAGATGAAGAACAGCCCGACGACCGTCACGCCGATCCACTTCCAGTCGATGAACTTGGTGAAGATCGCCAGAAAGCCGATGATCAGCAGGATGAGGACGACGGCGGTCAGCGCAAGGTTGTTGTCGCGCAGCTGCGCGATGATGCTTTCGCCGGTATCCTCAAACCCGGACAGATCGACTTCCTGGGCATGGGCCTGGATGGCCGCCGCGCACCAGATCCCGGCGGCGACGAGCTTTTGCCTGAAGTTCGGCATGGGGCAATTCCTTTATGTCAAACGGTAGCGATAGATCGCCATGACCTTGCGGACATGGTTCCGGGTTTCCCGGTAGGGGGGGATGCCGCGATACTTGCGGACCGCGCCGGGGCCGGCGTTGTAGGCGGCCAGGGCGAGTTCGGGCGTGCCGAAAGCGCCGAGCTGCATCAGCAGATAGCGCGCCCCGCCATCGAGGTTCTGGACAGGATCGCGCGGATCGACGCCGAGAAAGCGCGCGGTTCCGGGCATGAGCTGCGCAAGCCCCATCGCGCCGGCCGAGGAATAGGCTGTGATCTTGAACCCGCTTTCGACCTGGATCATCGAATGGAAGTAGGCGTCCCAATGCCGGGGCGAGAAGCCTGCGGCACGGATCGCAGGATGGGATGCGTACCGTGCTGCGGCGGCCGTCACCATCTCCCGGATCGACGCTGGCGCTTCGGTGGGAACCAGCATCGAGCGGATCAGTGCTGGCTCGTCTCTTGCTGTCCGGGAATACTCGGGATCGTCCTCGGGGCGCGCGAAGATATCGCGGGCTGCGCCGGCGTTCAGGACGAAGCCGCGGGTCTCGGAGAGGACATCGGCGTGGCTGGCAACTGGGAGAGCCGCCAGGACCGCAATGAAGCGCCGTTTAGTTAAGGGCGCAGAGCAAGAACTATGAGTTCGATTTCCCGTCCACGATGATGGATTCACCCTTGATGATAGGTGCGGCTGATATCGTGAACCCAAGCTCTTTGCACAGGGTTGTGACAGTGGTGAGGGTGCGGATTTCGCGGAAAGTATACTCGGCAACAGTGCTCTTTTCTGAAGAGCTGCCTGCTTTGCGGAGCGCGCGTGTTGTAACCAGCGCAGCCCAATTTGCTGGGGATTGCGGGTCAATTCCGAAGAAGTACCAGCGCCCATGCCATTGCGGACCGCGCAGTTCAGGCTCCGCATCGCAATGAATGCAAAGCTCCCAGCCCTTATCAAGCAAGTCCTTGAGACCATCGACCGTGACCACATTCGGAGGCTCTTTGTTGATCCGATTCACGGGCACGTCTCCACAGACTGGCAGCGACGGCACCGATTGGGCCATCGTTGCAAATTTATATGACCTGTTCAAGATATAAAAATGAACAAGCGGCCATTTGGCAGCTTAATACCTACCCGCACTCGGAAATTGTTCCAAGTACCATCCCGCGAAGATGGATTTGCATGAGATAGTGCGGTTTGGACTACCTAAGGTATGCGAAAGCACCGGCCGGAGGCGCCATGCCCATCAGCTCTCGCTTGCCGGACCTTGCGTTCCTCACAACGAGACCTGCGCCCGCCAGCTCTATAGTCATGATTCCGGTCGTATCCGACAGTTCGTCAAAGCGCTTCAACATCTGTTCAAGCGTGTCGCGGGTGATCTCTGCACTCAGATCCGCGGTGATGGGAAACATAGCTAGAAGGCCCTAAAGGTGTCGCACGGGGCACTCGATCACCTGGAAGCGACCATCCTGATTGCCCGAAATCGGGCCCAGACTTGCGGCCGGCCATCGCCAGCCCCGAGCCATGCGCAGAAAAGCTGGTGATCCAAGAAAGAGCACCGAGTTTGCACCAACGGCGTTGAGAAATTCGTTCGTTGTTTCCAGGATCAGCTTGGTAACGACCGGGGGGCCATCAACAACCATTCTGGTGAGCTCCCAGACATGCTCATCTTCAGGTGGCAGATGATAGCAGAGATCTTCGGGCAACCCTGGCAAGAGCCCCAAACACGCATCTCGGATCATGTAAGAATACCGTAGATTTCCCCCGCCGCTTCTTTGATCCGTGCGCCGGAGGCGAGCGCCGCCGACGACGCGCATGTTCTGGGTCGCTATGACGTATGTCGTATCAAAGGTGTCATATTGCTCAAATTCAAGCTCTTCTGCGTGAAACAGAGGCCATTCGAGGCGATCGACAAACACTTCTTTCCTGAGCTTGAGGTAGGCGGTCACCAAGTGCCAGTTCGGGATGCCGTCGGGATAACGGACGATATGGATCTCATATCCATCATTCGAGACCCGGCGTTTCACTTCCTCAGTGGTTGATCGGATTGTCATTGCTCAGGCGATCTTCGTTAAGGACCGTTGTCGAACCAAGGAAAAGTCGAACGCCTTCCGTTGTCTTGCCCCAGACCCCCCAATCGCAGATCTCCAGTACAAGCCTTTCCCCTTCACGGAGGGAATCGCACATACTCATGAGGTTGACCGCCATGTCTGGCGTGAATTCGACGTGCGCAAGCACCTTAAGTCCCTTCGGACGCAGACGATCTGCGACATTCTTCATCCCGGAATCTGCCTCGTCAGGTTTCTTCGACGAACCATATCCAGAAGATAGGGCATTGACAGCAGGCTGTCTAAAACGACAGTCTGAAAGGACAGAATTCACTTTTCCCTTGACATTTCGAGATCATGATTGAGCAAGCCATCCCAAACCATGAGGAAGAACTCGCTCGCCTGGCGGAAATCGGCACCACAGGCTTCGTCATTGGCTTTGGACTGAGGTTCGGCCAACCTGATTTCTTCCTGAATCGTTACCCAGAGGCCTGGACAACAAAATACGAAGAAGAGAACTACTTCTTTGGTGATCCGGTCGCCGCCTGGACGATCGCTCGAACTGGGGCGATCCGCTGGTCAGAGATAACTTTCCCAGACATCCGCAACGTGATGCCCGAAGCGGCGAAGCACGGTCTCATTTATGGGGCAACCGTTGTGACAAAGGTCGGGCGTAAGCGTTCGTTCATGTCGCTTGCCCGGCCTGATAGAGAAATGACCGATGCTGAAATGGAGTACCTGCATTCCCAGATTCAGCTGTGGGCACGGCTGTTTGCGAGGTCTCAAGTTGCATTGACCGAAGGTGAAATTGACGTACTACGCCTGCTGCGCGATGGCCTGACCCAAGGAGAAGCTTCTGAACGACTTGGGATAAGCACTTCGACCGTCAAGTTTCGTCTAAGCAGTGCTCAGAAGAAGTTCGGCGCCAATCGTACCGCAAATGTCATAGCGCTCGCGGCACGACAGAATATCATATAATGTCAAGGGAAAAGTGAATTCTGTCCTTTTGGGCTGTCTAAAGAGACAAAGTTTCCGTTAGGTCTTTATTAACCATTTTGCTGGCCGCAGAAGCTTACAGGTCCATCTGTACGGGAACTGGTATCGTCATGTCTTCTGCGAACACCTCCAAGGCTCGACTGACAGCAATCCCGCTGCAACCTACCGCAGAAGCAGGTGAGGACATCTGGCTATACAAGTGGAATACTGGCGAGCTCTCGTTGTTGCAGGTGCCAGAGACGCTTCAGTTCGACCCATCTCGATCCATGCTGCGTGTTCGTGGCGCGGCAGATAGGATCACTTGATGCTGAACTCATTCTGCTGTAGGCAATAATATATCTCAGACAAGAGGTATAAAAATGCTCATGTGCGTTGACCCAAAGCGTCTGTTGCGAACGGTTGTTGTGTCTGCCGGGGTTGGCTTTGCCTCCTACTCCTGGACCACCCTTCCAGCACAATCATACCAGATCGACTGCGCCATTCTGCTCTGTCTCGCAGGTGGTTTTCCGGCGTCTGCCGAGTGCTCGGCGGCACATGCCGAGATGATCCGGCGCATTACACCATGGCCGATCGAGCCGCCCTTGCAGCTTTGGCGCTGCCCGATGGGCGGGGCGACGATTTCGGCCAGCGTGAGTACGGGTGGTGTACCGGATGAGGTGCGGAGCTATCGCGCCGGGATAGAGGTCTGGCAGCTATCGAAACGCTCGATCACCAGCAGCGGTGGTCGCGAGGTGTACCGAACGGCCATTCGGCATTTCTATCATGAGGGTGGCGAGTTCCGGCGCGAAGGAGTCCAAGAGACGAGCCTGCCGGGGTGGGTCGAGGAACAACTTGAGGTTCATGCCGGTGCGGGCATGGCGGGCGAGTACGGCAGTTTCCGGGGAATCCTAATGCGGACGCAAGACTACCGCGGTAGCCCGTCATATGAGTGGGTCCCCTACTGATCCTTGTCCGCGTCACGCGCGGACACACAATAATTGCCGTTAACGCCTAGTTGTCGTAGGCTCCGCAGTTAACGCCCCAAAAGAGGAGCACGAGCAGAATCAGGTAGACAATCCCCAAAAGGAAACCCCCCGCACGGGGTCCGCACGAGGGGGGTTCGGTTTGGTAACACAGGTTTGGCGACCTGCATTGCTCACAAGGTTAAGAGCATAGTTACCTTCCCAACCCCGAAAATCAAGAGCAAAAACGCATCTGTGCGAACAGATCCGATATGCCTGCGGAACCTGTGCCTCAACAAACATGAGGACAGAGATGGCATTCCAGAGGGCGGCGCATCCCGCCGCGACGCGGGCCTACCGCGACACCGAAGACGAACACCCGACGCTGCCGGGCAATATGCAGCGGGACAGCTTCGCGGCGCTAGTGGAGCGCGTGGCACCGCGCCTTGGCGTCGGGCCGGCCGCGGCGCATGCCTTTGTGCGCCTGGCGAGCATGACACGACCGAGCGACTGGACCAGTCCGGATCGAACCCCGTTCATCTATGCGGAGGCCGGCGAAGTCGCGAAGATGTTGGGTCTGTCGCAGCCGCGGACGCGCGCAATCACTTGTGAGCTGGAACGCGCCGGGCTGGTCGAGCGCCGGACAGGCGCGAATGGCAGCCGGTCGCGGGCGGCGGGAACCGGGCTCTATTTCGGGGCGGCGATTGCCCGCGCGGCGGAATTGAAGGTTCTGGATGACCAACTGGCGGCCGAACGGCAGCAGGAGATCTTCCTGCGCGGCCAGCGCAGCACGCACAAGCGCCATCTGATCCGCGCGTTGGAGGGCCTGTCGGAGATCAGCCCCCATTGCCCGGAGGCTGAAGCGATCCGGCACGAGGCGGACACGTGGCCGTCTGCGGACCGGCTTCACCGTATGGACCTCGCGGCACTCGAATCCCATGTGGATGAAGCGGACCAGCTGTGCAGAACCGCACTGGATCTTCTCCAAAAGAGAGAAAAAACAAGCGGTGGACCGCTCGAAAACAAGCGGTCCTATATACAAGATACAACTGAAGAATCCTTGGTATCCTGTAACGAGACCGTGGATAGGCGGAGCGCGGGCAAGCCCGCGCACGACAAATCCCATGTCGTGCCGCCTGACGGCGGCCCGAATTGCCGAGAAAAAGATGATGGGGCGGCCAGCGGAGCGCTCAAGAGCGAATTTATCGCCCGGCTTGGACCACAGAGGCTGTTCGATCTCGCATCACCGGAAATGCAGCTCTATCTCTGCGGAAGGGCAGAGCCGGAGTATCTGCGGTTCCACGATTTCGTCTGGGCTGCCGAGCGGCGGGTGCCGGAACTCGGGATCAGCCCCGATGCCTGGAACACGGCGCGCGAGGCGATGGGCGAGGACAGCGCCATGCTGTCGATCCTGATCCTCGATGCCCGCAAATCCGAGCCGGGCCATGTCATCTTCAAACCCGGCGGCTACCTGCGGGCCATGACGGAACGATACCGGCGGGGCGAGCTGTACCTGATCCGCAGCCTGATCGGGCTCAGCGAACGCCAGAGGGCAGGGCAGGGGTCATGAAGCGCGACTTGGCAGCCGCGGCGATCCTGATTTCCCTCATGCAGCCGGCAGTCGCACAGGCGCCGATCTGTATCCCGCCGGAAGAGCCCTTCGTGCCGGCCGACGACGCAGCTTTCGGGGAATATGCCGACCTGGTGGCGGAAGACTTCGAGCGGTATTTTTCGGAAGTCCGGCCCTACATCGCCTGCCTCGACGCCGCGCGGCAGGATGCCTTTGCCCGCGCGCGGGAGATTTCCGCGCAGCACGAGGCGTTCTGGAAACGGGCCGACGAGATGGGACTGACGGAGGAAGTCGCAACCGATGCCGATCCGGAGTGACGTGCCGGCCGATGCCGGTCCGGCGCTCGATCCTCGACGTCTCGCTGCCGATTCCAGCATCTTACCAATAGCGGCGGCATATGTTCTGCGCGATCATGATGCCGGCAAGATCCGTGCCATCCGGCAACATGCAGCTCCCGATCCATCGGTCATAGCTGCGCCTGCCAGTCACGTGACAGGAGAGGGACTGACCCCTGACCAGTTGCTGCATGACGGCTTTTGCGCTCCGCCCGTCGGCGGTGCCCAGTTCGGCGCAGTCGAGAGAGCCGAAGCGGATGGCCTGACCTCGGACCTCGATGGTGTCGCCGTCGCGCACATGTGTGACCGGACCTGCGATCGTCTGAGGCGCCAGGATAGGGACCAGCCACGGAACGTACTCGGGAAACCGCTCGGCAGGGTCGAGCGCATAACACGCGACTGCCGCGAGGCTCAGCGACGATATGATGCGAGCTTTCAAGGCCACATGGTCCAGGTCAATACACCAATCGGCGTTCACTTATTGTTCTTAAAGAGACTCGCCTGTGATAGAGTGAATGTAAAGGAGATCGAGCCATGACCCAGCCCATTCAGATCAGACCTGCCAGTAGCAGCCAGGTGGCTGCATTCGTTGCCCGTCAGCGCGCGGAAGACGCAGCGGTGGCGCGCAATGCCGATCGCGCGCGTGAACACCAGGCGGAACTCGAAGCCGCGGATATGGAGGCGACGGCATGGGAAGATGCGGCCGCCCGGCTTCTGGATGAGGGCCGTGATCTGTTCGGAAGCGACAAGGCCGCGCGTCAGGAAATGGCACAACTCCTTGATGCCCGTGAACGAGCGGCGCGGCCGCGCCCGACGGAAGCGGACCAGCGGGCCAGGTATAGCGGCATCACCTCCAAAGAGGCGTTCAGACAGGCTGTCGGCCAGGTGGCACCACTGCATATTCTGATCTCGATTGTGCCGCTTCAGTTCGTGGCCCTGATCGGCATGAACGCCACGGTCCCGGTCCTGATCGCCGCAGCCTATGTCGGTTTTTGGGTTTGGCTTCGCTGGCGCAAGATCCTCGACCTTGCCGGGGGCGTGTAGTCAACATGAGCGTTTCCCGCTACCGCCTGACGGGTCGGGAGTTTGCCGGTGACGCGCCAGATCTGTCCGGGCTTCTTGCTGCCGCACATGAGAAAAAGGTCCGGCCGCGCTGCCTCTGCACTGCGGCCGAGCCGGAAATGTATGTCGCCCGGTTCGGGGACGATCTCCTGCTCAAGCGGATGCCCGGAACCGGGCATCTGCACGACCCTTCCTGCCCCACTTTCGATCCGCCGCCCGAGCTGTCGGGGCTTGGACAGCTCAACGGAAAGGCCATCGTCAGCGATCATGAAGGCGCGACGGTCCTGAAACTCGATTTCCCGCTTTCGATGAGATCGGGTCGTGCGGTGACGCCGACCGACAGCAAGGTGGCCGCCGCGACCTCGGCAACCGCCACGCCCAACAAGCTCGGTCTGCTTGGTATGCTGCACTATCTCTGGGATACCGCCGAACTCACCAAGTGGCGGCCGTCATGGGCGGGCAAGCGTGGCTGGTGGCTGGTGTATCGCGAACTCACCGCCGTCGCCGAACGCACCAGCTCGAAGGCCGGTCCGCTGTCCTCGATCCTGCTGGTGCCACCGCAGTTTCATCCCGACCGCAAAGAGGCACTGGCGAGAGACCGGGACAGGTTCCTTCACCATCTTCAGCCCGCGAAGGGCAAGCCGGTTCCGCTCGGATTGCTGGTCGCGGAGATCAAGTCGCAGGAGCCTTCGCAATATGGTCGCCGGCTGCGCTTCAAGCACCTTCCGGATATGGCGTTCTTTATGGATGACGACCTGTGCCGAAGATTTGACAAACTGACCACAACTAAGGCGAGAATGGTCGAGGCCATTGACGGCGCGCATTTGATGGCGATCGCAACCTTCAGTATGCGCGGCAACTACGCCGAGATCCGTGAGATCGCGGTGATGCCGGTTACGGCGGATTGGATTCCCTTTGACGACGAGCGCGAGATCACCCTGGTGAAAGCGCTGGCAGACCGGAACTTCGTAAAATGTCTCCGCTACAATCTGCGGGCCGATGCGCCGGTCGCGAGCGTCCTACTCACCGATACGACACCTCCCACGGCGCTTTATGTGCCACCCCACCACCTTGCGCCGGAGGCTGAGGCGGATCTGCGTGAGATCGCGGCCGAAGGTGCCTACCCTGCTTGGATCTGGTCGGTGGGCGAATTCGAGATGCCGGAATTACCGATGATAGACCGCGGCTGAGCTATGGCTGGGCGTCGGCGGAGCAGCGGTGCTCATCCATCTTGAACTGTGTCCCATTTGGGTACACCCATTATGGACGTTCTTCATGAACACCGCCTACAGCGGAATGACTGTTCATTTTGGGTCTGTTTATGTATATTGAACACATTTCGCCAAGGTCATACCCAAAATGAACAAACCGAGCCCTAGAATCGGCTACGCCCGAACATCGACCGTCGATCAGAACCTTGATGCCCAAATCGAGGCTCTGACGGCTGCCGGATGTGGGATGGTGCGCCAAGAACAGCGCAGCGGGACCACGCTGGAAGGCCGCCCAGAGTTAAGGACGATACTCGACTTCATCCATCCAGGCGAAACCCTGGTGGTCACACGGATCGACCGGCTGGCGCGGTCGATGCAGGATCTTCAGACTATCGTTGCCAGGTTGAAGGCGAAGGGGGCCCATTTGGCAGCCACCGAACAGCCCGTAGATACGTCAACCGCAGCGGGCAAGGCGTTCTTCGACATGCTTGGTGTCTTTGCTGAGTTCGAGACCAATCTACGACGGGAGCGGCAGGCTGAAGGTATCAAGGCCGCGAAACGAAAAGGGGTCTACCGTGGCCGTCCGCCCAAGATCGACATGGGAAAGGTGCAGGCTAAACTTAGTGCAGGCATTTCTCCGACGAAAATTGCTCTCGAGATGGGGATTTCGCGCGGCACTGTCTATAAAGCAAAGGCACAGATGCCGCGAAGCGTAGATGGCTAATAGAAGCAGGTGCGCCCCTCGCACCGGTCGAGCTGACCCGTGGCGTACGGGCGGCCGGTGCGCTCAATCCACGCTGCGCCTGCGAGCGGCATCTACAGAAGGGCGGAGAGCGGCCGTTCGCTGCGCCGCGCAACTGACTTCGGCGAGAAGGAGAAAGGTGCCATTCAGCAGACCGTCGCTGGGGACGTCAAGTTACGCAACGTTTGAACTCAAGAAGCCGGCGCTCAAGTACACATTTTTCTACTGACCCTAGAACAAGGTTCATCTATACCTTGTGGACTGATCGGAGGCGTGTACCATTGAGCGAAAAAATACATTTTGACATCATTGTTAACATTCCACTTGAAGAAGAACTAAATGCATTTTTGAGTATCTTTGAACACAAAGAAGATTATTCAAACGACGCACAATACCGATGCACAGTGCAGACGGGCACCGAGGTGACGATGCTTGTGGTCGTTCAGGATGAAATGGGCAGGTCATCGGCCTCCAACTCAGCTACAGAAGCGTTGAACGAATTCACCTGCGATCTGTTCATTTGCCTAGGTATCGCTGGCGGCCTCTCAAAGGACCTGAAGCTTGGAGATGTTTGCTATTCAGGAAACGTTTTGGATGTAAATGATAACGCCAAAACTACAGACGGCGGTGAAGGAGCAATCAACTTAGAGCTTTCACCATTCACATACCGAACCGACAAGGCGCTTTCACTAGCCCTCGATTTTGTTCGCCGCGATCCAGTTTCGCGAATAGGGTACAAAGAATGGCAGCAAAGCCGTTTAGCAAGAGCACGCGAACTTGGAATTGAGGAGATACAAGATAAAAAAGGCCAGAATCCACAAGAGCCATTGCCAAATTCTTTGAGCGGTACCATCGCGTGCGGCGTCGTTAGCGCGGGAAATAACTACAACGAAAAACTTAAGCAAATAGACCGCAAAGTGCTCGCCATCGAGACTGAATCTGGTGGCGTTTTCAACATAACATCAAGGAAGGGCGTCAATACACTCATCATAAGGGGCATATCTGACTACGCTGATCCAAACAAAGCTAAGCTGGAGGCCGGAACGCAAGACTTGGTCAGGGTGTTGGCGGCGGAGAATGCCGCAAGCTTCCTGAAGTTCCAGTTAGGGAACAACAAGTTTTTAGAGAGGCTTAAATCCTCACAGGAAACGACGCAAAAAATGGAGAAGGCCACCGAGACCTTGTCGGTGACAAAGTCTTTGGAGGAGCTTGTTCTCGGCGGATTTACCTTTATTGATGAAAGGCTCCGTGAGATATCTCCGGAATACAGACTTCATCCTAAGGGGTATCAAATGCCTCTCCCGTCCATAGTGGCGGAACAACCCAAAGAAGGCAGTGGGCGCAGGTCCGAACCGATTCATGACATAGTCGAGTGCTTGCGAACTGAAAACCATATCTACATCGCGCTCGATAAAAACTATCCAGATAAAAGTGTTCCTTGGGTCATAGCAGACCACTTGATCCGAAGCGAGATTGACAATGTCCAGCTCTTGCCGATTGTGGTCAATGGCGATGACATCAAGCCGCCGCACTACTCGATAGAAGTGGCTGCGCCGGATGTATTCGTGGGTGACCAGGAAAACCGTCAGGTCGTCATAATATTTGATGGCCTTCCGTTGTCCTCAAAAACACGGACAAAATTTATTCTGGATCAGGTCCAGCAGCATAAGAATGCTAAATTCATCTTCACAGATCGAACTGAAGCTAATTTCTTTCTGCAAAGCGAGTTTGCTAGCGCAGTTTCAGCTTCGGCGTATCGGCTATGCGAAGTGTCCTTCTCGCAAATGGCCTACTTCGTACAGCGCAACTTCGAAATGAATGGGTCAGAGTCAGAAGTAGTTGCAAAGCGTCTTAGGGACACTTTTAGAAAGTTCCATTTGAATGCGCATCCGGCATACTTCGCAGGCATTCCAAAGGAGACGCTGTCGGCACTTATACAAGCCAATCGTCGAACCGAACTGATGCAACTCGGTGTAGATGGCTTTCTGACGTTTCTTGTGGCGGGCGATCAGGCCAAAATTGCGCTAAGTCGAACCACTAGAAGTAGGTTCCTTCGTCAACTTGTCGTCGAATTGAACGTCAATAAGAGGACGTTCAATGAAGCTGCGCTGGTAGAATACACCGCTGAGTTTGCTGCGCATTACGACTTTGACATAAAGCCAATAACGTTCATTGAGGAGTTTACTAAGGCAGGAATATTGTTTTTCGACCACGATCGAGTTCGAGTTGCAATTCCGTTTATTGAAAGCTTCCTGCTGGCACAGGAGTTGGCATCTAAGCCAGAGATCGCAGTTCAGTATTTTAATCTCACAGACTATAACTTCGATCTGGCGACCTTTGATCTTTACTGCGAGATTCAACCTTGTGAGCAAGTTATTTCGGCAGTTTCAAGATTGCTGCAAGATAAAATTGGCGACGATCTAGAAGAATCACATATTCTGCTTTCGGACCGAATAGACCCATCAAACCTCATTGCCATGGACAAGTTGGGCGCTCTACAAAATCGGATCGAAAGAGCTGCTCGCGACATTGTCGACGACAAGAACACAACCGTCGAGAAACAGCGGCTCGTGGACATAACTGAACGCGTTTCGGAAAGAGCGAGTAAGTCCAGCGTCGCCGCATTCGAGACAGACGAAGATAGCGAAAGTCCGGCAGACAGCATTTCTGATCGGGAGGAGTTTGAAGCTGCAGTGGATCGACTCTCTGACTTGTCTTTTAGCACCATGGTCGGGACTCTGCTTGTAGGATATGGTGCTGAGCATCTTGATGCTGGGACAAAACGACGGCTAATTGTTTTGGTGACGAAGAGCGCTTCGAGGCTGATCGATCAATGGACTGAATTCAATAATAGAATTGACTTTGGGTCTATGAAGGAAGATCTGACGTCCGACGAATTTCTAGACGAGATGATGGTCAAGTATCCGAGCGACACTAAGCGAGAAAAGCTGAAATCAACGATTTCTGACTACGTTGACATGATGAAGTTCCTTTGTGTGTCGGACCCTTTTAGAAAGGTTATGGGCAGTCTCGGCGACCATGCTAAGAACCCCATTCTTGGCAAGAGCCTAGTGGCAGTTGAAATCAACGAGCCGTTCCCAGAGCTGATTAGAGCGATCTGGTTGTCTGATCTGGAGCTGGGCTATGGTGAAGATCTTCTGAATAAAACAACCAAAAAGCTTCCGCAAATATCTTTGCTGCGTATTTGTATTTCTGAGTATCTGCTCAAGCAGGTGTATTGGGCCCACGCAAAGAAAGATCACCGTCTCAAATTGCTCGAAATAGCTGAATCTGTTCTGAAAAAGGTATCTCTGAACCTCGACAGTTCAAAGATCAAGAAGGTCATTAAAGATGAAACGAGAAAGGGCGACAGTTCAGGCTGAGTTCGCCGAAACAGCCTAGGAGCCCTGTGGATCTGAGGAAAGTGGTGTTCGTCGGAATTAAAGGCAGCTCAGAGTTCAATGCCAATGACCGCTATGGCGGGACGCGCCGCCGCGTTCCGGACGGCCTGCGAGCGGCAGCTCTGGGCCGATCTTGCCGGTGATGTTTCGCCCATCGAGTTGAAATGCTTTGACCGATATAATGGCGGAAGAGAGCCCAACCGTGCAAGTTTCTGTCTTCCAAATGGAGTGAAGGCAGGACAGCTAGTTGGTAAGCGGTGTCTGACTGGCACAGCGGCCTCATCTTGACGGTTTGAAGTTCCACGGCAACAGGTCGTCAATGCGGCTCTGAGGATGGCCATTTGCGATAGCGGTCAGGGTTGCCTTGAGCCAAGCGAAGGGCTCGACGCCATTGATCTTGCAGGTCTCGATCAGCGAAGCGATGCGTCCCCAGGCTTTGCCGCCCTCGTCGTGGCCGGCGAATAATGCATTCTTGCGATTGAGGGCAATCGGGCGGACGAGGTTTTCGACATTGTTGCTGTCGATCTCGACGCGGCCATCGCTCAGGAATGTCTGCAGGCCCTGCCAATGCGCGTTGATATAGGCCAGTTTTTCGCCGAGGCGTGACTTTGCCGAGACCCGCAGGCGCTGCACCTGCAGCCATGTCCCGAAGGCTGCGACCAGCGGCGCGGAGCGGGCCTGCCGGGCCGAGAGCCGCTGTCCGGGGGATGTGCCGCGGATGTCCTTCTCGATGGCGTAAATCTCGGCGATGCGGCGCAGACCCTCGGCGGCGATTTCGGACCCGTCGCGGTCGAAGACCTCCCTGAGCTTGCGGCGGGCATGCGCCCAGCAATGCGCCACGGTGATCGGGCTGCCGCCCTTTCGTGTCGGGCGCGTCAGGCGGTTATAGCCCTGATAGCCATCGACCTGCAGGATGCCGTCAAAGCCGGTCAGGAAGTTTTCCGCATGTTCGCCATGCCGCCCGGGGGCGTAAAAATAGACCACGCCGGGCGGATCGTCGCCACCCCAGGCCCGGTCGTCGCGCGCCAGCGCCCAAAGATAGCCGGTCTTCGTACGCCCGCGTCCGGGATCAAGGACCGGGGCAGTGGTTTCGTCCATGAACAGCTTCGTGGAGGTCTTCAGATGCTCGGCCAGCCGGTCGACGACGGGGGCCAGATGGAACGCTGCCACGCCGACCCAGTCAGCCAGGGTCGAACGATGAATGTCGATACCGGAACGGGCGAGGATCTGCGACTGCCGGTATAAGGGAAGATGGTCCGCGTATTTGCTGACCAGCACCTGCGCGATAGCGCCCTCGGTGGGCAGCCCGCCCTCGACCAGCCAGGGCGGTGCGGGGGCTTGTGTGACCCCGTCGGTGCAGGCGCGGCAGGCATATTTCGGACGGATCGTCACGATGACGCGAAGCTGTGCGGGTACGATGTCCAGCCGTTCGCTGCGATCCTCGCCGATCTTATGCATCAGCCCGCACCCGCAGGGGCATTCCAGGCTGTCGGGCTCGATCACCCGTTCGATGCGCTCCAGCCCCTCGGGAAGGTTGCCGCGATTGCGCTGTGCCACGTTCTTGCGCGCAGGCCTGTCCTCACCGGGAGCCTGTGCCTGCTTGCGTTCGCGGGTCTCGGCGACGGCGATTTCCAGATCCTCGAAGGCCAGCTGCCGGTCGTCCTCGTCCAGCTTCTCGGACTTTCGGCCATGCACCACATGGTTCAGCTCGGCGACCAGATGTTCGAGGCGGCGATTGATCGTTTCCAGTTCCGCAACGCGGGTTGCCTGCGCCTCGAAGGCCACGCGGTATTCCGGCGGCAGGACGGACAGATCGAGGGTTCTGGTGGCGGCATCCATGGCCGGAATCATACATCGGTTTCAATGCCGGAACCGCAATATTCGGCACCCCGAGTCATTCTGCCGCAGCCGGCGGGCGGCTCTCCAGCGCCTTCACCCGGCGCCAGTCCAGACCGGCGAACAGCGCCTCGAACTGCGCATGGTTCAGCGCCAACATCCCGTCCCGGATCGCGGGCCAGGTGAAGGTCGTGCCCTCCAGCCGCTTGTAGGCCAGCACCAATCCGCTGCCGTCCCAATACAAAAGCTTCAGCCGGTCAGCACGCCTGGACCGGAAGACGAAGACCGTACCAGTGAACGGATCCTTGCGCAGAACCGACTGAACCAGAGCGGCCAGACCATCGTGTCCCTTGCGGAAATCGACAGGTCGTGTCGCCACCAGAATGCGAACCCGGTTGGACGGAAAAATCACGAACCGTCCTCAAGCGCGCGCACAATCCCGACAATCCGCCCGGCAGGCGTCGCACCGTCCAGCCGGATTGTCACCGACCCCGTGACAATCTCGATCTGACCGCCCTGCGGGTCCGGCAGATCAGGTGGTGATCCCGCCGCCGCATCGCACAGCACCAGCGGCGCAAACTCCGCCTCCTCCCGCAGCGCCGGAAGGACCAGCCGACCATCCTTCGCCAGACGCCGCCATGTCGACAGATGGTTCGGCCGCAGATCGTAATGCCGGGCAACGCTGTTCACACTCGCGCCCGGCAACAGCGTCTCCGCCACAATCCGGGCCTTCACCTCATCCGGCCACCGCCGTCGACCCGATGCCGATATCTCCCCTCCAAACCCGGGGAGAAACTCTCTCGTATCATCCATGGAGAAACTCACCTCCTGCAATCCCGCAGAAGCCAAGTTGCAAATCTCACCCCTCAGCAGAAGGTGATCGCCAGACAGCGCTTACGCTAGTTGATGTAGTCTGGAAGAAGCTTGAGGGTCACCCGAAAGATTGCCATCTTACTGCCGCCTCCTTGACCTTCACCTCACTACAAAATACCTTCCTCTGCACCAACTGAGCATCCCGGAAGGTGAGACGAAGCACGGAGGCCGTCGATGGCTCCAACGATTGACGGCAACTATCGTCGATAAGTAGCGACCAATCCTCGCGGGTCGGTCGTTACCCCTGGCATTATCCCGCTTGCGTCAGATATCGTCCGGTGTCAGTTCGGCTTGCTTCCTGTACCACTCTTTCTGGAATTTCTCGGATGGCGTAAGCTGCCCGCCCTCCCATCTGTACAAGTACTTATGCTCTATCAACCAAGCTAGTCCGGCCCTTACCGCATCTTCACCAAGTCCACTGTCCTCCGCTATCATGCGAATAGACGAGGGGTCATCGCTAGCGAGTGGATACCATCGCGGAAGAATTTTCTTGTAAAGAACATAGGCTGCAGTCTTTTCTGCGCTCCATTCTTTTTTTTTCTTTGTTGCCCGCTTTCCGAAATGCACCCATCCACCTCTGCGCCACAGTATGCCATCGCTTTCAAACTTCTCTAGTGCTGCTTCGATGTCGTCAGGAAGAACGTTGAACCACTCACGGCCAGCAACTTTGATTTGTTTGTCCTCGAAAGCCCTGTGCAATAGTTTCTCTAAGCGCTCCGGATTGTCGCACTTAATCGTGATTTCTATATTTGGAATATATCCGACTGCGGCCTTTTTAGATTGAGACGAGACCCTCTCGGCGGCTCCCGCCTTCGCGTAGCCGATCTTACACATTTTTGGCTCAAGTATCTGTCCGGAGAGAGGGCTCTTCATTCTGTAGATGTACACGCAGGGGTCCAAATCCTCCCCTCTCTCCTCTTGATTAAATCGGTCATAGAGTCCTCTGACCTTTTTAACGTTGGGATAGCGCGCAATATAAATTTTGAAGCGATCGATATCCTCGGCTGCCCACATACAAGCCATTCGCGTTGGTCGATCAGCTTTCTTTCCAGTGACAGGGTCAACATGGAGTCCCTCTTCGACTACTCGGCGACCAAATTGTCTGTCGTAAGACCCCCCTATGCGATCGATAAGGTCGTCTGATTCTCGTCTCAGTTTCAACAAGCGTTGACCGTACTCTAGATACATCTGCTGATAATTATTCATTAGCTACCTCCGCTTTGTCCGCGTTGCGGTCCTTCCCGTACTTGGTCGTGCTGTATGATAATGCGAGTGACCGCATTGGGGAGGTGCGACGCGGCGATGGCAAGCCCGATGAACGGCAGCTATGGGCCGGACCTTGCGTCGGCCGATGGAGTCGATGCGCGGTTCGCTCCCAGACAGGTGGCGACCGCCGTTCGGCGCAGAGTCCACCGCTTACAGATCGCCTACGGCCACGTCATCCGCCGTGATCCCAATGCCCTCGCAGACGATCCGCATCCGATCACAAGGAAACGGTCGCAAGAGACGCGCAGCATCCTCGGCGCTGCCGGTAAGCCAGGTGTCATAGTCCTGTTCGTCCAGGATCACCGGCATCCGTGTCGGATGCACTGGCTTGACCAGATCGTTGGCCGTTGTCGTGACCATTGTATGCGTCAGCCAATCGCCGGCGTCACCGTCGATGCCTGGCTGCCCCGCGCGCCAGAGGCCGGCGAAGGCAAAGGGCGGCCGCGCGTCCCTGCCCGTGATCGCGAACCAGTAGTCCGTCGCCGGGTTCCTGCCCTTGGCCTCGCGGAATGCCGAGCCCGGAATCAGGCAACGCCGATTGAGAAAACTGTCCTTCCATAGCCCCGACGATCGCAGCTTGTCGTCACGGGCATTGTTCCAGGCCGCGGGCTGGATCGGCTTGCCGGTCTTCTTGCTCACCTGTGGCGTCAGGAATCCCCAATGCATCTCGACCAGCTCGCGCCCGCCGTCTGTGCCAAGGCGGACAACGGGGGCCTCGTATTTCGGCCAGATGGCTGTCTGGCCCCGATAGTTGCCGAGATGATCGTGCTCGCCCATCACCTCGAATATCTCGCGCATCGTCGCCTGTGACGTTGTGTTCGCATAAAGATTGCACACGCTCGCCCCCGCGGTTCTCAGCCCTGCATCCCACCATACGCCGCCGCGATCTGCGCGGAAATGCGGGCCAGCTCCGTGATCCGGCGCGGTGCCGGCTCAAACCGGCTGGCCACGATCCAGGCGTCCCGCAACATGCGCCCTTTCGGGTGACGTTCGCACAGCACATCGACCGCGGCCATGACCTCGCGCGACAGCGGATCACGCCGCGCCGCGCCGGCGGCCGCGGCGTCGAGCGTCGCGATCGCGGCGGCCTGGGCCTCCCGCCCGGCGATCTGTTCCGACCAGGCGCCGCCGAAGGCGACATTGCGAAGCTGACCGGACCTGTCCATTTTGCCCCCTTGCTGTAGGAGAACAAACATAGAACATAAGGGGCGCCCTGCCCATCCGCGACATCTGGTGTCATGTCCTCCTTCCGCGTCCTCTATCTCGATATGAACAGCTTCTTCGCGAGCGTGGAGCAGCAGCTCGATCCCGCGCTGCGCGGCAGGCCGGTGGCGATCACCGCCGTCGATTCGGACAGCGGCGCCTGCGTCGCCGCGTCCTACGAGGCCAAAGCCCATGGTGTCAGAACCGGCACCCATGTCCGGGATGCGCGGCGCCTTTGCCCCGGCATCATCCTGCGCCCCTCGCGCCATCGCCTCTATGTCCGCTTCAACCTGGCCGTCGCCGATGTTCTGGACCGCCATGCCGAACTGACCCATATCCGCAGCGTCGATGAGTTCCAGCTGGCCCTGTCCGGCGAGGCCCGGACCCTTGCCGGCGCCGTCGATCTGGTCGCGCGCCTGAAGACCGCCGTCGCCGCCGAGGTCGGCGACTGCCTGCGCTTCTCGGCCGGGATCGGGCCAAACCATCTTCTCGCCAAGATCGCCGGCAAGCTGGAGAAGCCGGACGGATGCCAATGGCTTGGGCCGGAAAACATGCCCGAGGCCATCGCCCACCTGTCCCTGGACGATCTGCCGGGTATTTCCACCGCCATCAAGGCGCGGCTCTTTCGCGCCCGCGTCTTCGATGTTCCCGGCCTCTTTGCGCTCGATCCGCGGCACGCCCGGCTGATCTGGAGATCCGTCGAAGGCGAACGGTTCGTGCGGATGCTTCAGGGCATGGAGATCCCCCTGGTCGCCACCGAGCGCGGCGGATTCGGCAACAGCAAGGTTCTGTCGCCCGAATATCGCGATCCGCGCCGCGCCTATCTGGTCGGCCGCTGGCTGGTCGAAAAGGCGACGGCGCGACTGCGCCGCGAAGGTCGCGTGGCCGGACGCTTCAGCCTGTCGGTCAGTTTCATGGCCGGCGGGGTCTGGTCCCGGAACGTCAGCTGCTTTCCGACACAGGATACCGCGATTTTCCTGCGGCTTCACCGCGCCCTGTGGGTGCGCCTCTGGCGCACCGCACGACCGGGCGCGGTCATCAGCATCAGCGTCCATCTTGGGGATGTGGGCTTGCTGCTGGACCGGCGCGGGGATCTGCTGCTGCCCCTCGCCCCGGCCGAGCTGACCCGTGGCGAGCAGGTGTCGCGCGCGCTCGATCAGATCAACGCCCGGCACGGCGACGGTGCGATCCGCTTCGGCCTGAACACGCCCCATCCGGGATTCTTCGAGCGGGGGTAGGGTTGGCGTCACCCCAGCTTATGATCGCCCAAGGCGTCCATCACCTGCTCCCGCACCTCCTTGGGATCACCGCGTTCCATCGTCGCCATGACGAACACCGCCTTGCCCGCTGACGCTTTGGCCCACTGCTGGCCAATCAGCTCTTTCTC
>NZ_JAHKNG010000026.1 GCF_018860165.1 Paracoccus marinaquae
CCACCAGGATCGCCCGGTCGGCGCCCATCGCAAGCGCGGTGCGCAGCGTCTCGGCCGCCTGCTTGACCCCGATCGAGACGGCGATGACCTCCTCGGCCACCCCCTTCTCCTTCAGACGGATCGCCTCTTCCACCGCAATCTCGTCAAACGGGTTCATCGACATCTTCACATTCGCAAGATCGACACCCGACCCGTCCGCTTTCACGCGGGCCTTCACGTTGTAGTCGATCACGCGCTTCACCGGCACGAGGACTTTCATGCGCCTCTCTCCCTTGTTTGCGTCATATGTCGGGGCTTTGTTAGCGGCAGGATTTGCCGCTTTACAATGAAAAAACGTCAAACGACGCTGCGTTCGCGGCAATTTCATGCCGCACCGCAGAGATGTCCGGCGCTAACGGCTGGCGCCGGGAACCCAGAGGATGTCCTCGCTGCCGCCGCCATTGGACTGGCGGGCGGCCACGAACAGCCAGTCGGACAGGCGGTTGAGATAGCGCACCGCCGCCGGGTTCACATCGCCGCCTGCCGCCAGTTCGGTCGCGCGGCGTTCCGCCCGGCGGGCGACGGTGCGCGACAGGTGCAGATGCGTGGCCAGGGCGGTGCCGCCGGGCAGGATGAAGCTGCGCAGCGGCTTCAGATCCGCGTTCATCTCGTCGATCTCGGCTTCCAGCCGCGTCACCTGCGAATCGATGATTCGCAGCACCGGATAGCCCGCCTGATCGTCGGCAGCCATGTCGGGACGCGACAGGTCGGCGCCCAGATCGAACAGGTCGTTCTGGATCGTCGACAGGCGTTCGGCCATCAGGTCGGCGGCATGCAGCCGGCAGAGGCCCAGCGTCGCGTTCAACTCGTCCACCGTTCCATAGGCCTCGACGCGGGGATCGTGTTTGGCGACGCGCGTGCCATCGGACAGGGCCGTGTCGCCCTTGTCGCCGGTGCGGGTATAGATCTTGTTCAGCACGACCATCAGCCGGACCTCATCCAGATGAACAGGAGAATCAGAACGATGGCCACGGCCTGTGCGATGATGCGCCAGCGCATCAGCCGGTTGCCATGTTTGCGGTTGAACTCGCCACCGCGCGCGAAGCCGCCGATCCCGGTGGCAAGGATCACCAGCACGATCAGCACCGCGAGAACGACGACATAGAACAGGGGTTGGTCTTGCATCGGTACCGCCTTTCGCGGGCGAGCCTAGCTGCGCCGGGCGAACCAGTCCAGAGCGCGGGTCGGCAGCAGCCGCCTGCCGACGGCCGACAGCCGGGTCGGCGTGGTGACATGATAGCGCGGGCGCGGGTTCGCCGCGGTCAAAGCCTGAAGGATCCGGTCGCTGACGGCTGCGGGCGGCAGTTCGAACCGGTCCTTGCCCGCAGGTCCGTAGAGCCGCTTCAACAGGCTGGCGCGGTATTGATCGGCCCGGGCGCTGGCCTGCCAGTTCACCCAGCGTTCGAAATGCGGGATGGCGTTGGCGCGGATCCGGCTGGTGATCGGGCCGGGCTCGATCAGGATCACCCGGACCCCGGTGCCCGCCATTTCCAGCCGCAGCACGTCGGTCAGCCCTTCGAGGGCGAATTTCGTTGCCACATAGGCGCCGCGCCAGGGGATGCCGACCAGACCGAGGACCGAACTGATATTGACGATCCGCCCGCCACGGGCACGGAAATGCGGGATCAGCCGCATGCTCAGGTCATGGGCGCCGAAGAGATTGGCCTCGAAGATCGCCCGCAGCGCGCCGCGCGGCAGATCCTCGACCGCGCCGGGCAGGGCGAAGGCCGCGTTGTTGACCAGCGCGTCCAGCGGCCCGCCGGCCAGCACCTGATCGACCAGCCGGGCCACGCTGTCGTCATCCGCCAGTTCGAGATGGCGGCATTCCATCCCCTCGGCGCGACGGGCGGCGATATCCTCGGGGCGGCGGCAGGTGGCGACGACCTGCCAGCCTTCGGCCTGCATCCGCCGCGCCGCGTCCAGCCCGATGCCCGATGAGCATCCGGTGATCAGAACCCGGCCCGCCATGTCAGTTTGGCGCCTCGGACGACAGGAACTGCCCCGAGATATAGCCGATGCGCCCGTCGATATCGCGGATATTGACCCAAGGGGTATCGGTCGGCCCCAGGGCCTCGACCGCCGCGCCGCCGTCCAGCGCCCCGATCACCCGGTCCCCGGTCGAGGGGCCGGCGCGGAAATTCACCCGGTTGCCGGTGACATAAAGGATCGGCCCCTGTGCGCCGGGCGGCGGTGGCGCAGGGGCATCCGGCGTCCGTCCCGCATGTTCGGGCGAGGGGCGCAGGGGCGGGCCGGGAAACCGCTGGACCTGTTCGGGGGTCTGGGTCGAGGCCTGCACCAGATCGGCGGGCGGGTCGGCCGCCGGGCTTTCCTGCGCCGCGGGTTCGGTCAGTATCGGCAGCAGACCACCGCCGCCGTCCGCGGGGCGCGACGCCTGGACCGTCGGCGGGCGGCTGGCCGCGCGCGGATCGCCCCGGCCAAAGACCGACAGCACCAGGAACAGTGCCGTCAGGGTAAGCGTCATCAGCAAGACCAGCCGTATCATCGCGTTGCCATAGTCCCTCGCAGGCCGCCTTTTCCCTGCTTAGCGGATCTGGCGGGACAACGCCAAGCAGCGGCCCTGCGTTCCGGGTGAAATTCCATCTGGACCGTCGCCGCGCCGCGCCCTATCCCATGGACATGTCCGACGATCAGCCTTCCGACCCCGAACAGAACACGCAGGCCGAACCGCTGAGCCGCGCCATCGGCGAGCGTTACCTGACCTATGCGCTGTCAACGATCATGAACCGGGCGCTGCCCGATGCGCGCGACGGCCTGAAGCCGGTGCATCGCCGCATCCTCTATGCGATGCGCGAGTTGCGGCTGTCACCGACCGGCGCCTTCCGCAAGTCCGCCAAGATCACCGGCGACGTGATGGGCAACTATCACCCGCATGGCGATGCCGCGATCTATGACGCGATGGCGCGCCTGGCGCAGGATTTCGCCATGCGCTATCCGCTGGTCGACGGGCAGGGCAATTTCGGCAATATCGACGGCGACAACCCCGCCGCCAGCCGTTACACCGAGGCGCGTCTGGCGCAGGCCTCCGAGGCGCTGATGGAGGGGCTGGCCGAGGATTCGGTCGATTTCCGCCCCAATTATGACGGCACGCTGACCGAACCCGTGGTCCTGCCCTCGGCCTTTCCGAACCTTCTGGCCAATGGCGCCTCGGGGATCGCGGTGGGCATGGCGACGAATATCCCGCCGCATAACCTGCACGAGGTGATCGATGCCTGCCTGCATCTGATCAAGACGCCCGAGGCACGCGACGACACCCTGGCCGGAATCATCCAGGGACCGGATTTTCCCACCGGCGGCGTCATCGTCGAAAGCCGCGACTCGATTGCTGAGACCTATCGCATCGGCCGCGGCGCCTTCCGCGTTCGGGCGAAATGGGAGCAGGAGGATCTGGGCCGCGGCCAGTGGCAGATCGTGGTCACGGAAATTCCCTATCAGGTCCAGAAGTCCAAGCTGATCGAACGGCTGGCCGAACTGATCCAGACCAAGAGGATCCCGATCCTGGCCGATGTCCGCGACGAATCGGCCGAGGATATCCGCATCGTGCTGGAGCCGCGCGCCCGCAACGTCGATCCCGAGCAGATGATGGCGGCGCTGTTCCGGGTCAGCGATCTGGAGGTGCGGTTCAGCCTGAACATGAACGTGCTGATTGACGGCCGTGTGCCCAAGGTCTGCTCGTTGAAAGAGGTTCTGCGTGCCTTCCTCGACCACCGCCGTGACGTTCTGGTCCGGCGCGCGAATTTCCGGCTGGACAAGATCGCCGCCCGGCTGGAGGTGCTGGAGGGCTATCTGGTCGCCTATCTCAACCTCGACCGGGTGATCGAGATCATCCGCTATGAGGACGATCCCAAGGCGGTGATGATGGCCGAGTTCGGCCTGTCCGATGTGCAGGTCGAGGCGATCCTGAACATGCGCCTGCGCGCCCTGCGCAAGCTGGAAGAGATCGAGCTGCGCGCCGAGCGCGACAGCCTGCTGGACGAGCGTGAGGGCCTGCAGGCGATGCTGGCCGATGAGGCCGCGCAATGGGGCCGGATCGCGGACCAGTTGAAGGAGGTTCGCAACCTCTTCGGCAAATCCACGCCCGAGGGCCAGCGCCGCACCGTCTTCACCGATGCCGCCGATGTCGAGCCGATCGACCTTGATGCGATGATCGAGCGTGAGCCGCTGACCGTGATCCTGTCGAAGATGGGCTGGATCCGGGCGATGAAGGGCCATCAGCCACTGGACGCGGAGCAGAAGTTCAAGGATGGCGACGGGCCGGGCCTCGCGCTGCATGCCGAGACGACCGACAAGCTGATGATCTTCGCCAGCAATGGTCGCTTCTACACGCTGCCGGCCAACAATCTGCCCGGCGGGCGCGGCATGGGCGAACCCCTGCGGCTGATGATCGACCTGCCCAACGAGGCCGAGGTGATCGCGCTTTTCCCCTGGCGCGAGGGCGAGAAATATCTGGTCGCCTCGAAGGCGGGCGACGGGTTCGTGGTCGCGGCGGGCGACATTCTGGCCCAGACCAAGACCGGCAAGCAGGTGCTGAACGGCGACGCGCTGCTGTGCAGGCTGGTCAGCGGCGACCATGTCGCGGTGGTGGGCGAGAACCGCAAGATGCTGGTCTTCCCGCTGACCGAACTGCCCGAGATGGCGCGCGGCAAGGGGGTCAGACTGCAGAAGTTCAAGGATGGCGGGCTGTCGGACGCGATCTGCCTGACGCTGGCCGAGGGACTCAGCTGGCCGATGGGCGGCGGCAAGACCCGCACCGAAAGCGATCTGACCGAATGGCTGAACAAGCGCGCCACCTCCGGGCGCATGGCGCCGCGTGGCTTTCCGCGCGACAACAGGTTCGCCTAGGCGCGGTGCCGTGCGCGGGGATTAACCACGAAGGCCCTGAGGCGTTTTCCTTCGCGTCCGGCCTGATTATTCTGGCAGGGGGGCAAGCTGCCGCGTGACATGATGAGGCGGCTTGCCTATACCGTGCGTAAGCCTGTGGTAAACGGTTGAACGGATGCAGATCGAACATACCGCCCTTGCCGGCGTCCTGATCGTCACGCCGGCGCGGCACGGCGACGAGCGCGGTTTCTTCTCGGAAAGCTGGAACCGCCGCAGCCTCGAAGCTGCCGGTGTGAACCTGCCCGAATTCGTGCAGGACAATCACTCCCTGTCGCGCCAGACCGGGACGCTGCGCGGGTTGCACTACCAGGCGCCGCCCCATGCACAGGGCAAGCTGGTCCGCTGCGGCCGCGGCCGGCTTTTCGATGTGGCCGTCGATGCCCGGCGCGGCAGCGCCACCTATGGCCAGTGGATCGGGGTCGAGCTGTCCTTCGAGAATGGCCGGCAGATCTGGATCCCGGCGGGTTTCCTGCACGGCTTCGTGACGCGCGAGCCCGAGACCGAGGTGATCTACAAATGCACCGCGCATTACGACCGTGCCAGCGACGGCGGCGTTCGCTGGGACAGCCTCGGGATCGATTGGGGGATCGCGGATCCGGTCCTGTCCGAAAAGGACCGCGCGGCCCCTGGCTTTGCCGAATGGACCACGCCTTTCAACGCGGATGGTGACGCATGAAGATACTTGTAACCGGCGGGGCGGGGTTCATCGGCTCGGCCGTGGTGCGGCTGGCGGTCGCGCGCGGGCATGAGGTGGTCAATCTGGACGCGCTGACCTATGCCGCCAATCTGGCCAATGTCGCACCGGTGGCCGACAGCGATCTCTATCGTTTCGAGCAGGCCGATATCCGCGATCGCGCCGCGCTGGACCGGATCTTTGCCACCCACCGGCCCGATGTGGTCATGCATCTGGCGGCCGAAAGTCATGTCGACCGGTCCATCGACGGCCCGTCGGCCTTTATCGAAACGAATGTGATCGGCACCTTCAACCTGCTGGAGGCGGCGCGTAGCCACTGGCTGTCCGAAGGCAGGCCCGCGGGCTTTCGCTTTCACCACATCTCGACCGACGAGGTGTTCGGCAGCCTCGGCGAGACCGGCCAGTTCACCGAGGACACGCCCTACGACCCGCGCAGCCCCTATTCGGCCAGCAAGGCCGGCTCGGATCACCTCGTGCGTGCCTGGCACGAGACCTATGGCCTGCCGGTCGTGCTGACCAACTGTTCCAACAATTACGGCCCCTATCATTTCCCCGAAAAGCTGGTGCCGGTGGTGATCCTGAAGGCGCTGGCCGGCGAGCCGATCCCGGTCTATGGCGACGGCGGCAATGTCCGCGACTGGCTTTATGTCGAGGATCATGCCGATGCGCTGCTGCTGGTGGTCGAGAAGGGCGAAATCGGCCGCAGCTACAATATCGGTGGCGAGAACGAGGCGCGGAATATCGACCTCGTGCGCACCATCTGCGCCCATATGGACGCGCTGCACCCCGAAGGCGCGCCGCATGCCGACCTGATCAGCTTCGTGCCCGACCGGCCCGGCCATGACCGCCGCTATGCCATCGACCCGGCACGGATCCGCGAGGAACTGGGCTGGCGCCCCTCGGTCACCGTCGAAGAGGGGCTGCGCCGCACGGTCGAATGGTATCTGGACAACCGCGAGTGGTGGCAGCCGCTGCTGTCGCGCGACGGCGTCGGCAAGCGGCTGGGAACCGGCTGATGCAGGGGCTACTGGTCTTTGGCCGGACCGGGCAGGTGGCGCGCGAACTGGCGCGGGTGGCGCCCGCTGCGCGCTGTCTGGGCCGCGACGCGGCCGATCTGAGCGACCCCGCGGCCTGCGCCGCGGCGCTGGCCCAGGCTCAGCCCCGGCTGGTCATCAACGCGGCCGCCTATACCGCCGTGGACCGCGCCGAAACCGAGGCCGGGACCGCGCGGCTGGTCAATGCCGAGGCCCCGGCGGCGATGGCGGCCGAGGCGGCGCGGCTGGGGGTGCCCTTCCTGCATGTCTCGACCGACTACGTCTTCGATGGCAGCGGTCAGGTGCCGTGGCGCGAGGCCGACCCGACCGGCCCGCTTGGTGTCTATGGTGCGACCAAGCTGGCGGGTGAGGAGGGGGTGATGGCCGCTGGCGGTCAGACGGCGGTGTTGCGCACCTCATGGGTATTTTCCGCCCATGGCGCCAATTTCGTGAAGACCATGCTGCGGCTGGGGCGCGAACGCGATCAGCTTGGCATCGTCGCCGATCAGATCGGCGGGCCGACCCCGGCGTCAGCCATCGCCGCCGCGCTGCTGGTGATGGGTCGCGCCATGCTGGCGGATCGCGACAAGGGCGGGATCTATCACTTCGCGGGCGCCCCCGATGCAAGCTGGGCCGATTTCGCGCGTGAGATATTTTCGCAGGCGGGCGTCTCCTGCGCGGTGCGGCCGATCGCGACGGCGGACTATCCGACCCCGGCGCGGCGGCCGGCCAATTCGCGGCTGGACTGCCGCCGCATCGCGGAAGATTTCGGCATCGACCGGCCCGACTGGCGCGCCGGGCTGGCAGAGGTTCTGAAGGAACTGGAGGACGCATGACTGAGCGCAAGGGCATCATTCTGGCAGGCGGCTCGGGCACGCGGCTCTATCCGATCACCATGGGCGTGTCGAAGCAGCTTCTGCCGCTTTATGACAAGCCGATGATCTACTACCCGATCACCGTGCTGATGCTGGCCGGTATCCGCGAGATCGCCATCATCACCACGCCCGAGGATCAGGCCCAGTTCCAGCGGCTGCTGGGCGATGGCGGCCAGTGGGGGCTGCGGTTCGAATGGATCGTCCAGCCCTCGCCCGACGGGTTGGCCCAGGCCTACCTGCTGGCCGAGGATTTTCTGGCCGGCGCGCCCTCGGCGATGGTTCTGGGCGACAATATCTTCTTCGGCCACGGCCTGCCGGTGCTGTTGAACGCGGCGGATGTGCGGCCCTCGGGCGGGACCGTCTTCGGCTATCGGGTCAGCGATCCCGAACGCTATGGCGTGGTCGATTTCGACGCCGATGGCCGGGCGCGCGCGATCATCGAGAAACCCGCCAGGCCGCCCTCGAACTATGCGGTGACGGGGCTTTATTTCCTGGACGGCACGGCGCCCCGGCGCGCCGCCGAGGTCAGACCGTCCGAGCGGGGCGAGCTGGAAATCACCACGCTTCTGGAAAGCTATCTGGCCGACGGCTCGCTGACCGTGGAAAAGATGGGCCGTGGCTTTGCCTGGCTGGATACCGGAACCCATGCCAGCCTGCTGGATGCGGGGAATTTCGTGCGCACGCTGGAAAACCGGCAGGGCCTGCAGACCGGCTGCCCGGAAGAGATCGCCTTCGAGGCGGGCTGGATCAGTGCCGACCAGCTGCGCGAGCGTGCCGGGAAATTCGCCAAGAACGACTATGGCGCCTATCTGTTGCGGGTACTGGCCGAGCGCGCCTGACGCAGGCGACCCGTCGCAGCCGCAAGGTAGAGTGCGGCCGTCCCGGCCCGCGTATGGCGATAAAGACCCAGGCCATGCATCCGTTTCGCCGCCAGTGGCGGCGACAGGTGCAGGGCCGCCTCAAAGCCCTGCAGAATGGCAAGGTTCTCTGGCGTCAGCAGATCGGTGACCGGCGACAGCGCCCGGATATTCGCCCCCAGCCAGGCACCGTAATCGCCCGCGAAAAGCTGGCCAAGTCGCCTCGCCATGGCGCCGGGGGTGTCGTTGCGGCCCATCTCGCTCTCATCGTGCTGGCGATACATCAGTGCCGGCCTCGGATCGTGAACAAGCCTCGCTCCGGCCCCGGAGGTCAGCTGATAGGCCCACCAGTCATGCGATTCGATCCCGGCCGCGCGGGCGGCGGGCACCGCCGCCTGCAGCAAGGCTGCCGCGGGCGCGTTGAACACCGAGGTATTACCGGCCATGCAGGCCTGAACCAGCGCGTTGCGAAATCCGAAAGGGCGCTGAAACCGGCGCGATTCCCCGGCCGGTTTCAGGTCGTGCCGCGCGATGATCGTCCGTGCCGCATAATGCGCGGGTCCCTCGATCCCCTCCAGCGCCGCGACGGCGCGGGCCAGCTTTTCGGGAAACCACATGTCGTCCTGATCGCAGAAGGCCAGCATCTGCCCCGCCGGGGCCTGCCCGATCAGGTGAAGGAAATTCCGCGTCGCCCCCTCGGCGGGTCCCTCGATCAGCCGCACCCGATCAGGGGGTTGCCGCGCCGCAAATTCGGTCACGATCTCGCGCGTCCCGTCCCGCGAGCCATCGTCGGAAACCAGAAGCCGCCAGTCAGGATGGGTTTGCCCGGCGATGCTGTCGAGCTGTGCCTGAATGAAGCGCGCACCCTGATAGCTGGCCAGCAGGATCGTCACGCAGGGCATGGCCTGCGTGGTCTCGTCGCCCCGGCGCGGCGTGATCCGCGACGAAAGGCTGTTCTGAGGTTGCCGGGACAAGGGGCGCTCCGTGCGAATCCTCCTGCTTCTGCCGCGTCCCGTCCCGATAGGCAATGTGGTGATGGCGCGCCGCAGGGGTCGGCCGGCAGATCGCCTATCCCGCCTGCCGCGCGATATCCTCGATCAGCACCCGCGACACAGGAAGTGCTGTCGCCTCGCGCACGGCGCGCAAAAGCTGTTCGCGCAGGACCCGGGTGCTGGCTTCGGCGGTGAAGTTCCCGTCGAAGCCACCGGTATTCGCCTGGATCATCAGCTGCCGCAGCAGGGCGTCGCGCAGGCGGTGTTCCTGCTGCTTCATCGCCTCCAGCTGATCTTCGGTCGTCTCGATGCTGAGCGTCAGGATCATGACCGCGCCCATATCGCCATTGCGCATCAGCGGAACGAAGAACTGCGCCGGAAAGGTGAACCAGGCCGCGCTGCCGGTTTCGGCTTGCTGGGTGTCCGGGGGCCCGGCGTCGCCGGGGTCCGGCTCGGACTTCGGGTCGTGGCCCTCGGATGCGCCGGAGGCTGCGACCTCGCTGGCGGCCTCATCGGCGGGCCGCAGAAACTCGCCGCCGGCGATGCCGCCGACAAGGGCCAGAACGGGCAGGATCAGGGTCAGGATTTTCTTCATGCGTCGCGACCTCAGTAGGGGAGCAGGATATCGCCGACCTGCTGGCCATAGCGCGGTTGCTGGACATCGGTGATCTGGCCGCGCCCGCCATACGAGATACGGGCACCGGCGATCCGGTCATATTCGACCTGGTTATCGCCGTCGATGTCGCCCGGGCGCACGAATCCTGCCACGGTCAGTTCGCGAAGCTCGAAATTGACCCGCACCTCCTGGGTGCCCTCGATCTGCAGCACGCCGTTGGGCAGCCGGTCGATGACCGTGGCTGCCACCCGCAGCGTCAGCTTGTCGCGGCGGGAAATATTGCCACTGCCCTTGTAGGTGGAGGAGGAGGACATATCCACCAGCGGGTCGACGCTTGCCCCCTCGGGCAAGCGTTCGGCCAGACGCTGCGGGATGCCCAGCATCTGCGGCATGCTGAATTCATCACCCGCGCTGCGGGCCCGGTCGGAACTGTTGCTGATCTCGGCGCGGTCGTCGATCTCGATCACCACGGTCAGGATGTCGCCACGCCTCGAGGCGCGCCGGTACTGCATCAGCGACGAGGTGGTTCCGGCCCAGAGCGATGCGGCGGCTTCCGGACGGCCGGAATCGACGGGGATTTCCAGCGGCGGATTGATCATGGCAACGAATTCCTCGCTGTTGCGGGGCGAGGTCAGATCCGGCGGCTGCCCGATATTGGCCACGCGCGAACAGGCGCCGAGGGCAAGTGCGATGCAAAGCAGATATGCGGGTTTCATGGCAGAGTCCTCGTTCCGGCCGTGGCGTCAGTCGTTGATCAGCAGGCTTCCATCGGGCTGGACGCGCGCGGTGACCGTATTGCGGGAACCGACATTCATCACCCGGATCAGTTCCCCGGCGGCGCCATCGTCCAGGGCGCGCCCCTCGGTCTCGATCCGCAGCGCCGCGCGATGGAACGACAGCCGCACGATCTGGTTGCGGGACACGAGCCTTGGTGGCCGCAGCAGGTTGGCATGGATCGGGCGCCCCTCGTAGATCGTGATCCGCGTTTGCAGCCCGATCGCTTGGGAGGGATCGGTGAGGCCGGGCCGGTCGCTGTTCTCGGCGCGCAGATCGGCTGCCGTGATCACCGTGCCGGCCGGCAAGGTCCGTGCCGCCGCCAGAACGCCGGCCAGCGCCAGCGAAGGAAAAAGCGCCATCACCAGCGCAAGGATGATCCGGTTCATCAGCGCACCTGCGTCGTGGCGCCAAGCATCTGGTCGGCGGCGGTGATGACCTTGGCGTTCAGTTCATAGCCGCGCTGAGCCTTGATGAGTTCGGTGATCTCGCGCACGGCATCGACCGAGCTTTCTTCCAGATAGCCCTGCCGCAGGGTGCCCAGCCCCTCCTGTCCGGGGGTGTCGACCTGCGCGGCCCCCGAGGCCGCCGTTTCCAGAAACAGGTTCGAGCCGATCGCCTCGAGGCCCTTTTCGTTGGTAAAGCCCGCCAGCGTGAACTGCCCCAGCATTTCCGGCTCGACCCGGTCGCTGAAATAGGCATAGATCTCGCCATCCGCGCTGATCGAGATCGACCGGGCATCTTCGGGAATGGTGACGCCGGGCACCACCGGATAGCCGTCCGAGGTGACGATCAGACCGTCTGCCGAGCGTTTCAGCCCGCCGTCGCGGGTATAGCCCGAAAGGCCCGAGGGCAGCGTCACTTCCAGATATCCGTCGCCGTCGATGGCCACGTCCAGATCGCCCCCGGTCTGCGAGAGCGAGCCCTGCTGAAGGTTGATGCTGACCGCACTGGGGCGCACGCCGAGGCCAAGCTGGATACCGGCCGGGATCACCGTGCCATCGGCCGCGCTGACCGTGCCGGGGCGCGTGGCCTGCTGATAGTGCAGGTCGGCGAATTCGGCGCGGCGGGCGTTGTAGCCGGTCGTCGACATGTTGGCGAGGTTGTTCGAGATCACCTCGACCCGGGTCTGCTGCGCACTCATTCCGGTGGCGGCGATTTGCAGGGCTCTCATGGCATATCCTCTCAGCGTGTCATGGCAGTGATGGCGGCGCGGATGCGCTGATCCTCGCGGTCCAGAAAGGACTGGCCCAGTTCATAGGCGCGCTGGACCTCGATCATGCGGGTGATCTCGAAGACCGGATCGACATTCGATTCCTCGAGATAGCCCTGGCGGATACTTGGGAACTCGACTGGTTCGGGATCGCCGTCCAGCGAGAATCCGGTGCCGCCCTGATGGCTCAGCCGGGCTCCCTCGGGCGCGTCGAAAACGCCGATGCGCCCGAAGCTTACGCCATTGGCCGACAGGGTGCCGTCGGCGCCGACGGCAACGCGGCTGGCGCCGGCCGGAATGATGATCGGCGCCTGCCCCTCATCCAGCAGGCGGTGGCCGTCGGCGGTCATCAACTCGCCTTCGGGCGAAGGCAGGAAGGCGCCGGCGCGGGTCAGGCGCAGCCCCTCGGGCGTGTCGACCAGGAAGAAGCCGTCGCCGTCGATGGCCAGATCGAAATTGCCGCCGGTCTGGGTCAGGCCACCCTGACCCAGATCGACCAGCCGGCCGCGGGCATGGGCCATGGAAAGGGTGTCGCCTTGCCGATCCAGGGCCGAGAGATGCTCGGCGAAGACGACCCCTTCGCGGCGAAATCCCGTCGTGTTCGCATTGGCGATGTTGTTGGCGACGATGCGCATTTCATTCATCAGCCCGGATTGACGGGTCAGCGTGGCATAGATGGCGTTGTCCATGGCTCAGCTTCCGGCGATCAGCGGGATGATCTGGCCGAGATAGAAATCGGACAGGGCGGTGGTCATGAAACTCATCGTGACCCAGAACACGACCAGCATCAGCCCGACCTTCGGCACGAAGGTCAGGGTCATCTCCTGCACCGAGGTCAGGGCCTGGAACAGGCCGATGACGACCCCGGCGACCAGCGCGACACCCAGCATCGGGGCCGAGATGCGGACCGAGATCAGCAGCGCCTGGCGCAGCATGTCAAAGAGCAATGTCTCGTTCATGGGGCGATCTCAGACCGGCATCCGCAGGATTTCCTGATAGGCCTCGACGACCTTGTCGCGGATCGCCACCACCGTCTCGAGGGCCAGCTCGGCTTCGGCGATGGTCTGGACCAACTGATGCGTCTCGGTCTTGCCGGTCATCGCGCCGGTCGAGACGGCATCGACCTGGGCCATCTGGGCGGTGAATTCCTCGGCCGCCTCGCCGATCTTCTGGATCGGGGTGGGACCGGCCGGGGCACCCGGCTGGACCGCGCTGCGGGCGGCGGAATAGGCGTTCGCGGCGTTGATACTGGTGAACATGGAAAATCCTTTCAGCGACGCAGAAGTTCCAGAAGGGACGCGCCCATCTGTCGGGTCTGTTCGAACATCTTCAGATTGGCTTCGTAACTGCGGCCGGCCTCGCGGGAATCGGCGATCTCGACCACCAGGTTGACGTTCGAGCCGAGGTAATAGCCCTCGTCATCGGCCATCGGATGCGCGGGATCGTAGATGCGCGGCAATTCCGTGCGATCGAGGATCGTCGGCGAGGCTTCGACCTCGCCCGTGGCGCGCCCGAAGCGGATGGCCTCGTCGAAGGTGACCAGCTTGCGGCGATAGCCGGGGGTGTCGGTATTGGCGATGTTCTCGGCGGTGCGGCGCAGTCTTTCGCTTTGCGCCTGCATGCCGGAAGCCGAGAGCCGGAGCGGAGAGACGGGATCGGTCATGGAATGTTCCTTCAACTGCGGCGGCCGATGCTGGTGCGCATCAGGTCCAGTGCCGAACGATAGATGCCGAGCGAGAGGTCATGGCCGCGCTTGAGTTCCGCCGCCTTCAGCATCTCGGCCTCAAGTGAGACCGAGTTTCCGTTGGGCGACACGCCACCCTCGGCGCTCAGCCGCCGGGCGGCGCCTGGCGACCAGTCCGGCGTGGCGAGATGGCGGGGATCGGTGGTGCGCAAGGGGCCAAGCCCGTCGCGGCTGCGATAGCTGTCCTCGAAGCTTTCGAGGTCCTGCGCCTTGTAGTCCGGGGTGTCCGCATTCGCGATATTGCGCGCGACGATGGCCTGCCTCTGGGCGACATGATCGCCCATGGAGCGGGCCATCCGAATCATTTCGATCTTCTCAAACATGAGGCTTCTCCTCACTGGCGATAGCCGCCTTGTAAGGTCAAATGGTTGAGATTCGGTTTAGCGGGCCGGGTCAGGCCGGGATGCGACGATATTCTGTCAGGATGCAGGTCGGGTCCGCCTCGCGCAGGGTCTGCCTGTCGGTCTCGCGCCACTCGGTCGGGGCGATCTGCGGAAAGAACGTATCGGCGCCGTCGATCCGAAGCCCGACGGTCGACAGCAGGATCCGGTCGGCCTGCGGCAGCATCTGCCGATAGATGTCACCGCCGCCGATGCAATAGATGCGATCATTGCCGGCGGCGCGTGCCAGCCCGACCGCCTCATCGAAGCCAGTGAAGACGACCCCATCGGCGGGGGGGCGTTTCTGCCGGCTGATGACGATGTTCAGGCGGTTCGGCAGTGGCCTGCGCGGCAGGCTGTCCCAGGTCTTGCGGCCCATGATCACCGCTCCGCCCGTCGTCTCGCGCCGGAAGAAGGCGAAATCCTCGGGGACGTGCCAGGGGATCGTATTGTCCCGGCCGATGGCGCCGGCCAGATCCTGGGCCGCGATCAGCGTCAGCATGGCGGATCAGACCGCCACCGGGGCCTTGATGGCCGGGTGCGGATCGTATCCTTCGATCACGAAATCCTCGTAGCGGAACCCGGCCAGATCCGAGACCGGCCTTGCGATCTTCAGATGCGGCAGCGGGCGCGGCTTGCGCGACAGCTGGATGCGGACCTGATCGACATGGTTGCTGTAGATATGGGCGTCGCCGATGGTGTGGACGAAATCGCCGGGCGCATAGCCGGTCACATGGGCGATCATATGCGTCAGCAGGGCATAGCTGGCGATGTTGAAGGGAACGCCCAGGAACATGTCGCCCGAACGCTGGTAAAGCTGCAGATGCAGACGGCCGCCGAGGATCCGGACCTGCCACAGCGTGTGGCAGGGGGGCAGGGCCATTGCCTTCATCTGCAGCGGATTCCAGCCCGAGACGATCAGGCGGCGGCTGTCCGGGGTGGTGCGGATCGCCTCGATCAGCGCGCGGATCTGGTCCGCCTCGGGCGGGGCTTCCGCGCCCGGCTCGGTTCCGAAGCGGCGCCATTGATGGCCATAGACCGGCCCCAGATCGCCATGTTCGTCGGCCCATTCGTCCCAGATGGTGACGCCATGCTCGCGCAGATAGCCGACATTGGTGTCACCCGAGAGGAACCACAGCAATTCGTGGATGATCGAGCGCAGATGCAGCTTCTTGGTGGTGACCAGCGGAAAGCCCTGCGACAGGTCGAAACGCATCTGCATGCCGAAACAGGACCGGGTTCCGGTGCCGGTCCGGTCGGTCGAGATCTCGCCCTGTTCCATGACATGGGCAAGGGCATCCAGATATTGTTTCACGAATTGCTCTCCCCCGATCGGCCCCGCTTTGGCTGGCGGCAAGGTTTCATAAAACCGCGCCGGGTTACAGCAGGAAGTCGCGCAAAAGCACCGATTCGCCGTCGAGCAGGACGATGCGCAGATCGGCGCGACCATCGCCATCCAGATCCGCGACGACATGCAGATCGTCGTCCTGATCGACGACGCGAACCAGCCCCCCGGTCAGCCGCCCGCCGCCGAACCTGACCGCGTCGAAATCGAAATGACGCAGGTCCAGCCGATCCTCGCCCGAGGTGAAGTCGGTGATCTGGTCGACGATCGATTGCGGCGATAACTCGTCACGGCGGAAGATGAAGACGTCGGCGCCCTGACCGCCCCTCAGCCTGTCGCCTCCGGCGCCGCCCCACAGGGTGTCGGCGCCGATCTCGCCCAGAAGATGGTCCGCCCCCGCCCCTCCGTTCAGCCGGTCGTTGCCCGGGCCACCGATCAGCAGGTCATTGCCCGGATCGCCGATCAGGCGGTCGTTTCCGGCGCCGCCGAGAAGCCGGTCATTGCCGAGGCGGCCGAACAGGGTGTCGTTGCCCGCCCCTCCGGTCAGGCGGTTTGCCACCCAGTTGCCCGTGACCACATCATTGCCGCGCCCGGCATCGACATCCTCGATCACCGTCCCATAGGCGATCCCCAGTGTCCCGACCGCTCCAAGCACGTCCGAAAAGGCACCCGGAGCGAGGTTGATGCGCTGATTGTAACCGTCCCTCGACAGGTTCAGCCGGTCGTGGCCGCCGGGATCGTAGATCGTGACCAGCGCCGGAAGGTCGTAGCCGCCAGTGTCCAGCATGTCGCCGAACAGTTTGTAGATCCCCTTGGCGGTGCCGTTGAAGCCATAGACATCGGGGCCCAGCCCGACATTCGCCGGCTTTCCATAAAGCTGGTGAATGGCCAGAATGTCGGACGGCATCGGCGTCAGCACGAAGCCATAGCTGGCCGAGACATGCGGGTTCTCATATGGCGCGAAATAGGACATCACCGACATCTGCCAGCTGTCCAGGGCAAATTTCTGGTCGCCCCAGCTTGCCCGGCCGTTATAGGGGCCGGCATGGCCAAGCCCCAGGGCGTGGCCGATCTCGTGGATCCAGGTCTGGGTATAGTAGCCGACCACCTCGTTGCCATAGGCGTTCAGCCAGTCCCGGCCGACATTGACCACGGCCGAGATCCGTTCGCCATCTGCGGCGTGATAGCTGTAGGAATAGGCGCCGCGATCGGAATCCGTCAGCCGCAGGTCGTGACTGCCGGCACGACCGCCGAGATCGAATTTCAGCCCGGTGATGCTGGTCCAGGCGTCAAGCGCGATCTTGACGATGCGCCGGTCCGCACCGCCCGAGAAATCCAGAAAGACCTTGAGCGTGTCGCCGGCGCGCTTGTCGAAAGGACCGGCAACATAACCCCGGTCGGCATAGAAGCCGCGGGTCAGATAGTTGGCGATGCTCGAGGCGGAAGCCAGGGTCACGGCAGAAAACCTGAATGCTCAGACGGATGCGGGTTGCCGGGGGCAGTGTCGACCGATCGGCCGGACGGGGCAAGCGGATCGGTCAATCTTTCGATATCGGTTTGGCGGGGCACTCATACCAGCGGCCCTGTGGACTTGACCGTCTGGCCATAGCTCCGCGCGCCGAAGATGGCCGAGCCGACGCGCACATGGGTCGCGCCCTCGGCGATTGCCGCCTCGAAATCGGCGCTCATCCCCATCGACAGCAGCGCAAGGCCGTTCTCGTCGGCCAGTCGCCGCAGCAGCCTGAAATGCGGCACCGGATCCTCGTCCTCGGGGGGGATGCACATCAGCCCCTCGGGGCTCAGCCCCAGGTCGCGGCACGAGACCAGAAAGCCCGGCAGTTCATCGGCCAGGATACCGGCCTTTTGCGGCTCATCGCCGGTATTGACCTGCACGAACAGTTGCGGCGACCTTCCCTGTTCGGCAACCTGATGTGCCAGCTTGCGGGCCAGCGAAATCCGATCCAGCGTGTGGATGGCGTCGAACAACTCGACCGCGGCCTTGGCCTTGTTCGACTGCAACGGCCCGATCATGTGCAACTCGACGCCGTCGAAACGCTCGCGCCAGCCGGGCCATTTGCCCTGCGCCTCCTGCACGTAATTCTCGCCGAAGACCCGCTGCCCGGCGCCCAGCACGGCTTCGATCCGGTCGGCGGGCTGCACCTTGCTGACCGCGATCAGCGTCACCGATCCGGCCGCGCGTCCGGCGGCCCGTTCTGCCGCGGCGATGCGGCCTCTGATGTCATCCAGTCCCATGGCGCGACCAAACAAAAAGAAAAGAGCGGGCGCAAGGCCCGCTCTTCCGGATTTTCAGGGATCGTTTCGATCAGAAGTCGAAGCGAACACCCAGGTCGGCCGTGTACAGCTCGTCATAGCCGCGCTGGATCGAACCCGACAGGCGGGCGCCGCCCAGATCGTAGTTGGCGCCGAGACCGAAGGAGGTGTCGGTTTCGTTTTCGGCGATGCCGTCAACCAGAACCACGTCGGAAGCGTCGTTCCAGGCGACGTAGCCGTTGATGGTGGTCAGACCGAAGGTGTAGTCGCCATACAGCGTCCAGGTATCGCCGAGGTTGAGGCTGAGGTTGCGGACAGTCGTACCATCGTCAACGTCGTGGCTGAAGTCGCCGTTGTCGTTGTAGTTCAGGCCGACATGGGCAACGTCGTTGTAGTTGTAGCGCGCACCGACGAAGAACTGGTCGTTGTCCTTGATGCCGGCACCATCCCAGACAGCGGCGGCCGCCAGCTCGATGTTGTTCCAGGTGTAATCAGCCGAAATGCCGATTTCCTTTTCGAACAGGCTGTTCTTGTTCACCTGATCCGGGTTGATGACCGAGCCGCGAACGACCAGATCGCCCATGGTGTAGGAGGCGAAGACACCCATGTAGTCCTGCAGGCGCAGACGCTCTTCCTGCTCGGCGGTCAGGGTGTGGGTCGGATAGCCGTCGGTGTTGTAGGCGAAGAACAGGCCGCGCGGGTCACCGAACGAACGGTCGTAGACGCCGATTTCCGGATCATAGATCAGGCCGACCGAGTCGAAGGCGGTGTTCGAGTTACCGATCTCGACGCGGAACCCCTGCGTGGTCATGTAGATGTAGCCCGGCGCGAGGGTGGTCGCGGCGTCGCCCTGGTCCCACTGGACGCGGATCCGGCCACCGAAGTCGATGCCCTGATCGGTCGAGGTCGAGGCGTCGACGTTCATGCGCAGACGCGACTGGACGATGGTGTCGTTGGTGCCTTCACCGTCGATGCCATCTTCCTGGTACAGAAGACCGGTGCGGCCATAGCCCGAGATGGTCACGTCGGCGGCGGCGATGCCAGCGGTCAGGACCAGTGCGGTCGAGGCAATAAGAGCCTTTTTCATGGTAGTGTTCCCTCTTGATCTCTCTGATGCCCAGAACGGAAACCCGCTATGGGTATGGAATGTATTTCCTCCTTCTGCCCCGGGGATGCAACGAAATCGCCGACCGGCCCGGCCTTTCATCAATGCTGTGATGCACAAGGGCCACACATCGTCGCCGGGCCGGAGGGTGCCGGGGCAGGGCCGGCCCGGCGGTTGCCGCCAAGGCGCTTGTGGCGGCAAGGCGATCCGCGCTAAAGCTGCCACTGACGCGAAAACCCGGGGGACTGCATGAAGACCGCACGCGCCGCGCGCCTGATCATCGCAACGACGCTTTGCGCCGGATTGGCCGCCTGTGGCGGCAACGGGAGCGGCGAGAACGTCCAGCAGCTTGAAGGCGACATGCGGCCGGGCGTCCGCCAGTCGACGATCTGGGACGTCTTCGCCAACAACGAGAATCCGAACTATACCGTCGCGGTCAACAAATACCTGTGGAATGCCAGCCTCGAGGTGCTGAACTTCCTGCCGATCCAGTCGGTCGATCCCTTCACAGGCGTGATCGTCACCGGCTATGGCACACCGCCGGGCGGCGGGCGTTCCTACCGCGCGACCATCAAGATCAGCGATCCTGCGCTGGATGCGCGCAGTCTCAGGCTGTCGCTGCAGGGCGCGGGCGGTGCGGCCATCGCGCCGGGCACGGTGCGCGCGGTCGAGGATGCGATCCTGACCCGGGCCCGTCAGCTGCGGATTCAGGACGGCCGGCTCTGAGATCACCCGGCGGCTGGACCTGACCTCGCAGGCCCTATAGATCCTGCGGCCAGAGAATGACGCCCGAGGTTCGACATGCCCTATGATCCCTCCAGCAGCGAAGCCCGGTGGCAGCAGGCCTGGGCCGATGCCGGCAGCTTCACCGCCACCCGCGACGAACGGCCGAAATATTACGTGCTGGAGATGTTCCCCTATCCGTCGGGGCGGATCCATATGGGGCATGTGCGCAACTACACCATGGGCGACGTGGTGGCGCGGTTCAAGCGCGCGCAGGGGTTCAGCGTGCTGCATCCGATGGGCTGGGACGCCTTCGGCATGCCGGCCGAGAATGCCGCGATGGAGCAGGGCGGGCATCCGCGTGACTGGACCTATGGCAATATTGCAACAATGCGTGACCAGTTGCGACCGCTGGGCCTGTCGATCGACTGGTCGCGCGAATTCGCCACCTGCGACGACGACTATGTGGCGCAGCAGCAGGCGCTGTTTCTGGATTTCCTCGAGGCCGGGCTGATCACCCGCAAATCGGCGCAGGTGAACTGGGATCCGGTCGACATGACCGTTCTGGCGAACGAGCAGGTGATTGACGGCAAGGGCTGGCGTTCCGGCGCCCCGGTCGAGCGGCGCGAACTGACGCAATGGTTCTTTCGCATCTCGGATTATTCCGAGGAACTTTTGTCGGCGCTGGACGGGCTGACCGGCTGGCCCGACAAGGTGCGGCTGATGCAAGCCAACTGGATCGGCAAGTCGCGCGGGCTGCAATTCCGCTTTGACACCGTCGATGCACCCGAGGAATTCGCGCAGATCGAGGTTTATACGACCCGCCCCGACACGCTGCGGGGGGCCTCTTTCGTGGCCCTGTCGCCGGATCATCCGCTGGTCCGGGCGCTGGCGGCGGCGGATCCGGCCGTTGCCGATTTCGTCGAGGAATGCCGCCGCATCGGCACCACCGAAGAGGCGATCGAGACCGCGCCCAAGATGGGCTTCGACACCGGGCTGAAGGTTCGCCACCCTCTGGACCCGGACTGGCACCTGCCGATCTGGATCGCCAATTTCGTGCTGATGGATTACGGCACCGGCGCGATCTTCGGCTCGCCCGCCCATGACGAGCGTGACCATGAATTCGCCACCAAGTACGGGTTGCCGATTCCGGCGACCTTTGGCGAGGCCGGCATGACGCTGGAACAGGCCGATGCGCTGGTCTCGACGGCCCCCTTCGTGCCGCTGAAATCCGAGACCGTGACCTATGTGCGCGGTTTTGCCGGCGCCGCCGATCAGACCGGCGAGGCGGCGGTCGATGCCGCGATTGCCCATGCCGAGGCGGCGGGCTATGGCGAGGGCGTCACCAAGTTCCGCCTGCGCGACTGGGGCATCTCGCGGCAGCGCTATTGGGGCTGCCCGATTCCGGTAGTGCATTGCGATACATGCGGCACCGTGCCCGAGGCCAAGCAGAACCTGCCGGTCCTGTTGCCGCAGGATGTCACGTTCGACGTGCCCGGCAACCCGCTGGACCGGCATCCGACATGGCGGCAGACCGCCTGCCCGAACTGCGGCGGCGCGGCGCGGCGCGAGACCGACACGATGGACACCTTTGTTGATTCGTCCTGGTATTACGCGCGGTTCACCTCGCCCCACGCGGCGACGCCGACGGATCGCGCGGATGCCGATTACTGGATGAATGTGGACCAGTATATCGGCGGGATTGAACACGCGATCCTGCATCTGCTCTATTCCCGCTTTTTCGCCCGCGCGATGGTCGCGACCGGGCATCTGCCGGACACCGCGAAAGAGCCCTTTGATGCGCTGTTCACGCAGGGCATGGTCACGCATGAGATCTACATGACCCGCGATGACCGGGACCGCCCGGTCTATCACCTGCCCGAGGATGTGACCGAGGGACGGCTGGCCGATGGAACGGAGGTCGAGATCGTTCCTTCGGCCAAGATGTCGAAGTCCAAGAAGAATGTTGTCGACCCGGTGAATATCGTCGCCAGCTTCGGCGCCGATACCGCGCGCTGGTTCATGCTGTCGGACAGCCCGCCCGAACGCGACGTGGAATGGACCGCCGCCGGGGCCGAGGCTGCGAACAAGTTCCTTGCCCGGGTCTGGCGTCTTGCCGATGAAAACCCGGAGGGCGGCGACGATCCCGACCTGACCCGCGCGGCGCATCGCGCCATCGCCGAGGTGACGAAATCCATCGAGGGCTTTGCCTTCAACAAGGCGGTGGCGAAGATTTACGAACTGGCCAATGCCATCGCCAGGTCGAAGGCCGGGGGTGATTCGCGCAAGGCGGTGCTGCGGATCATCGCGCAATTGATGGCGCCGATGGTCCCGCATCTGGCCGAGGAGGTCTGGGCCAGGGCCGGGGGTGAGGGAATGGCCGTCGATGCGCCCTGGCCCAAGGCGGATCCGTCGATGCTGGAGGATGGCACGGTGGTGCTGCCGATCCAGATCAACGGCAAGCGCCGGGCCGAGATCAGCGTCGCCAAGGACATGCCCAAGGACCAGATCGAGGCGCTGGTGATGGCCGATGAGACGGTGCTGCGATTCCTTGACGGGGCCGCACCGAAGAAACTGATTGTCGTGCCCGGGCGAATCGTCAATGTCGTCGCCTGAGCGCCTGCCGCGCCGCGCAGCCCTTCTGGGGCTGCTTGCGGTTTCGGCCTGCGGGCTGAGCCCGGTCTACGGCCCCGAGGGCAAGGCCGCGCAGCTGTTCGGCAGGGTCCGGCCGCGCGATCCGGTGACCTATGAGGATTTCGTCTTCAACCGGCGGCTGGCCGAGCGGTTGGGGCCCGAGGATGCCGCCGCCTTCGATCTGGACTATCGGATCAGCGTCGGCGTGGTGCCGCAGGCGATCACCCAGGATCAGGTGACCACCCGCTATTCGCTGAACGGAACCGCCGATTTCGCCCTGTCCGACGACTCGGGACGGGTTTTGGCGCAGGGGCGGGTCAGCAATTTTTCGTCCTTCTCCACCACCGGCACCAGCATCGCCACCCTCGCGGCCGAGGGCGATGCCCGCGAACGATTGTCGCGGATGCTGGCCGATCAGGTGGTGACGCGATTGCTGGCGGCCTCGGCGCAGTTGCCGGGATGAACCTGAAGGGTGCCGAGATCGCCCGCTATCTGGCGCGGCCCGATCCGTCCCGCCCGGCGCTTCTGATCCATGGTCAGGACGCCATGCGCGTGGCGCTGAAGCGGACCGAGGCGGTCAAGGCGCTGACCGGCAAACAGGCCGAGGAAGAGATGCGGCTGACGCGGCTGGCCGGGGCCGGGCTGAAGAAGGATCCGGCCGCGCTGATGGATGCGATCAAGGAGGTCGGCTTCTTTCCCGGCCCCCGCGTCGTGCTGGTCGAGGATACGCCCGATTCGGCCGCGGATGCGGTCGGCTCGGCGCTCGGCGCCTGGCAGCCGGGCGATGCGGTGATCGTGGTGACGGCCGGCGGGCTTTCCAAATCCTCGGCGCTGCGCAAGCTGTTCGAGGCGCACAAGCAGGCGGTGGCGGCGCCGATCTATGACGACCCGCCCGGCGAGGACGAGATTCGGCGCTGGCTCGAGGCCGCCGGTCTGCGCGAGATCCCGCGCGATGCGATGCGCGACCTGATGGTTCTGGCCCGGGCGCTGGATCCGGGCGACCTGCGCCAGACGATCGAGAAGATCGGGCTCTACAAATATGGCGATGACAGCCCGCTGACGCCCGCCGAGGTGGCGCTGATGGCACCGGCGACGATCGAGGCCGATCTGGACGAGTTGCTGCACGCCGTGGCCGAAGGCCGTTCGGACGAGTTCGGTCCGCTGATGCGCCGGATCGAGGGGCAGGGCACCTCGCCGGTGACGCTGGCGATCAGCGCGCTGCGGCATTTCCGGGCGCTGCATCTGGCCGCCGCCGATCCGCAGGGGCCGGGGGCGGGGCTGTCGCGGATGCGGCCGCCGGTCTTCGGCCCGCGCCGCGACCGCATGGCCCGGCAGGCGCAAAGCTGGGGCGTGGGACCGCTGGAAGAGGCGGTACATGCGCTGCTGGACACCGATCTGGCGCTGCGCAGTTCAACCCGCGCGCCGCAGATGGCGCTGGTCGAGCGGGCGCTGATCCGGCTGGCGATGCTGTCGCGGGGGCGGCGGTGAATGAGGCGGTTGACGCGCTGGTGATCGGCGCGGGCCCGGCCGGGCTGATGGCGGCCGAGATGCTGGCCGGGGCCGGACGGCGCGTCGTCGTGGCCGAGGCGATGCCGACCCCGGCGCGTAAGTTCCTGATGGCCGGCAAGTCGGGGCTGAACCTGACCAAGACCGAGCCGGCGCAGGATTTCGCCCGCCATTTCCACTGTGGCGCAGGGGCCGGCCTGCCCCCGGACCCGGCGGGGTATTTCGGCGCGGGCGATGGGGCCTTCGGTCCTGCCGAGGTGATGGCATGGGCGCGGGGACTGGGCGTTGATCTGTTCGTGGGCTCGACCGGACGGGTCTTTCCGGTGGGCATGAAGGCCTCGCCGCTGCTGCGGGCCTGGCTGGCGCGGCTGCGCGGCGCCGGGGTCGAGTTGCGCAACCGCTGGCGCTGGGTCGGGATCGATGACGGGTTCTGCTTTCAGACGCCGGACGGTATCCGGCGGCTGAGCCCCGCCGTGACGGTGCTGGCCTTGGGCGGCGCCAGCTGGCCGCGGTTGGGGTCCGACGCCGGCTGGGTGCCGATGCTGCGCGCGGCGGGGGTTGAGATCAACGATTTCCGGCCGGCGAATATGGGCTTTCGTGTCAACTGGTCGGCGCCGATGGCACGGCATTTCGGAGCCGCCGTGAAGGGGGTGGCGATCCATGCCGGCGGCCGGGTCAGCCGCGGCGAATGGGTGATCTCGGCCACGGGAATCGAGGGCGGCGGCGTCTATGAGGTCTCGGCGCCGATCCGCGATGGCGCCCCGGCCATGGTCGATCTGGTGCCGGATCAGGACGAGGCGGCGCTGATCCGGCGCTTTGATCGCCCGCGCGGCAGCCTGTCGGTCGGCAACTGGCTGCGGCGGGTGCTGGGTGATCCGGTCAGGGTGGCGCTGCTGCTGGAATGGGGCCGTCCGCTGCCCGAGACGGCGGCGGGCTGGGCGGCGCGGGCGAAGGCTCTGCCCCTGCGCCACGATGGTCCGATGGATATCGCCCGGGCGATTTCATCGGCGGGCGGCATCTGCTGGCGGGCCGTCACCGTCGATCAGGAATTGCGGACCCTGCCGGGGGTATTCGTCGCCGGTGAGATGCTGGACTGGGAGGCGCCGACCGGCGGCTATCTGCTGACCGGATGCCTGACCCAGGGCCGGCGCGCGGGGCTTGCGGCGGCGGCGCGGGCCGGTGTTGCCGGATCGCAACGGGTGCCGTGATCGCGGCCTTGTCATGAAGGGCAGGGCCTCGCCGGCCTATAATCGCGGCATGGGAGGAAACCGCTCGACGAAAGAAAAGGGTTTCCGATGACACAGGCGACGACCCACTTCACCACCGAAATCCGCGACCGTATCGATGCCTTCTTCGCCCGGCTTGGGCAGGGGCTGAATGCCTATCTCGAATCGCGCTGCCGCCGCGACCGGATCGAGGCGCTGGAGGCGAAATCGGACGAGGAACTGGCCCGGATGGGGCTGACCCGAGACGGCATCCCGGCCTATGTGTTCCGCGACATGATCTGGCTGTAACGGCCCGCGGGTCAGAGGGCGGCGGCCCGCAGGAAGGCGGGCCGCCGCCGCATCCGGTCGAGATAGGCGGTCAGCCGTGGCTCGATCACCGGAAAGCGCGCCGTCAGCGCCCAGGTCAGGCAATGGGCCAGGATGAAATCGGGCACCGTCATCCGCTCGCCCATCACGAATTCACCCTCGCCGATCCGGTGCACCAGGGTCTTCTGGCTGCGCTCGAACTCCCATCGCAGGGTGTTCTTGATCGCGCCCAGCCGCATCTCCTCGGGCAGCACGAAGCTGTGCCGCGCGGCCAGCCACAGGGCCGCGTCGAATTCGTCCAGCAGGAACTGGGTCAGGCTGTCCTGCCGGGCGCGGTCCAGCGTTCCGGCGGCATAGGTGAGGCCGCCATGGCGGTCGGCCAGATAGGTCAGGATGGCGGTGGAATCGGTGACCGGGGTGCCGTCGTCGATCAGCACCGGCACCTTGCCGGCGGGATTGAACTCGACCACGCCCTCGCCATGCGGATTGGCGGGGATATGGCGATAGGGCTGGCCCAGTTCTTCCAGCATCCACAGCACCCGCAGGCTGCGGCTTTTCGAGGTGCCGATCACGGTATACATGCCGGTCGCTAGTCCTTCCATTCCAGCACCAGCTGCGTCTGGGTGACGATGGCGGCGACCTTGCCGTCGCCGCGATAGATCGTCGTCTGCCAGATCTGCGTGGTGCGGCCGCGATGCAGCGGCTCGGACACGGCGCGGGCGGTGTCGCCGATGCGGATCGGCCGCAGGAAGTTGGTCTTGCTTTCCACCGTCGTGGTCGCGCGGTCCTCGGGCAGGTTCAGGAAGGTCGCGGTGCCGCCGGCATTGTCGGCCAGCCCCATGATCGCGCCGCCATGCAGCACCCCGTTGCGATTGGCCAGAAGCGGCGTCACCGGCATCTCGAATTCGACCCGCTCGGGCGTGGCCGCGATCAGCCTCGCGCCCAGATGCAGGGCGAATTCCGGCTGGTCTTCGGCCCCGCGCCGCGGGTGTTGTGCCTTGTCGTTCATGCTTGCCCTGCCAGATGGTTCGGCCCCATCTCGCCCGGCCGGTGCGGAAAAGACAAGACCGAAGCGTCAGGTCCGCCCGCAGGAGGCCAGTTGCGCGCGATACATCTGCGCGCGCTGGCCGACATTGGCCGAAACGCGCACCAGCCAGTCCTTCGACCGGTACGAGCCGCGCGCAAAGCCCGAGCGCCCCTCGTGATAGGCCAGGTATTGCGAGCGCGCATCCCATCTCGAGATGCCAAGCGCCTTGCTCGAGCCGTCCATGTACCAGCCCATGAAATCCGTCGCGTCGTCGATATCGTTGCGCTTGGCGCGGCGATTGCCGGTCTCGCGCATGTATTCCTCCCATGTGCCGTCCAGCGCCTGGCTATAGCCATAGGCGCTGCTCTGCCGGCCGATGGGGATGACCCCAAGCGCGTATTGATGCGGGGTGCGGGCGTCGCCCACGAATTTCGATTCCTGATGGATCGCGGCCATCTGCACATGGACCGGCACGCCCCATCGCCGCTCGGCCCGCTTCATGGCGCTGAAATAGGCCGGCCGTTCCGAGACCAGCGCGCAGGCGTTGTCGAGATTGCGCGGCGCCTTGTAGCTGCCACCGCCGCAGGAGGCGACCAGCGCGACGATCGCGAGTTTCAGAAGCCTGTTCATCCTGCCCTCTTGTCGTTTTCCGGCGATCTTACGGGAAAACGCGGCGGGTTGGAATCACAAAGCCGGAACCTCAGACCGACAGCACCGCCTGCACCGCCCGCCGCCAGGCGGCATAGCGCCGGTCGCGGGTCGCGGCTTCCATTGCCGGTTCGAAGCGCCGGTCGAGGCGCCAGGCTTTGGCATATTCGGCCGGGCCGGGGCAGAGGCCGGCGCGATAGCCGGCCAGCCAGGCGGCGCCCTGCGCGGTCGTCTCGGTATTCTTCGGGCGGTCCACTGGGGCGCCGAGGATATCGGCCAGGAACTGCATCGCCGGCTCGCTGGCGGTCATGCCGCCATCGACGCGCAGGACCGCATCACCCGCATCCGACCAGTCGGCGCGCATCGCCTCCAGCAGGTCGCGGGTCTGGAAGCCCACGCTTTCCAGCGCCGCGCGGGCCAGCTCGGCCGGGCCGGTATTGCGGGTCAGCCCGAAGATCGCGCCACGGGCTTCCGGCACCCAGTAGGGGGCGCCAAGGCCGGTGAAGGCCGGCACCATGATGATCTGCTGGCTGGCATCGGCCTGCGCGGACAGCGGCTGGGTTTCCTTCGCCTCGCGGATGATCTTCAGCCCGTCGCGCAGCCATTGCACCACCGCCCCGGCAATGAAGATCGAACCTTCAAGCGCATAGACCGGCTGTCCGCCCAGCTGATAGGCGATGGTGGTCAGCAGTCGGTTGTTCGACCGCACCGCCTGTTCGCCGGTATTCAGCAGCGCGAAGCAGCCGGTGCCATAGGTCGATTTCATCATGCCCGGATCAAAGCAGGCCTGGCCCACGGTTGCCGCCTGCTGGTCGCCCGCGACGCCGAGGATCGGGATCTCGCGGCCGAACAGATCGGCGCGGGTGGTGCCGAATTCGGCGGCGCAGTCGCGCACCTCGGGCAGCAGGGCGCGGGGCACGCCGAACAGCCGGCACATGTCCCCGGACCATTCGCCCCTGTGGATGTCATAGAGCATCGTGCGGCTGGCATTGGTCGCATCGGTGACATGGCCCCGCCCACCGGTCAGCTTCCAGATCAGGAAGCTGTCCACGGTGCCGAAGGCCAGTTCGCCCGCCTCGGCCCGCGCCCGCGCGCCCTCGACCTGATCGAGGATCCAGCCGATCTTCGTGGCGCTGAAATAGGGGTCCAGCAACAGCCCGGTGGTGGCGGTCACCTGATCCTCGACGCCTTCGGCCTTCAGCCGCGCGCAGAGATCGGCGGTCCGGCGGTCCTGCCAGACGATGGCGCGGTGGATCGGATGGCCGGTCTCGCGGTCCCAGATCACCACGGTCTCGCGCTGGTTGGTGATGCCGATGGCGTCGATGCGCGCGGTCTCGGCCTTCTCGATCGCCGCCCGGGCGGTGCCGGCGCTGGTCGTCCAGATGTCGTCCGGGTCATGCTCGACCCAGCCCGAGCGCGGGAAATGCTGGGTGAATTCCTGCTGGGCGCTGGCCAGCACCTGCAACTCGTCGCTGAAGACCAGCGCGCGGGAGGAGGTGGTGCCCTGATCGAGCGCGAGAATGGTCATGGCGATCCTCCTGCAACTTCTTCTTCAGTCAAATATCCCCGCCGGAGGCACCCGGCATCGGCCGTCAGCATGGATATTTGAATGAAGAAGAAAGGGGGCAGGATCGCGCCTGCCCCCCTTGTCGTGCCTATTGCTGCCAGCTTTTCACCAGTTCGTCATAGCTGACGGTTTCCGGCTGCGGCTTTTCGTTTTCCAGCTTCAGCTGCGGTGCGACGGTGCCGTTCTCCTTGGCGAAGTTGTTCCACCATTCCAGGTCGTGCTCCTCGGCCATCTTCGGGCCGATATCGCCCTGGATGCCTGCGCGCTCCAGCCGCTCAAGCACCTGCTCCTGTTCGGCGCAGAGGCTGTCCATGGCTTCCTGCGCGGACTTCGCCCCCGAGGAGGCATCCCCGATGGCCTGCCACCAAAGCTGCGCCAGCTTCGGATAGTCGGGCACGTTGGTGCCGGTGGGCGACCAGTTCAGCCGGGCGGGCGAGCGGTAGAATTCGACCAGACCGCCCAGTTCCGGCGCGCGCTCGGTGAAGCTTTCGTGCTGGATGGTGGATTCGCGGATGAAGGTCAGGCCGACATGCGCTTTCTTGGTGTCGACCGTCTTCGAGGTCACGAATTGCGCATAGAGCCATGCGGCCTTGGCGCGGTCATCCGGCGTCGATTTCAGGATCGTCCAGGACCCGGCATCCTGATAGCCCAGCTTCATGCCGTCCTGCCAATAGGCGCCGTGGGGCGAAGGCGCCATGCGCCATTTCGGGGTGCCGTCCTCGTTCATCACCGGGGTTCCGGGCTTCACCATGTCGGCGGTGAAGGTGGTATACCAGAACATCTGCTGGGCGACCTCGCCCTGTGCAGGCACCGGGCCGGATTCGCTGAAGGTCATGCCCTGCGCGGCAGGCGGGGCGTATTTGTTGATCCAGTCCAGATATTTCTGGATCGCATAGACCGAGGCCGGGCCGTTGGTGTCGCCGCCGCGGGCGACGCAGGAGCCGACCGGGCGGCTGTTTTCGTCGACCCGGATGCCCCATTCATCGACCGGCACGCCGTTCGGGATGCCCTTGTCGCCATTCCCGGCCATCGACAGCCAGGCATCGGTGAAGCGCCAGCCGAGGCTGGGATCCTTCTTGCCGTAATCCATGTGACCATAGACCGGCTTGCCGTCGATCTCGCGGCCGGTGAAGAATTCGGCAATGTCATCATAGGCGGACCAGTTCACCGGAACGCCCAGATCATAGCCGTATTTCGCCTTGAAATCGGCCTTGTTCTGCTCGTCGTTGAACCAGTCATAGCGGAACCAGTAGAGGTTCGCGAATTGCTGGTCGGGCAGCTGGTACAGGCTGCCGTCCGGCGCGGTGGTAAAGCTCTTGCCGATGAAATCGTCCAGATCGAGGCCCGGATTGGTCACATCCGCGCCCGCATTCGCCATCCAGTCGGTCAGGTTGCGGGCCTGCTGATAGCGCCAGTGGGTGCCGATCAGGTCGGAATCGTTGACATAGGCGTCATAGATATTCTCGCCCGACTGCATCTGGGTCTGCAGTTTCTCGACCACGTCCCCCTCGCCGATCAGGTCATGGGTGATCTTGATGCCGGTGATCGCGGTGAAGGCCGGAGCCAGCACCTTGGATTCATATTCATGCGTGGTGATGGTTTCCGAGACGACATTGATCTCCATCCCGGCGAAGGGGGCGGCGGCGTCGACGAACCATTGCATCTCGGCCTCCTGCTGCTCGCGGGTCAGGACCGAGTTGTCGATCTCTGCGTCGAGGAAGGCCTTGGCCTCCTCGATGCCCGCCTGCGTGGCGGTGGCCATCAGCGCAAGCGCCATGGCGGTTGTCAGGTGAAGTTTCATGGTTTCCTCCCTTTGGTGCCGATTGCTTCGGCGGTTTTCACACCCAGCGGAACACCGCTGCGGCGTAGATCAGGGCGACGGCCAGCCCGCCCCAGACCGGCATCCCCATCACCCCGAGCCAGATGAGGCAGATGAAGGCCGAGCCGAGCAGGCTGATGAACAGCCGGTCGCCGCGTGTGGTCATGATCCCGAGACTGCCCTTGCAGGGCGTTTCGGGAAAGCGGATCGCGAGCCATGTGAACAGGATCAGCAGCCCGGCGATGATGGTGAAGAACAGTGCGGTCGGAAAGACCCAGGCCATCCAGCCGCCCGGATCGAGGCCGCCGAACCAGTCCTTCGCCTCGTCCCGCACCGGCACCTGCGTGGTCAGCCAGAAGATGAGCCCAAGCCAGATCAGGCCGAGGATGGTGAAGCCGGTATTGATGGATCTGCGCATCAGTCTGCCCCCCCGGTTGCGTCCCGCGATGGCCGGGGGCGCTGCCCCCGGACCCCCGAGGTATTTGGAAAGAGGGCGAGGAGGGCGGGGTCATGGACCGGCTGCGGCATCACACCCTCCCCAGGGCGAAGCCCTTGGCGATGTAGTTGCGGACGAACCAGATCACGAGCGCGCCCGGAATGATGGTCAGGATGCCCGCCGCCGCCAGCACGCCCCAGTCGAGGCCCGAGGCGCTGACCGTGCGGGTCATCGTCGCCGCGATCGGCTTGGCGTTCACCGATGTCAGCGTACGCGACAAGAGCAGTTCCACCCAGGAGAACATGAAGCAGAAGAAGGCAGCGACGCCGATACCGGATGCGATCAGCGGCATGAAGATCTTCACGAAGAAGCGAGGAAAGGAATAGCCGTCGATATAGGCGGTCTCGTCGATTTCGCGCGGGACGCCTGACATGAAGCCTTCGAGGATCCAGACCGCCAGCGGCACGTTGAAGAGGCAATGCGCCAGCGCCACCGCGATATGCGTGTCGAAAAGCCCGATCGAGGAATAGAGCTGGAAGAAGGGCAGGGCGAAGACCGCCGCGGGCGCCATGCGGTTGGTCAGCAGCCAGAAGAACAGGTGCTTGTCGCCGAGGAAACGATAGCGCGAGAAGGCATAGGCCGCGGGCAGCGCCACGGTGATCGAGATGACCGTGTTCATCACCACATAGATCAGGCTGTTGACATAGCCCATGTACCATGAGGGATCGGTCAGGATGGTGCGGTAATTGGCCAGTGTCGGGTTCTGCGGCCAGAGGCTGAAGACGCCGAGGATCTCGCGGTTGGTCTTCAGGCTCATGGTCAGGAGCCAGTAGATCGGCAGCATCAGGAACAGCAGGTACAGCACCATGACGACGGCGGCGCCGCGGCCCCTGGATTCGGCAACGGCAGCCATCAGGGTGTCTCCTGTTCTTTGGTCATGACGGTGTAGAAGACGAAGGAGATCAGCAGGATCACGAGGAAATAGATCAGGCTGAACGCCGCCGCCGGCCCGAGGTCGAACTGGCCCACGGCCATCTTCACGAGGTCGATGGAGAGGAAGGTGGTGGCATTGCCCGGACCGCCGCCGGTCACCACGAAGGGCTCGGTATAGATCATGAAGCTGTCCATGAAGCGCAGCAGCACGGCGATCAGCAGCACGCCCTGCATCTTCGGCAGTTCGATATAGCGGAACACCTTCCAGCGGCTGGCCTGATCGATGCGCGCGGCCTGGTAATAGGCGTCGGGGATGGATTGCAGCCCGGCATAGCACAGAAGCGCGACGAGGCTGGTCCAGTGCCAGACATCCATGACGATCACCGTCACCCAGGCGTCGATGGGATCGTTGACATAGTTGTAGTCGATCCCGAGGCTGCTCAGCGCATAGCCCAGAAGCCCGATATCGACGCGGCCGAAGACCTGCCAGATGGTGCCGACGACGTTCCACGGGATCAGCAGCGGCAGCGCCATCAGCACCAGGCAGAAGGACGCCCAGACGCCCTTTTTCGGCATGTTCAGCGCGACGAAGATGCCCAGCGGGATCTCGATCGCGAGGATGATGGCCGAGAACAGGATCTGCCGGCCGAGCGCGGCGCGGATGCGGTCGGAATGGATCACCTCCTCGAACCATTCGAGGCCGGCCCAGAAGAACTGGTTGCCGCCGAAGGTGTCCTGGACCGAGTAATTGACCACGGTCATCAGCGGCAGCACGGCGGAAAACGCGACCAGCGCCAGAACCGGCAGCACCAGGAACCAGGCGCGGTTGTTGAGCGGCTTGTCCATCAGGCGGCCCTTTCCTGTGTGGCGGGATCGACGCGCCAGTCATCGGCATAGACATGCGCATGGGCCGGGTCGGGGATCACCCGGTCCGCGGCTTCGGGGATCGGCTGGCCTTCGGGGACGATCACGTTCACCTCGGCGCCGCCGACATGGCCGCGCACGATGCGGTGATGGCCGACATCCTCGATCCGGCGGAGAGCGAAGGGCAGCCCCGCGCCGCCCGTGCCGAGGCGCAGGAATTCCGGGCGGATGCCCAGCTGGGTCTTGCCCGACAGCGGCGCATAGCCATGGGCCAGCGCGACGCTTGCGCCCTCGACATGCGCGGTGGCGCCCTCGACGCGGGCCTCGATCAGGTTCATGCCGGGCGAGCCGATGAAATAGCCGACGAAGGTATGTTCGGGCGCGTTGAACAGTGCCTCGGGAGTGCCGGCCTGCACCACGCGGCCGTCATACATGACCACCACCTGATCGGCGAAGGTCAGCGCTTCGGTCTGGTCATGGGTGACATAGATCATCGTATGGCCGAAGCGGCGGTGCAGATCCTTCAGCTGGGTCCTGAGTTCCCATTTCATATGCGGGTCGATGACGGTCAGCGGCTCGTCGAAGAGGATCGCGTTCACGTCCTGCCGGACCATGCCGCGGCCGAGGCTGATCTTCTGCTTGGCATCCGCCGTCAGCCCCTTCGCGCGGCGGTCCAGCACGTCGCTCATGCCGATCATCTCGGCCACCTCGGCGACGCGGGCGCCGACCTCGGCCTCGGCCAGCCCGCGATTGCGCAGCGGGAAGGCCAGGTTGTCGCGCACCGACATGGTGTCGTAGACGACCGGGAACTGGAACACCTGCGCGATATTGCGCTCGGCCGTGGGTAGGCCGGTCACGTCACTGTCGCCGAACAGGATGCGCCCCTGCGAAGGCACCAGCAGCCCCGAGATGATGTTCAGAAGCGTAGATTTCCCGCAGCCCGAGGACCCCAGCAGCGCATAGGCGCCGCCATCCTGCCAGGTCAGCGTCATCGGCTTCAGCGCCCAGTCCTCGTCCCGCGACGGGTTGGGCAGATAGCTGTGGGCCAGGTTTTCAAGTGTGATCCGTGTCATGGTTTCCTCCCCTCCGGCATCCCTTACGCGGCGGCGGCGTAGGGGGCGGCGCGGGCCAGCGCGCCCTCGGGCGTGAACAGGTAGATATGGGCGGGGTCCAGCCAGACGGTCAGGTTCTGGCCGTGGTCCAGCTTGTGGACGCCCTCGACCAGCCCGACCCAGCGGTCCTGTCCGTGGCGCAGATGCAGGAAGGTTTCGGCGCCGGTGATCTCGGTCGTGTCGAGAACCGTGGCAAGCGGCACCGAACCCGGCGTCTCGTGCAGCGACAGATGGGCGGCGCGGAACCCGGCCAGATAGCGTCCATCGCGCAGATCGCCCGCGTCCCATTCGGCGGAATGGATGCCGGCGCGGCCGGATTTCAGCGCCACTTCCTTGAAATTCATCGGCGGATCGCTGAACACCCGCGCGGTGATGGCATCCCGCGGGGCGCGATAGACCTGCGGGGTGGGGCCGAACTGCGTCACCCGGCCCTCCCACAGCGCCGCGGTATGGCCGCCCAGCAGCAAGGCCTCTTCGGGTTCGGTTGTGGCGTAAACGAAGATCGCGCCCGATTCCTCGAAGATGCGCGGGATCTCGGCCCGCAATTCCTCGCGCAGCTTGTAGTCCAGATTGGCCAGCGGCTCGTCCAGCAGCACCAGACCGGCGCCCTTGACCAGCGCGCGGGCCAGCGCGCAGCGCTGTTGCTGGCCGCCCGACAGTTCCAGCGGACGGCGCTGCAGCATCGGCGTCAGGCGCATCATCTCGGCGGTCTCGCGGACGCGGCGGTCGATCTCGTCCCGGGCGACGCGCATCAGCCGCAGGGGCGAGGCGATGTTGTCGTAAACGCTCATCGAGGGGTAGTTGATGAACTGCTGATAGACCATCGCCACCCTGCGGTCCTGCACCCGCTGGTCGGTCACGTCCTGACCGTTCCAGAATACCCGGCCCCCGGTCGGACGGTCCAGCCCGGCCATCAGCCGCATCAGCGTGGTCTTGCCGGCCAGTGTCGGGCCCAGCAGCACGTTCATGCTGCCGGGGCGCAGGGTCAGGTCGGTCGAATGGACATGCACGCGCCCGCCGACCGATTTCGAGATGCCGCGAAGTTCCAGTGTCATGCGGCGGCCCTCTGCTGCGTCATCCATTCCTCCAATGCACCGATCCGGGCCGCATCCAGCCGCAGCCCCAGCTTGCTGCGCCGCCAGACCACATCCTCGGCATGGTGGGCGAATTCGTGATCCATCAGCCAGCGCGTCTCGGCCTCGGTCAGCGTGGCGCCGAAATCGCGGCCAAGATCGGCGGCGACCTTCGCCCCGCCCAGCATCCGGCCCGCGTCGGTGCCATAGGCGCGCACCAGCCGCGTCGCCCATGGCCGATCCAGAAACGGAAATTCCGCCCGCAGCCGGGCAACCAGCGCCTCGACCCCATCGACCGGGAAATCGCCGCCGGGCAGCGGCACGCCTGCCGTCCATGCCGGGCCGGCCCTGTCGAAATGCGGGGCCAGCTTTTCCAGTGCATGTTCGGCCAGCCGGCGATAGGTGGTGATCTTGCCGCCGAAGACATTGAGGCAGGGCGCCCCCGCTGTGTCCAGCGACAGCACATAGTCGCGCGTCGCCGCCGTGGCCGATTTCGCCCCGTCATCATAAAGCGGGCGCACCCCGGAATAGGTCCAGACGACCTGATCCCGCGTCACCGGCCGGGCGAAATAGCGTGAGGCGAAGGCGCAGAGATAGTCCTGCTCCTCGGGCGTGCATTCCGCCGCCAGCGGGTCGCCATGATGATCGCGGTCGGTGGTGCCGATCAGGGTGAAATCCTCCTGATAGGGGATCGCGAAGATGATCCGCCCGTCGGCGCCCTGAAAGAAATAGGCCTTGCCGTGATCGAACAGCTTCGGCACCACGATATGGCTGCCGCGGACCAGCCGCACGGTCTCGGTGCCGGGCAGATGGGCCACGTCGCGGATCACCTGCCCGACCCATGGCCCGCCGGCATTGACCAGCGCGCGGGCACGAAAGACGCGCCCATCCTCCAGCGTCACCCGCCACGATCCGCCCTCGCGCGCGGCCTCGGACACAAGGGCGCCGACCATGATCGCGGCCCCGCGTTGGGCGGCGTCGCGCGCGTTCAGCGCCACCAGCCGCGCATCGTCCACCCAGCAATCGCTGTATTCATAGGCCTTCTGCAGCCGGTCCTGCAGGGGCGCGCCCTCGGGCGTGCCCTTCAGCGACAGGCTGGCGGTGCCCGGCAGGATCTTCCGCCCCCCCAGATTGTCATACAGGAACAACCCCGCCCGGATCAGGAAATTCGGCCGGTGGCCCCTGTTCCATGGCATCATCAGGCCCAGCATCCGGCTGACCGGCGTGTCGGATTCGAAGGTCATCTGCGGGTCCAGCGGCAGCACGAAGCGCATCGGCCGGCTGATATGCGGCATAGCGCGCAGCAGCACCTCGCGTTCCTTCAGCGCCTCGCGCACCAGCCGGATTTCCAGATATTCCAGATAGCGCAGGCCGCCGTGAAACAGCTTGGTGGATTTCGAGCTGGTGGCCTGCGCCAGATCGCCCATCTCGGCCAGCCGCACCGACAGGCCCCGGCCCGCCGCATCCCGCGCGATGCCGCAGCCATTGATGCCGCCGCCAATGATGAACAGGTCGGTGATCTCCGACATGGGCCTCCCCCTCGCTTGGCGCATCCGATCATGAACGCGCGCGGTCTGTCAACGTGGATTTTCGCTAATGCGCGTTTATATTCGAATTGACAAAAGCCGCGCATGGCGTTTCCGTAAGGGCATGTGGGAAGGGGGCCGTTCATGGCATTGAACATCCGCCAGATGGAAATCCTGGATCTGGCGCGGGCCACGGGCCGGGTCGGCGTCGAGGATCTGGCCGGGCGATTCGAGGTGACCTTGCAGACCATCCGCCGCGATCTGGGCGAACTGGCCGATCAGGGCATGCTGGACCGCGTCCATGGCGGCGCGGTGATGCGCTCGGGCGTCAGCAATATCGGCTACGAGGAACGACGGCGCATGAATGACGAGGCCAAGGCCGCCATCGCCCGGGCCTGCGCCGCCCAGATCCCCGACAATTGCAGCATCGTCATCAATCTCGGCACCACGACCGAGGCGGTGGCGCGCGAGTTGCTGAGCCACCGCAACCTGACCGTCATCACCAACAACATGAACGTGGCCAATATCCTCGTCGCCAACGAATCCTGCGAGATCATGGTGGCGGGCGGGGCGCTGCGGCGTTCGGATGGCGGGCTGGTGGGCGACCTGACCACCGAGTTCATGGCCCAGTTCAAGCCCGATTACGCCATCATCGGCACATCGGCGCTGGATGCCGATGGCGATCTGCTGGATTTCGACATGGCCGAGGTGCGGGTCAGCCGGGCCATCGCCGGGCTGGCGCGCAAGACCTATCTGGTCACCGATGTCAGCAAGCTGGAACGTTCGGCGCCGATCCGCATCATCTCGATCGGGGATCTGGATTCGGTCTTCGTGGACAAGCCCCTGCTGAGTTCGCTGATGCAGCGATGCGTCGAATGGGGGACACGGGTGATCGTGGCCGGCTGAAGGGCGCCCTGCCGGAAAGCCGGGTCCGGGCCGGCGCCGCCTGCGCGGGTTCACCTCCGTGCCTGCGACATATCGTCTGAATTGCCGGAACGGTGCATTCAGATGCCCCGCAGGCGGTCTTTTGTGATATGATCAACTTGTCCGGGATGGTCCCGGTACGCGACTGCTTAATTGCAACAGTCGCGTGGCGCTGGAAGGCCGGGGAGGAAGCTGCGCCGCGTGAACCTAACCACGACGCCGTTACTCGTATCACGAGTTTGCTTTCGTTATCCGCACTTGCGCCGCCCGTCTCCTCATTCTGGCCTGCGTCTTCGGCGGCGCATTCCTATATTCTCACGTCAGAAGGCGGGGCTGCCATGACCCAGACGAACTTGGAAGATACGCTGACCACACTTGCGACTCACCTCCGGGAAGCTGACCGCCGGGATCAGACCGATGCGCTGACCCGGCTGCGCCAACTCATCACGATGGCCGGTCCGACGGGTGCCGTCACGACCAAGGTCGGTGCAGACGAGGACGACGAGGAAGATCTGCTGCTGGACAACGTTCCGCTTTGATACCCCCCAGAATCGGCATCAAGGCGGAGGGCGCCGCCGGGCTCACCACGGCGGCGCCGATCTCACTTTGGCGCGGCGGGCGGCTTCAGCAGGGTCGCAAGCGCCGCGATCTCGTCCGCGCCGCGCGTTGCCAGCAACTGTTCCAGTCGCCGGAAACGGGTCAGGACCTCGTGGCCGGTCGCCGTCACGGTCGCACCGCCTCCGCCCGGCCCGCCGCGGCTGCTGTCGACCAGCGGTGTGGCGAAGGCCGCGTTCATCTCCTCGACCAGTGACCAGGCCCGCTTGTAGCTCATCCCCATCTCGCGCCCGGCCGCACTGATCGAGCCGAGCCGGTCGATCAGGGTCAGCAGTTCGGCCTTGCCCGGACCCAGTACCAGAGGTGCGTCATATTCCAGCCGCAGCTTGATGCGCGGGGTTGAATGATTCATTGGCCCGATCCTTTCGCACGGCGCGGCATTCGCCCGTCCAGCGCCCGCACCAGCAGGCCGGCGCGCCGCTGGTGCATCATTTCATGGGTACAGCTTTCGGCCTGCACGCGCGCGGCCCCGGCAAGACCGCGCAGGCGCGCGGGCGTAAGCGCCGGGTCCGAGATGCAGCGCGCCAGCGCCGCCGCATCGCCGCGGGGCACGAAGACCGCATTCACGCCGTTCGCCGCCACCTCGCGGTTGCCCGGCGTATCCGAGGCGATGACCGGCACGCCCTGCGAGAAGGCGTCCAGAATGATCCGCGGCTGCTCGTCATTCGTTGTAGGCACCAGCACGGCGTGATAGCCGCGCAGCAATGGCAGGAACTCGGTGGCATAGGCCACCTCGCGCAGCATGTTCACGCGGACATGGCGGGCATGGGCGGCGAATTCGGCCAACTCCGCCTCCATGGTCCCCTTCCCGATGATGTCCAGCCGTGCCGCGATGCCATCGGCCTCAAGGGCTTTCAACGCCTCGAGCACGACATCGGTACCCTTCTGCACCGCCAGCCGCGAGGCGAGAAGAAGCCGCAGATCGGCGGACTTTTCGTCCCAGCTCTGCTGCAACTCGGCCTCGGACACGACATCCTCCTGACGTATCCACGAGGCCGGGGTCACTGCCGAGATCCCGTCGGGGCCGACCGGCAGGGATTCGGCATAAGAGCGGTGGGTATAGACGGCAAGCCGCGCCCGGGCACAGCTCCAGCGGGCAAAGCGTTCGGTCAGTGCGGCCTCGGCCCGGCGTCGCGCACTGGCCTCGGTTCCTTCCGGAACGCGCCAGAACGCGCCCTCGATATTGATCACCAAGGGCAGGCCACGGCGCAGCGTCATCGGGTTCAGAAACACGCCCGGCGGCACCGGCCAGCCGGCCACGCCGCTATGGACCACATCGGCCTGCGCCAGCCCCTGCCGCATGGCGCGAATCATGCCCGGCGCATGGCGCGGCACCTGGCGGCGGCTGGTCATGACCGGACCCGTGGTGATGAAATCGATGCTCTGGCCGGGGTCTGGTTCGACCGGAAACTGATGCTCATCGCCCAGATCGTCCACCTCGACGGCAAGGATCAGCATGTTCGGCAGATAGGCCAGATGCGTCATCAGGTCACGATGCCAGCGGTCCCCGATCCAGACCCTGCCGCCCGCATCGCGGCGGAACGGCACCAGCGAACTGAGCAGATAGGTGCGGTCGGACATCATGGCACGGCAGGCCGCGAAATGGTCGCTCATCGGTTTCCTTCTCTGTGACGGCCTGACCGGAATTTCCGCGCCTGCGGCGCAAGATAGGCGATTTCCTGCCACGCCGCAATTTTCCGGGTCGCTTCGCTGCGTCACTTCAGCCGGAACTTGCGGTGCGGTCGCCACCGGCTATGCTTCCCTCGGATTTGCTGCTGGAGGAAGCCGCCATGTCTGATACCCAAATCGTCATTCTGTCGGGCGCGCGCAGCGCGATCGGCACATTCGGCGGCAGCCTGGCTGCCATTCCGCCGATCGATCTCGCGACCGCCGTCACCAGGGCCGCGATCGAACGCGCCGACATCGCGCCCGATCAGGTCGGGCAGGTGGTCTTCGGCCATGTCATCAACACCCAGCCGCGCGACGCCTATCTCAGCCGCGCGGCGATGCTGCAGGCCGGCGTGCCGCATACCACGCCGGCGATGAACGTGAACCGGCTGTGCGGCTCGGGCGCGCAGGCGGTCGTCTCGGCCACCCAGGCGCTGCTGCTGGGGGATGCCGATTTCGCCGTCGCGGGCGGCGCCGAAAGCATGAGCCGCGCGCCCTATATCGTGCCCTCGGCCCGATTCGGCGCGAAGATGGGCGACCAGCAGATGCTGGACATGATGGTCGGCGCGCTGACCTGCCCGATGGGCACCGGCCATATGGGCGTCACCGCCGAGAATGTCGCGGCCGAACATGACATCAGCCGCGAGGCGCAGGACGAATTCGCGCTGGAATCGCAGAAACGCGCGGCGGCGGCGATCGCGGCCGGGCATTTCAGGGATCAGATCGTGCCGATCGAGGTCAAGTCGCGCAAGGGCCCGGTCGCCTTCGACACCGACGAACACCCGAAGGAGACGACGCTGGACAAGCTCGCCGGGCTGAAGGCGGTGTTCCAGAAGGGCGGCTCGGTGACTGCGGGCAATGCCAGCGGCATCAATGACGGCGCCGCAGCCCTGGTTCTGGCGCGCGCCGACGCGGCCGAGAAGGCCGGCCTGACCCCGCGCGCCCGCATCCTCGGCTACGCGGTCGCGGGCGTGCGCCCCGAGGTGATGGGCATCGGCCCGATCCCGGCGGTCGAGGCGCTGATGAAGCGCACCGGCCTTTCGGTGGGCGATTTCGACGTGATCGAATCGAACGAGGCCTTCGCCTCGCAGGCGCTGGCGGTCAGCAAGGCGCTCGGCCTTGATCCGGCGAAGGTGAACCCGAACGGCGGCGCCATCGCGCTCGGCCACCCGGTCGGCGCGACCGGGGCGATCCTGACCGTCAAGGCGCTCTACGAGCTCGAGCGGACCGGCGGCCGCACCGCGCTGATCACCATGTGCATCGGCGGCGGGCAGGGCATCGCCCTCGCGATCCAGCGTATCTGACGCACCCCGGCCCAGCCGGAAACGCAGCAAGAAGGCCGCCTTCGGGCGGCCTTGCCATGCGGGATCCGGCGTCGTGAGGGCCGCTCGCCCCGAAATGGAACGGGCCGCCTCAGATCAGGGCGGCCCGCGAGATCCACGGAGATGGTCCGGTTAGGGATGGATAGGATCCGTCCGGTCCCAATCAGGGTTTACGACCCTTGGGGCTGCCCTCAGGCCACGGCCCCCCTGACTGTTCCGACACCTCTCTCCAATATCACTCTCGACACTGGACCACCTCCTTTCAATAAGTTGCCGTTGTATTGAAAGGGTGCCACAGATCCGAAATCTGTCAATCAGATTTCGCGCCGAACCCGCAACAAATTGCGGACAATGAGGCGGAAAGGCACAAGGGCAAGTAGGGCCAGACCCAGCTTGACCAGCCAGTCGGCCATTGCCAGGGACATCCACAAGGCCATCTCCGGGCCGGCGCCAAGCAGCGGCACGGCTTCATTCGCCCAGCCTGTATTGGCGTCCACGGGCAGGCTGGCCGAGAAGGCGATGCCGAAGAACAGCAGCGTGTCGACCACCGAGCCGACCAGCGTCGAGGCCAGCGGCGCCACCCACCAGCGGGCCTTGCGCAGCATGTCGAAGATCGCCACATCCAGCATCTGGGCGACCAGGAAGGCCGTGCCCGAGCCGATGGCGATGCGCAGCGTGGTCTTGTCGAGGCCGGCCGCGACCAGCGAGCACAGGACCCCGACGACAAAGCCCGACAGCACCACCCGGCGCGCCGGGGCCGCGCCATAGACGCGGTTCATCACGTCGGTGACAAGGAAGGCAAGCGGATAGGTGAAGGCGCCCCATGTCAGCCAATCGCCGATGACGAACTGCACGAGGATGTTCGATGCCACCACGATGGCGGCCATGGCAAGAATGCCGGGCAGATAGCGGATCATAAGATTTTTTCCGTTTTACAAGGTCGCGGAACAACTCGGCCCCGCCGACGGGCGGAACAGCGCGCGGATACGCGCTGCAGGGGGGCGTTGTCAATCGCCGCGCCCTGTCTTCCGGGGCCTCTCGCGCTCTTTGCAAATACCTGCGGGGTGAATTGGCCGTAGGCCAAGAGGGGGCGGCGAGCCCCCTTTTTCCCGGCCGCGCTCAGTCGCGCAGCCGGTATTCGACCAGTTCGGTGCGCTGCAGGATCAGGAAATTGTCGTCCGACACCATGGTCAGGCGGATCCCCTGACCGTCATGCCAGACCGCCAGCCCTTCCAGATTGTCATATTGCAGCGGCTGGCTCTCCAGCAGGATCTCCTCGTCGCGCGGCCCGTCCTCGGTCAGCCGCATGCGCCGGACGCGCGAGGCAAAGCCCAGGACGCCGCGAAAATCGCGCTCCAGCAGATAGAAGAACCCGTCGGGGCCGAGATCGGCGCCGACCGGCAGCCAGCGCGGGTCGCGGCGAATCTCGGTGAGCCGGCGCCATTCGCCCTCGGAAAACTGCAGGACCGGAAACGGCCGGGCCTCGCCGCCCGACCGCTCGGGCAGGGCGATCAGGCCGCCGTCGCGGCGAATCGCCAGGGCCTCCAGCCCGGCATTGACCCGCATCCCCGGCAGATCCGGCGGCCGCGGCTGGCGGATCGCGGCGGCATCGGGGTCGTCATAGGCGGCCAGCCGGTCAAGCCCCTCGAAGCTGACCCAGATGCGGCCGTCCCCGCCGATCGCCAGTCCTTCGCTGTCGCCCAGATAGCCCGGCTTCAACGGCACACCCTTGCCGTCGCGCAGATGCGCCCGCCCGGCGATGCTCATGCCGCGAATCACGCCCTGCGGGTCGCGCTCGATGCTGCCCCAGTAAAGCCAGGCCCGGTCGCTGAGGACATGGAAGCCGCTGCCGTCCGGGCTGATCTCGATGCCGGAAAAGCCGCCGAAACTGGCCTCGCCGCCATGCCAGACATAGGTGCCGACATAGTCCAGCGTCGCCGCCGGGGCGGGGCCGCCGGCGGCCGAGATCAGGGCGGCCGACATGAAGACCGCGAGGGCCGCGCTCAGGGCGCGGCGGCGACGGTTCGGCATTGCGCGGGCAGTTCGCTCAGCCGATAGCTGCGCGGATGGCGGTAATTCGGATCGGGCGGGGCGGGCTTGACGCGGCTAGGATCCATCCGGTTCCGGATCCATTCGGCCGCCTCGGCACAGCCATCGCCCTGCGGCGGCGCGTCCTGGGTGCTGCAGATCGATCCCTTCGGGCAGGCCAGCCGGACGTGGAAATGATAGTCATGCGCGTTCAGGGGCCGGACCTTGCGCAGCCAGCTGCGGTCGCCGGTCTCGGTCTGGCACATGGCCAGCTTGACCACCGGGTCGGTAAAGACCCGCTCGACCCGCGGATCGCGGGCGGCGGCGCGCAGGATCGCCATATGGCCCGGATTGTAATTGCCCGACAGCGCCGTGCCGCCGCGCGCCACCGCCGATACCGACGAGATATTCTCGCGCTGCGACGGCGACAGGTTCAGCGATGCGGGCGGCAGCATCCAGATATCCGCGTCCAGCCCCAGCTGATGGCTGGCATGGCCCGAGATCATCGGCCCGCCGCGTGGCTGGCTGATATCGCCGATATAAAGCCCCTTCCAGCCGGCCCGCTGCGCCGCCTGCGACAGCCCGACCAGAAAGTCGATCATCTGCGGGTGGCCCCAGTTGCGGTTGCGCGACAGCCGCATCGCCTGCCAGCTTGGGCCGGATTCGGGCAGTTGCACGAAGCCCTGCCCGCAGCCCTTGGAATAGAAGCCGATCGAGACGGCGGGCCCCTGCGAGGCGCTTCGGAATCCGCCGAACACATCCTTGGCCAGGGGTTCGGACAGCGCGGGCGAAGCCAGCCCCAGGATCAGGGCGGCGGCGGTCAGGATGTTGCGGATCACTGCTTTGCCTCTCCTTCGGGTCGGACCCAGACTAGCAGAACCAGTGCCAGAAGAAACAGCGCGATCAGCGGCGAGATGCCGATGCGCTGGTTTCCGGTCCAGCCGGTGACCACGGCGATCAGGAACGGGGCGAGGAAGGCCGTGGCCTTGCCCGACAGCGCATAGAGGCCGAAGCCTTCGGTGGCGCGCTCCTCGGTCGTGTGGCGGACCATCATCGTGCGGCTGGCCGCCTGCAGGGCGCCGCCGGCGCCGCCGATCAGCGCGCCGCAGAAGAAGAAGACCAGATCCGGCAGCCGCAGCGATCCCAGCAGCGGCGCCTCGGGCATGGCGATGCCGAACAGGGTCGCCGGATCCATGCCGACCAGGGTCACGCAGACCGCGATCAGCACCAGGATGCAGGCGATGATCACCGGCCGCGGCCCCCAGCACCGGTCCGCGCGCCCGCCGATCCAGCTGATGATCGCGGCCGAGATGGCGCTGATGACGCCGAAGACCCCGGCCAGAAAGACCGGCCAGCCGAGGACGGTGCCGGCATAGACGCCGCCAAAGCCGTAAAGCGCGTTCAGCGCGTCGCGCGACAGCATCGACGAGACCAGCCAGCTGGCGAGGCTCGGGCGATGCCGCAGGCTGCGGATCAGCGCCCAGAGGTCGCGCATCGCCACGCCCGGCCGGATCGGCCGGCGCGGCCCCGGCGCCTCCTTCACCCACAGGAAGAAGGGAATCATGAAGACCGCGTACCAGATCGCCACGAAGGGGCCGACAAAGCGGGTGCCCTCGCGCTCGGCCGGATCGAGGCCGAACAGCGGCTCGATCCCGATCAGCGTGCGGCCGCTGGGCGTTTCCTGAAACAGCGCCAGCATGATCGCCAGCGCGGCGACGCCGCCCAGATAGCCGAAGGCATAGCCCGAGCCGGACAGCCGCCCGATCTCGTCGCGCGGGGCGAGGCCGGGCAGCATGGCATTGGTGAAGATCGCCGCGAACTCGACGCCGATCAGGCCGATCCCGAACAGCACCACCGCCTGGATCAGCGCCGGCTGCTGCGGCATCAGCAGCCACAGCCCGGCCGCGCCGATGACATAGAGGCCCGAGAACAGCCAGACCCAGGGCATCCGCCGCCCCGAGGTATCGGCGACCGCCCCCAGCACCGGCGCCAGCAGGGCGATGACGATACCGCTGACCGACAGCCCGTAACCCCACAGGCTCTGCGCATGCGCGCCGGCCAGCGAGACGCCGTCGCCGATGGCGATGAAATGGCGTTTGGCCACCTCGGCGAAATAGACCGAGAAGATGAAGGTCAGCAGCAGCGTGTGATAGGGCTGGCTGGCCCAGTCGAAGAACCACCAGCCCCAGATCCGCCTGCGATCCATATGCTGCCCCTTCCTGTCGCGTTTTGGCCCATAAGGCCCAAGGGCGGTCAGGCTGGCAAGCGTCCTCTTGCCGCGTCGGGGATTTCCGGCGGCCATGGCCGGGTAGCGTCGGCCTCGATCCACGATCCGACCCAGCCGGGCAGCGCCGGGCTGACCCCGGAATGGCCCAGGGCCTGTGCCAGCGTCGCCGGCGCGACGATGCCCTGCGCCGAGGTGACGGCCGAGCGGATCATCACCTGATTGCAGCAGTCCCGCCCCTTCCACATCGACTGGTCCATATAGATGAAGCGCTGGTCCCAGCCGACCATGCGCGAGACCATGGTGAACCGCTCGAACGCCCGGATCCGGCGGCGATATCGGGTCGAGTTGCCGGCGACGGTGATCCCCCAGCCGTTCTGCCGCAGCACCGGGATCAGCCCGGTGCGATGCGCCAGCGGCAGCCGGCCCAGATCGAACAGGGTCAGGGTGCGGCCGTTGTTCAGCTCGATCCAGGGATCCAGATCCCAGGGCCAGCACATATGGGTCGAGACATGCGCGTCCAGAAGGCCCAGTCGGGGCGCGTTGCGGAACTTGATCATTTCCTTGGCAAAGCGGATCAGCGGATACATGGCATTCCCCTTCTGTTGCGCCCTGGCTGAACGCTGTTGCCCTTCGCGTCAACCCGGACGCTGCGGCAATCGGCTTGCGCCCCGCCGCGCCCGCCGCCATACAAGGGCCAATCGCTGCGAAGAGGCCAAGATGGGAACGCTGTACGAAGCCCTGCAACTGATCCTGCAGGTGGTGTGGTTCATCATGATCGTCCATATCATCATGTCCTGGCTGATCAATTTCCAGGTGCTGAACCTGCGCCAGCCGCTGGTCGCGCAGCTCTGGGACGGGCTGAACCGGATGCTCGAGCCGCTGTACCGGCCGATCCGCAATATCCTGCCCAATACCGGCGGGCTGGATCTGGCGCCGCTGGTCGTGTTCATCATCATCATCATCCTGCAACGCGCCCTGGCCAACAACGCCGGCTTCTTCTACGGGATGTGATGCCGGCGGATCTGCTGCGACAGGTCTGGGGCTTCGACGGTTTCCGCCCCGGCCAGCAACAGATCGTCGAGACGGTCGCCCAAGGCCGGGACGTGCTGGCGATCATGCCCACCGGCGGCGGCAAGTCGCTCTGCTATCAGCTTCCGGCGCTGATGCGCGAGGGCGTGACCGTGGTCATCTCGCCGCTGATCGCGCTGATGCGCGATCAGGTCCGGGCGCTGCGCGAGGCGGGCGTGGCCGCCGGCGCGCTGACCAGCGGCAATACCCAGGACGAGACCGATCAGGTCTTTCAGGCGCTGGGGCAGGGCGGGCTGAAACTTCTCTACATGGCGCCCGAACGGCTGGCCTCGGGCGGTACGGTGAACCTTCTGCGCCGCGCCGGCGTCACCGCCATCGCCGTGGACGAGGCGCATTGCGTCAGCCAGTGGGGCCATGACTTCCGCCCCGACTATCTGCGTATCGGCGAATTGAAGCGCGCCCTGGACGTGCCGCTGGCCGCCTTTACCGCCACCGCCGACGCCGAGACCCGGGCCGAGATCGTCGCCCGCCTGTTCGACGGGCGCGAGCCGATGACCTTCCTGCGCGGCTTCGATCGCCCGAATATCCGGCTGGCCTTCCAGCCCAAGGACAGCCCGCGCCGGCAGTTGATGGATTTCGTCGCCGCCCGCCGCGGCCAGTCGGGCATCATCTATTGCGGCAGCCGCGCCCGGACCGAGACATTGGCGGCCGCGCTGAACGAGGCCGGCCATTCCGCCGTCGCCTATCACGGCGGCATGGAGGCCGAGCCGCGCCGCGAGGTCGAGGCCCGGTTCCAGCGCGAGGACGGGCTGATCGTGGTGGCGACGGTGGCCTTCGGCATGGGCATCGACAAGCCCGATATCCGCTGGGTCGCCCATGCCGACCTGCCGAAATCCATCGAGGCCTATTATCAGGAGATCGGCCGCGCCGGCCGCGACGGCGATCCGGCAGAGACGCTGACGCTTTACGGCCCCGACGACATCCGCCTGCGCCGGACCCAGATCGACGAGGGGCTGGCCGACGCCGCCCGCAAGGGGGCCGATCACGCGCGGCTGAACGCGCTTCTGGGTCTGGCCGAGGCGACCGGCTGCCGCCGCCGCCGACTGCTGGCCTATTTCGGCGAGGAGATGTCCGGGGATTGCGGCAATTGCGACCTCTGCCAGAGCCCGCCGCAGCTGTTCGACGGCACCGAGGCCGTGCGCAAGGCGCTGTCGGCGATGCTGCGCACGGGCGAATGGTTCGGCAGCGGCCACCTGATCGACATCCTGACCGGCAGCGCCACCGCCAAGGTGCGCGAGCGCGGCCATGACCGCCTGCCGACCTTCGGCGTCGGGCAGGACTTCAGCCGCAGCCAGTGGCAGGCGATCTTCCGGCAGATGATGGGGCTCGATCTCTGCCGTCCCGATCCCGAACGCCACGGCGCGCTGCACCTGACCGATGCCGCCCACCCGATCCTGCGCGGCGAGGACCGCGTCACCCTGCGCCATGACACCGCCATGCGCGCCAGGGCCGGCAATGTCGTCCGCGCGCAGGTGCCCGATGAGGACGAGCCGCTGTTCTCGGCCCTGAAGGCGAAACGCCGGGCGCTGGCCGAGGCCGCCCGCGTGCCCGCCTATGTCATCTTCCCCGACCGCACCCTGATCGAGATGGCCGGCCGCCGGCCGCAGACGCTGGACCAGATGGCGCAGGTCAGCGGCGTCGGCGCGAAAAAGCTGGAAAGCTATGGCCGCGACTTCCTTTCGGTGATCGCCGGCGACCAGCCCGACATGCACCCGCATCGCCGGGCGTTGGCCGGCCGCCCGGAAGGTGCGTTGTTCGACCGGCTGGCCGAGACCCAGACCCGGCTGATGCGCGGCGAGGACGGCACCGAAAAGCCGCTCTCCTGCTCGACCGCACAGATCCGCCGCATCGCCGAGGCCCGTCCCGCCGATCGCTCGGCCCTGTCGCGCCACCTCGACGCGCCCCGCCTCGACCGTTTCGGCGCGGCCTTCCTGCAGGAAATCAACGGGGCCTGATCCGGGCTGCGCGCCGGCGCGGCCGTCGGGTCGGGCCGATTCCGGTCAGCAGGACTTCCCCGATGCAACGGCCACCGTGCGCAAGCTGTGTACGGCCTGTGCACATCCTGTGCCCGCCCGGTGTATGCCCTGAGATCGGCTGTGCCCAGCATTTGCTGGGCCTTCCGCGCTCCGCCCGAAAATCCCCGCAACAGGCAACCCGCGCCCGTTGCGCGGCCCCCGCCTCGCCCTCGACCTGCGGCATGAGGGGCGCGATCACGGGCATGTCATCGGCCGCACCTGTAACGCCCGGCCACGCCGGGACGAAGGGTAATAGGAATGTGATACGCAATTCGGCCGCCCGCACCCGGTCTGTGCGATGATGGGTCCGCATCGGCCGCCGGGAAAGAACCATCGGAGAGAGAAGATGAAACTGACATGGTCCGACGTCACCCCGCTATCCGCCCGGCTGAACCGCCGCGGCTTCCTCGCGGCCGGTGCGGCGCTGGCGGCCTCACCCGCGCTGGCCCTGACCGGGGCGCCCTCGTCCCTGTCCACCGATCAGCCGCCCAACAGTTTTGAAGAAATCACCAATTACAACAACTTCTACGAATTCGGCACGGCCAAGGAGGATCCCGCGCGCCATGCCGCCAACATGACCACCGATCCCTGGTCGGTCGAGATCGGCGGCCTGGTCGAGCGTCCCGGCAGCTATGGCGTCGAGGATATCGCCCCCGAGAACGCGCTCGAGGAACGCATCTACCGGCTGCGCTGCGTCGAGGCCTGGTCGATGGTGATTCCCTGGATCGGCGTGCCGCTGGCCTCGGTCCTGCAGAAGGCCGGGGTGCAGCCCGGCGCGAAATACGTCGCCTTCGAGACGCTCTATCGCCCCGACGAGATGCGCGGCCAGCGCTACCCGATTCTCGACTGGCCCTATCGCGAGGGGCTGCGGCTGGACGAGGCCATGCACCCGCTGACGATTCTGGCGACCGGCCTCTATTCCGATCCGCTGCCCAATCAGAACGGCGCCCCGATCCGGCTGGTGGTGCCATGGAAATATGGCTTCAAATCGATCAAGTCGGTGGTGAAGATCACCCTGACCGACAATCAGCCGGTCTGCACCTGGCAGAAGATGCAGCCTTCGGAATACGGCTTCTTTGCCAATGTGAACCCCGAGGTCGATCACCCCCGCTGGAGCCAGGCGACCGAACGCCGGATCGGCGCCGGGCTGTTCGGCGGCCGGCAGGAGACGGTCAGGTTCAACGGCTATGGCGATCAGGTGGCCTCGCTTTACGCCGGCATGGATCTGGCGAAGAACTACTGATGGTCCGCTGGCTGAACGACAGGTTGCGCCGCCTGCCGGTCTGGGCGGTCTGGCTGGGCGGTCTCATTCCGCTGGCGCTGCTGGTCTGGGACACCTTCACCGGCGGGCTGGGAATCGATCCCGTCCGCGACATCGAGTTCCGGCTTGGACGGACCGCGCTGTATTTCCTGATCGCCAGTCTCGGCGTGACGCCGCTTCTGCGCCTCTCGCGCATCAGCCTGATGCGGTTCCGCCGGGCGCTCGGGCTTTTGTGCTTCACCTATGCCGTGCTGCATGTGCTGGCCTGGCTCAGCATGGATATGGGGTTCCTCTGGGCGCAGATGGCCAAGGATATCGTCAAGCGCCCCTATCTGCTGTTCGGCATGACCGCGTTCCTGCTGCTGCTGCCGCTGGCGCTGAGTTCGAACAACCTGTCCCTGCGGCGCATGGGCGCGCAGGCCTGGCGGCGCCTGCACCGGCTTGTCTATCTCGCGGCACCGCTGGTGGCGCTGCACTGGATCTGGTCGCTGAAGACGTTTCCGGTCGAACCGTTGCTGTGGCTGGCCGTGATTCTGGCGCTTCTGGCGCTGCGGCTGGCGGTCCCGCGCCCCCTGCGCCGCGGAGGGTTGCGCGGCTCTGGAAAAGAAATGGCGTGAAATCAGTCTGTTAAGATAAAAACGGCAATTCCGCGAAGATTCTTGTCGAATCCCTCTTGCGGGTCCCGGCGCCGGTCCGTAAATACCCGCTCACCGAGACGGCGGGAACGCAGGAACGGGACGGAGCGAAGGCCAACGGGCTGAAACTTCGGAAGAAATCAGGAAGCAAGCGGCTGGATCAAGCGCTAAGAGATTGGCGCTCCGGTTGTATTTGTTTCCTTTGCTTTTTGACATTATTGGATTGAATGAAGGGATATGCGGGCGGTTTGGTCGTTTTTCGACTGAGGAGTTTGCATATCGGCCTGGTAGGGGTTTCCCGATGATCCAGGTGTCAGCT
>NZ_JAHKNG010000027.1 GCF_018860165.1 Paracoccus marinaquae
TGGAACACATGCTTCGCCAGATCGAGCCCGACCGTGATAATCTCCGACATGACCGTCCTCCCTTGTGGATAATCGCAGACCCTCCTTGGCACATCAATGCCGTCGGGGGGCGGTCACATCATCAGAGTCGGATGAACCGCACATCATGGCCCAGCCTGCCGATCTCACGACCTCAGAAGTGAGCCCCGCCGCAGGCTTCCATCTCGACGACACAGGGCTGCAGCGCACTGAGGAAGGCCAGAACCCGATTCCTCCGCAACTGCTTGCGCAGAACAGGCTGCCCCGCTCCATCTGCCCCGTGGACCTGAAACACGTTCTGAGCCAGATCGAGCCCGACCGTGATAATCTCCGACATGACCGCCCTCCTTTATGGATCGTTGCAGGCCCGCCTTGGCACATTGATGCCGTCGGGGGCGGTCACATCATCAGAGCCGCTTTCCGCATTCATGTCGTTTCTGATTTCCTCGAGCTGATTATTTCCCTTTCGGCCGGAACGCCCTGATCTTTGCCGGGTCCGTCTCGATCCAGCCCGCGCCCAGAAGGTCGAGGCAATAGGGGACCGCCGCGAAGACCGCGTTCAGGCAGGTGGCGATGGCCGAGGGCTTGCCCGGGAGGGTGATGATCAACGTCCGGCCCCGGCTGACCGCCGTCTGGCGCGACAGGATCGCGGTCGGCACCTCGCCCAGCGAGGCGCGGCGCATTTCCTCGCCGAAGCCCGGATATTCGCGTTCGGCCACGTCGCTGACCGCCTCGGGCGTCAGGTCGCGCGGCGCGGGGCCGGTGCCGCCGGTCACGAGGATCAGGTCGGCGCCGCCGTCACAGAGATCGCGCAGCCGGGCGGCCACGGTCTCGCGGCCGTCGGGGGTGATGTGACGGGCGATCTCGACCGGGGAGGTGATGACCTCGCGCAGCCAGCTTTCCGCGCCGGGGCCACCCTTGTCCTCGTATTCGCCGCTGGCGGCGCGGTCGGAAACGGTCAGGATGGCGATGCGGGCGGGGCGGGTCATGGCGGGGCCTTTCGGTCGTGGAGGACAGTCTCGCCGACACGGGCCGCAAAAGAAAGCGATTGCGACCCTCGGGTCCGCCAAACAGGCCGGTATCTTGCTGATTTAACTCTTCGGCAAGGATTGCCATGCTACCTCAAGGCTACCCAACAAAAGAGACTGTGATGGTTCGACTTATATTTCTGGCGACTGCAACCGTAGGTTTTCTGACCGGCTGCGCCTCGGAGATGATGAAATCCTATCTTGGCAAGGATATCACCGAAGTTGCAATGGATCGCGGCGCGCCCGATGGTTACGTGGATCTGCCGGACGGGCGGCGCGCCTTCATGTGGCAGGAAAACCAATCAATGGTGACGCCTGCGACGACCAACTATTCCAGCACGGCTTACGGCAGCTATATCAGTGGAAGTGCTGTGACGACCGGCGGCTATGTGAGCACGTGGGAATGTACCTATACGTTCATCGGGCAGCGTAACCCGCGCGGCAGCTACACTGTGGTGGACTTCAGGAAGCCTTCACTTCAGTGCGAATAGCAGACCGGCATATCGTGCTCTGCTCACATGCTCACTTCACCCGCGCGTTCCGGTTCGCGACCAGTTTCAGGCGCAGCGCGTTCAGGCGGATGAAGCCGGCCGCGTCCTTCTGGTCATAGGCGCCGGCGTCGTCCTCGAAGGTGACATGCGCCTCACTGTAAAGCGAATGGTCCGACCAGCGGCCGACGCAGTTCACGTTGCCCTTGTAGAGTTTCAGCCGCACGGTGCCGGTGACATTTTCCTGCGAGCGGTCGATCAGGGCCTGCAGCATCTCGCGTTCGGGGCTGAACCAGAAGCCGTTATAGATCAGCTCGGCATAGCGCGGCATCAGCGAATCCTTGAGATGCCCCGCGCCGCTGTCCAGCGTGATCTGCTCGATGCCGCGATGGGCTTCCAGCAGGATGGTGCCGCCCGGCGTTTCATAGATGCCGCGCGACTTCATGCCGACGAAACGGTTTTCCACAAAGTCCAGCCGGCCGATGCCGTGCCTGCGGCCCAGCTCGTTCAGGTCGGTCAGGATGGTGGCCGGCGACAGGGTGCGGCCGTTGATCGCCACGGCGTCGCCGCGCTCGAATGTCACCTCGATATATTCGGGCGTATCGGGCGCATCCTCGGGGCTGACGGTGCGCTGATAGACATAGTCGGGGGCCTCGACCGCCGGATCCTCCAGCGCCTTGCCCTCGCTGCTGGTGTGCAGCAGGTTCGCATCGACGCTGAACGGCGCCTCGCCGCGCTTGTCCCTGGCGATGGGGATCTGGTTCGCCTCGGCGAATTCGATCAGCTTGGTGCGGCTGGAGAGGTTCCATTCCCGCCAGGGCGCGATGACCTTGATCGAGGGATCCAGCGCATAGGCGGAAAGCTCGAAGCGGACCTGATCGTTGCCCTTGCCGGTGGCGCCATGGGCGACCGCGTCGGCGCCGTGCTGATGGGCCAGTTCAACCAGCCGCTTCGAGATCAGCGGCCGCGCGATCGAGGTGCCGAGCAGGTAAAGGCCCTCATAGACGGCATTGGCGCGGAACATCGGGAAGACGAAATCGCGCACGAATTCCTCGCGCAGATCCTCGATATGGATGTTCTCGGGCCTGATGCCCAGCAGTTCGGCCTTCTTGCGCGCCGGTTCCAGCTCCTCGCCCTGCCCCAGATCGGCGGTGAAGGTGACGACCTCGCAGCCATATTCGGTCTGCAGCCATTTCAGGATGATCGAGGTGTCGAGTCCCCCGGAATAGGCGAGGACGACTTTCTTCGGCGCGTCGGACATGGCGGAACCCTTTCGAATTTTCAGGGGGAATAAGGCCAATCGCCCGGCCTCACAAGGGCCGGCCGGGCAATATCCGCCAACGGGACTTGCCAAGGCCGCGCTTTCGCGCCATGGGCGGAACATGGAAAACTTTGTCGCCTCCGTCGCCCGAGCCGAGGCCGCGCTTCGCGACCTGTTCGAGCCCACGCCCCTGCAGCGCAACGATCACCTGTCGGCGAAATACGGCGCCGATATCTGGCTGAAGCGCGAGGATCTGACGCCGGTGCGCAGCTACAAGCTACGCGGGGCGTTCAACGCGATGCGCAAGCTGGTCGGCGACACCCGCGGCACGAACGCGCATTTCGTCTGCGCCAGCGCCGGCAACCACGCGCAGGGCGTGGCCTATGCCTGCCGCCATTTCGGCGCGAGGGGCACGATCTTCATGCCGGTGACGACGCCGAAGCAGAAGATCGACAAGACCCGGGTCTTTGGCGGCGATGCGGTCGAGATCGTGCTGACCGGCGACTATTTCGACCAGACGCTGGCCGCCTCGCAGGAGTTTTCGGCCCGCCAGGGCGCGCAGTTCCTGTCGCCTTTCGATGCGCCCGACATCATCGAGGGGCAGGCGACGGTGGGGCTGGAAATGCTGGCGCAGATGGAGCGGGCACCCGATCTGGTGGTGCTGCCGGTCGGCGGTGGCGGGCTGTCGGCGGGGGTGGTGCGCTATCTGGCAGAGACCGCGCCCGAGACCCGATTCGCCTTTGCCGAGCCACTGGGCGGGGCCAGCCTGCAGGCGGCGCTGGAGACCGGCGCCCCGGTCGCCCTGCCGGCGGTGGACAGCTTTGTCGACGGCGCCGCGGTCGCCCGGATCGGGGCGCTGCCCTTCGAGGTGCTGCGCCGCTTTTCGCCTGCGGACGTGCATCTGGCCCCCGAGGACCGGATCTGCGGCACCATGCTGGAGATGCTGAATGCCGAGGGCGTGGTGCTGGAGCCTGCCGGGGCACTGGCGCTGGACGTGCTCGGCGATCTGGGGGATCTGACCGGCCGGACGGTCGTCTGCATCTGCTCGGGCGGGAATTTCGACTTCGAGCGGCTGCCCGAGGTGAAGGAACGCGCCCAGCGATTCAGCGGCGTGAAAAAATATTTTGTTCTGCGCATGCCGCAGCGCCCGGGCGCACTGCGCGATTTCCTGCAGTTGCTGGGGCCGGATGACGATATCACCCGGTTCGAATACCTGAAGAAATCGGCCCGCAACTTCGGCTCGGTGCTGATCGGGATCGAGACCTCGGAACCGGCCAACCTGACCGCGCTGGCGCAGCGGCTGGACGGGGCGGGACTTTCCTATCGCGACATCACCCGCGACGAGATCCTGGCGGAACTTCTGGTCTGAGGCCCGGCGGGGCCGGCGCCGGTCCAGACAATTTGACCTATTGCCTAGGCACGATTTACCGCGCCTTTACCGCACCTGCGCTAGAAGCGCGGCATGAGGGCTGGGAATCGCAAGACACGCGGCGAGGAGACCGCATCGGCCGGGGCCGAGACACCGCTTCGGGTGCTGCTTGCCTGCACCCCGTCGGCGGCGACCCGCAGGCTGACGGCCGAGTTGCGCCGCGCCGGCTATGGTCTGGCGCAAGCCGTGGACAGCGCCGAGGCGCTGCGGCTCTGCGCCGATCAGCCCCCCGATATCGTCATCTACGATCTGGCCATGCGGGGCATGGACGGCCCGGATTTCTGCCGGGCGTTGCGCCTGCAGGACCCGCATCGACGCAGCTATCTGATCCTGCTGGCCCCCGCCGGCAGCAATGGCAACATTGCCGACGGGCTGCGCGCCGGGGCCGATGATTTCGTCACCCTGCCGGCGGATTCGGCCAAGATGCTGGCCCGGCTTGCGGTCGGCGAACGGGTGCTGCGGATGGAGGCGGAACTGCGCGCCAGCAACGCGCAACTGCGCAGCGCGCTTGAGCGTCTGGAGGTGACCCAGGCCGCCCTCGACCGCGACCTGCTGGAGGCGCGCAAGCTGCAACAGGGACTGGTGCGCGAGCGTTCGGGGCGGTTCGGGCCGTTCCAGCTGTCGCTGCTGCTGCGGCCGGCCGGGCATATCGGCGGCGATCTTGTCGGCTTCTTTCCGATCGGCGATGACCGGATCGGCATCTATGCGCTGGACGTGTCGGGCCATGGCGTCACCGCCGCCCTGCTGACCGCGCAGCTTTCGGTGCATCTGTCGGGCGCCTCGGACCAGAATGTCGCGCTGCGCGCGGCGCAGGCGGGCAATGATGCCGTGCCGCCGGCGGCGCTGGCGCATTTCTTCAACAACATGATGTTGGAGGAAATGAACACCGACACCTATTTCACCATGATCTATGCCGAGTTGAACCATGTGACCGGCCTGGTCCGCATGGTGCAGGCCGGCCATCCGCATCCGATGCTGCAGGATCCGACGGGTCAGGTCAGCACCGTCGGACAGGGCGGCATGCCGGTCGGCGTGTTCGAGAACCCGATCTTCGACGAGCTGGAGTTCCAGCTGCCGCCGGGATCGCGGCTGCTGATCACCTCGGACGGGATCACCGAGGCGGCGAATCGGGCCGGCCGGCTGCTGGGCGAGGAGGGGCTGGAGGCGATCATGCGCACCAACGCCTTCCTCGGCGGGCACGCATTCCTGGAATCCATGGCCTGGTCGGTTTCGGAATATTGCCGGGGCGAGCGTCCCGATGACATGTCGGCGGTCCTGATCGAATATCTGCGCCCGGCCGAAGCCATCCCGATCACCGAACACTGACGCGGCCGCCGCGCGGCGCAACGGACGGATGCCCCGTCGGATCCCGCGCCCCTGCGAAGTTCACGGCCTTTAGCCCGGCCCCCTCAGCGCCCGTCGCAGCAAGGCCCGCGCGCCGGGATCGGGCAACAGCGACAGCGCCTGATCCGGGCTGCACCAATGCGCGCTGTGGCCGGGCTCGGACGGCGGGCCGCGGCGCGAGACCGGACGAGCGTGCCAGACCGAACACAGCTTCTCGGCCATCAGATCGTAATCCGGCATGTAGCAGAACCGGCGATAGGCGCCGAGACGGCGCAGGCCGGCGATGGTCCAGCCGGTTTCCTCCAGAACCTCGCGATGCAGCGCCGCGATGGCGCCCTCGCCCCGATCGATGCCGCCGCCCGGCAACTGGAATTCGGGCGTGGGCGCGGCCTGATGGGTCAGCAGGACCCGCCCCTCGCGCAGCAGCACCGCATAGGCACCTGGGCGCCGCCGATACTGTGCGCCGGACTGCGGGGGCTGGCCGAAACGGGGAATCATCATCGCTCCTGCGTCATCCGGGCCAAGGGCTAACCCGGCTGCGGTGAAGGCGAAAGACCGCCCCCCTTGGGATTGCCGCCAGATCCCTTATATTGGGCGGCAACCCGGCCCGCCCGCGCGCGCGGCCACCCGAGATTTCAAGGATACGCCATGAGCATGATCAACCAGATCGCCTGGGACGACACGGTTCTGCCCTTCCAGTTGGACCGTTCCTCGATCCGCGGCCGTGTCGCGCGGCTGGACGGCGTGCTGGACCATATTCTGTCGCGCCACGCCTATCCCGCCCCGGTCAGCGCGCTGGTGGCCGAACTGGCGCTGCTGACGGCGCTGATCGGCCCAACCGTCAAGCTGCGCTGGAAGCTGAGCCTGCAGGTGCGCGGCAATGGTGCCGTGCGCACCATCGCCGCCGATTTCTACGCCCCCGAGGCCGATGGCACGCCGGCCAGGATCCGCGCCTGGGCCAGTTTCGACGAGGACCGGCTGGACGACCGCCCGGCCTTCGAGCAGATCGGCGAGGGGTATTTCGCCATCCTGATCGACCAGGGCAGCGGCACCACGCCCTATCAGGGCATCACGCCACTGGCCGGCGGCTCGCTCTCGGCCTGCGCGCAGACCTATTTCGCCCAGTCCGAGCAGCTGCCGACCCGCTTTCAGCTGGCCAGCGGCCGGTCGCAACTGACCGGCGAGGCCGAACACTGGCGCGCCGGCGGCGTCATGCTGCAGACCCTGCCCGCCCAGCCGATGACCTCGGGCGAGGGTGGCAGCGGCGAGGGCGGGCTGATCGAGGCCGCCGATATCCTGCAGGGCGCCGAATCCGAGGACTGGAACCGCGCCAACCTGCTGCTGGACACGGTCGAGACGCTGGAACTGATCGGCCCCACGGTCGGGCCGACCGACCTGCTGCTGCGGCTGTTCCACGAGGAAACCCCGCGCGTCTTCGATGCGCAGCGGGTGGAATTCGGCTGTTCCTGCACCTCTGAGCGGGTCCGCGACACGCTGTCGATCTATTCGGCCAAGGACATCGCCCATATGACCACGCCCGAGGGCATCGTCACCGCCGATTGCCAGTTCTGCGGCGCGCATTACGAATTCGACCCGCAAAGCCTGGGCTTCGAGGCAACGGTCGATGCCGAGGGCCAGCCGATCGGATCCGAGGCCGGCGGCGACGCGACCGACAGGGCCGCCGAGTGATCCCCCTCTGGTCCGAGGACCGGCTGCGGGCGGCGCTGCGCGTGGCCGCCGTGCCGAGTTCGGATTTCGAGCTGAACGACCTGACCCCGCCCGAGGCCCGGCTGCGCCCGGCCGGGGTGCTGGCCGCCTTTCACGAGGATGACGGGCGGCTGCTGCTGACCAAGCGCGCCTCGGGGCTGCGGCATCATCCGGGCCAGATCGCCCTGCCCGGCGGCAAGGTCGATCCCGGTGACGCCGACGAGGTGGCGGCGGCGCTGCGCGAGGCGCAGGAAGAGGTCGGGCTGGATCCGGCGCAGGTCGATCTGATCGGCACCCTGCCGCCGCACCAGACCGTGACCGCCTTCGCGGTGACGCCGGTTCTGGGCATCATTCGCGGCAGGTTCGTGCCGCGCCCCGAGCCGGGCGAGGTCGACGAGGTGTTCACCCTGCCCTTCGCCCATATCGCCGATCCGTCGCGCTATCACGTCGAAAAGCGGCGCTGGCGCGGCGACTGGCGCAGCTATTACGTCGCGCCCCACGGCCCCTATTACCTCTGGGGGGCGACCGCGCGCATGCTGCTGGGGCTGGCCCGGAGGATGCAGCCATGACCCGCCTGCCCGCCCGACTGCTGGCGGATCCGGCGCTGGTCGCGGTGCTGGACGCGATCGAGGCCGGCGGCCAGCGCGCCTATCTGGTCGGCGGCGCCGTGCGCAACGCGCTGCTGGGTCAGAGGGTCGAGGATATCGACATCGCCACCGGCGCACACCCGTCCGAGGTCATCCGGCTGGCCGAGGCGGCCGGGCTGCGGCCGGTGCCGACGGGGATCGAGCATGGCACCGTCACCGTCGTCTCGGGCCATCGCGGCTTCGAGGTCACGACCTTCCGGCGCGATGTGGAAACCGACGGCCGGCGCGCGGTGGTGGCCTTTTCCGACCGGTTGGACGAGGACGCGCAGCGCCGCGACTTCACCATGAACGCGCTTTACGCAGACCGTGCGGGCGAGATCATCGACCCGGTCGGCGGCCTGCCCGATCTGGCGGCGCGGCGGCTGCGCTTTGTCGGCGACGCGCGGCTGCGGATCCGCGAGGATTACCTGCGCATCCTGCGCTTCTTCCGCTTTTTCGCCTGCTATGGCCGCGAGGCCGACCCGCAGGCCGTCGCGGCCTGCGCGGCGCTGAAGGACGGGCTGTTGCGGATCGCCCGCGAACGGATCGGCGTCGAGATGAAGAAGCTGCTGTCGGCCTCGGACCCGGTGGCTTCGGTGCGGCTGATGAAGGAGACCGGCGTGCTGGATCTGCTGCTGCCGGGCGCCGATGCAGCGGCGCTGGCCCGGCTGGTGCGGACCGAGGCGCTGGCCGGGATGGCGCCGGGATGGCCACGGCGGCTGGCGGCACTGGCCGGGGCCGAGGATGTCGCGGACGCGCTGCGGCTGTCGCGGGCCGAGGCGCGCCAGCAGGTATTGCTGCGCGACGGGCTGGCGGCAGACTGGTCGCTGGATCGCGCGGGCTATCGTATGGGGGCCGAGGCCGGCGCCGATCTGGCCCTGCTGCGCGCGGCGCGGACGGGCGCGGCGCCTGCCCCGGACTGGCGCGAGCGGCTGGCCGCGGCGGCGCGCGCGCGCCTGCCGGTGACGGCCGCGGATCTGTCGGCGCAGCTGCAGGGACCGGCTTTGGGGCGGGGGCTGAAGGCCGCCGAGGACGAATGGATCGCGTCGGGCTTTACCCTGCCGGCGGCGGCCCTGATCGATGCGGCCCTGCTGGCCGGGGAGGAGACGACGGGATGAGCCTGCATCAGCGTTTTGGCCGCATGGTCGATGCCTTCCGCCCCGCCGAAGGGCCGCCGCCCGACCGGCTGCTGGCCTTTTTCGGCTGGTGCCTTTCGGGGGCATGGCGCGGCCTTGGCGTCGCTGCCATCGCCTCGGCCATGGGCGGGGCGGCGGATGTCGCCTCGGCCGTGCTGCTGGGCATGGTGGTCGATGCCGTGGCCGGCGGCCAGCCGGGCAGTTTCTGGGCCGATAACGGGCTGACCGTGGCCCTGTTCGCGGGCTTCTTCCTGATCCTGCGCCCGGCGATCTTCGGCCTGTCCACGGCCAGTTCCAACGTCATCATCGCGCCCAATATCATGCCGCTGGTGCTGTCGCGGCTGCATCGCTGGACCATGGGCCATTCGGTCACCTTCTTCGACAACGATTTCGCCGGCCGGCTGGCGCAGAAGCAGATGCAGACCGCCCGCGCCGTCACCGAGGTCGCCAGTGAAATGGTGAACGTGGTGGCCTTCGCGCTGGCTTCGGTGATCGGCTCGGCCGCCTTCCTGCTGTCGGTCGATGGCTGGGGGGCGCTGGCGCTGATCGTCTGGCTGGCGGCCTATTTCGCGCTGATCCGCTTCTTTTTGCCCCGCATCCGCTCGAAATCGGGGGCGCGCGCCTCGGCCCGGGCGATGGTGACCGGGCAGGTCGTCGACACGATCACCAATATCAAGACCGTCAAGCTGTTCGCCCATGCCGAACACGAGGACCGCGCCGCCCTGGGCGCCATGGCCGGTTTCCGCGAACGGGCGCTGGATTTCGGCGTCGTCTCGACCTGGTTCCGCATGTCGCTGATGATCATCGCGGGCGTGCTGCCGGTGATCCTTGTCGGCGGCTCGATCCTGCTGTGGCGGCAGGGGCTGGCCAGCCCCGGCGATATCGCGGCGGCCGGCGCCATCGCCATGCGGCTGAGCCAGATGACCGGCTGGGTCAGCATGGCGCTGATGGGCATCTGGGGCAGCATCGGCGAGGTCGAGGACGGGATGAAGACCCTGACCCCGCCGCATGCGCTGACCGACGCGCCCGATGCCACCCGGCTGAGCCGGGTCGAGGGCCGGATCGAGTTCGATCACGTCAGCTTTCATTATGGCCGCGAGGCGGGCGGCATCGGCGACCTGTCGCTGCGTGTCGCACCGGGCGAGAAGGTCGGCATCGTCGGCGCCTCGGGGGCGGGAAAGTCGACGCTGGTGGCCCTGCTGCTGCGGCTCTACGATGTCGAGGAGGGCGCGATCCGCATCGACGGGAAGGATCTGCGGCAGGTGACGCAGGAAAGCCTGCGCCGCCAGATCGCCATGGTCACGCAGGAAACCGCGATGTTCAACCGCTCGGCCCGGGACAACATCCTTTATGGCCGGCCCGGCGCCACCCAGCCCGAGATCGAGGCGGCGGCCCGCGCGGCCGAGGCGCATGACTTCATCCTCGGGCTGCAGGACCACGCCGGGCGCAAGGGCTATGACGCGCACCTGGGCGAACGCGGGGTCAAGCTGTCGGGCGGGCAGCGGCAGCGGATCGCGCTGGCCCGCGCCTTCCTGAAGGATGCGCCGATTCTGGTCCTCGACGAGGCGACCAGCGCGCTGGACAGCGAGGTGGAGGCGCAGGTGCAGGAGGCGCTGTCGCGCGCCATGGCCGGCAAGACCGTGCTGGCCATCGCGCACCGGCTGTCGACCATCGCGCAGCTGGACCGGATCCTCGTCATCGACGCCGGCCGGATCGTCGAGCAGGGCCGGCACGACCAGTTGCTGGCGCGCGGCGGGCTTTATGCGCGCTACTGGAACCGGCAGTCGGGCGGGTTCCTGGGCACGGAGGAGGCCGCCGAGTGAGCCTGTGGCGGATCGAGCGGCTGGGCCGGCGCGGCGATGGTGTCGCGCTTGGCCCGGCTGGCCGGGCGCTGGCGCCGCTGACCCTGCCCGGCGAAGAGATCGAGGGCGAGGCCGTGGACGGGCGCATCGCCAACCCGCGCATCGTGACACCCTCGCCCCAGCGGGTGAAACCGGCCTGCCCGCATTACCGCGCCTGCGGCGGCTGTTCGCTGATGCACGCCACGGAAGGGTTCACCACCGCCTGGAAACGGCGGGTGGTCGAGGCGGCACTGGCCGCGCAGGGGCTGGAGGCGCCGGTGCAGGGCGTGCATGTCTCGCCGCGGCGCTCGCGCCGCCGGGCGGTGCTGTCGGGGCGGCGGACGAAAAAGGGCGCGCTGGTCGGCTTTCACGCCCGCGCCTCGGATGTGGTCGTCGATCTGGCCGATTGCCATGTGCTGCGCCCGCAGATCACCGCCGCGCTGCCGCTGTTGCGCCGGATCGTGACGGCGGGGGCCTCGCGTTCGGGCGAGCTTTCCCTGACGGTGATCCATGGCCCCGCCGGGCTGGATCTGGCCGTCACCGGCGGCAAGCCGATGCAGCCTGCGCTGTTCCAGACGCTGGCCGAACTGGCCGAAGAGGGCGATCTGGCGCGACTGGACTGGGACGGGCAGACGATCACCCGCCGCCCGGCCGCGCTGCCGATGGGGCGGGCGCAGGTGGTGCCGCCGCCGGGCGGCTTTCTGCAGGCCACGGCCGAGGGCGAGGCGGCGCTGCTGGCCGCGGTGCGCACGATCACCGCGGGCGCGGACCGGGTCGCCGATCTCTTTGCCGGCTGCGGCACCTTCAGCCTGCCCCTGGCCGAGGCCGCCGAGATCCATGCGATCGAGGGGCTGGCCGCGCCGCTGGCGGCGCTGGATGCCGGCTGGCGCGGGGCGGCCGGGCTGCGCCGGATCACGACCGGGATTCGCGATCTGGCGCGCTGGCCGCTGCTGGTTGACGAGCTGACCGGCTTTGACGCAATCGTGATCGACCCGCCCCGCAGCGGCGCCGAGGCGCAATGCCGCGAAATCGCCGCCTCGACCGTGCCGCGCATCGCCTTCGTGGCCTGCGATCCGGTGAATTTCGCAAGGGATGCGCGGATTCTGGCGCATGGAGGCTATCGGCTGACCCGGCTCTGGGTGGTCGATCAGTTCCGCTGGTCGCCGCATGTCGAGACCGTGGCGGAGTTCCTGCGCGGCTAGCCCGGCCCGGGCTTTCGTGGTAATCAGAAGGCATAAAAACCTTAAAAACCACCTGAGGCAGTGATGTATCGCGCAACCCGTCGGACAGTTTCCCTGTCGCTGCTGGCCCTGTTGGCGGCCTGCGGCGCTCCGCCCAAGAAATCGAAGTTCAAAGGCTATGATGGCCCCGAGGTGACCCAGGTGGTCATCAACAAGGGTGATCGCCGCCTGTATCTGCTGAACAACAGGACCGTCCTCAAGGCCTATGACATCGGGCTTGGGAACGAGCCTGTCGGCGACAAGCAGTTCGAGGGCGACGGCAAGACCCCCGAGGGCGTCTATTTCATCGACCGTTTCAACCCGCGCAGCCAGTATCACCTATCGGTCGGGATTTCCTATCCGGACGCGAACGACAAGGCCTATGCCCAGTCCTTCGGCTTCCTGCCCGGCGGCGATATCTTCATCCACGGCTGGGGTCCCGAAGGCCGGGTGAAGGCGCCGAAGCAGCGCGACTGGACCGCCGGCTGCATCGCCGTGAACGACGAGGAAATCGAAGAGATTTACGCGATGCTGCGCCCCGGCGTGCCCATCGTCATCAATCCCTGAGACGGCCCCGACCGCGATGAAGAAAGGCCCCGGAGATTGCCGGGGCCTTTCTCGTTCACCGTCGCCCGGGCTCAGCTGCCGGACAGCAAGGTCCACCAGATCTTGCCCGAGGGTTCCTGATACCAGGCAAAGCCGAGGCTGCGGGCGGTCGGATCCATGATCACGTCGCGGGTGTCGCGCGTGCCCATCCAGGCATTCAGGGTCTGGATGTCGTTCTCATAGGTTTCCGAGATATTCTCGCCCACCAGCGTTCCCGTGTAACCCTGCCGGCGGGCACGGTCCAGGGGCGAGGACCCATCCGAGCCCCAGTGCCAGGCGCGGTTCTGCGCCGCCATGTCGCGCGACTGCGCCAGCGCCGCCGCGCTCAGTTGCGGGTTCAGCACCATCGGCGCCAGCGCGATATTGCCGCGCAGGGTGTTGATCTGCTGCAACACCCGCTGCGGAATTTCGGCCGCTTCGCGTTCGTTGATCGTGTAGGCCACGGGCGCGGGCTGCCCGTCCGGCCCCAGCTGCGGCACGGTGCGGGGCTGACACGCGGCCAGCACAACCACCGACAGCGCCGCAAGCACCTTGACTATATTCATTTCCGGCATCCCTCGCATGCGATTGACCGCAGGTCTAGCGAATGCAGGAGACGCGTTCAAACGCACGAATCCGTGAAATCCGGACAGTGTTGCATCGAAGCCGGTTACGGCAGTTTGAATTGATGCCACATCGTCACAGGCGTATATGATGGGCATCCGCATGAGGCGGAGCAGTCAAGGCCGACCGGCAAGAGCGGCCAGGAAACGAAGGACAGATGCCATGAGCAAAACCCCTGCTCTCAACCGCCGGGCCTTTCTGGCTACGGCGGCTGCGCTTGGTGCCACAGGTCTGGCGCCATCCTTCGCGCAGCAGTTCGACCCCTATACCGGCCAGCCCATCGTCGGCGCCACGCCCGGCGCCACACCGGATGCGGGCGCGGTGCAATATGATGCGGCAGCCAACCAGCGCCACAATATCTCCAGCTTCCGGGCGCAGGACTGGCGGCCCTATTTCGATACCCTGACCAATGGTGCCATCCTGTGCGATCTGACCTCGCGCGCGGTGCATTACTGGTCCGAGGACGGGACGGTCTATCGCCTCTTCCCCTCGTCGATCCCGGTCAGCGAGGATCTGACCCGCAAGGGCCGGACCGAGATCATCAAGAAGGTGGTCGGCCCCAGCTGGGCGCCCACGCCCGAGATGAAGAAACGCAACCCCGAATGGCCCGATTTCGTGCCGCCGGGGCCGGACAATCCGCTTGGCACCCATGCGCTGTGGCTGAGCTGGCAGTATTACCGCATCCACGGCACCCATGACACGCGCAAGATCGGCCGCAAATCCTCGAACGGCTGCATCGGCCTTTACAACGAGCATATCCAGCAGCTTTACGATCTGACCAAGATCGGAACGCAGGTGCTGCTGATCTGAGGGCGCTTTCGGGACAGATGGCAGGAACGTCCGACGGGCTGCCTGCCGCCTACCAGCCCAGCAAAACGGCACGATAGGCGAAAATTCGCCTATTTTGTGGCTGAAGTTGCATCCTTTCCCGCCGATACACCTTACCATCCCGAAGCCTCACCAATGCGTGAGGTTTTTGGTTCTGCGTGACAAGCGGCTGAAAGGAAGGGAGACCTTGATGCGAAAGGAATTGTCCGGGGGCGCGTTCGCGCTGGCCCTGATGGCGGGCGTCGCGATGGCCCAGGAGGCCGAACGCCCCAACATTCTGGTGATCTGGGGCGACGATGTCGGGATGTGGAACATCTCGGCCTACCACCGCGGCATGATGTGTTGCGAGACCCCGAACATCGACCGCATCGCCGATGAAGGCATGCTGTTCATGGACCACTATGCCCAGGCCTCCTGCACCGCCGGCCGGGCCGCCTTCATCACCGGGCAGTATCCGCTGCGCGTCGGTCTGGCGACGGTGGGCCTGCCCGGCTCGGAACTGGGCCTGCAATCCGAGGATCCGACCATCGCCGAGATGCTGAAGCCGCTGGGCTATCGCACCGGACAGTTCGGCAAGAACCACCTCGGCGACCGGGACGAGCATCTGCCGACCAACCACGGCTTCGACGAGTTCTTCGGCATTCTCTACCACCTCAATGCCGGCGAATATACCGAGCAGGTCGACTATCCGACCGAGGCGATCCAGGCCGCGGGCTTTGGCCAGCGCGGCATCATCCACTCCTATGCCGCGACGGATGGGGGTGAGCAGCAGATCGAGGATCTGGGCAATTTCGGCCAGGAACGCCAGCGGACCCTGGATCAGGAGGTGCTGACCGAATCCAAGCGCTTCATCACCGAGGCGGTTGAGGCCGGCGAGCCATTCTTCGTCTGGCACAACACCACCCGGATGCATTACCGCACCAATCTGGACGAGAATTACGACGGCATCACCGGCACCGGCAACGTCTATGCCGACGGCATGACCGAGATGGACGACGATGTGGGCGAACTGCTGGCCCTGCTGGACGAGTTGGGCGTGGCCGACAACACCATGGTCATGTTCTCGACCGATAACGGCGCGGCGTCGAATTCATGGCCCGACGGCGGCAACCAGCCCTTCCGGGGCGAAAAGGGCGTCGGCGGCTATGAGGGCGGCTTCAAGGTCCCCATGGCGGTCAAATGGCCGGGGGTGATCCCCGAGGGCACCACCACCGGCGAGATGATGTCGATGGAAGACTGGATGCCCACGATCATGTCGCAGCTGGGCCAGCCCGACCTGAAGGAACAGCTTCTGGAAGGCGCCGAGATCGGCGGCAAGACCTACAAGGTTCATCTGGACGGCTATGACCAGACCCCGATCCTGACCCAGAGCGGCCCCAGCAACCGCAACGAGTTCTTCTTTACCACCGAAACCAAGTTCCACGGCGTGCGTTTCGGCGAATGGAAGTTCCTGTTCACCGAGCAGGACAGGTGGTTCAACGGCGTCCAGAACACCCTTACGACGCCGCTTATCACTCGTCTGGATCTGGACCCGTTCGAACGCTTTCACGAGGCCCGCGGCTTTGACGAATGGCAGGAGAACCGGTCGTGGGCGCTGTCGCCGGCGTTGGCGATCGTCCAGCAATATTTCGCCTCGTTCGAGGATTTCCCGCCGCGGCAGGCCAGCCTGGACTTTGACACCGACGCCATCATGAACAGCATGATGTCATCGGCCGCCCAGTAACGCGGCAGCCCGATCACGAAAGCGCCGCCCGGCACCGACCACGGTGCCGGGCGATTCCAGTTCCGGCAGCCGGTTTCAGACCCAGCCGCCGATATTCTCGCGGATGACGTTCAGCATCACCTCGACATGGGCCGGATCGTCGTTCAGGCAGGGGATATAGGTGAAATCCTTGCCGCCGGCATGTTCGAAGCTTTCGCGGATCTCGCCGTTGATCTCTTCCAGCGTCTCGATGCAGTCGGCGGCGAAGGCGGGCGAGATCACGGCGATGTCGGTGACGCCCCGGCGCGCCAGTTCCGCCACATGCTCGACCGTGTAGGGCCGCAGCCATTCCTCGGTGCCGAAGACCGACTGGAAGGTGGTGTCGATCACGCCATCGGGCCAGCCAAGCGCTGCCTGCAGCAGGCGCGAGGTCTTCTGGCACTGGCAATGATAGGGATCGCCCTCCAGCAGGTAGCGTTTCGGCATGCCGTGATACGAGGCGATCAGCCGCGCGGGCACCCGCCCGCCCAGCACCCGGTGCACCGATCCGGCCAGCGCCTGAATATAGTCCGGCCGGTCGAAATAGGGATCGCAGGTCCGCACCGAGGGCTGCCATTTCTGCGCCATCAGCGCCCGGAACAGCTGGTCGTTCGCGGTGGCCGAGGTGGCGCCGGCATATTGCGGATAAAGCGGCAGAAAGACGATCCGCCGGCAGCCGGCCTTCACCATCCGCTCCAGCACCTCCTGGGTCGAAGGGTTGCCATAGCGCATGCAGAACTCGACCATCACCTTGTCGCCCCATTCGGCCCTGGCGCGGTCGCGCAGCGCCTGCGTCTGGTCGCGGGTGATGGTCATCAACGGGCTCTCGCCCTTTTCCTCGTTCCAGATCAGCCTGTAATTCGCCCCCGAAGTGAACGGCCGCTTGGTCAGAATGATGCCCTGCAGGAGCGGCTGCCATTTCCACGCCGGATAGTCGATCACCCGCCGGTCGGACAGGAATTCGCTGAGATAACGGCGCATCGACCAGTAGTCATAACCGTCCGGCGTGCCGAGATTGGCGATCAGGATACCGGTCTTGGGTTCGGGCAGCGCAGGGTGGTCGGCGGGCGCGGGGGCTGGCGTCATGTCTTGGTCCTGAGGTCGTTCAGCGCGTTGGCAAGGCTGTGCCGGGCCGAGCCCGGCCGCAGCGGTTTCTGCTGGGTCGCGGAGGGCGCCCAGCCGGTCAGAAAGACCAGATCGAAGCTGGTGGCGACACGGGACGGATCGTCGCGGTCGGGATGATGCCGGGCCATCAGCGCGGCGGCGCGGGCAAAGACCGCGCGTCCCGTCGGACGGCGCAGGCGGGCGGCCATGGCATTGCCCTCGCCCATGGCGCGCAGATCGCGGGCAAGGTGCAGCAGGTCGCGATAGCTGGCCCGCTGGCTCAGCAGATCGGCCACCGGCAGGGCCAGCCCGGCGCGGTGAAGAAGCCCGCCCATGTCGCGGATTTCGCCCATCGGCAGGACCCGCGGCGACAGCCCGCCGGTCACCTCGGCCTCGGCCTCGGCCAGCGCGGCGCGGGCCTCGTGCAGGGTCTGGCCGCCGAAGCAGACGGCGATGAACAGCCCGTCCTCGCTCAGCGCGCGGCGGCACTGGACCATCTGGCCGACCGGATCCTCGGCCCAGTGCAGCGCCATGGCGTGGATCACCAGATCATGGGCGCCGGGCTGCAGGTCCAGCAGCGGCTCGTCACCGACCACCCGTGCCTGCGGAAAGCGCGCGGCCCAGAAATCGGGAAAGCCCGTGACCACGGCGGGGCGCGTAAACGATCTGTTAATCTCGGACAGCCTATCCTCGATCTCGTCGGCGGCGATCCGGTGCAGCACGTCGGCATGGCCCGCGCGCAGCGCACGCGCGCGCTGGCGCAGCAGCGCCGCGCGGTCGGTCATCAGGGGGCGGTCGGTGTCATTGGGGGTGTTCATGGGGCGCGAACATAGGGTGCTTCGCGGGGCGATGAAAGGCGCGCTGCGTCTGCTTTATCCGCCACAATGCCTTGGCTGCGGCCAGCCTGTCGGCGGCGCGGGCGACGCCGGGGCCGGGCTTTGCGCCGAATGCTGGCGCGAGACGCGGTTCATCACCGGCACCGCCTGCGGCCGCTGCGGCGCGCCCCTGCCCGATGACGGCAGCGGCGCGCCGCAGGAGACGCTGATTTGCGACGACTGCCTGTCCATCGCCCGGCCCTGGCGGCATGGCCGGGCGGCGATGGTCTATGCCGGCACCGGGCGGCAACTGGTGCTGGCGCTGAAACATGGCGACCGGCCCGATCTGGCCCCGGCGCTGGCCGGCTGGCTGTCGCGCGCGGCCGCGCCGCTGATCCGGCCGGGCATGATCATCGCCCCGGTGCCGCTGCACCCGCTGCGGCTTCTGAAGCGGAAATACAACCAGGCGGCGCTGGTCTCGGCCCATCTGGCCCGCGCCCGCGGGCTGGAGCATGTCCCCGACCTGCTGTTGCGCCGCCGCCAGACCGAGGGGCAGGACCATCGCAGCGTCAGCGATCGTTTCGCCAATGTCGCGGGCGCGATCGCCGCGAACCCGCGCCGCGCCGCCCGGGCCGAGGGGCGCGCGGTCCTGCTGATCGACGATGTGACGACCTCGGGCGCGACGCTGGCGGCCTCGGCCGAGGCCCTGCTGGCGGCGGGCTCGGGGCCAGTTTCGGTCGCGGTTCTGGCGCGGGCGGTCAAGGATGACTAGATGTGTGAAAGACGCACGACCGGAAGGACCGCCATGCCCCCCAAGCCCCAAGTCGAGATCTACCTGACCCAGACCTGCCCCTTCTGCATCGCCGCCCGCTCGCTGCTGCGCCGCAAAGGCGTCGAGTTCACCGAGATCGACGTCGGCGCCCGCCCCGAACGCCGGGCCGAGATGACGCAGCGCGCCCATGGTCGCCGCACCGTGCCGCAGATCTTCGTGGGCGAAACCCATGTCGGCGGCAGCGACGACCTGCACGCGCTGGAGCGCGACGGCCGGCTGGATCCGCTGCTGCAGGGCCGCGCGGCATGACCGGCGCGGGCGGCAGGCTGACCGTCGGGCTGATCCAGCTGAATGTCGGCGACGATCCCCTGGCCAATCTGGGCCGGACGATCCCGCTGATTCGCCGGGCCGTGGCCCAGGGCGCCCGATTCGTGCTGACGCCCGAGGCCACCAACCTGCTGTCGCCCGAACGCAGGCGGCAGGAGGCCGTCCTGCATGTCGAGCCCGAGGATCCGACGCTGTCGGCACTGCGGGTCGAGGCCAAGGCGGCGGGGATCTGGCTGCTGATCGGCTCTCTGGCGCTGAAATCGGAGGATGGCGATGCGCGCTTCGTCAATCGCAGCTTCCTGATCGATCCCGAGGGCGGCATTGCCGCGCGCTATGACAAGCTGCACATGTTCGATGTGCAGATCTCGGAGACCGAAAGCTATCGCGAAAGCGCCGCCTACCGGCCCGGCGCCCGCGCGGTTCTGGCGCGGGCGGGGGCGGTGCCCCTCGGGCTGACGATCTGCTATGACCTGCGCTTTCCACAGCTTTTCCGCCGGCTGGCGCTGGCCGGCGCGCGGTTGCTGACGGTGCCCTCGGCCTTCAATCCGACCACCGGCGAGGCGCATTGGGAGGTGCTGCTGCGCGCCCGCGCCATCGAGACCGGCTGTTTCGTCCTGGCCCCGGCGCAATGCGGCACCCATCCCGCCCCGCACAGCCCCGACCGCGTGCCCCGGCGCAGCCACGGCCATTCGCTGGCGGTCGATCCCTGGGGCAAGGTGCTGGCCGATGGCGGCCAGGAGCCGGGGGTAACGATAGTTCAACTTGACCTTGACGCGGTCGACAGGGCACGGTCGCGCATCCCGTCCCTGACCCATGAACGCGCCTTCGAGGGCCCTTGAAACCCATGAACAAGACCGTGACAGATCTCGACAAGCCGCACTCGAACGACCGGTTGGCCGCCAGCCTGTTCGCCGAAGTGCTGATTGCCGACCAGTTGTCGCGCAACCTGATCAGCAAGGCGCTGCCACGGGGCATGCAGATTTCGCATTTCTCGGTCCTGAACCTTCTGGCGCATGTGAGCGAGGAACGCACGCCCGCGCAGTTGGCCGAGGCGTTCCACGTCACCCGCGGCGCCATGACCAACACCCTGTCGCGGCTGGAATGGGCCGGCCATGTCCATATCCGCCCCGATTGGGACGATGCGCGGCGCAAGTTCGTCTCGATCAGCCCGGCGGGGCGCGCGGCGCGCGATGCCGCCATCGCCGCCTTCATGCCGCTGATCGCGGATGTGGTGCGCGATATCGGCGCCGAGAAGGTGCGCGGCGCCCTGCCCGTGCTGCGCGAATTGCGGCTGCGGCTGGAGGGCGGGCCGGAATCCGACTGATTGGTCAGGCCGGGCGGCGCGCGCTCAGCAGATAGTTTACCGACAGGTCGCGGTCGGACAGTTTCCAGGCAAAGCCGATCGGGTTGAACACCATCCCGCGCCGGTCAACCGGGTGCAGGCCCGCGCTTTCGGCCATGCCAGCCAGTTTGTCCGGGGTGATGAAGCGCGACCATTCATGCGTGCCGCGCGGCAGCCAGCGCATGATCCATTCGGCCCCGATGATCGCCGCGCCAAAGCTTTTCGCGGTCCGGTTCAGCGTCGAGACAACGATCAGTCCGCCGGGGCGCACCAGATCGCGGCAGGTGGCGATGAAGGTGGCGGGATCAGCGACATGCTCGACGATCTCGAGCGCCAGCACGATGTCAAAGACCTCGCCCCCGGCCACCAGCGCCTCGGCGGTGGTGGCGCGATAGTCGATCGGCAGGTCCTGCTGTTCGGCATGCAGCCGCGCCATGGCGATATTGCCCTCGGCCGCGTCCGCGCCGGTCACATCCGCGCCCAGCCGCGCCATCGGCTCGGCCACCAGCCCGCCGCCGCAGCCGATATCCAGAAGCCGCAGCCCCTCGAACGGGCGCAGGCTGCGGCGGTCGCGCCCGAATTCGGCGGCAATCTGGGTGGTGATGTAATCCAGCCGCACCGGGTTCATCATGTGCAGCGGCCGGAACTTGCCCGCCGGATCCCACCATTCGGCGGCCATCGCCTCGAATTTCGCGATTTCACCGGGGTCGATGCTGGTCATGCGACGGTCCTTCTGGCGGGCGCTTCCGCTTGGCTCTATACTGCGCGGATGGACCGAATGGCAGGGCAAATCTCCGCGACACATGGCCGCCTGCACCCGGCGGGCGAGCCCTTCGATCGCCGCACGCTGGATGTCGGCGACGGCCATCAACTCTATGTCGAGCAATGCGGCAACCCCGAGGGGCGGGCGGTCCTCGTGCTGCATGGCGGCCCCGGCGGCGGCTGCAGCCCGTTCATGCGGCGCTTCTTCGACCCAGCGCATTTCCGCGTCGTCCTGTTCGACCAGCGCGGCTGCGGCCGCTCGCGGCCCACGGCCTCGGTCGAGGCCAATACAACCCGGCATCTGCTGGCGGATATCGAGCATATCCGCACCGAACTGGGCATCGAAAGCTGGCTGCTGTTCGGCGGCAGCTGGGGGGCGACGCTGGCCATCACCTATGCCGAATCCCATCCGGATCAGGTGACCGGGCTGATCCTGCGCGGCGTGTTCCTGGGCAGCCGGGCCGAACTGGACTGGTTCTATGGCGGCGGCGCGGGCCGTTTCTTTCCCGATCTCTGGGCCCAGTTCCAGGGGCCGATCCCCATGGTCGAACGCGGCGACATGATCGGCGCCTATCACCGCCGGCTGTTTTCGGGCGACGACACGGAGCAGGGCCACTATGCCCTGCCCTGGCTGATGTGGGAGAACGCGCTGGCCGGGCTGAACGCCTCGGCCGCCAGTCATGCGCCGACGGATTACGCGCGCGCCTTCGCCCGGCTTGAAAACCACTATTTCATGAACGGCTGCTTCCTGGACGAGGGTCAGCTGCTGCGCGACCGCCACCTGATCGAGCATCTGCCGGCGGTGATCGTGCAGGGCCGCTATGACATGGTCTGCCCGCCGGTCAGCGCCTATCGGCTGGCCGATGGCTGGGAGACATGCGACCTGCGCCTCATCCCCGCCTCGGGCCACGCGCTGTCCGAGCCGCGCATCTCGTCCGAACTGGTCACCGTCATGGACATGATCCGCGACCAGGGGATCTTGCGCACGACCTGAAAGCGGGTGAGTCTGCCCCCCGGACGACTTTACCGGAAGGCCAGCATGACCAAGGAACGCCGCACGACCCCGCGCGACCCGCGCTATCTGCCGGCGGCGGGATTGCTGCGATATCTCGGGCGCAACGGATCAAGCAAACTCAGACGCGCCGGCAACCCTTTTTCGGATCTGGTTCCCAGCCGGTACGAATACGAACCCAAGGAAATCGCCTGCCGCCCGGCGATATTCGACGCCGAGCATCTGTCGCGGGTGGTCCGTTGCGGCTTCGACATCCCCTTGTCGAGGGCCGTCGGGATCCTGACCGAAACCCGCTTCACGGAAACGCCGATGGTGTTTCACGACCTCGGCCAGACAATCATCATCGGCGGCATCGCGGTCACCAGGGACAAGATGTTCTGGCTGAAGCCCTACCTGCCGAGGCTGGCCTCGATCCTGGCCAATCCGCCTGAATTCGACCGTGCAATCATCCCCAATTCGGCCGCCGGCCTGCAATTCTTCGGGCATTGGCTGGGCGACGACTGTTCGGCCTACGAGGCGCTGCGCGACGATCCCGACCTGATGACCGTGCAGAGACCCGCACGACCGGATGCACGGCAATATGAAGCCCTGTTCGATCAGGACTGGCGCGACGATCAGGTGGTGCGCTGCAGGAATCTGGTCGTCGCAAACGACCTCGGGTTCGGGACCGGCAAGGCCGGACGCTATCGGACCCTTCGCCGAAGGCTGCGCGACCGGCTTTCCACCACCGGGAACGGGGGCGGGATCGTCTATATCCGGCGGGGCCCCTCGGGCGAGCAGAGGGATATCGTGAATGCCGCAGAATTCGAAGACAGGCTTCGGGCCAGCGGCGTCGATATCCTGACGCCCGAAGACGGAAGCAGCGAGTTCCTGTCGCGCATCCTCGATGCCTCGGTCGTCATCTCGACCGAGGGAAGCCAGGCCTGCCACGCCATCTACGGGCTGCGCGACGGCGGTGCGCTGCTGGTCCTGCAGCCGCCGGACCGGTTCTATCCGGCGCCGCATGAATGGCTGCGGATCACCGACATGCGCTGCGGCATGGTGATCGGCGAGGCGCGCGCGGACGGCTTCTACATCTCGCCCGACGAGGTTCTCGCCATGACCGATCGCCTTCTGGCCCTGACCGAAAACCGGGACGCAGTCTGAGCCACGGCGGGGCCGGTCGCCCCCCTTTTCGGAACCCGCCACAGTCACGCTTGCATTCCAGGGGATTCGGGACTATATGCCTGCTCAACAGCGGCGCAGGCTTCCACCCCCTGCCCACCGGATGCATTCGCATGGGCCCGCTGAGGGCCCTTTTTCATATCTGCAAGGATCCCATGTCGAACGACCTGATCGCCAAGACCGCCATCGACCGGCGCCTGGCCGAGATCATCACCCCGGTGATCGAGGATCTGGGCTTCGAGCTGGTGCGCATCCGCCTGCAGGGCGGCAAGACGGCGACGCTGCAGATCATGGCCGACCGGCCCGAAGGCGGCATCAATGTCGACGATTGCGGCGATATCTCGGTCGCGGTCAGCGCCACGCTGGATGTCGAGGATCCGCTCGAGGACGCCTATCACCTCGAGGTCAGCAGCCCCGGCATCGACCGGCCGCTGACCCGGCTGAAGGATTTCGCGACCTTCGAGGGCTATGAGGCCAAGCTGGAGACGAACCAGCCCATCGACGGGCGCAAGCGCTGGAAGGGCGTGCTGGCCGGGGTCGAGGGCGAGGAAGTGCTGCTGAATATCGACGAGGCCGGCGAAACCCATACGATCGGGCTGAATTTCGACTGGCTTTCCGACGCCAAGCTGGTCCTGACCGACGAGCTGATCCGCGAGATGCTGCGCCAGAAGAAAGAGGCCGGGGTCGAGATCGACCATCTTGATGAAAGCGCCTTCGACGCGGTCGAGACCGAGGACGACGGCGAAACCGAAGACAATCAGGGCGCGGACGGCGCCGATGCCAAGGAGTAAGTGATGGCGATCACCTCTGCCAATCAGCTGGAACTGTTGCAGACGGCCGAGGCCGTCGCGCGCGAGAAGATGATCGAGCCCGAGTTGGTCATCGAGGCGATGGAGGACAGTCTCGCCCGCGCGGCCAAGTCGCGCTATGGCTCGGAGATGGATATCCGCGTGCGGATCGACCGCAAGACCGGCAATGCCACCTTCACCCGCGCCCGCACCGTGGTCGAGGAAGAAGAGCTTGAGAATTACCAGGCCGAGTTCACGCCGGCGCAGGCCAAGCCCTATTTCGAGCCGTCCCGCGACGGCCGCACCATCTGGCTGCGCGAGGGCCAGATGGTCGAGGAATTCGCCGGCCTGCCGCAGGTGGGCGATGTCTTTCAGGAACAGGTTCCGCCCGTCGATCTGGGCCGCATCGCCGCGCAAAGCGCCAAACAGGTGATCCTGCAGCGCGTCCGCGAGGCCGAGCGCGACCGGCAATACGAGGAATTCAAGGACCGCGCCGGCACCATCATCAACGGCATCGTCAAGCGCGAGGAATACGGCAACATCATCGTCGATGTCGGCCGGGGCGAGGCGATCCTGCGCCGCAACGAGAAGATCGGCCGCGAAAGCTATCGCCCGAACGACCGCATCCGCGCCTATGTCAAGGACGTGCGCCGCGAGACGCGCGGCCCGCAGATCTTCCTGTCGCGCACCGATCCGCAATTCATGGCGGAACTGTTCAAGATGGAAGTGCCGGAAATTTATGACGGCATCATCGAGATCAAGGCCGTGGCCCGTGATCCGGGCAGCCGGGCCAAGATCGCCGTCATCTCCTACGACAACTCGATCGACCCGGTTGGTGCCTGCGTCGGCATGCGCGGCAGCCGCGTTCAGGCCGTCGTCGGCGAATTGCAGGGCGAGAAGATCGATATCATCCCCTGGAACGAGGATCAGGCGACCTTCCTGGTCAACGCGCTGCAGCCGGCCGAGGTGGCCAAGGTCGTGTTCGACGAAGAGGCGAACAAGATCGAGGTCGTGGTCCCGGACGAGCAGCTGAGCCTCGCCATCGGGCGGCGCGGCCAGAACGTCCGCCTGGCCAGCCAGCTGACCGGCCTCGACATCGACATCCTGACCGAGGAAGAGGAATCCAAGCGCCGGCAGGCCGAGTTCAACGCCCGCACGGGCCTGTTCATGGAGGCGCTGGATCTGGACGAGTTCTTCGCCCAGTTGCTGGTCGCCGAAGGCTTCACCGATCTGGAAGAGGTCGCCTATGTCGACCTGGACGAACTGCTGTCCATCGAGGGCGTCGACGAAGGCACGGCCGAGGAGCTGCAGGCCCGCGCCCGCGACGTGCTGGAAGCCCGCGCGAAAGCCGCGCTCGAGGCCGCCCGCGCCCTGGGCGCCGAGGACAGCCTCATTGAATTCGAGGGGCTGACACCCCAGATGGTCGAGGCACTGGCCAAGGACGGCATCAAGACCCTGGAAGATTTCGCCACCTGCGCCGATTGGGAACTGGCCGGCGGCTGGACCACGGTGGATGGCCAGCGCGTGAAGGACGAAGGGCTGCTGGAACCCTTCGACATCTCGCTGGAAGAGGCGCAGACCATGGTGATGACCGCCCGCGTCATGCTGGGCTGGGTCGATCCGGCGGAACTGGAAAGCGCGACCGAGGCCGAGGCCGAGGAAGGCGACAGCGACGAGGAGGCCGGGGCGTGATGCCCCGGATCTGCGCGCTTGAGCCGCGGTGGACGCATAAAGACTCGCGATGAGCCCGAACGGCGCTGCATCGTCACCGGCGAGGTCCAGCCCAAGCCCGGCCTGATCCGGTTCGTGGCCGGCCCCGACGGGGTGGTCGTGCCCGATCTGGCCGAGAAGCTGCCCGGGCGAGGCATCTGGGTGTCGGCCGACCGTGCCGCGATCCAGAAGGCCGCCGCCAAGGGGCTGTTCTCGCGCGCCGCGAAGGCGCAGGTGACGGCGCCCGAGGGGCTGGCCGATCTGGTCGAGGCGGGGCTGGCGAGGCGAGTCGTGGAACTGGTATCGCTGGCCCGGAAATCGGGCCATGCGGTGGCCGGGTTCGAGAAGGTGAAGGGCTGGCTGGCCGAGGGGCGCGCGAAGGTGCTGCTGCAGGCCAGCGACGGCTCGGAACGCGGAAAAGGCAAGCTGTGGACACCGACCGGCGGACGCTGGTTCGGTTGCCTCACCGCATCAGAATTGGGTTTGTCCTTCGGGCGCGATCATGTCATACACGGCGCGCTTGCGGCGGGTGGCCTGACGGACAAAGTGATCTTGGAAGCCGGCAGACTGACGGGTCTGCGCGGGCATGACGGCAGCAATTCGGCGGCCGGGAAGGAATGAAGACACAGATGAGCGATAAAGACGGTAAAAAGACCCTGGGTGTCGGCGGCGCAGGCAGCCGTTCGGGTCAGGTCAAGCAGAGCTTCAGCCATGGCCGCACCAAGAATGTGGTCGTGGAAACCAAGCGCAAGCGCGTCGTCGTGCCGAAGCCCGGCGCGGCGCAGGGGGCTGCCGACAAGGTCAGATCGCCCCTGGTCTCGAAGCATGCAAGCGATCCGTCCAAGCGCCCGGCCGGCATCTCGGAAGCCGAGATGGAGCGCCGCCTGAAGGCCCTTGCCGCCGCCAAGGCGCGCGAAGCCGACGAGGCCGCCGCCCGCGCCGCCGAGGAAAAGGCCCGCGAGGAAGAACGCGAGCGCCGCCGCGCCGAGGCCGAGGCCAAGGAACGCGAGGACCGCGAACGCGAAGAGGCGCTGAAGGCCAAGGCCGAAGAGGACGAACGCCGCGCCCGCGAGGCCGAGGAAAAGGCCAAGCGCAAGGACGAGCCGAAGAAAGAGGCCAAGCCGGCTGCCAAGCAGCCCGCCGCCGCCGCGCCGGATCAGGCCTCGATCGAGGCTGCCGCCGCGCGTGCCGAAACCAAGGGCGTTGCAGCCGGCGGCCCGCGCCGGTCCGAGCGCGACCGCCCCGAGCGCGGCACTGACCGCGACGCACGCAACAAGGGCGCCCGCGACGACAACCGCCGCTCGGGCAAGCTGTCGCTGAACCAGGCGCTTGAGGGCGAGGGCGGCCGCCAGCGCAGCCTTGCCGCGATGAAGCGCAAGCAGGAGCGCGCCCGCCAGAAGGCGATGGGCGGCGGCCAGCGGGCCGAAAAGCAGGTGCGCGAAGTGCAGCTGCCCGAAACCATCCTGGTCTCGGAACTGGCGAACCGCATGGCCGAACGCGGCGCCGATGTCGTCAAGTCGCTGATGAAGATGGGCATGATGGTCACCGGCAACCAGTCCATCGACGCCGACACGGCCGAACTGGTGATCGACGAATTCGGCCACAAGGCCGTGCGCGTCTCGGATGCAGATGTGGAGCAGGTCATCGACACGGTCGAGGACAAGGCCGAGGATCTGCAGCCGCGCCCGCCGATCATCACCATCATGGGCCATGTCGACCACGGCAAGACCTCGCTTCTGGACGCGATCCGGCATGCCAATGTCGTCTCGGGCGAGGCCGGCGGCATCACCCAGCATATCGGCGCCTATCAGGTGAAGACCGAATCGGGGGCCGTGCTCAGCTTCCTCGACACGCCGGGTCACGCCGCCTTCACCTCGATGCGGGCGCGCGGTGCGCAGGTCACCGATATCGTCGTGCTGGTCGTGGCCGCCGATGACGCGGTGATGCCGCAGACCGTCGAGGCGATCAACCACGCCAAGGCGGCCGGGGTGCCGATGATCGTGGCGATCAACAAGATCGACAAGCCCGCCGCCGATCCCGACAAGGTGCGCACGGCGCTGCTGCATCACGAGGTGATCGTCGAGAAGCTGTCGGGCGATGTGCAGGATGTCGAGGTTTCGGCCAAGACCGGCCAGGGGCTGGATCAGCTGCTGGACGCCATCGCGCTGCAGGCCGAGATCCTCGAATTGCGGGCCAATCCCGACCGCGCCGCGCAGGGCGCGGTGATCGAGGCGCAGCTGGATGTGGGCCGCGGCCCCGTCGCCACGGTTCTGGTCCAGAACGGCACCCTGCATCGCGGCGACATCTTCGTCGTCGGCGAACAGTGGGGCAAGGTCCGCGCCCTGATCAACGACAAGGGCGAACGCGTGGATGAGGCCGGCCCCTCGGTTCCGGTCGAGGTTCTGGGCCTGAACGGCACGCCCGAAGCCGGCGACGTGCTGAACGTGGTCGAGACCGAGGCCCAGGCGCGCGAGATCGCCGATTACCGCAACCAGCAGGCCAAGGACAAACGCGCCGCGGCCGGTGCCGCGACGACGCTGGAACAACTGATGGCGAAGGCCAAGGCGGATGAAAGCGTGTCCGAACTGCCGGTGGTGGTGAAGGCCGACGTGCAGGGCTCGGCCGAGGCGATCGTGCAGGCGCTGGAAAAGGTCGGCAACGAAGAAGTCCGGGTCAGGGTGCTGCATTACGGCGTCGGCGCGATCACCGAATCGGATATCGGCCTGGCCGAGGCGTCGAATGCCCCGGTCATCGGCTTCAACGTCCGTGCCAATGCGCCCGCGCGCAATTCCGCCAACCAGAAGGGGGTCGAGATCCGCTATTACTCGATCATCTACGATCTGGTGGACGACATCAAAGCCGCCGCCTCCGGCCTGCTGTCGGCCGAGGTCCGCGAGAACTTCATCGGCTATGCCGAGATCCGCGAAGTCTTCAAGGTCACCGGCGTCGGCAAGGTCGCGGGCTGTCTGGTCACCGAGGGCGTCGCCCGCCGTTCGGCCGGCGTTCGCCTGCTGCGCGACAACGTGGTGATCCACGAAGGCACGCTGAAGACGCTGAAGCGCTTCAAGGACGAGGTCAAGGAAGTGCAATCCGGTCAGGAATGCGGCATGGCGTTCGAGAATTACGACGATATCCGCCCGGGCGATGTCATCGAGATCTTCGAGCGCGAAGAGGTCGAGCGCACCCTGTAAGGTGCTGCAGGCATCTGTTCGGTCAGAGAAGGGCGGCGACGGGCCGCCCTTTTTCATATGCCGTCCTGGGATCGCGTGAAACCGGGGGTCCTCGGGCGGCAACCGACCTGCGCGCCGCCCCTGACCGGATTATGAAGGATTCGTTTACGGCCAGCGGCTCGAAGCGCACCCGGCCGGGACTAATCGCCCGGCTGCGCGCTCAGAGCCACATCTGCAGCGCCGGGATCAGCGGAATATCCGCCGGCGGCATCGGATAGCCGCGCAGGTCCCTGGCATGAACCCATGCCAGTTTCTGCCCCTCGACGGGCCGCACGATCCCCTGCCATTTGCGGCAGACAAAGACCGGCATCAGCAGGTGGAAATCCTCATAGCTGTGGCTGGCGAAGGTCAGCGGCGCGAGGCAGGATTGCCAGGTGTCGATGCCCAGTTCCTCATGCAGTTCCCGAATCAGCGCCGCTTCGGGGGTTTCGCCCGGCTCGACCTTGCCGCCCGGAAACTCCCACAGCCCGGCCATGGATTTTCCCTCGGGGCGCTGCGCCAGAAGCACCCGCCCGTCAGGATCGATCAGCGCGACGGCGGCGACAAGGACCGTCTTCAAGACCGGTAATCCGCGTTGATGTCGATATAGCCATGGGTCAGATCGCAGGTCCAGACGGTCCGCGCGCCCTGCCCCAGCCCCAGATCGACCGCGATCAGCAGATCCTGGTTCTTCATGTAGGCGCTGGCCTTCGCCTCGTCGTAATCGGGCGCGCGCCAGCCGTTTTCGGCCAGGATCATGTCGCCAAAGCGGATGGTCAGCCGGTCGCGATCGGCCTCGGCGCCGGATTTGCCGACGGCGGCGACGATCCGGCCCCAGTTCGCGTCCTCGCCGGCGATGGCGGTCTTGACCAGCGGCGAATTGGCGATGGCCATGGCGACCCGCTGCGCGTCGGCCTCCGAAACCGCCCCCGTCACCTGCACCTCGACGAATTTCGTCGCCCCCTCGCCGTCGCGCACCACAAGCTGCGCCAGATCGCGCATGACGCCATGCAGCGCCTGCACGAAGGCCGCGCCTGTGCCGCCCTCAAGCGAGGTGATCTCGGCCGCGCCGCCTTGCCCGGTCGCCGCAAGGATCAGCGCATCCGAGGTCGAGGTGTCGCTGTCCACGGTGATCGCGTTGAAGCTGCGGTCCAGGCCGCTGCTCAGCGCCCGCTGCAACAGCGTCGCGGCAATCTTCGCATCGGTGAAAACATAGACCAGCATCGTCGCCATGTCGGGCGCGATCATGCCCGAACCCTTGGCGATGCCGGCGATGCGGATTGTCCCGCCCTCGCCCGGAACCTCGGCCGAGGCGCCCTTGGGGAAGGTGTCGGTGGTCATGATGGCACGGGCGGCATCCGCCGCCCCACCCTGATCCAGCCCCTCCGCCAGATCGCCGATGATGGCGACGATCCGCTCATGCGGCAGCGGCTCGCCGATCACCCCGGTCGAGGACGAGAACACCCGCCCGGCGGGCACCCCCAGCCGGGTCGCGACCGCGCCGGTCACGGCATTGACCGATTCCTGTCCGCGCGCGCCGGTGAAGGCATTGGCGTTGCCAGAATTGACGATGATCGCCGCGCCCCCGGGCGCATCGCCGCCCTGCGCCAGCTTGGCCTGACAGTCCAGCACGCAGGCCGCGCGGGTCGAGGATCTGGTGAACGCCCCGGCCACGGTGGAACCCGGCGCGATGCGGATCAGCGTCACATCGGTGCGGCCCTGGTACTTGACCCCGGCCGCACCGCTGGCGAATTCGACGCCGGCGATCACCGGCAGGTCGGGAAAGCCTGCGGGCGCCAGCGGGGAAACCGGCAGACCTGCCTTGCCCATCATTCGGCCTCCAGCAACTCGACCTTGTTCATCAGCGCCGGATCGACGCCCTCGGTCTTTTCGACCTCGGCTGCCCCGACGAGGCGCTCGATCTCGGCCTCGACCTTGTCGCGGCGGACCATCTGGTCGATCTGCTCGCGGACCTCGGCCAGTTCGGGCGCCTCCTTCACGCGGCTGTCGTTCAGCTTGATGACATGCCAGCCGAATTCGGTCTGCACCGGATCGGACACGGCGCCCTTTTCCATCGCCTGCACCGCCTCGGCGAAGGGGGGCACCATCTGGTCGGCGCTGAACCAGCCCAGATCGCCCTTGTTCGGGCCGCTGGGCCCGGTCGAGCGTTCCTCGGCCAGCGCGCCGAAATCGGCGCCTCCGTCCAGTTCGGCCTTGATTTCCTTCGCCTGTTCCTCGGTCTCGACCAGGATATGGGCGGCGGAATATTCGGTCACCGGCTCGGCCGTGCTGAACAGCCGGTCATAGGCGGCCTGAATCTCCTCGTCGGTCGGGGCGACCTCGGCCACCACGGTCACCGCGGCGGTGGCCAGCGTGTTGCGGCGCTGCAGTTCCAGCTGCGCGCGCACGCCGGCATTTTCCGCGCCGGTCGCGGCCACGGCGGTCTGGCGGACCAGCTGGTCCAGCATCAGGTCCCACAGCGCCTGATCGGGCAGCCCGGCCATCTGCGGGTCCTGCACCGACTGCTTCATCACGATCATCTGCCCCAGCGTGATCGTCTGGCCGTTCACGGTTGCGACAACGGTATCGGCGTTCTGGTCCTGCGCCAGCGCGGCAAGGGGCATCAGCACCGGGGTCGCGATCACGACGGCGGCCAGAATCGAGGGTCTCAGCATGAAAAATCCTTTGCAGTCACGCCCGGAACCGTTCAGGGAACCGGGCCAGCGTTGACAGTCAGGCAGGCGAGGCATACATCCCCACGCAACCGTGGAAGGCGCCGCCGCCGCTTTTCGTTCCTGCCCCTGATACGGCAATGCGGAAGGCAGGGGCAAGTGGCCCGGCCGGGGCGGCCTTTCCCAACAACGTGATTGCGAAGGTAACATGCTCGGCATCGGAACTCTGGCGAAGAAGGTCTTTGGCACGCCCAATGACCGCAAGGTGAAATCGACCCGCCCGCTGGTGGCCCGGATCAATGCGCTGGAAGAGGAATTCAAGGCGCTGAGCGACGAGGGGCTGATTGAGAAGACCCGCGAATTCCGGCAGCGCGTCGAGGGCGGCGAGAGCGTTGACGACATCCTGCCCGAGGCCTTCGCCAATTGCCGCGAGGGGGCCCGCCGCGCCCTTGGCCTGCGCGCCTTCGACGTGCAGCTGAAGGGTGGCATCTTCCTGCATCAGGGCAATATCGCCGAGATGAAGACCGGCGAGGGCAAGACCCTGGTCGCCACCTTCCCGGCCTATCTGAACGCGCTGACCGGGCGTGGCGTGCATGTCGTCACGGTGAACGACTATCTGGCCAAGCGCGACGCCGCCTGGATGGGCAAGGTCTTCGCGCAGCTTGGCATGACCACCGGCGTCGTCTATCCGTTCCAGCCCGAGGCCGAGAAGCGCGAGGCCTATGCCGCCGATGTCACCTATGCCACCAATAACGAGCTGGGCTTCGACTATCTGCGCGACAACATGAAGGGCTCGGTCGCCGAGATGGTCCAGCGCGGCCATCATTTCGCCATCGTCGACGAGGTCGATTCGATCCTGATCGACGAGGCCCGCACGCCGCTGATCATCTCGGGGCCGTCGCAGGACCGCAGCGAACTGTATCGCGTGCTGGACAAGTATGTCCCGCAGCTGACCGCAGAGCATTTCAAGCTGGACGAGAAGACCCGCAACGCCACCTTCACCGAAGAGGGCAACGAGTTTCTGGAACAGAGGCTGTGGGCCGATGGCGTGCTGCCCGAGGGCCAGACCCTCTATGACCCGGAATCGACCACCATCGTCCACCATGCCAACCAGGCCCTGCGCGCCCACAAGCTGTTCCAGAAGGACCAGCAATACATGGTCCGCGACGGCGAGGTGGTGCTGATCGACGAATTCACCGGCCGGATGATGAAGGGCCGCCGCCTCTCGGACGGGCTGCATCAGGCGATCGAGGCCAAGGAGGGCGTCGATATCCAGCCCGAGAACGTGACGCTGGCCAGCGTCACCTTCCAGAACTATTTCCGGCTTTACGAGAAGCTGGGCGGCATGACCGGCACGGCGGCAACCGAGGCCGAGGAATTCGCCGAGATCTATCGCCTTGGCGTGGTCGAGGTGCCGACCAACCGCCCGATCCAGCGCCGCGACGAGGACGACCGGGTCTATCGCACCGCGGACGAGAAATACACCGCCGTGATCGAGGCGATCAAGGAAGCCCATGCCAAGGGCCAGCCCACCCTTGTCGGCACCACCAGCATCGAGAAGTCCGAGATGCTGGCGGCCATGCTGACCCGCGACGGCATCCCCCATAACGTGCTGAACGCCCGCCAGCACGAGGCCGAGGCGCAGATCGTCGCCGATGCCGGCAAGCCCGGCGCGGTCACCATCGCCACCAACATGGCCGGCCGCGGCACCGACATCCAGCTGGGCGGCAATGTCGAGATGAAGGTGTTGGAGGCGCTGCAGGCCGATCCCGAGGCCCATCCCGACACACTGCGCGCCCGGATCGAGAAAGAACACGCCACCGACAAGCAGCGTGTGCTGGATGCGGGCGGGCTGTTCGTTCTGGGCACCGAGCGCCATGAAAGCCGCCGCATCGACAACCAGCTGCGCGGCCGCTCGGGCCGCCAGGGCGATCCGGGGCGCTCGCTGTTCTTTTTGTCGCTGGATGACGACCTGATGCGGATCTTCGGCTCGGAACGGCTGGACAAGGTGCTGTCCTCGCTGGGCATGAAGGAGGGCGAGGCCATCGTCCATCCCTGGGTCAACAAGTCGCTGGAACGGGCCCAGGCCAAGGTCGAGGGGCGGAACTTCGACATCCGCAAGCAGCTGCTGAAATTCGACGACGTGATGAACGACCAGCGCAAGGCGATCTTCAGCCAGCGCCGCGAGATCATGGACAGCGAGGAGGTGGGCGAGATCGCGGCCGACATGCGCCATCAGGTGATCGAGGATCTTGTCGAGGATTTCATGCCGCCGAAGACCTATGCCGATCAGTGGAACACCGACGGGCTGCGGACGGCCGTGCGCGAAAAGCTGAACATGAACCTGCCGGTCGCCGACTGGGCGACCGAGGAGGGCGTGGATCAGGAGGTGCTGCGGGAACGGATCGTGGACGCCACCGACACCTACATGGCCGAGAAGGAACAGGGTTTCGGCATCGAGAACATGCGGATGATCGAAAAGCAGGTCCTGCTGCAGATGATCGACCAGAAATGGCGCGAGCATCTGGTCACGCTGGAACATCTGCGCTCGGTCGTGGGTTTCCGCGGCTATGCGCAGCGCGATCCCCTGTCGGAATACAAGACCGAGGGCTTCCAGTTGTTCGAGACGCTGCTGGACGGGCTGCGCTTCGACGTGACCCAGCGACTGTCCCAGATCCGCCCGCTGACCGAGGCCGAGCGCGAGGAAATGCTGCGCCAGATGGCCGAGCAGCAGAAGGCCCGGCAGGAACACCTGACCATGGAGCACGGCGCCGAGAAGCAATCGAGCGACGACGCGGAGAAGCCCGCCCCGCTGGTCGAGGGCTTCGACGAGAGCAACCCCGCAAGCTGGGGCAATCCGGGCCGCAACGATCCCTGCCCCTGCGGTTCGGGCAGGAAGTTCAAGCACTGCCACGGCGCGCTGTAGCGCCTGCCGCCGAGATTTGCGTCCCGCGACGGCGTTCGCGCCCGCCGGGCGGGGGCAGGCCCCCGCCGCAGCGGCCGCGAAGGGCGGGTTCCCCCGCCCCTAGCTCAGCCGCGCGGGCAGCGCCCAGCCCCTCAGAAGATCGCGGGCGGCCATCGGCTTCTTGCCGGATCGCTGTGCCTCGGTGATCTCGACCGCCCCCGCGCCGCAGGCGATGCGAAAGCCGGACAGGACCTCGCCGGGCGCCCCCTGCCCGTTCGCCAGGCGGCTGCGCAGCAGCTTGACCCGTTCGGCCCCGATCTCGCACCAGGCCCCCGGAAAGGGCGACAAGCCGCGGATCTGCCGGTCGATCTCGACCGCCGGGCGGGTCCAGTCGATCCGTGCCTCGGCCTTGTCGATCTTGGCGGCATAGCTCACCCCCGCCCCGGATTGCGGGACGGCCGTCATCGGCAGCCCGGCCAGGACCTCGACGATCAGATCGGCGCCCATTCCGGCCAGCCGGTCATGCAGGTCGGCGGTCGTTTCCTCGGCGCCGATCGTCGTGCGCGCCTCGGCCAGCACCGGCCCGGTATCCAGGCCCGCCTCCATCTGCATGATCGCCACGCCGATTTCGGCGTCGCCGGCCATCACCGCCCGGTGGATCGGCGCCGCCCCCCGCCAGCGCGGCAGAAGCGAGGCATGGATGTTCAGGCAACCGAGCCGCGGCGCATCCAGCACCGGCTGCGGCAGGATCAATCCATAGGCCACGACCACCGCCACATCCGCGCCAAGCGCCACGAATTCCGCCTGCGCCACGGCGTCGCGCAGCCGCAGCGGCGTGCGAACCGTGATCCCCAACGCCTCGGCTGCGGCCTGCACGGCCGAGGGCCTCGGCTTCTGGCCTCGTCCGGCCTCTCGCGGCGGCTGCGAATAGACCGCGACGACATCATGCGCCGCCACCAGCGCGCGCAGCGCCGGCACCGAGAATTCCGGGGTTCCCATGAAGACGACACGCATGCCGGCCCCTCCTGATCGTTCCTGCCTTTCCCGCCTCTCTAGTAGACATGTCCCATGGGGTGAACCGCCGAGAGAGGTTCGGGCCGGGAAAATGCCGCCCCCCGCTGTTCCCTACCCCTTGTCCCGTTCCATGATCCATTCGACCTCTGGGGCGGGGATGAATCTCCAGTTCCTGCGCGGTCCGGCCATGACGTTGAGGTAATACATCTCGAAGCCGTAGGGGGCGCCGCAGGGGTGGTGGCCGCGGGGGACGAGGACCACGTCGCCATCCCTGACCGCCATCGCCTCGTCGAGGCTGCCGTCATCGGTATAGACGCGCTGGATCGCCCAGCCATTGCCGGGGTTCAGGCGGTGGTAATAGGTTTCCTCCAGATAGGTGATGCGGGGGAAATCGTCCTCGTCGTGGCGGTGGCTGGGATAGCTGGACCAGTGGCCCGCGGGCGTGAACACCTCGGTCACCAGAAGGTTGTCGGCGAAATCCTGGTCCTCCATGGCGATGTTGTTGATATGGCGGGTATTCGTGCCCTTTCCGCGCTCGGTCAGGGTGATCCCGTCGGGGCCGATCCGGCGCGCCTGATGGCCGCCGCGCCCGGGCGCCGAACAGACCGCGATCACGCAATCCGTCGCCGCCTCGGCCTGCCAGTCATGGCCGTCCGGCACATAGAGGCAATGCGGCGGGGTCTTCTCGAAGACATCCATCCGCTCGCCCAGCAGGCCCCAGTCCCGGCCGGCGGCCTTCATGCGCGCCTTGCCCTCGACCATGACCAGGATGACCTCGCAGGCGCCGGTGGCCTCGGCGATCCTGTCGCCGGCGCGAAGCCGGTAGAGCCCGAAGCCGACATGGCGCCAGCCGGCATCGGCCGGGGTGATCTGGTGGACCTTGCCATGGCTGCCGAAGGGTCGGCGCAGAAGATCAGGCATCAGAGGCTCCTTTCAGATGGGCGCGCAACGGGCGCGCGCAGCCCGTTGCGGGCGAAATCGCCCGATGGGCGGTTCGGGCCAGCAATTGCCGGGGATCCGGCTGCACCACGCGGACACGCGCGGGGCACGGCGCGTGCACAGCCTGTACACCGGCAACGCGCGTTGCGCGGTCCCGCGCCTTACGCCCGGGCCTGCGCATCGCGGTCCAGCCCGGCCTCGACCGCCATCCGGCGCAGGGCGCGATGGCCCATCGACTGGTACTGCAGCGGCTCGCGGATGGCGCTGTCCTGTTCGGCCTCGATCACCAGCCAGCCCTGATAGCCGGCCTCGGCCGCGATCTTCAGCACCGGGGCGAAGTCCACGCAGCCCTCGGGGTCGCCGGGCACGGTGAAGGCGCCGCGGCGGACCCCCTCGATGAAGGACAGCCCCTCGGCCCGGACCTGATCCATCACCCCGGCGCGGATGTTCTTGCAATGGATATGGCCGACGCGCTGCATGTATCTGCGCGCGACCTCGACCGGATCGGCGCCGCCAAAACGGGCATGCCCGGTATCCAGCAGCAGATGCACATCCGGGCCGGCCGCCGCCATGAAGCGGTCGATATCGGCGGCGCTTTCGACGCAGGACCCGACATGATGGTGATAGCAGAAGCGCATCCCCTGCCGGGCGGCATGGGCGGCCAGATCGTTGATGCCCGCCATCAGCCGGTCCCAGTCCGCATCTGACAGGATCGGCCGGTCATTCGCCGCCACCTGCGGATCGCCATGCACCGTGTTCGAACATTCGCAGATGATAACCAGATCGCTGCCCGCCGCCTTCGACATGGCGATATGCGCGTCCAGCGCCGCGCGCTCGGCCGCGGCGGTCGCGCCGGGGGCGAGGATGTTGGTCGAATGCCAGCCGCCGATGAAGCCGAGCCCATAGACGGCCAGCGCGGCCTTCAGCTCCGCCCCGTCCGAGGGCATCTTGTGGCCCTTCTCGATGCCGTCAAAGCCGATCTCGCGGCAGTCCGACAGGCAGTCCGACAGGCTCAGATGCGCGCCGATGCTGTGATCGTCGTCATTCGACCAGGCGATGGGATTGGTGCCATAAAGGATCATGCGTCTTTCCTCAGTTCAGAAGCCGCTGGCGGGCCATGCCGCGCAGATAAGCGTCATGGGCGGCGCGCAGCCGGTCGGTCCCGCCGACCTCGGGCACGGCCACGTCCCACCAGTGCCCCGCCCCCTCCAGCCCGTCGCCGGGGCCGGGTTCGGCGGTGGTGTCGATGACGATGACCGTCGGGATGTCGCGGCTCCGCGCCACCTTGATCTGCGCCTCCAGATCGGCGATGGTTTCGGCCTTCACCGCATGCGCGCCCATGCTGGCGGCATGGGCCACGAAGTCGATCTGCGGCTGCGCCTCGATCCTGCTGTCCGCATAGAGATTGTTGAAGGGCGCGCCGCCAGTGCCCCGCTGCAGCCGGTTGATGCAGCCATAGCCGCGATTGTCGGTCAGGACCACGGTGAAGGGAATGCGCCGCATCGCCGCCGTCGCCAGCTCGCTGTTCGCCATCATGTAGGAGCCATCGCCGACGAAGCAGATCACCTCGCGCTCGGGCCGGGCCAGCTTCAGCCCCATCGCGCCCGCGATCTCGTAGCCCATGGAGCTGTAGCCGTATTCCATGTGATAGCCGTGGCGGCTGGCCTGCCACAGCAGTTTCAGCGCGCCCGGCATGGTGCCGGCGGCGCACATGGCGATGGCGTCTTCGCCGGTCGCGCGCTGCACCGCGCCGATCACCTGCGCATCGGTCGGCAGGGCGTTCGTGTCCATGGGCGCGGCGCAATGGGCATCGACGGCGGCCAGCCAATCGGCGCGCGCCTGCGGCTCGGCCGCCTCGGCGCGATACAAGCCAAGTGCCCCGGCCAGCGCCTCCAGCGCGACCTTCGCATCGGCGACGAGGCTGACCGCGCCATGCTTCATCGCATCATAGGGCTGCACATTGATCGAGGCCAGGGCCGCATCCCCGAATAGGGTCCGCGAGCCGGTGGTGAAATCCTGCAGCCGCGTGCCGATGCCGATCACCAGATCGGCCTTCCCCGCCACCCGGTTCGCGGCGGCCGAGCCATCCACCCCCGCCGCGCCATGGTTCATCGGATGCGATTGCGGCAGGGCGGATTTGCCGGCCTGGGTCTCGATCACCGGAATGTTGTGGCGGCTGGCAAAATCCGCCAGCGCCTCCTCGGCACCCGAATAGATGACACCGCCACCGGCCACGATCACCGGGGCCTCTGCGGCGCGGATCATCGCCGCCACCCCGGCCAGTTCCGCCCGGTCGGGCTCGGGCCGGCGGATGCGCCAGACGCGCGGCGCGAAGAACGCCTCGGGCCAGTCAAATCCTTCCGCCTGCACATCCTGACAGAAGGCCAGCACCGCGGGCCCGCAATCCGCCGGATCGGTCATCACCCGCATCGCACGCGGCAAGGCCGTCAGCAGATGCTCGGGCCTTGTGATGCGGTCGAAATAGCGGCTGACGGGGCGGAAACAGTCATTGGCGGAAACCGTGCCGTCGCCGAAATCCTCGACCTGCTGCAGCACCGGATCGGGGCGGCGATTGGCAAAGACATCGCCCGCGATCACCAGAAGCGGCAGCCGGTTCACATGCGCAAGTGCCGCCGCCGTCACCACATTCGTGGCCCCCGGCCCGATCGAGGTGGTCACCGCCTGCGCCCGCCGGCGCGCGCTGCCCTTGGCATAGGCGATCGCGGCATGGGCCATGGTCTGCTCATTCTGCCCGCGCCAGGTCGGAAGGGCGTCGCCGATCCCGTGCAGCGCCTCGCCCAGGCCGGCCACATTGCCATGGCCGAAGATCGCCCAGACGCCCTCGACAAAGCGCTGGCCCTCCGCGTTCATCTGCACGGACAGCCAGCGCACCATCGCCTGCGCCGCCGTCAGACGGATCGTCCCGCTCATCTTCTCGCCTCCACGCCCATTCTCCTTCATGCCAAATATCCTGGGGGAATCGCCGTCAGGCGATGGGGGCAAAGCCCCCTTCCCGCCGCGCCGCCCGCGCCTCGCCCGCCGGCCGCGCCGCGGCCCGCGCCCGGTCCCAGATGGCGCAGAGCCGGGCGTAACGATCGGCCATCCGCGCCACCGCCTCCCCGTCGCCGATCCGCCCCGCCAGCCAGTCCCGCGCAGGATCGGCGAAGACCGTGCGCCCGACCGCAAAGCCGCGCACCAGATCGAAGCCCGCCGCGACCTTGAAACTCGCCGCAAGCTCATCCTCGGGCGCCTCCAGCCCAAGGACCACGATGCCGCGCGTCTGGCGGTCATGCTCCTCGATGGCGGCGATCGCGTTCTGCCAGCCCGCACGGCTCCGCATCGGCTCCAGCTTCCACCAGTCGGGGAAGATCCCGGCGGCATAGAATTGCCGGATCAGCACCGCCGCCGTGCCGTCATCGACCGGCCCGACCTTCGAGGGGATGATCTCGAGCAGGAATTCCAGCCTGTTGCGCCGGGCGGCGGCATAAAGCCGCGTCACCGTCGCCTCCTGATCCGCGCGCACCTGCGCATCGTCATCCGGGTGGCAGAAGCACAGCACCTTCACCACATTCTCGCGCGCCCATTCGTGCAAGCCGCCGCAATCCGCGCCCAGTTCCGGCTCGAGTTGCAAGGGCCGCGAGCCCGGCCATTCGCAGGGCCGCCCGATCCACAGGCCCGCGCCGGAGGCCGCATGCAGGGCCGCCCGCCCGATACGGTTGTCGCAGAGGATGCCATGGCCCGGACGCCCGTCCGCGACCTGCCGCGCGGCCTTCAGGCACAGCTCCTTGAAGGCGCCGCCCTTCGCGGGCGTATAGCCCTCCATCTCCTCCAGCTGGCCGCGATGGTCGAAGGCAAAGACCCGCATCTCGGACCAGTCGCCCGCGCCCGGGTTGGTGCGGTTCGTCGCCCGGTGGATCCGGTCCAGTTCGGCATCGTTCCGCAGATCGGGCCGCGTGACGCCGCGCTTCAGAAAGAAGTCCAGTTCCGTCAGCGAGGGATAGGCGGGCGTGCAGCCATGGCGGCTGACCGCGAAAGCCCCGCAGGCATTGGCATATTCCAGCGCGCGCGGCCAGTCCTCGCCGTCCAGCCAGCCCTTCATCAGCCCGGAAAAGAACCCGTCGCCCGCGCCCAGCACGTTGAAGACCTCGATCGGGAAACCGGGGCCGGTCCGGCCCTCGTCCAGGCTGTCCGGAATCGCGCCCTCGAAGGCGACCGCACCGGCCGCCCCGCGCTTGCAGACCAGCGTCGCATCCGAGACCGCCCGCACCGCCCGCAGCGCCGCAATCGTATCGGTGCTGCCGCCGGCGATGTGGAACTCCTCTTCGGTGCCGACGATCAGGTCGAAATAATGCAGGCTCGCCTGCAGCTTCGCCGTCACCGCGGCGCTTTCGACGAAGCGGCTCTCGCCCTCGCCATGGCCGGCGACGCCCCAGAGGTTCGGGCGATAGTCGATATCCAGCGCCGTCCGCGCGCCGTGCTTGCGCGCGAAATCCAGCGCCCTGATCGTCGCGGCCTCGGTCTGCGGATGCGACAGATGCGTGCCGGTCGCCACCACGGCGCGGGCCGAGGCGATGAAATCCTCGTCGATGTCAGCCTCGGTCAGCCCCATATCGGCGCAATTCTCGCGGTAGAAGATCAGCGGGAAACTGTCCTCGTCGCGGATGCCCAGCAGAACCAGCGCCGTCAGCCGGTCGGGATCGGTCTTCACGCCGCGCACGTCCACGCCCTCGCGCACCAGTTGCTCGCGGATGAAGCGGCCCATATGCTCGTCACCAACACCTGTGATGACGGCGCTCTTCAACCCGAGCCGCGCCGTCCCGCAGGCGATATTCGTCGGACTGCCGCCGATATACTTGCTGAAAGACCCCATGTCCTCCAACCGGCCACCAATCTGGTCGCCATACAGGTCAACAGAACTGCGGCCGATCGTGATCAGGTCAAGCGTCTTCATGGGCATTCTCCTCGATCCTGACCGGGCGGCCCTCAGAGGTCGCCATGGCGTGAATGATCCGTTCGATCCGCAGGCCGGCCGCGAAATCGGGGGCTGCTACGGGGCCGCCGGCAATGGCCTGCAGCAGGTCGCGGCATTCGATGACCTTCTGTTCATTGAAGCCGAAATTATGCCCCGGCGCCGGGCAGAAGGCGGCGAAATCGGGCTGTTCGGGGCCGGAGAGGTGGCGGGTGAACCCGGCCTCGCCGGCGCGATACAGCCAGAATTCGTTCATGTTCTCCTGATCGAAGACCAGCGCGCCGTCCGAGCCATGCACCTCCCATTGCAGGCGGCATTTGCGGCCGCGCGCGACGCGCGAGGTGGCAAAGGACCCCTGCGCGCCCGAGGCAAAGCGGATCAGCGCAAGGGCGCTGTCCTCGTTTTCCACCGCGCGCGGGCCATCGGGCGAGGGCCGCTGCGGCACGGCGATCTGGGTCATGGCCGTGAGTTCGGCCACCGGCCCCATCAGCGCGATCATCTGACTCACGAGGTGGCAGCCCAGATCGCCCAGCGCGCCCAGCCCGCCCCCCTCGTGAGTCATCCGCCACGACCACGGGAGGCTGGCATCGGCGGAATAGTCTTCGTCATAGACGCCCCGGAAGGCCAGCGGGCGGCCGATGGCGCCCTCGGTGATCAGCCGCCGCGCCTGCTGGAAGGCCGGGTTGCGCAGATAGTTATAGCCCAGAAGCGTCACCTGGCCGGGATGGGCGGCGGCAAGATCGGCCATGGCCTTCGCATCGGCCAAACTCAGTGCCATCGGCTTTTCCAGCCAGACATGCTTGCCCGCGCCGAGGGCCGCCTCGGCCATGGGCCGGTGCAACCCGTTGGGCGTGGTGATCGACACCACATCGACGCCCGGATCGGCCACCGTCGCCTGCCAGTCGTCGCTGCCCCGGGCAAAGCCGAACCGGGCGGCAAAGCCCGCGGCCTTGTCGGCCGGCGCGTCGCACAGAATCTCCAGCCGGGGATGGGCGCCGCCGAAGACGGTGGCGACATTGCGCCAGGCCATGGCGTGGCATTTGCCCATGAAGCCCGTGCCGATCAGCGCCACCCCCAGAGGGCGGGAAGGCATCCGGTCCGTCATCTCGTCACACCTTTATCCTTCGGGGGCGGGCGCGCCGGCCCGCCGGTTTCAGATCGTGCCGCCCAGCGACCCTTCGAGCCGGGCCAGTTCCTGACCGCCCGCCATCATGTCCTGCAATTCCGCCGCGTCGATTTCGCCCTTGACGGCGGTGCCCAGCGTCTGGCCCCGGTTCAGCACCGTGAAACGGTCGCCCACGGCCATGGCGTGACGAACATTGTGGCTGATGAACACCACCCCGACACCCTGGCCCCGGACCCGGTCGATGGTCGCCAGCACGTTCGAGGTCTGGCGCACGCCCAGCGCCGAGGTCGGCTCGTCGAGGATCAGCACCTTGGCGCCGAAATAGACGGCGCGGGCGATGGCGACGGTCTGACGCTCGCCCCCCGACAGCGTGCCGACGGCCTGATCGGGGGCGCGCAGGTTGATGCCCATCTTGCGCATTTCCTCCATGGTGACCGCATTGGCCCGGTCCACGTCAAAGCGCTTGATGACCCGGCCCCGGGTCGGTTCGCGGCCCATGAAGAAATTGCGCGTCACGCTCATCAGCGGGATCATGGCGAGATCCTGGAAGACGGTGGCGATGCCGGCCTCCATCGCGTCGCGCGGGCTGTCGAAGCTCAGCGGCTTGCCCTCGAAGAAGATCTCGCCCGCGGTCGGCTTGTGAACGCCGGACATGGTCTTGATGAAGGTCGATTTGCCGGCGCCGTTATCGCCCAGAAGGCAGTGGCATTCGCCGGGCCGGACATCGAAGGTCACGCCGTTCAGAGCGATGACATTGCCGAAATGCTTCTTGATGTTTTCCATATGGATGATGGGATCGGACATCTCAACGCTCTCCCGTCACGCGCTTGCGGATGACGTTGTTGAAGACCACGGCCAGCAGAAGCATCGCGCCCAGAAAGACCTGGAACCAGTCCTGATCGAAATCGGTATAGGTCAGCCCGATCGTCACCATGCCGAAGATGATGGCGCCGAAGAAGGCGCCGATGGCCGAGCCATAGCCGCCGGTCAGCAGGCAGCCGCCGATCACCGCGGTGATAATCGCCTCGAACTCCTTCATGAAGCCGCGCCGGGCATCGGTCGAGCCGGCGTCGATCACGGTGATGACCGCGACCAGCGCCGCGGCGCAGGCGGTCAGCATGAACAGTGCGATCTTGACCCGCCGGACCGGCACGCCGGAATTCGCCGCCGCATTGTCATCGCCACCGGTGGCGAAGATCCAGTTGCCGGCGGGCGTGCGCAGCAGCACGAAGGTGCAGACCAGCGCCATCAGGATGAACCACAGGATCTCGACCGGGATGCCGGGCACCTTGGGGGCGCCGGACCCGAAACTTTCGACGATGCCGCGCTCGGCCAGCCAGCGGAACAGCCCGCCGAAGGCATCGCCCGAGAAGAACGGGGTCAGAAAATCGCCCTGAACCGCGTCGCGCACCCCGCGCAGCTGGGTCGAGCCGCCGGTGAACAGTTTCAGCCCGACCAGCGAGGCACCGCGCAGGATGAACAGGAAGGCCAGCGTCACGATGAAGCTGGGCAGGCCGGTGCGGATGACGACATAGCCGTTCAGCGCCCCCATGGCGGCGGCGGCCAGCAGCGTCACCGGGATCGCGACGATCAGCGGCAGGCCCATATTGACCGCGAGGACCCCGAAGATCAGCCCGGTGAAGGCCACCATCGAGCCGATGGACAGGTCGAACTCACCGCCGATCATCAGCATCGCCGCGGCAATGCCGAGGATGCCCAGCTGCGCGGCGGGCGTCAGGAAGTTGACGATGCCCGAAAGCGTGAACATGGCGCTGTCGGCGGTGATCAGGAAGAAGATCGTCACCAGGATGACGCCGCCGATGGCGCCGAGCTCTGGCCGTTTCATCAGGCGGGTGACGAACGATTCGGATTTGATCCGTTCGTCCGCCGGAGACGTAGCGTCCGTCGTCATGGGGGTCCTCCACCCGGATGGGAAAGATGTGGCAGGCGCGCGGCGCATCCGCCGCGCGCGCAGGGATCGGCCTCAGCGAATGCCCTGGGCGGACAGTTCGACCACCTGCGCGGCCTTGTCCTGAGTGATCAGGTTCGGCCCCGAGGGCACGTCGCCGCCCGGCATCAGCCCGTATTTGGCATGCAGCGCCAGGAAGTTCACCGGCAGATAGCCCTGCAGGAACTGCTGCTGGTCGATGGCGAAGGCGGCACGTCCGTCGGCCACCGCCTCGAGAAAGCCCGCCGACATGTCGAAGGTGGCGATCAGCACGCCCTCGCGGCCGACTGCGGCGGCGGCTTCGACCGAGGGTTCGCCGACCAGCGTGGCGTTCAGGCCCAGGACCGCGTTGACATCGGGATCGGCCTCAAGTGCCGCGCGCACCTTGGACTGCACCTCGGTCGGATCGGCCTGGGTCGGGATCACCTCGACCGGGTTGCCGAACCCCTCGGCAAAGCCCGCGCAACGCTGGTCCAGCGCGACATTGCCGACCTCCTGGTTGACGCAGATGCCCTTGGTGCCGCCCAGTTCGGCCAGTTTCCTGCCGGCAGCGACGCCCGCATCGTATTCCGACTGGCCGACATGCAGCAGGATGCCCAGATCGGCGGCCACATCACCGCCCGAATTCATCGAGATGACCGGGATGCCGGCCTCGATGGCGCGCTGGATCGAGGGCCCGAGCGCATCGGGATCTGGGATCGAGACGACCAGCCCGTCGGGTTCCTGGTTCACGGCGGCGTCGATCAGTTGGCTCATCTGGACCATGTCAAAGGTCTCGGGCGAGCGGAATTCGACATTGGCGCCGCTGTCCTCGCCGGCCTTGGCCGCGCCGTTCTTGACCACCGACCAGAACGGGTCGTTGGCCTGACCATGGGCCACGACAACGATGTCCTGCGCCAGAGACGGGGCCGCAAGGGCCATGGTCATGGCAGTAGCTGCAAGCAAGAATTTCATGTTTTTCCTCCCATTCGTGGTTATTCGGGCGCCTCCCCGGCACCCTGCTCATCCGGCGCGGATGGCGCCGGATGCATTCTCAGCCGCCCAATGCCCGGATCGCGCGGACCGAGCGTGACAGGATATCCTCCAGCCTGTCACGGAAACCCTCGCCCTTGTCCGTGTTGAACGGGTCGGGGCCGGGCGCGGCGGGTTCGATGATGATCGGGCCATCATAGCCGATTCGGTCCAGCGCGGCGAACTGTGCCGCGAAATCGGTATGCCCGTCGCCGATCGCGCCACGGTTGGAATCGGCGGCATGATAAAGCCCGATCCGGTCCCCGCCCCGGTCGAGGGCGGCGGCGGGATCGGCCTCCTCTATATTCATGTGATAGGCGTCGGGCAGCAGCGACAGGTTCGGCGCGCCGACGCGATCCAGAAGCGCCAGCCCCTCGGCCACGGTCCGCACCTGATGGCTTTCATAGCGGTTGAGGATCTCGAACACGACCGGCAGCCCGGCCCGTTCGGCAGCCGCACAGATGCGGCGCGTGCTGTCCGCCAGATGCGCGTCCTCGTCGGCCTGATCGCTGATGGGCCGGATCCGCTGCACCAGCCCGTGGCAGGAGATTCGCGGCAGGCCCGGGGGCTGGCCGAGACGCCCGGCCCAGACGATCAGGCGTTCGTAATATTCCACCGCCTGATCGCGGATCGCCCGATCAGGATGCGAGATATCGGCGTCGCCGGGCGTGATCGAAAAGATCGCAAGCCCGTGGTCGGCGAAGATGCGGCCAGCCTGTTCCGGGTCGATCCCGTCGATATCGCCGTGCAGTTCAACCCCGTCGAGACCGGCCCGGCTGACGCGGGCGGCGATGGCGGGCAGTTCCTCGCCCCCGAAGATCCATGTGCAGCAACCCGTCTGGCGCATGCTCAGGCCCCCAGCATGTCGGGCGTCACCGCCACAGTCGCGCCGGTCGCGGCCGAGCGCGTCGCGGCCTCGGCGCAGGCCAGCGCGGCCACCCCCTCGCCGAGGGTCACCGGCATCCTGGCCCCGGACCTCAGCGCATCGATGAAGGCGGTCCATTCGATTTCATAGGCCCGCATGTAGCGTTCGAGGAAGAAATAGACCGGCTTCGCGGCGCTTGCGCCCTCGGCGGTGATCTTCTCGACGGTGTTTTCCAGCACGTTCCTGGCCGACAGAAGCCCTTTCGAGCCCAGAAGCTCGATCCGCTGGTCATAGCCATAGCCGGCGCGGCGCGAATTCTTGATGACGCAGATGCGCCCGTCGTCCCATTGCAGCGTGACGACGGCGGTATCGACATCGCCGGCCTCGCCGATGGCGGGATCGACGATGGAACTGCCGGCGGCCGTGACCCGCGACGGGGCGCCGCCGAAGATCCAGCAGGCCATGTCGAAATCATGGATCATCATGTCGCGGAACAGCCCGCCCGAGACCCGGATATAGCTGACCGGCGGCGGCGCCGGATCGAAGGAGGTGATCGACAGCAGTTCACCCTTGCCGATCTCGCCCCGGTCGAAAGCCGCCTTGAGCGCGGCGAATTGCGGATCGAAACGGCGATTGAAGCCGATCATCACCGGCCGGCCGGTCGTGGCGACGTTCCTCAGCGCGGTCAGAGCGCGATCCAGCGACAGATCGACGGGCTTTTCGCACAGCACCGCCTTGCCGGCGGCGGTGGCACGCTCGATCAGGTCGGAATGGGTGTCGGTCGAGGTCGCGATCAGGACGGCGTCGATGCCGTCATCGACAAGGATCTCATCGATCGAGCGGACCTCGGCGCCGAAATCGGCGGCAAGCTTCTGCGCCGCCTCGGGGACCGCGTCGGCGACGGCGATCAGCCGGCTGTCCCCATTTGCGGCAATGGATCTGGCGTGGACCTGACCGATCCGGCCAGCACCCAACAGCGCAACCCTCAGCATCCTGCACCCTCCCTCGAATCGCCACAGGCCTGTTGTTAGCGCCGATACTTACTCTGCTTGCACGCGCGTGCAATAATTATTTTGCTCACGCGTGCAAATTTCTTTGCGGGCCGGATCCGGGCGGGTTAGGGTGAGGTATGAACGACATGCCAGACAACGCGGCGCCGGGTCCGGTGGTGACCGCCGACCATGTGGCCGAGGCAGCGGGGGTTTCACGCTGGACGGTCGCGCGGGCCTTCAAGCAGGATGCCTCGATCTCGCCCAGAAGCCGCGAGAAGGTGATGGCGGCGGCCAAGAAGCTGGGCTATGCGCCCGATCTTCTGGCCGCCTCGCTGGCCTCGGACCGGTCGCATCTGGTGGCGCTGGTCACCAATGACTTCAACAACCCCCACAAGCTGGTCCTGCTGGAGCGGCTGACCCGGATCCTGTGGTCGCATGGCTGGGGCACGCTGCTGGTCAACATGTCGGAAAGCGAGGATGCCTCGGCCGCGCTGCTGGCCGCCAGCCAGAGGCGGGTGGACGCCGCGGTGATGATCGGAACGCGCTTCGACGACCGGGTGCTGGATACGGCGCTTGGCGCGCGGCGGGTGAAGAAGCTGGTGGTCTTTGCCCGCTACAGCAGCAACCCGAACACGCTGACCATCTCGTGCGACGACCGGCTGGCGATGCGCGAGATCGCCGACCATCTGCTGAAAAAGGGCTACCTGCGCCCGGCCTTCATCGCCGGGCCGGACACCCAGTCGGCCAAGCTGCACCGGCTGGACAGTTTCCTCGGTTACTGGGCGCAACGGACCGGCACCGCCGTCCGGGCACAGCATGCCCGGCGCTATGATTTCAACGCCGCGATCGAGACGGTGAACGCGCTGCTGGACAGCGAGCCGGCCGATCAGCTGCCGGATGTGCTGGTATGCGAGAACGACATCCTCGCCATCGGTGCCACCGAGGCCCTGCGCCACCGGCCGGGCGGTCCGCAGCGCATCGCCGTCACCGGCTTCGACGACATCCCGCTGGCCGCCGCCCCGTCCTATCACCTGACCACCTATCGCCAGCCCATCACCGCCATGTGCGAAAATCTGCTGGACGTGCTGGCGGGGCCGCAGAAGGAGGACGTATTCCTGCCCGGCAAGCTGATCGAACGCGGCACCTGAGCCTGTCGGGCAGGCACCGGGACATTCCGGCCGGCGCCGACGCCTAACCGACCTGCCGCCCCCCGACCCAGACGCCGGTCAGCCGCGCGGTCCGGTCCAGGTCGGCCAGCCGGATCAGATCGGCGCGCAGGCCGAACTCGATCCGGCCGCGATCGGTCAGGCCGGTGGCGCGCGCGGGCGCATCGGTGACGGTGGCGATGGCGCGCGGCAGGTCGCCCCAGATCCGGGCCAGCTGGCAGGCGCCCAGAAGCAGGCTCGAGGGCACATAATCCGAAGAAATGATGTCCAGAAGCCCCGCCTCGGCCAGATCCCTGGCCGCGACATTGCCGGAATGCGACCCGCCCCGGATCAGGTTCGGCCCGCCCACCATCACCGCGATGCCGTGGTCGTGGCAGGCGCGGGCGGCCTCGGGCGTGGTCGGGAATTCGGCCAGCCGGGCGCCATGGCCCGCGCTGGTGGCGACATGGTCTTGGGTGGTGTCGTCATGGCTGGCCAGCACCGCGCCGATGCGCCGGGCGGCGGCGACGGCGCCGGCCTCATGCACCTCGCCATATTTCTGGCGCAGGCCCAGCAGGCGGTCGACATGGGCCTTGAACTGCGCGTCCGACAGGCCGTGCTTGCCCTGATGATACTGCGCCAGCTTGGACAGGTCACGGAACTGCCGCTGGCCGGGCGTGTGATCCATCAGGCTCAGCAGCCGCACCCGGTCGGTGTCGTCGAACTCGTCCAGTTCCTCCAGCAGCGATTCCGAGCATGTCTCGGCCCGCAGATGGATGAAATGGCTGATCCGGGTCCGCCCCGCCGCCGTCAGCGCATTGATTTCCGAGGCGATGGCGCGGGCATAGCGTTCATTCTCGACCGCCTTGCCGGACAGCACGCCGACCCTGAGCGCGTCGAAGACGGTGGTGATCCCGGCCGAGGCCAGTTCCCCGTCATGGGCGAGGATCGCGGCGGAATGCGGCCAGTCGACGCCGGGCCGCGGCTGGATATGACGCTCGAGATTGTCGGTATGCAGCTCGATCAGCCCCGGCGCGACATGCGCACCGGCGCAGTCGATGGCGCCTTCGGGCACCGCGCCGCCCTCGGTGATCGCAGCGATCAGGCCATCCTCCACATGGATGGCGCCGCGCAGGACGCGATCGGGCAGGATCAGTTCGGCATTGGCCAGGATCATGGGGCAGCAACCTCGGTCAGGGCGGTCAGGAAGGCGGCGCAGGCCGTCTCCAGATCGCCGGAATTGTCGACATGGGCAAGCTTCAGGGCGCCGGGCCGAAAGGCGGGTTCGCGGGCGATGCGCGCGGCGATGCCATCGGCCGTTTCGCGGGGCGCTGTTGCGCAAAATCTGGTTTTGGATTCATCCGGTGCATCCAGCGTGATAGCTGGGTCACATGAGCAGACCGATACCTCCGACCTGCAAGACCAGGAACTGGCGGTCCTATACCGAAGCGCTGAAGCGCCGGGGTTCGCTGACGATCTGGTTCGACCCCGAGATGATGTGGGAGGCCAAGCCGACCGGCAAGCGCGGCCGACAGCCTGCATACAG
>NZ_JAHKNG010000028.1 GCF_018860165.1 Paracoccus marinaquae
CCAAACACCACAATTCCCATAGCGCCAAACCGGACCGCGGCTTCGTTCAATCCGGCTTCAATGAGGTCGCGGAACGCGCCAAGACGCCCCCGATCCGCCACGCGACCTCACAGAACCCTCCAGATTCACATTGGTGTAGGAGGCTGATTCCATGCTCCCTTAGCAGGAAGATTTACCATGGGAACCTTGGAACGTCTGGTTTTGTCCGATCGTCAATGGGATCGGATCGCGGCCCACTTTATCGGCGACGGGCGCACGCGCGGTAGCAGCGGTAGCGACAACCGGATGTTCGTCGAAGCAGTATTGTGGATTGTTCGGACTGGCTCAACATGGCGTGACCTGCCGGACGTGTTCGGGGCGTGGAACTCCGCGTTCCGCCGGTTCAGCCGCTGGAGCCGGAAAGGTATCTGGTGGCAGATATTCGAGGCGATGGCCCCAAATCGTCAGGCAGCCGCGCCCATTCCCAAATGCACAGGGGGCAGATCAATGCAAAATGCCTGCCGCAGGCACCAATGCCGCGCGAGCGGCTTCGTCCTTGTCCGCTTGGCCGCGCGCCGGATCGGGCCTGCCCGGACAAGGCCCCGCGCCTCTCGGCGCCGGGTATGCCTGACAGGCGGGAAGGGCCTCAATCCTTGCGGGCGGCTGCGACGATCTTTTCGATCGGCACCTCGACCGGGCGGAACACGACCTCGCCGCCCATCCGTTTGCGGAACTTCGCGAAGGCGATGTTGAAGTCCTTCTCGTCCGGATAGGTCCAGGCTTCGGGGCGGTCGAGATAGCCGAGGTCGGTCAGCCGGGCCACCAGCCTGTGGTGATCGACCTGGCCCCAGCTTTCGCGGTTGGCCCCCTTCTGGCGCGGCGGCATCCAGTCGCCCAGCAGCACGTTGATGATATCGGGGCTGCGGCCCAGCATGCCTTCAAGCTGACGCTGGATATTCACATAGGCCATCATGTTGCGGCGCAGGACCACCGCCACCCGCTGCCCGGGACGCGCCATGAAGCCCAGCAGGTGAAAGGCCGAACTGTCGAGGCCGATCACATGCGTCGCCGCCATGTATTGCGCCAGTTGCTCGGCGGGGCTGTGATCCTGCGGGTGATAGGCGGTATAGCCCTGCGCGATCAGGTTCTGCTCGATCGAATATTCGTTCAGCACCCGGCCCTTCTTGCCGGTCTTGGTGCGCGAGACGTAGATCCGTTCGGCCCCCTTCGGCTCGATCCGGTCCTGCAACCGGCCGATGAAGGCGCGGAACTCGGGCGTTCCGCGGGCGATCCGGCCAAGCCCGAAGCCCTGGCCCGGGACCATCAGCCGTTCGATCCGGGTGGGTTCGGTGACGAAGGTGACGGGCAGGTCCATCCCCAGCAGGGCGAGGAAATCCTGCTGCCAGGGCGAGAATTTCTGCAACTGCTCGTGCTTGCCGATGAAAACGATGCTTTCGACGCCGGCATGAGTGCTGGCCCAGAGCCGCGGAATCGTCTCGGTCATGAAATGGCCGAAATGCGCGAAGACCTGCCCGCCCCACAGATGCGTGCCCGGCAGGCGCGCCGCGGGTTGGGGGCGGGTTTCGACCGCCACCGGGGCCATCATCCGCGTATCGCCGCGATAGATCGCGGCCTCGGGGCAATCGCGGCCGTCGGCATGGGTGATGCCGCACATGGGAATGCGCTGCATCGGCCCGGCCGGCCAGACGATCGCGTCATCTACCGTCATCACCTCGCGCGACCAGCCCTGATCGGGCTCGGGCACCGGAAAGATGTCGCCCGGTCGGATCTGTGTCATGGGGTCCCGCCTGTCATTTGCGTTTGATTTTCATCGCCTTGTCGAACGGATAGGGTTGCAGTTCCGCCATCTGTTCCCGGTAGCCGTCCGAATGCCGCAGCCGCGCCAGCCGGTCCTGAAGCCGGGCCTCGATCAGATCGGCGGCCGCGCGCACCGCCGGATCCTTCAGCAGCCTGGCCACCAGCGCCTCGCGCTCGCCGGCCAGCGCGAGGGCCGAGCGATCCTCGACCTCGTTGCGGTCGAAGACGCCGAAATATTCGGCATCGTATTTCGAGTGATTGTCCAGAACGTCGCCGCGCAGCCGCCGCAGCAGGTATTCCTCGCGCGACTTGACGCCGTAATGGTTCATCTGCGCCAGATCATAGCCCACCTGATGACTGTTCAGCCGCCAGCGCAGATCGCGGCCGTTCAGGGCCGCACCATTGCCGTTCAGCCAGTTCACCGGATAGTCGCTGCCTTCCTTGCTGCGCGCGAAACGGATCTTCAGATAGGGCCGGTGGATGGCCAGCGCCATGTGCGGATCGGTCCGGAACAGGGTCTTGATGCCGTAACCCTTGACGAAACTCTCGGGGGCGGCGGCGGTCATCCGTTCGGTCACCGGACCCGGCTCGAAACGCTCAAGGCCCGCGCTGCCGAAGAAGCGCCAGGCAAGGCACATGCCGGTCGCCTTCTGCGACAGGATCCGGTCGATCAGGTCATCGACCCGCGGCCCGCCGCCCCGGATCGAGACGAACTCGTCCAGATCCATGATCAGCAGCCAGTCCGATTCCATCGCGAAGGAATTGATCTCGGCCCAGTGCAGCGCCCGCGACTGCGGCGGCTTGTCCTTCCAGGGCGGGTTGCCCAGCCGCGTGACCAGCCCGAGGCCGGCCAGCGCGTCGAACATCTCATCGGTGCCGTCGGTGCAGTCATTGGTATAGGCGAGGATGTCGGTGAACCCGAGGACATGGTGATGGGCCACCCATTCCAGCACATAGGGGCCTTCATCCTTGGCCATGGTCACGATCGTCACCCGGCCGTGGCGCGAGACATTTGCGCCGCCCGGGATGCGTGCCTTGCGCTGGTCCAGATCGGCCAGCGCGACCTCGGCCGCGGCCATCGCCTCGCGTTCGGTCACCTGGGCCTGGGCATGCCGGCGGCGGCGTTCATCCGCATCGGGCCGGGCGGGTTCCGCCGCGGGCTGCGCCGGATCCGCCCCGGCGACAGGGGGATAGCCGATGATCCCGTGTTCCGCGGCCCAGCGGCCGATCCAGCTGTCGCGCGGCGGCAGGCCCGCCTCCTCGCGCGCCGAGGCCTTGCGCATCCATCGCGAATAGAGATGGACCGAGCGGCTTTCGGCCTTTGACACCCGATGGTCCAGTTCCTCGGCGCGGCGCGGGTTGAGCAGCATCCTGCGTTCCTGGAAGGTGACGGGAAAGAACATCTCCTGCGGCTGGGCATGTTCGATATCGCCGGTCGCGCGCGCGAAATGGGTCAGCGCCTTCGGCCCCGAGGTGCCCCAGGCCAGATCGCCAAAGCCGAAATCCGGCTCGGCCCGCCACAGCGCCGCCAGCTTTTCGCGCCGCGGCTGCGGCATCCAGGGGGGCACCGGATGCGGGTCGGTCAGGAAGGCGTGCAGGTCTTCCAGCAGGCGCGATCCGGCGGGCAGGCCCAGAATGGCATTGCCCAGTTCCTCCTTGTCCTGCCGCTCGTGGCCCAGATACCAGTCGATGTCCAGGGCGAAGGGGCGCAGGGCGATCACGTCCGTATCCACCCAGACCCGGCCGGTCTGCCGCACCATCATCACCCGGAAGATATCCGCATGCGGGGCCGGGCTGCCCGATTCCTTGTGGATGACGAAGCCGGCGCTGTCCCAGATCTCGCGGGCATCGCGCAGGGTCACGCCGGGCGGCACGTTCGCGATCTCGTCATAGGCATAGAGCGCCACGTCATGGCCAAGCGCCACGAAACTGTGCAGCGAGGCGATCTCGAGCCAGGACAGATCGCCGCCGATCCAGAGCGAGCCGATCCGGGCAAGATCGGTCGCGGCGGGGGCCTTGGTGGCGGGGGGGGGCGGTTTTCCGGCCATGGTTCAGACCTCGCCCGCGGTCTTGACGATGCTGGCCGGCGCGATCTCGATCTGGCGTTCGAGGCTGTCGCGGAAGGACTTGATAAAGTTCTTCTCGCGGCTGAGGGCGTGCATTTCCTCGATCTCTGCGGGCGACCGCTGCCTGAGTTTCTTCAACTCGCCGAAACGCTGCCAGACCTCTTCGCGCCGTGCGTGGCGGGCATCGCCCTCGGCGGTCAGATCGGCCAGCGATCCGAAACGGGTATGGCCGGCCAGGGCCCCATCGACGATCTGCTGATAGCGCGTGCCGCGAAAGAACTTGGGCTGGTGGTAATGCACGATCCGGGCATCGATCGCGTCCACATGCGCGAAGAACCGTTCGAGATGCCGGTGCTGCCCCGGATGCGAGATCGACAGGTTCCAGCCATTCGCCATGACCTGCATCTGCAACCCGGCCTGCCGGATCGCCAGCGGCAATGCGATCTGGTCCAGCCATGGCCGCTTGTTGCGGACCTCGGGATCGGCGTCCAGTTCCGCCGCGATCCGGAACCAGCAGCCGGCAAAGTCCGAGCCGGTCGGGAAGGCGATCATGCCGGCATTGAAATAGGGCGGGACGGTCTTGGCGCTGCGGGTCAGGCGCACGCGTTCCTCGGGGAAGGGCAGGCCGAACTTCGCATAGACATATTCCCACGACCCCGGATTGCCGCCCCAGCCCTGAACCCCCTCGGGGACGACGCTGACCGTGCCCGGCGCCACCAGATCGGCCCGGTCGAAGGCGGCGACGACCGCCGTGTCGGTATCCAGAAACAGCGTGTATCCGGTTTCGCGCGGCTGCAGGCAGGCCAGGATCTTGTTGCCCTGCTTGTAGGGCGGGGCAAAGCGGTCGGTGGGATCCATCAGCCGGATCTCGGCATCCATCTGCCGGTAGAATTCGGTGACATAGGGCAACAGGAACTCGGCCTTGTCGCGCGGGGTATAGGCCACCACCTTCACATCCCCCAGAACCTGCCGGATCGAGGACAGCAGGATGATGCTGTCGCGCGTCAGCGCCGGCGGGTCGAGGACATAGATAATGGTCAGGTCGGCAAGCTGCAGGGAAGATGTGTCGGCCATGGGGTCTTTCGGATTGCACTGCCGGATCGTTGTGGCATCCCTTGCCGCGGGCTGGCAAGTCAAGGCTGTTTCACAATTTCAGCTTTGACCGGGGCGCGCGGCCGGTTCAGAAAAGCCGGACCATGCCCGAGGTCCTTTCATATTCCGACCGTCATCGCGTCGTCCATCACCGCGCCGCAGATGCGCCTTCGGAACGGCTGGTCGTCACCTTCGCCCCGAGGACCGACCGGCTGGCGGATTCGGGCTTCGGGACGGACTTCGCCCTGTCGCGGGGCCATGACACGATCTATGTCGGCCAGCACCGCGATGCCTGGCATCAGGGCATCGACAGCGAGGATCTGGCCCGGCTGATCCTGCCCATCGCCGCCGGGCGCGAGATCGTCGCCTATGGCAACAGCGCCGGTGCCTATGCGGCGCTGTATTTCGGCGGCGCGCTTGCGGCGCGCATCCTTGCGATCGCGCCGCGCAACGACATCCATCCGCTGATTTCGGTGAACCCGGCCCGGACCCGGCGCGATTTCCGCCACTGTGCTAGGCTTGAGGACGGGCCGCTGTCGCCGCAGGCCCCGATGGTGCTGTTCGACCCCCACCAGCCCAAGGACGGCCGTCTGGTCCGGCAATGGATTGCCCCGGCCTATCCCGCCGCGGATCTGCGCGCGCTGACCCATACCGGCCACAGCGTCATCGTGGTCCTGCATCGCCGCGGCCTGCTGGCGCCGCTGGTCGAGGAGGTCTTCCGTGGCCGGGTGCCGGGCGAGATCGCCCTGTGGGAACCCGGCTCGCCCAGGTGGCATTTCGCCCGAGGCCACCGGCTGCGCGAAGACGGGGATCTGGCCGGGGCGCTGGCCTGTTTCCGCCTCGCGCTGACCGCCGAGCCGCACAAGAACACCGCTCTGGCGGTCATCGATTGCGCCAGACGGCTGGGCGAGGACGAGGTGATGGCCGAGGCCCGGCGTCAGTTGGAAGAACTGAAACAGGCGGCCCGCAGGCAGCGGAGTTCTGCCGGGGGTGAGGCGCAGGAGGCGACGGGTCTTCCGAAGCCTTCCTGAGCCCCGGAGCGGGGGTACGGGTGGGTTCGCCCATTGACCGAAGGGGAAATGAGGCAGCCACTCTGGGGGTGGCTGCCACGGGACGAAATCCCGCCGCCAGCATCTGGCGAATGGCGGGCCGGTTTTCCAGATTTTTTACCGAAAGATCAAAGTAACGCAGCGTCACATCGCCGAAATGCCCGATTTCCGGGCGGATCACGCGACATGACGCAACGTCACTCTGGTCGCTGGGGCCAGGGGCAGCAGGGCCGCGCCTGATCGGCCTCGCTGATGGCATCGCCGATGGCCGGCCGGGATCAGCCGGTCGGGCGGATCAGGATTTCCACCCGGCGGTTCCGGGCCCGGCCCTCAACCGTTCCGTTCGAGGCGACCGGCTGGTCCTCGCCGCGGCCGATCGCGACGATCCGTGCCGGTGCCACGCCGGCCGCGGTCAGGATGCCCGCGACCGATTGCGCGCGGCGCTGCGACAGATCGAAATTGTAGCCGGCCGAGCCCGTGTCGTCGGTATGGCCGACCACCTCGACGCGGCTGTTCGGATACTGGTTCAGGTTCCGCGCCACGGCATAAAGGTCGCCCTGCGCCGGACCCGACACCGCCGCCGAGTCGGTGGCGAAGAGGATGCCTTCGGGCAGCACGACCTGCAGGTACGAGCCGTGATTGACGATCTGGATATTCGGGTTCGAGACCGCCTGTTCCAGCGCGGCGGCCTGACGGTCGAGGATATTGCCGGCGACGGCACCGGCCATGGCGCCAAGGATCGCGCCCTTGGCCGCGTCCTTGCCCTGGTTGTTCTTGTCGTCGTCGCGGGTGGCGCCCAGGACCGCACCAAGGGCGGCCCCGGCCATGGCGCCCTGCTGGGTCCGGCTCAGCCCGGTTCCGGTTCCGGTCCCGGTCATCGACGGATCGGTGCAGGCGCCGAGGGCGATCAGCCCCGAGGCTGCGATGACGGTGGTCGTGCGAAGTTTCATGTCACTGCCTTTCGATTTCGTTCTTTGCGGACTTGCCTGTGTGCTTGCGGACCGAGGTGACCGGGTCCGGTCCGCTGTCCAACGCCGGAACGCTGCCGCAGTTCCGCCCGAAATGGAAGCCGCCGCACGGGCGGTGCTTGCATTGTGATCGAGCCAGGGTCAAAAGCGTCAACCATGGCCCAAGCCCGTCGTCCCTCCGCCCCCTTGCCCTTTGCCGATCAGGTCGCGATCTTCTCGCGCCTCTGCGAAGCCAATCCGGCGCCCGAGACCGAATTGAACTTCACCGGTCCCTTCACGCTGGTCGTTGCCGTGGCGCTGTCGGCGCAGGCGACCGATGTGGGCGTGAACAAGGCCACCAAGGGGCTGTTCGCGGTAGCCGACACGCCGCGGAAGATGCTGGATCTGGGCGTCGAGGGCGTGACCGAACATATCAGGACCATCGGCCTTTTCCGGCAGAAGGCAAGGAATGTCATCGCCCTGTCGCGGATCCTCGTCGAGGATTTCGGCGGCGAGGTGCCCGACAGCCGCGCCGCACTGATGAGCCTGCCCGGCGTCGGCCGCAAGACTGCCAATGTGGTGCTGAACTGCGCCTTCGGACACAGCAGCCAGGCGGTGGACACGCATATCTTCCGCGTCGGCAACCGCACCCGCATCGCGCCGGGCCGCGACGTGGACGAGGTCGAACGCGCCATCGAGGACAATGTGCCGGTCCGGTTCCAGCAGCATGCCCACCACTGGCTGATCCTGCATGGCCGTTATATCTGCCAGGCGCGCAGGCCGCGCTGCGGCGTCTGCATCATCCGCGATCTTTGCCCCTATGAGGAGAAAACCGAATGACCACCCCCTATGTGATCGGCATCGGCAATGCGGTGATGGACGTGATCTCGCCGACCGATGACGCCTGGCTGGACCGGATGGGGGTGCAGAAGGGCATCATGCAGCTGATCGAGCGCGAGCGGTCGGAATATCTGATGGCCGCGCAGGCCGACGACCACGGGCCGGGGCGCAATCAGGCGCGGCTGGTGCCGGGCGGCTCGGTCGCCAATACGCTGGCCGGGATCGGCGCCCTGGGGCTGAAGACCGCCTTCATCGGGCGGGTCGTCGATGACGCGCTTGGCCTCAGCTATGCCGAACAGACCGAAGCGGCGGGCACGGTCTTCGTCAATCCGCCGATCGGGGGCGAGCAGCTGCCGACCTCGCGCAGCATCATCTTCGTCACGCCCGACGGCGAACGCTCGATGAATACCTATCTGGGCATCTCGGCCGATCTTGGCCCGGATGACGTGAACCCGTCGGTCTTTCAGGGCGCGGGCTGGCTGTTCCTCGAGGGTTATCTGTTCGACAAGCCGAAGGGCAAGGACGCTTTCATGAAGGCCGCGGCCAGCTGCCACGAGGCCGGCGGCCAGGTCGGGATCGCGCTGTCGGACCCGTTCTGCGTGGACCGCCACCGCGAGGATTTCCGGCGGCTGGTGGCCGGGCCGATGGATTACGTCATCGGCAATGTGCATGAATGGTCCTCGCTCTATCAGACCGGGGATCTGGAAGAGGCGCTGACCCGGGCCGCGGCCGATTGCGGCACGGTGATCTGCACGCGCTCGGGCGATGACGCGATTCTGATCCGCGACGGCGAACGGGTGATGGTGCCCGTTCACAAGGTCGTGCCGGTGGATGCGACCGGGGCGGGGGACCAGTTCGCGGCGGGGCTGATCTACGGGCTGGCCACGGGCAGGCCGCTGGCGGTCGCCGGCCGGATGGGCTGCGTCGCGGCGGCCGAGGTGATCGGCCATGTCGGGCCGCGCCCCGAACGCGACATCCGCGAGGATTTCCGGGCCGAAGGCCTGCTCTGAGAGGCCAGCTTCCCCGGTATTCGCGGGGGAAAGGGGGCTCGCCGCCCCCTCTTGGCCTGCGGCCAATTCACCCCGCAGGTATTTGCAAAGAGCGCGAGGGCAGCCGAGACCGCCTCGCACTCTTTTCAAATACCTCGGGGGGCGTCGCGGAACGCGACGGGGGGCGGCGCCCCCCTACTTCTTTTTCCCGTTCCCGACGGCGGCGGCGGCGATGCCTTGCGCAATCTGCCGCGGGCCCGGCGTTGCGCGGTTGTATCCCCGCGTGTATCAGGGCGGGAACCAACGGGCAGCTTGAAGGATAACACGGATGCGCAGGGTTGTTGTCACCGGTCTTGGGATGGTCACGCCGCTGGCCTCGGGCGTCGAGGCGACGTGGGAGCGGCTCCTGGCGGGACGGTCCGGGGCCGGGCCGATCACCCGCTTTGATCCGAAGGACGTGGTGACGAAATATGCCTGCGAGATCCCGTTCGGTGATGGCAGCGACGGGACCTTCAACCCGGATGACTGGATGGAGCCGAAGGATCGGCGCAAGGTCGATGACTTCATCCTCTATGGCATGGCTGCCGCCGCGCAGGCGGTTGCGGATGCCGGCTGGAGGCCCGAGGACGAGGAAAGCCGGCTGCGCACCGGGGTCATGATCGGCTCGGGCATCGGCGGGCTGAGTTCGATTGCCGAGACCGCGGTGCTGATCAAGGAGCGCGGACCGAAGCGGGTCAGCCCCTTCTTCATTCCGGGCGCGCTGATCAACCTGATCTCGGGGCAGGTCAGCATCCGCTTTGGCTTCAAGGGGCCGAATCATGCCGTCGTCACCGCCTGTTCGACCGGCGCCCATGCCATTGGCGATGCCGCGCGGCTGATCATGCTGGGCGATGCCGATGTGATGGTCGCGGGCGGGGCCGAGGCGCCGATCAGCGAGATCGGGATCGCCGGCTTCAACGCCTGCAAGGCCCTGTCGACCAGGCGGGCCGAGGATCCGCAGGCCGCCAGCCGCCCCTATGACGCCGATCGCGACGGCTTCGTGATGGGCGAGGGCGCGGGCTGCGTGGTGCTGGAGGAATATGAACACGCCCGCGCGCGCGGCGCGAAGATCTATGCCGAGGTGCTGGGTTACGGGCTGTCGGGCGACGCCTATCACATCACCGCGCCCTCCGAGGATGGCGATGGCGGCTATCGCGCCATGCAGAACGCGCTGCGCAGCGCCGGGATCGGGCCCGAGCGGATCGATTACATCAACGCGCATGGCACCTCGACCATGGCCGACACGATCGAGCTGGGCGCGGTCGAGCGGTTGCTGGGCGATCATGCCGGCAATGCGGTGATGTCCTCGACCAAGTCGAGCATCGGTCACCTGCTGGGGGCGGCGGGCGCGGTCGAGGCGATCTTCTGCGTGCTTGCGATCCGTGACCAGATCTGCCCGCCGACGATCAATCTGGACAATCCGGCGGTGACGCCGAAGCTGGATCTGGCCGCGAATGCCGCCGTGCGGCGCAAGGTCGATGTGGCCCTGTCCAACAGCTTTGGCTTTGGCGGCACCAATGCCAGCCTCGTGCTTGGGAAGGTCGCGGGATGATCTGGCGCCATATCGCCTCGAACTTCCTGACCCTGCTGATCGTGCTGCTGGTCGCGCTGGCGGCGGCGGTCGCCTGGAGCAAGCACGAGTTCAGCGGGCCGGGTCCCAGCGAGGTGGCGCAATGCGTCCAGATCGCGCCCGGCGCCAGCCTGAACGCGGTCAGCCAGCAACTGGCGGCGCAGGGCGCGGTCAGCAGCGCCTATATCTTTCGCGCCGGCACCGACTATATGGACAAGGCCCGCGACCTGAAATTCGGCAGCTATCTGCTGCCGCCGGGTTCCAGCATGGAGAGTATCCTCGGCGTGATCACCGCCGGTGGACCCTCGACCTGCGGGACCGAGGTCATCCTGCGGGTGGGGGTGCGCGAGAACAGCGTGCTGCTGCGCGACATGAACCCCGAGACCGGCGGTTTCGAGGAGATGGCGCGCTATAACCCGGCAGCAGAGGCGCAGCCGGCGGCCATCGCCGCCGCCGGGCAGAAGCCCGATGCGCGGCTGCGTGTCACCGTGGCCGAGGGGGTGACCAGCTGGCAGGTGGCCGAGGGGCTGAAGCAGGCCGATTTCCTGTCGGGCGAGATCGAGGAGGTGCCCGCCGAGGGCAGCCTGGCGCCCGACACCTATGAGGTCGCCAAGGATTCGCCGCGTGCCGCGCTTCTGGCCGAGATGGGGCGGCGGCAGGCTGCGATCCTGGCCCAGGAATGGGAGGCGCGTCCCTTCGGCCTGCCTTACGAAAGCCCCGAGGAAGCGCTGATCATGGCCTCGATCGTCGAGAAGGAAACCGGGCTGCCCGACGAGCGCCCGACGGTCGCCAGCGTCTTCGTGAACCGGCTGGAACAGGGCATGCGGCTGGAGACCGACCCGACGGTGATCTATGGCATCACCCGTGGCGAGGGGGTGCTGGAGCGCGGCTTGCGGCGGTCGGAACTGAACGCGGCGACGCCCTATAACACCTATCGCATCGACGGGCTGCCGCCCACGCCCATCGCCAATCCGGGTCGGGCGGCGATCAATGCGGCGCTCAATCCGGCGCAGACCGAGTTCATCTTTTTCGTGGCCGACGGCTCGGGCGGGCATGCCTTTGCCCGGACGCTGGCGGAGCATAACGCCAATGTCGCCCGCTGGCGCGAGATCGAGGCGCAGCGCGGAGAGGCGACGGACAGTCCGGTTCAGGGCGACGGTTGAACGCGTCGCCCCCGGGTCGTCCATAGGGTTTGACAAAGCCCGCCCCGCGCCGCAGGCTGAGCGGCAAGGGGCGGGCTTTTTCAACGGCGTATGCTGCGCCAGCCCGGGCCTCTGCAGCAGGAGGAATTTCCGTGAAACTGTCCGACATGTTTTCGACTTTGGCCGACAATGCCCGTGTCTTCGAGGAGCGGGCCGCCGAATGGCAGGACGAGATGGGCGTCCGCAATGACGAGATGATGGCCAGCGCCCGCAAGTGGCAGGAAACCGCCATGCAGCGCCAGGAAGAGATGAACAAGCAGATTCGCGGCTATTTCGAGGAAGCCGGCGAGAATGTCCGCAGCCAGTGGCAGGCGATGCAGAGCGGCTGGGAGAACCAGTTCGAGGCGCTGCGCGAGAAGGGCGAGGAGATGCGGGCCGCTGCCTCGAAAAGCGGGCAGTTCCCCGACTGGGCCGAAGCTTATGCCGCGCAGATGCTGTCCTTCGCGCAGAAACTGCAGGACGATGCCTCGAACGCGATCGCGGCCGCGACCGAGGCGCGCGGCAAGGGCGGCACCAAGAAGGGCTGAACCCGGCTTTCGAACCGCGTTGCCCGCCGCCGCCGGCTGCGGGCGATTCTGGCTCCGGGCGTGCCGTCGCGACAGGTTCGGGCCATGTTGCGCGGTGCGTGCAGCGGGTGTTGCGTTGGCCATCATTTTGATTTTTATGGATATCCTCCCTGAACTTCATCAGCCTAAGGTTTAGTTATTGACTTTCTGAACGCCCTTGGGTAGATATTTCCCATGCTGGGAGAAATGGGCGAGCGGCCGGGGGAAACCCTGGGCCGCTTCTTCATTTTTCGGCTCGTGCGGACAGGACACGAGGCGGGACAGTTTGCATGAACGATATGGAATGGAGTGGGGCCGGCGACCCCGAAGGGCCGTTTGCGGCCGGCGCCCGGGTCGTCGCGGATGGCGCGGACCGGGGCGAAACATCGCCTCAGGGCTGCGATCCGGAGCAGGCCATTGCCGTCGCTGACGGGCTTTTCTGGTCCTATATCCGGGACCTGGAGGCGCATCAGCAGGCCCTGGCGGGCCGCGAAGGCGGCGCGGTCGATCCGACAGAACTGAAGAATGCCGTTCAGGTAGCCAAGGGCGTCCGCGAGGCCGTCCATCTGATGATGACGGAAAGGAACAAGGTTGACAGACTTCGCAAGGACATTGCCGGAGGGGTCGGCGGAGGCAGCCTCGACCTTGACGCGGCACGAGATGAGATCGGGCGCCGCCTGGCTTGCCTGCGCCGCGCCGCAGGAGGTTGACGCGTTTCTGGGCGGTCTGGGAGAGAATGCGCTGATGGCGCTGCCCTGGCTGTTCGAGTTCTGGGCCCTGCCGCATCAATTGCCGCCCGAGGGGGACTGGAAGAGCTGGGTGATCATGGGCGGGCGCGGTGCCGGCAAGACCCGTGCCGGGTCGGAATGGGTGCGCCGGCAGGTCGAGGGGTCGACGGCCGCCGCGCCCGGCCGCTGTCACCGGGTGGCACTGGTCGGCGAGACCTTCGATCAGGTGCGCGAGGTGATGGTGATGGGCGAGAGCGGCATCCTGGCCTGCTCACCCCCGGACCGGCGGCCGGTCTGGGAGGCCGGGCGGCGGCGGCTGGTCTGGGCCAATGGCGCGACCGCCACGGTTTATTCCGCGCATGAACCCGAGGCGCTGCGCGGGCCTCAGTTCGACGCGGCCTGGGTGGATGAACTGGCCAAGTGGAAGAAGGCTGAGGATGTCTGGGACATGCTGCAATTCGCGCTGCGACTGGGCGCGCATCCGCAGCAGGTGGTGACGACGACGCCGCGCAATGTCGGCGTGCTGAAGCGGATCCTCGGCAATGCCTCGACCGTGACCACCCATGCGCCGACGGATGCGAACCGGGCCTATCTGGCCGAAAGCTTTCTGGCCGAGGTCGAGGCGCGCTATGGCGGCACCCGGATCGGCCGGCAGGAACTGGAGGGGGTGCTTCTGGACGATGTCGAGGGGGCGCTGTGGACCACGGCCATGCTGGAAGGCGCGCGGCTGGAACGGGCGCCGAAGCTGACCCGTGTCGTGGTCGCGGTCGATCCGGCGGTGACGGCGGGCCGTGCCAGCGACGCATGCGGGATCGTGGTCGCGGGCGTGGTGACCGAAGGCGAGCCGCGCGACTGGCGGGCCTATGTGCTGGAGGATGCGACGGTCAGGGGCGGGCCAAGCGACTGGGCGCGGGCGGCGATCGCGGCGATGGACCTGCACGGGGCCGAGAAGCTGGTGGCCGAGGTGAACCAGGGCGGCGACCTGGTCGAGAGCGTGATCCGGCAGGTCGATCCCCTGGTGCCGTTCCGGGCCCTGCGGGCGGGGCGCGGCAAGGGGCTGCGGGCCGAGCCGGTCGCGGCGCTTTACGAGCAGGGGCGGGTCAAGCACCTGCGCGGCGGCGATCTGGGCGTGCTGGAGGATCAGATGTGCCAGATGACGGTGCGCGGCTTCGAGGGGCGAGGCAGCCCCGACCGACTGGATGCGCTGGTCTGGGCAATCCATGAACTGATGATCGAGCCGGCTTCAAGCTGGCGCCGGCCGCAGATGCGGCGGTTGTGAGGCGAGGCCGGGGGCGCTTCGCCCCCCGGACCCCCAGAGGATATTTTCGTGAAGAAGAAGGGGCTGGCCGTCTGGCCGGCCTTTTTCATGGCGGATGCGTGGAGGCGAGCATGGCATTTCGATTGTTTTCGCGGGAGGAAAAGCAGGATCCCGCACCCGGGAAGAAGGCCAGTGCGACCGGTCGGGTGGTGGCCTTTGCCGCCGGGGCGGGGCGGCCGGTCTGGTCGGCGCGCGATAGCGGGTCGCTGACGCGGGGTGGTTTCGTCGGCAATCCGGTGGGGTTCCGGTCGGTGAAGCTGATCGCCGAGGCGGCGGCGGCGGTGCCGCTGGTCTGCGAGGATGGCGCGCGGCGCTTTGACAGCCATCCGGTTCTGGGGCTGCTGCGCCGGCCCAATCCCGGGCAGGGCCGGGCCGAGCTGTTCGAGGCGCTGTTCGGGCAGATGCTGCTGTCGGGGAACGGCTATCTCGAGGCGGTGGGGCTGGCTGCTTCGGGCCTGCCCGAGGAGCTGCATGTGCTGCGTTCGGACCGGGTCAGCATCGTGCCGGGGGCCGATGGCTGGCCGGTGGCCTTCGAATACGCCGTGGGCGGGCGCAGGCATCGCTTCGACATGGCCGGCAGTCCCGATCCGATCTGCCATATCAAGAGCTTTCATCCGCAGGACGATCACTACGGGCTGTCGCCGATGCAGGCGGCTGCCGTCGCGCTGGATGTGCATAACAGCGCCAGTGCCTGGTCGAAGGCGCTGCTGGACAATGCCGCGCGGCCCTCGGGGGCGATCGTCTACAGGGGCGTGGACGGGCAGGGGGTGCTGAGCGCCGAGCAATATGACCGGCTGGTCGGCGAGATCGAGATGAACCATCAGGGCGCGCGCAATGCCGGGCGGCCGATGCTGCTGGAGGGCGGGCTGGACTGGAAGCCGATGGGTTTCAGCCCCTCGGACATGGAATTCCACCAGACCAAGCAGGCGGCGGCGCGCGAGATCGCGCTGGCCTTCGGGGTGCCGCCGATGCTGCTGGGGATTCCGGGTGACGCGACCTATGCCAATTACGCCGAGGCGCATCGCGCCTTCTACCGGCTGACGGTTCTGCCGCTGGCGGCGCGGGTGGCGGCCTCGGTCGCCTGGTGGCTGTCCGAGCATCTGGGCGAGGAGGTTTCCCTGAAGCCCGATCCCGACGGCATCCCGGCCTTGGCCGAGGAGCGGGACCAGCAGTGGCGGCGGGTCAGCGAGGCGTCGTTTCTCAGCAATGCCGAGAAGCGGGCGCTGTTGGGGCTGCCGCCTCTGGCCGAGGGGTGAGGCGATGGAAGGGTCGCGTTTCGTCAGGGACGGCCTCGGCTGGCATGACCAGCGGTTCGAGGCGCAGGAGCGGATCATGGCGCTGCAGTTCGGCACCGTCGAGAAGCGGCTGGAACGGATCGAGGCGCTGATCGAGGGGCTGGAGCGGCGGCTGTGGATGACCGTCTACGGGGTCGTCGCGGTGATCCTGACCCAGGCCGTGCAGGGCATTCTGGAATATGCGCCGAAAGGAGGCTGACGGATGGTACCGGGACTTGAGGTGAAATTCGCCGGCGGGGCACCAACCCTGACCGAGGGACATGTGATCGAGGGCTATGCCAGCCTGTTCGGGTTGACCGATCAGGGCGGGGACGCGGTGTTGCCGGGGGCCTTTGCCGCCTCGCTGAAGCGGCTGGCGGCCAGGGGCGACCGGGTGCGGATGCTGTGGCAGCACGATCCCGCGCGGCCCATCGGCGTCTGGGACGAGATCCGCGAGGACGCGACGGGGCTGTGGGTCAGGGGCCGGCTGTTGCCCGATGTGGCGCAGGCGCGCGAGGCGGCCGCGCTGATCGGGGCCGGGGCCATCGACGGGCTGTCGATCGGCTATCGCACCATCCGCGCCGAGCGTGACCGGAACGGGCGCCGCGCGCTGGCCGAGGTCGAGCTGTGGGAGGTGTCGCTGGTCACCTTCCCGATGCTGCCCGAGGCCAAGGTGGGGCGCAAGGAGGCGGACGAACTGCTGGAGGTGGCGGCGCTGTTCGCGGCCGCCGCCGCGGCACTGCGGGCCGCTTGACATCAGGGCTGCGCGGGCGCGCGGCCGAGGGGTTCGGATCGCGCGCTGCCGCCGTCCGGCAAGAGGGGGCGGGTCGGCCCCGATCATCGCGATGAGGAGAAGACCATGACCGAGGTGAAACCCGCGGGCGGCGGCGACGCGTCCGCCGATCTGAAGGGGGCCATGATGGGGTTCGTCGGCGAACTCCGGGGCTTTCGAGACGACATCCAGAAGAAGCTGCAAGCACAGGAAGAGCGCATGAACATGCTTGATCGCAAGACCGCCAGCCGGGGCCGCGCGCCCCTGTCCGCCACCGCCGAGACCGAGGTGCCGCATCAGAAGGCGTTCAGCGCCTATCTGCGCCGCGGCGACGATGACGGGCTGCGTGGGCTGGTCATCGAGGAAAAGGGCCTGACCGTCGCCAGCGATGGCGGTTTTCTGGCCGCGCCGCAGGTGGCAGAGACGGTGCAGAACGTGCTGCGCTCGGGTGCCTCGCTGCGCCGGCTGGCCAATGTCGTCGCCGTCGATTCCTCGGCCTATGAGGTGCTGGTGGACAAGGGTGACATCGGTGCCGGCTGGGCGAGCGAGGCCGATGCGGCCGAGACCGCCCCGGGCGGGATCGAGCGGATCTCGATCCCGGTGCACGAGTTGTCGGCCATGCCGAAGGCCAGCCAGCGGCTGTTGGATGACGCGGCCTTCGATGTCGAGGCCTGGCTGGCCGAGCGGATTGCCGACAGGTTCGCCCGTTCGGAAGCGGCGGCCTTCATCCATGGCGATGGCGTGGCCAAGCCGCGCGGCATCCTGGCCTATCCGACAGCGGCCGATGGCAGCGCGGCCGATGGTCAGATCGGAACGATTGCCACCGGGTCGCTGGGCGATTTCGACGCCGATGCGCCGGCCGATGCGCTGATCGACCTGATCTACGCCCTGGGGGCCGAATATCGCGCCAATGCGAGCTTCGTGATGAATTCGAAGACCGCGGCACGGATCCGCAAGATGAAGGATGGCGAAGGCCGCTTCCTGTGGACCGATGCGCTGTCGGCCGGGCAGTCGGCGCAGCTTCTGGGCTATCCGGTGCTGATCGGCGAGGACATGCCGGATATCGCCATGGACGCGCTGTCGGTCGCCTTCGGCGATTTCCGGGCGGCCTATACCATTGTCGAGCGCCCCGACCTGCGCGTGCTGCGCGATCCGTTCAGCGCCAAGCCGCATGTGCTGTTCTACGCCACCAAGCGGGTCGGCGGCGGTGTCACCGACTTCCGCGCCGTCAAGCTGCTGCGCTTCGCCTGATCCTTCGGGAAAGGGCGAGGGAAGGGGCCGCGCGCGGGCGCCGGCCATGCCGGCTTTGCAACTGTCCGCGCGCGCTGATGGCTGGCGCGTGGGCGCGGCCCCTTTCCGCAGCCGGGAAATGGGCGGGGTCCGTGACGGGCCCCGCCGTCGTGGAGTGGCAAGGCGAACGGCAGGACGGGAGGTTCGCGAGATGATGCTGATAGAGGAAACGGCGCCTGCGGCGGAGGCGCTGCCTGTCGCCGCGCTGCGCGAGCATTTGCGCCTGGGGTCGGGGTTCGGGGTCGCCGAGGAGGCGGCCGAAACGGCGGCCCTGGGCGGCTATCTGCGCGCCGCGATCGCGACCATCGAGGGGCGGACCGGCAAGGTGCTGCTGACCCGGCGCTTTCGGATGCAGCTGGATGACTGGCGCGACCGGCTGGGCCAGCCGCTGCCGCTGGCGCCGGTGATCTCGATCGAGGGGATCGAGATCGAGGACGGGGCCGGCATCGTCACGGCGCTGCCGCAGGACAGCTGGCGGCTGCTGCCCGACAGCCAGCGTCCGATGATCCTGCCGACCGGGGTGATCCTGCCGCATGTTCCGCGGCGCGGTTTGCTGAACGTGCGCTTTACCGCCGGGTTCGGTGCTGACTGGGCATCGGTGCCGGCCGATCTGGCGCAGGCGGTGCTGATGCTGGCCGCGCGCTATTACGAGGATCGCAGCTTCGAGGGATCGAAGGGGGCTATGCCCTTCGGGGTCAGCGCGCTGATCGAGCGTTGGCGGCAGGTGCGCATCCTCGGCGGTCGCGGTCGCCGGGAGGCGCGCTGATGGGCCGGCCGAGGCTGAACCTGCGGCTGGCGCTGGAAGCACCCGAGCGGCAGGAGGACGGAATGGGCGGCCATCGCGTCGTCTGGCGGCAGCTGGGTTGGCTCTGGGCCGGGATGGAAGCCGCAGCGGGGCGCGAGCGTCTGGTCCAGGTCGGGCCGCAAAGCCTGGTGACATGGCGGATCACACTGCGCGCAGCGCCAAAGGGTGATCCGCGCCGGCCCGAGCCCGACCAGCGGCTGCGGCTGGGCGCGCGGCTGTTCCATATCGAGGCGGTGGCCGAGTGTGACCCGGACGGGCGCTGGCTGACCTGCTTTGCACGAGAGGAGGATCAGGCATGAGTTATGCGGCAGGGGCGGCGCTGCAGGGCGCGGTTTACCGGCATTTGCGGGCCGACACGGCGCTGGCGGCGCTGGTCGGGGATGCGATCTTCGACGCCATGCCGGTCGATGTGCCGGCCGGGGTGCATGTCTCGCTGGGCCCCGAGGAGGCGCGTGACGCCGGCGATGCGACCGGGCGCGGATCGCAGCATGATTTCGTCGTCTCGGTGCTGTCGGGCAGCGAGGGCAGTGCCGGTTTCAGTGCCGTCAAGATCGCCGCCGCGGCGGTGGCCGAGGCGCTGGAGACGGGCGGCCTGATGCTGGATCGCGGCCATCTGGTGGCGATCTGGTTTCGGCGCGCGCGGGCGCGGCGGGTAGAAAACGGCGCGGCGCGACGGGTCGATCTGACCTTTCGCGCCCTGATTGATCTGGGCTGAGGAGTTGAGGCCATGGCGGTACAGAACGGGCGCGACCTGCTGGTCAGGATGGACATGACGGGCGATGGCGCCTTCGAGACGGTGGCCGGGCTGCGCGCCTCGCGGCTATCCTTCAATGCCGAGACGGTGGATGTCACCAGCGTCGAAAGCGAGGGCGGCTGGCGCGAACTGCTGGGTGGCGCGGGAATGCGCAGCGCCTCGATCTCGGGCTCGGGCGTGTTTCGGGACGCGGCGACCGATGCTCGTGCGCGGCAGATCTTCTTCGACGGCGAGGTGCCGCGGTTTCAGGTGGTGATCCCCGATTTCGGCACCGTCGAGGGACCGTTCCAGATCACCGCGCTGGAATATGCCGGCAGCCATAACGGCGAGGCCACCTATGAGGTCAGCATGGCCTCGGCCGGTGCGCTGAGCTTTACGGTGCTGTGATGGCGAACCCGATGCGGGGCGAGGTCGAGATCGCGCTGGACGGGCAGGCGCAGGTGGCGCGGCTGACCCTGGGCGCACTGGCCGAACTGGAACAGGATCTGGGCGCCGACAGCCTGCTGGCGCTGGCCGAACGGTTCGAGGCCGGGCGCTTTTCCAGCCGCGATGTGCTGGCGGTGCTGGTCGCAGGGCTGCGGGGCGGCGGCTGGCAGGGGCGCGCGGCCGACCTGCTGACGGTCGAGATCGGCGGCGGGCCGGTGGCAGCGGGGCGGGCAGCCGCCGAATTGCTGGCCCGCGCCTTCCGGATCGGCGCATGAGCGGCGGGCTGGACTGGCCCGGCCTGATGCGCGCGGGGTTGCGCGGGCTGGGGCTGCGACCAGAGCAGTTCTGGGCGCTGACCCCGGCCGAACTGGCCCTGATGCTGGGGGTCGAGGCCGGACCGCCGGCGATGACGCGGGAACGGCTGGCCGAACTGGCGGCGCGCTATCCCGACCGGCGGCCGGGCTCGCCCGGGGAATGAGAGCAACTGACAAGCGGGGGCCATCAGCATGGCGGACAAGGACGGGTTCGGCGCGACGCTGGACCAGCTGGACGAGGGATTCGGGCAGAGCAGTCGCATGGCCGCCGAGTTCGAGGCGGAACTGGCGCGGCTGCGGCAGTCGATGGCCATTACCTCACGCGAGGTCGGCAGCTTGAGTTCGGGCATCGAAAGCGGTCTGCGCCGCGCCTTCGACGGGCTGATCTTCGACGGCATCAAGCTGTCCGAGGCGCTGAAGGGCATCGGGCGGTCGATCGCGGACAAGGTGTTCTCGATGGCGATGAAGCCGATGGAAAATGCGCTGGCGGGATCCCTCGCCGGCAGCGTCACGGGAATGCTGTCGGGTGCCTTGCCCTTCGCCGCGGGCGGGGCCTTCGTACAGGGCCGCGTCATGCCCTTCGCCAAGGGCGGGATCGTCAGCCAGCCCACGCATTTTCCGATGCGCGGCGCCACCGGGCTGATGGGCGAGGCCGGTCCCGAGGCGATCATGCCGTTGCGGCGCGGGGCCGATGGCCGGCTGGGTGTCGCGGCGGGTGGCGGTGGCCGGCTGGTCAATATCACGGTGAACGTGACCACCCCGGATGTCGCGGGCTTCCAGCGCAGCCAGTCGCAGATTGCCGCGCAACTGGGCCGGGCGCTGGCGCGCGGCGACCGCAACAACTGAACCAGGGAGGCAGGAATGGCTTTTCACGAGGTGAGGTTTCCGGCGAACCTGTCCTTCGGCTCGATCGGCGGCCCCGAGCGGCGCACCGAGATCGTCACGCTGGCCAGCGGCTTCGAGGAGCGGAACACGCCCTGGGCGCATGCACGGCGCCGCTATGACGCGGGGATGGGCTTGCGTTCGCTGGATGACCTGTCGGCGCTGGTGGTATTCTTCGAGGCGCGGGCCGGGCAGTTGCACGCTTTTCGCTGGAAGGACTGGTCGGACTTCAAAAGCTCTGCGCCCTCGCGCAGCCCGGTCTTCGACGATCAGGAGATCGCGCGCGGCGACGGCAATGCGGTGACTTTCGCACTCATCAAGACCTATGCGTCGGGACCGGCGCGCTATGCCCGGCCGATCACCAAGCCGGTGCAGGATACGGTGCGGGCGGGGATCGGCGGGGTCGAACGCTTTCCGGGCGAGGATTACGAGGTCGATCACGCAACGGGGCTGGTGACCTTCCGCGAGCCGCCCGAGCCCGGGGCGGCGGTGACGGCGGGCTTTGAATTCGATGTGCCGGTGCGCTTTGACACCGACCGGATCGCGGTTTCGGTGGCCGGTTTCCAGGCCGGCGAGGTGCCCCAGATTCCGGTTGTGGAGGTGCGGATATGACCACGACCACCACCTGCCGGGCCTGGGTGATCCGCCGCGGTGACGGGCTGACCCTGGGTTTCACCGACCATGACGCCCGGCTGCGCTTTGGCAATGTCACCTTCCGCCCGGATCACGGCATGAGCGCGCGGGCGCTGGTGCAGGGCTCGGGGCTGTCGGTCGACAATTCCGAGGCCGAGGGCGCGCTGTCCGACAATGCGATCACCGAAAGGGACCTGCTGGCCGGGCTGTGGGATGCGGCCGAGTTGAAGATGTGGGAGGTCGACTGGAGCGATCCTGCGCAACGGCGGCTGGTGTTCGCGGGCAGTCTGGGCGAAGTGTCGCGGTCGCGCGGGGCCTTTCGCGCCGAATTGCGGGGCCTGTCCGAGCCGCTGAACGCGCCGCAGGGCCGGGTTTACCACCCGCGCTGCTCGGCGCGGCTGGGTGATGGCGCCTGCGGCGTCGATCTGTCGGGGCCGGGGCTGCAGACGGAGCGCGCGGTCGAGGGATGCGAGGAGGGGCGGCTGTTCCGCTTTGCGGGTTTCCCGGCCTTCGACAAGGCGTGGTTCGAGCGCGGTGTCCTGCTGGTTCTGGATGGTGAGGCCGGGGGATTGCGCGGCACGGTCAAGAACGACATTGCCCTGCCGGGCGGCGGCCGCGAGGTCGAGTTGTGGCAGGGGCTGGGGATCGTGCCGAAACCCGGCGACCGCGTCCGGCTGACCGCGGGTTGCGACAAGCGCAGTGTCACCTGCCGGTTGAAGTTCGACAATTATCTGAATTTTCGGGGCTTCCCGCATCTGCCCAGCGAAGACTGGCTGCTGGCGCCGCAAGCAGGGGGCGGTCGTGGCGGATCCTGACCGCATCGTGGCGCTGGCCCGGGACTGGATCGGCACACCCTATGTCCATCAGGCCAGCGCAAAGGGGGCTGGCGCCGATTGCCTTGGGTTGATCCGGGGCATCTGGTGTGTGCTTTACGGGGCCGAGCCCGAGGCACCGCCGCCCTATACGCCGGATTGGGGCGAGTTCGGGGCAGATGAGCCGCTGCTGTCCGGGGCACTGCGGCATTTGCGGCCGGTTGCACAGGATGCGCCGCTGGCCGGGGCGGATGTGCTGCTGTTCCGCATGCGCGCGGGCGCGGTCGCCAAGCATCTGGGTATCGTCTCGGAAACCGGCCGCGCGCCGCGTTTCGTTCATGCCTATACCCATCATGGCGTCATCGAGAGCCCGCTGACCACACCCTGGCAGAGCCGGATTGCAGCCCGGTTCCGCTTTCCGTGAGATTCTGAAGCAAGGAGGCCGCGATGGCCACGATCCTGTTGTCCGCCGTGGGTGCGTCCATCGGCGGCGGGCTTGGCGGTGCCTTTCTGGGCCTGTCGGGTGCTGTCATCGGCCGCGCGGTTGGTGCGACGGTGGGGCGGATGATCGACCAACGGCTGCTGGGCGGCGGCTCGAAGGTGGTCGAGACCGGGCGGATCGACCGGCTGCGCCTGCAGACGGCGGGCGAGGGGGCGCCGATCCCGCGGCTTTGGGGCCAGATGCGGCTGCCCGGGCATGTCGTCTGGGCCTCGCCGCTGGACGAGATCCGCCGAACCGACAGCAGCGGCGGCGGCAAGGGTGCGCCGAAGACGACGGTGACGCAGATCAGCTATCGCCTGTCGGTGGCGCTGGCGCTGTGCGAGGGGCAGATCCTCGGCGTCGGCCGGGTCTGGGCGGATGGCGAGGAGGTCGCGGCGGCCGACCTGAACATGCGGGTCTATGCCGGAGACGGAGAGCAGATGCCCGATCCGGTCATCGCCGCGCATGAGGGCGAGGACGCGCCGGCCTATCGCGGTGTCGCCTATGTCGTGCTGGAGGATCTGAGCCTCGAACGCTGGGGCAACCGGATGCCGCAGCTGAGCTTCGAGGTGACCTGTCCGGCGCAGGATGGCAGCGGCCTGTGCCGCGACGTGCGGGCGGTGGCGCTGATCCCCGGCACCGGCGAATATGCGCTGGCGACAACGCCGGTGACACAGGACCTGGGATTGGGCGAGCATCGCTCGGTCAATGTCAACACGCCGATGGGCGGGACGGATTTCAGCGCCTCACTTGATGTCATGGGGCGCGAATTGCCCAATGTCGGCTCGGTCTCGCTGGTGGTGTCGTGGTTCGGCGACGATCTGCGGATCGGGCATTGCAGCCTGCGCCCCAAGGTCGAGCAGGGCGAGAGCGACGGCAGCGAGATGCCCTGGCGCGTGGCGGGCGTGACGCGGGGCGGGGCGCAGTCTGTTGCCCAGATCGACGGGCGGCCGGTCTATGGCGGCACGCCTGCGGACCGGTCGGTGATCGAGGCGCTGCGCGCGATTGCCGGCTCGGGGCGCCGGGCGGTGTTCTATCCCTTCATCCTGATGGAGCAACTGGCTGGCAATGGCCTGCCCGATCCCCATGGCGTCGGCGAACAGCCCGTCATGCCGTGGCGGGGAAGGATCACCACCTCGGTTGCCGCCGGGCAAGAGGGTTCACCCGACGGGACGCAGGCGGCGGCGGACGAGGTTGCGGCGTTTTTCGGAACCGCGCAGGCGGGGGATTTCAGCCGCACGGGCGACGGGGTCGGCTATCACGGGCCTGCCGAATGGTCCTATCGCCGCTTCATCCTGCATTACGCCCATCTCTGCGCGGCGGCGGGCGGGATCGATGCCTTCCTGATCGGCTCGGAGATGGTGGGCATGACCCGGATCCGGGGGCCGCAGAACGGCTATCCGGCGGTGGCGCAGTTGAGGCAACTGGCTGCGGATGTGCGCGCCGTTCTGGGGCCGGATGTGAAGATCGGCTATGCCGCCGACTGGTCGGAATATTTCGGCCACCATCCCGGCAATGGCGAATTGTTCTTTCATCTCGATCCGCTGTGGGCGGATGACAATATCGATTTCATCGGCATCGACAATTACATGCCGCTGTCCGACTGGCGCGAGGGCGAGGACCATCTGGACGCGCATTGGGGTCGGATCGACAACCCGGACTATCTGCAGGCGAATGTCTGCGGGGGCGAGGGTTACGACTGGTACTATGCCAGCCAGGCCGACCGCGACGCGCAGAGGCGTTCGCCGATTACCGATGGACGCTATGACGAGGCCTGGGTCTGGCGCTTCAAGGACATCACCAGCTGGTGGCAGAACCTGCATTACGACCGACCGGGGGGCCTGCGGTCGCCCGAGGCGACGGGCTGGGTGCCCGGATCAAAGCCGGTCTGGTTCACCGAATACGGCTGTGCGGCGCTGGACAAGGCGACGAACCAGCCGAACAAGTTCCTCGATGCCCATAGTTCGGAAAGCATGCTGCCGCATTACTCGAACGGGCGACGCGATGACGCGATTCAGGCGGCCTATCTGCGCGCGGTGACCGCCCATTGGTCGAAGCCGGAAAACAACCCTGCCATGGAGGATGGCGGACGGATGGTCGATCTGGACCGCGCCCATGTCTGGTGCTGGGACGCGCGGCCCTATCCGGCCTTTCCCGGCCGGCCGGATCTGTGGTCGGACGGGCCGGCATGGGAGCGCGGGCACTGGCTGAACGGCCGGGCCGGGGCGGTGACGCTGCCGGCGGTGGTCGGCGATATCTGTCGCATGGCCGGCATCGCCTCATATGACGCCAGCGCGCTGTCCGGGGTCGTGCGCGGCTATAGCCTGACCGGGGGTGAAAGCGGCCGGGCGGCGCTGCAACCGCTGATGCTGGCCCATGGCTTTGATGCGGTGGAACGCGAGGGTCGGCTGTGCTTTCGCATGCGCGATGGTCTGGCGACGGTTGCGATCGGGCCTGACGATCTGGCCGTGACCGAGGATCTGGCGGGGCTGGAAACCGTCCGTTCGGCCGAGCCCGGATTGGCCGGACGCCTGCGGCTGAGCCATGTCGAGGCGGGTGCCGATTATGCGGTGGCGACGGCCGAGACCAGCCTGCCCGACGCCGATCTGGAAACGGTCAGCGACAGCGAGTTTCCGATGGTCGCGACCCGCGCCGAGGGGCGCGCGATTGCCGAACGCTGGCTGTCCGAGGCGGTGCTGTCGCGCGACACGGCGCGGTTCGCGTTGCCGCCCTCGCGGGCGCATCTGGGGCCGGGTGATGTGGTGCGGATCGCGCAGCACGGGGTCGAGCCGCGCCGCTGGCGCATCGATCGGGTCGAGCGCGCGGGCGCGATCACCGTCGATGCCGTCCGGGTCGATCCGGGCGTCTATGTTCCGGCGGTGGCGACCGAGGACGAGACGGCGATCCGGCGCTATGCCCCGCCGATGCCGGTCCTGCCGGTGTTTCTGGACCTGCCGCTGCTGCGCGGCGACGAGGTGCCGCATGCGCCCTATCTGGCGGTGGCGGCGAAGCCGTGGCCGGGAACGGTCGCGGCCTATGCCTCGGTCGAGGAGGAAGGCGGGTATGAGTTGAACCTGCTGCTGGATCAGGGGGCGGTGATCGGCCGGACCGAGAGCGTGCTGCATCGCGCCCGCCCCGGCGTGATCGATCGCGGTGCGCCGCTGCGCATCCGGGTGAAGACGAATGCCCTGCGCTCGGTGACAGAGCGGGCACTGCTGGCCGGGGCGAATGCGCTGGCCATCGGCGACGGCTCGCCCGAGATGTGGGAGATCATGCAGTTCGGCCGGGCCGAACCGGTTGGCGGCGGCCTGTGGGAGGTCAGCCAGCGGCTGCGCGGGCAGGCCGGCAGCGATGCGATCATGCCCGATCTTTGGCCGGCGGGCAGCATGGTGGTCTTGCTGAACGGGGCGCCACGGCAGGTCAAGCTGCCGCCCGGCGCACGCGGGCAGGAACGCTTCTGGCGGATCGGCCCGGCGCTGCGGGCACCCGATGATTCCAGCTATCGCGCGCGGGTGACCGGGGCGCGGGGGATCGGGCTGCGCCCCTATGCGCCCTGTCACCTGCGCGCCGATGGCCGCAACCTCGGCTGGATCCGGCGCACGCGAAGCGATGGCGACGGCTGGGAGGGGCTGGAGGTGCCCTTGGGCGAGACCCGCGAAATCTATCTTTTGCGGATCACCCAGGGCGGGACGCAGGTGCACGAAGTGCAGCTGAGCCAGCCCGAATACACGGTGCCTGCCGATCTGTGGCAGAGCCTGTCGGCGGGCGGTGCCTTCAGCGTCGCCGTCGCCCAGATGTCGGACCAGTTCGGACCCGGCCCCTTTGTCAGGAGGATCTTCAATGCCGAGCCATGAGACCATGCGTCTGGCCATGCCCCTGCTGCAGCCCGCACAGGCGCAGAAACATGTCACGGTCAACGAGGCGCTGATGCGTCTCGACGGGCTGGTGAACCTGGTGCTGCAGAGCGTGACCACCGCCCAGCCGCCCGATGCCGTGATCGACGGGCAGTGCTGGGGCGTGCCGGGGACCGCGGCGGGCGACTGGTCGGGACAGGGCGGGAGGATCGCCATCGGCGCGAACGGCGGCTGGGTGTTTCTGCCACCTGGCGCCGGGATGCGCGCCTTCATCGCCGATCAGGGCGTCGGTGCTGTCCATGACGGGTCGGGCTGGGTTGCGGGTGCGCTGTCGCTGGGCGCGATGGGGTCTGCGATGATGGCCGGGTTTGCCGAGGGCGAGGTGACGGTCGGTGCGGGCGCAAGCTTTGACACCGGCATCGCCATTCCGGCGGGTGTCATGGTCCTTGGCGCTGTCGCGCGGGTCACCGAGGCGCTGACGGGCTCGTTGACCGGCTGGCGGCTGGGCACGGAGGGGGCCGCGAATCGCTTTGGCCAGGGGCTGGGCAAGGGCAAGAATTCATGGTCGCGCGGCATTCTGGGCACGCCGATGACCTATTACCAGTCCGAGACGCTGCAGATGACCGCAGAAGGCGGGGAATTCACCGGCGGCAAGGTCAGCCTTGCGGTCCATTGGTGGAGCCTGCGCCTGCCCGGATGAGACGACCGGGCGCCATCCGCGCCTTTCGTCCCACGCCGTTCTGAGCTAAGACTGGAACCCTGAAATAGCGGATGGTTCCGATGAACATGCAACAGAGCGGCAAGAAGCTATTGGATCTGGACCGGGATGCGGTCTGGGCTCAGGTCCGCGACGAAGCAAGTGCGGCCGTGCAGGACGAACCCCTGCTGGGCGCGCTGATCCATGCGGGCCTGCTGCATCACCACAGCCTCGAGGCGGCGCTGGCCTACCGGTTCTCGCTGAAGCTGGCCTCGGGCGAGATGAGCGAGCAGATCCTGCGCGAGATCGCGGATCAGGCCTATGCGACGACGCCGGCACTGGGGGACGCGGCGCGGGCCGATCTGCTGGCCGTCTATGACCGCGACCCGGCGACGCATCGGCTGATCCAGCCGATCCTGTTCTTCAAGGGCTTTCAGGCGTTGCAGGCCTATCGCATGGGGCACTGGCTGTGGCAGCAGGGCCGCCGTGACATGGCCTATTTCGTGCAGATGCGCTGCTCGGAATGCTTTGGGGTCGATATCCACCCGGCCGCGACGATCGGCAACGGGGTGATGATCGACCACGCCCATTCCATCGTCATCGGCGAGACGGCGGCGGTCGGCAACGATGTGTCGATGCTGCATTCGGTGACCCTTGGCGGCACCGGCAAGGAGGATGGCGACCGGCATCCGAAGATCGGCGACGGCGTCATGATCGGGGCCGGGGCGAAGGTGCTGGGCAATATCCGGATCGGCCATCACTCGCGTATCGCGGCGGGGTCGGTGGTCCTGCAGGAGGTGCCCGCCTGCAAGACCGTGGCGGGCGTTCCGGCGCGCGTGATCGGGGATGCGGGCTGTCCAGAACCCTCGCACAGCATGAACCAGTTGCTGGGGATCGACGAGTATTTCTAGAGCCAGTCCGCGACGCCGCTGCCCGTAAGTTCGGGCAGCGTCAGCCTGTCGCGTTCGAGCCGGGCGTCCAGTTCCTCGGTGATGCGCGTGGCAAGCGAGAAGCCCTGATAGATCAGTGCCGAATAGATCTGGATCGCCGAGGCCCCGGCGCGCAGCTTGTCCCATGCCTGCTGGGCCGAGCCGATGCCGCCGACGCCGATCAGCGGGATCTCTCCCTTCGTCTGCCGGTGAAGCCGCGCCAGAACGCCGGTCGCCCGCGCGAAAAGCGGGGCGCCCGACAGCCCGCCGGTTTCGGATTTCTGCGGGTCATGCAGCCCGTCGCGCGACAGGGTGGTGTTGGTGGCGATGATCGCATCGACCCGCGCCTCGCGGGCCACCGCCGCGATATCGGCCAGTCCGGCCTCATCCAGATCCGGGGCGATCTTGAGGAAGACCGGCGGTCGCACGGGCAGTGCGTCGCGCGCCGCCATCACGCCGCCCAGCAGCGCGGCCAGTGCCGCGGCCCCCTGAAGATCGCGCAGCCGTTCGGTATTGGGGGACGAGACGTTGACGGTCAGGAAATCGGCCGCCGCGCCCGCGACCCGCACCACTTGGGCGAAATCCGCCGCGCGGTCGGCGCTGTCCTTGTTCGCGCCGATATTCAGCCCCACCGGGATCCCGGCCGGTCGCGCCGCCAGACGTGGCGCGATCACCTCGACCCCCTCGTTGTTGAAGCCGAAGCGGTTGATGATCGCCCGTTCTCCGCTGAGCCGGAACAGTCGCGGCTTGGGGTTTCCGGGCTGCGGGCGCGGGGTTGCGGCGCCAAGCTCGATGAAGCCGAAGCCGGCCCGCATCAGCTGCGCCACGGCGCGCGCGTTCTTGTCGTATCCGGCGGCCAGCCCGACCGGGTTCGGCAGGTCCAGCCCGGCCAGCCGCAACCGCAGCCGGTCCGATGTGGCCGGCCCGCCGGGCAGCGGCACGAGACCCGAGGCCAGCGCCCTGATCGACAGGTCATGCGCGTGTTCGGGATCCAGCCGGTGCAGCGCCGCCAGCCCCAGTTTTTCCACCATGCTCATTCCAGGGGTCCCGTCCTGTGGCCGTCCGGGCCGAGGTCAATCGGTCGCGTCCAGCGGATATCGGCGATCCGCAGCGGGCGATAGAGATGCGGAAAGAGGTCGCCCCCGCGCGAAGGCTCCCACCGCAAAGCGTGGCCCATGGCCCCGGCATCGCAGGCCAGAAGCGTCAAGCTGTCCTCGCCCGCGAAATGCCGGGCCAGGGTTTCGGGCAGTTGCAGGGCGGTCGAGAAATGGACGAAGCCGTCGGCGACATCGACCGGCGCCCCGTCGGTCTGGCCGGCGGCCTGCAGTGCCGCCCATTCTTCCGCGCGAAAAATCTTGTAGATCAGCATGGTCGCATTTGCCGCCTCTGGTGGCCGGTGGTCAAGGCCGGGTCCACAGGATGTTTGACCGGCAACCGGGACTGCGCCAAGCTGGCGGCTGAATGACAGTGGGGTAGAAAGGAACCACGGATGACTCTCCGCTTCTTGACCGCCGTTTCGGCCGCCGCGCTTTTTGCCGGCGCGGCCCAGTCCGAAACCGTGCTGCATGTCCTGCACACGAACGATTTTCACAGCCGCATCGAATCGATCAACAAGTTCGACAGCACCTGCGACGCCGAGACCGAGGCGGCGGGCGAGTGTCTGGGCGGCTCGGCCCGGTTCGTCACCAAGATCGCCGAATTGCGCAAGCAGTTCGAGGCCGCGGGCGAGCCGGTGATCCTGCTGGATGCGGGCGACCAGTTCCAGGGCAGCCTGTTCTATACCACCTACAAGGGCAAGGTCGCGGCCGAGATGATGAACTCGCTCGGCTATGATGCCATGGCGGTGGGTAACCACGAATTCGACGACGGCCCCGAGACGCTGGCCGCCTTCATGGAAGCGGTCGAGTTTCCGGTGATCTCGGCCAATATCGACGCCTCGCAGGACGCCTCGCTGAAGGGCAAGCTGACCGGCAATACCATCATCGAGATCGGCGGCGACAAGATCGGCATTATCGGCGGTACCACGCTGGACACGCCCGAGATCGCTTCGCCCGGCGACGAAGTGATCTTCATGGACGATATCGAAAGCATCAAGGCCGATGTGCAGGAACTGACCGATCAGGGCGTGACCAAGATCATCGCGCTGACCCATGAGGGTTATCGGCGCGATCAGGAACTGGCGGCGGCGATCCCGGGACTGGATGCCGTGGTCGGCGGCCATTCGCACAGCCCGCTGGGCAATATGGAGAATGCCGAAGGCCCCTATCCGACCATGGTGGCGGGCGCCGATGGCGTCGAGGTGCCGGTGGTTCAGGCCTATGCCTATTCGAAATATCTGGGCCATCTGAAGCTGACCTTCGACGATGCCGGCACCCTGATTGCGGCCGAGGGCGAGCCGATCCTGATGGATGCCTCGGTGGTGCCCGATGAGGCCACGCTGGCGCGGATCAGGGACCTGGCCGCGCCCATCGACGAGCTGCGTGAAAAGGTCGTGGCCGAGACCGCCGCCCCGATCGACGGCGACCGGGTGAACTGCCGGGCGCGGGAATGCGAGATGGGCAATCTGGTGGCCGAGGCGATGCTGGACCGGGTGAAGGATCAGGGCATCAGCATCGCGATTGCCAATGGCGGCGGGCTGCGCGCCTCGATTGATGCCGGGCCGGTGACCATGGGCGAGGTCTATACGGTGCTGCCCTTCCAGAACACCCTGGCGACCTTCCAGCTGAGCGGCGCCGACGTGCTGGCCGCCCTGGAGAACGGTGCCAGCCAGATCGAGGAGGGCGCGGGCCGGTTCGCGCAGGTGGCCGGGCTGAAATACACCATCACCGCCGCGAACGAGCCGGGCAGCCGGGTCAGCGACGTGATGGTCGGCGCAGGCGAGGACTGGGCACCGCTGGATCCGGCGGCGACCTATGGCGTGGTCTCGAACAACTACATGCGCAGCGGCGGCGACGGCTATGCGATCTTCGCCAGCAATGCGGTCAATGCCTATGATTTCGGCCCCGATCTGGCCGAGGTGCTGGCCGATTACCTGGCCGCGCAGGGCGCCACCTATGCCCCCGCCCTTGACGGCCGCATCACCCTGAAGTGACCGGGGCAGGATCATGGCGCCGGGCAGGCCGCCCGGTGCCATGATCGCCGCGCGGCATGGCCCATTGACCAATCCCGGGCTTTGCGCCATGCCGCGCCCATGCTGCGCATCGACGACATATCATTCTCGATTCAGGGCCGGCCGCTGTTCGAGCACGCCTCGGCCACCATCCCCGAGGGCCACAAGGTCGGCCTTGTCGGCCCCAACGGCGCCGGCAAGACGACGCTGTTCCGGCTGATCCGTGGGGAACTGTCGCTGGATGGTGGCGCCATCTCGCTGCCCTCGCGCGCCCGGATCGGTGGTGTCGCGCAGGAGGCGCCGGGGACCGGGCGTTCGGTCCTGGAGACGGTGCTGGCCGAGGATCGCGAGCGTGCGGCGCTGCTGGCCGAGAGCCAGACCGCCACCGATCCGCATCGTATTGCCGAGATCCAGACCCGGCTGGCCGATATCGACGCCTGGTCGGCCGAGGCGCGGGCCGCCTCGATCCTTGACGGGCTGGGCTTCTCGACCGCCGATCAGGCCCGGCCGACCGCCGATTTCTCGGGCGGCTGGCGGATGCGGGTGGCGCTGGCCGGCGTGCTGTTCGCGCAGCCCGACCTGCTGCTGCTGGACGAGCCGACGAACTATCTGGATCTCGAAGGCGCGCTGTGGCTGGAAACCTATCTGGCCCGCTATCCCTATACGGTCATCATCATCAGCCATGACCGCGATCTTCTGAACCGCGCCGTGGGCCATATCCTGGATCTCGAGGACCGGCGGCTGACGCTTTACACCGGCGGTTACGACGGTTTCGCGCGTCTGCGGGCCGAACGCCGCGCCCTGCAGACGGCCGAGGCCAAGAAGCAGCAGGCCCGGCGCGAACATCTGCAAAGCTTCGTCGACCGGTTCCGCGCCAAGGCGACCAAGGCCCGGCAGGCCCAGTCGCGCATCAAGATGCTGGCGAAGATGGAGCCGATCACCGCCCCCGAACAGGCAAAGTTCCATCGCTTCGGATTCCCGCAGCCCGAGGAACTGTCGCCGCCGATCGTGGCGATGGAGGCGGTGGCGGTCGGCTATGGCGACCGGGCGGTCTTGCACCGGCTGAACCTGCGCATCGATCAGGACGACCGGATCGCGCTGCTGGGCCGGAACGGGCAGGGGAAATCGACGCTGTCGAAACTTCTGGCCGAGCGGCTTGGCACGATGGCGGGCCGGCTGACCCGGTCGGGCAGGCTGCGGGTCGGCTATTTCGCCCAGCATCAGGTGGACGAACTGTCACTGGCCGAGACCCCGCTGGACCATGTCCGCCGGCTGCGCCCGGACGAGGCGCCGGCGAAACTGCGCGCCCGGCTGGCCGGGTTCGGGCTGATGGAGGCGCAGGCTGAAACCAGGGTGGGTCAGCTTTCGGGTGGTCAGAAGGCGCGGCTGTCGCTGCTGGTCGCCACCATCGACGCGCCGCATCTGCTGGTGCTGGACGAGCCCACGAACCATCTGGACATCGAAAGCCGCGAGGCCCTGTCCGAGGCGCTGAACGACTATACCGGCGCGGTGGTGCTGGTCAGCCATGACATGCATCTTCTGGGGCTGGTCGCCGACCGGCTGTGGCTGGTCAATGACGGCGCGGTGACGGCCTATGAGGGCGATCTGGACGATTACCGCCGTTTCCTGCTGGCCGGCGACGAGGCGGCGAAGCCGAAATCCGCGCCGCAACTGAGGCCGGCGCCGAAACGGCCGCCCCGCGATGAGTTGCAGGCGCTGCGATCCGAGGTGCGCAAGGCCGAGGATCGGGTCGAGAAACTGACCGAGATGCTGGAAAAGCTTGATCTGAAGCTGGCCGATCCCGATATCTATCAGAACCCCGCCGAGGCCGAGAAATGGGGCCGCAAGCATGCCGAGGCGGTCGAGGCGATGGCGCGGGCGGAAAGTATCTGGATGAATGCGCTGGAAAATCTGGAACTGGCCGAAAAGGCGTAGGATTGTTGCCGAAATGTGCCGCCTGCCCGTCGATGGTGTAAAATCCCCGTGACGGCATTGCGTGCCGCCCCGATTCGCACCTAGACGACCCTCGATTGTTCCGCGCCCTTCCGGGAGTAACCGATGAAAAAAGCTCTGGTGCTTGCTGTTCTGTGTGCCTCGCTGGCGACGGCGGCGGATGCGCAGGATCTGAAATTCGGTGACCGCTGGGGCACGCTGTCGGCGGATATCGGGCTTGGCGCGTCTTACGGCGCCATCTATCCCGGCGCCCAGGACAATGAGTTCAGCCCCTGGATCGTCCTGCGCAATGCCAGCTTTGGCGCGCCGGGCAAGGGGGATCTGGACGGCTTCACGATCCTTCCGAGCTTCGGCTATGCCGGCGAGCGCAAGGAAAGCGATGACGAGGCGCTGCGCGGCATGGGTGACATCAGCGCGGCCTACGAGTTCGGCGCCCAGGTCAGCTATGGCTACGGCCCGGTGAACGCCTATGTCCGCACGCTGCAGGGCTTTGGCGGCCATCACGGGATCACCGGCGAGGTCGGGGTCCGCTATCGCAGCGAGATCAACGACCGGCTGACCCTGTGGTCCACGCTCGAGACGACCTATGGCGATTCCGAATTCGTCGAGACTTATTTCGGTGTCTCCGGCAGCCAGTCCCTGTCCAGCGGCAACCCGGTCTATGAGCCGGGCGGCGGCTTCACCATGGCCGCGGCCAGGGTCACCGCGCGCTATGCCCTGGGCGAGAAGACCGCGCTGACCGGCGAGGTCGAATATGGCCGCCTGATCGGCGATGCCGCGGATTCGCCGATCGTCCAGGATCGGAACCAGTCGGTCATCCGGCTGGGCATCACCCGCAACTTCTCGTTCGGGTTCTGACCGCCTTTTCCCTTGCAGGATTGCCGCATTGAGGCCACGCCCTGATGGTGCGTGGCTTCGGCGCTTCTATTTTAAGCCTGAAATATCTTCTTGACTCACCCATCGCCATTGGTCGTTGTAGGGGGAAGGCACAAACGGGCGGCGGCTAACGCGGCCCATGGCAACAGGAAGGTAAACATGACCCATTCGAGGACGCTTCTGGCCTTGCTGGCCGCGACCACATGCCTTGCCGGCCCGGCGGCCGCGCAGGAAGGCGAGACGCTGAAGATCGGGCTGGTCTTCACCCTGTCCGGCCCCGCCGCCGTTCTGGGCGAGATGGGGCGCGACGGCTTCCTGCTGGCGGCCGAGGAGATCGGTGATCTGGGCGGTCTGGCGACCGAGATCATCGTGGTCGATGACGAGCAGAAGCCCGATATCGCCGCCAACAAGGCCCGCGAACTGGTCGAGCGCGACGGTGTCGATATCGTGGTCGGGCCGATCTTCTCGAACATCCTCGGCGCGATCCAGAAACCCGTGACCGATGCCGGCGCGATCCTGATCAGCCCCAATGCCGGCACCTCGAACTATGCCGGCGCCGAGTGCAACCGGAACTTCTTCGTCACCTCCTATCAGAACGACCAGATGCACGAGGTGATGGGCGCCTATGCGCAGGAACAGGGCTATGACAACGTCTTCCTGCTGGCGCCGAACTATCAGGCCGGCAAGGACAGCCTCGCGGGCTTCAAGCACAGCTATACCGGCGGCGTCGCGGGCGAGATCTTCACCCAGCTGGGCCAGCTGGACTATCAGGCGGAACTGGCGCAGATCGCGGCCATGCAGCCCGACGCGGTGTTCGCCTTCATGCCCGGCGGCATGGGCGTGAACCTGGTCAAGCAATACCGGCAGGCCGGGCTGGAGACGATCCCGTTCCTGTCGGCCTTCACGGTGGACGAATCGACCCTGCCCGCCCAGCAGGATGCGGCGCTTGGCTTCTTTGGCGGCTCGAACTGGGCGCCCGACATGGACACGCCCGAGAACAAGGCCTTCGTCGCGGCCTATGAGGCGAAATACGGCAAGGTGCCGGCGACCTATGCGATGCAGGCCTATGACGCCGCGCATCTGATCGACGGCGCCATCCGCGCGGCCGGCGGCGTGGCCGACAAGGAGGCGCTGATCGCGGCGCTGGAGACGGCGCCCTTCACCTCGGTCCGCGGCGATTTCAGCTTTGGACCGAACCACTATCCGATCCAGGACTTCTACCTGACCGAGGTGGTCAAGCGCGAGGACGGCAATTACGCCACCTCGGTCGTCAAGAAGATCTTCGACGACTATCAGGACAACTATGTCGGCGACTGCCAGATGAACTGAACCGGCAGGGGGGCGTGACACGCCCCCTCTGCATCGGGACGCGCGCATGACCAGCCTGTTTCTGCTTCAGCTTCTGAACGGGGTGCAGTTCGGCATCCTGCTGTTCCTGATCGCCGCCGGCCTGACGCTGGTCTTCGGGATCATGGATTTCGTGAACCTCGCCCATGGCGTCATCTACATGGTCGGCGCCTATCTGGTGGTCAGCTTCACGCAGATGACCGGCAGTTACGGGCTGGGCCTGCTGCTGGTACTGCCGGCCACGCTGCTGTTCGGTCTGGCGCTGGAACTGCTGGTGTTCCGCAAGCTGTATGACCGGCCGCATCTGGATCAGGTGCTGGCGACCTTCGGCCTGGTCATGATCATCACCGAGGCGGTCGAGATCATCTGGGGCGCCGCGCCGCTGTCGGTGCCGATGCCCGAGGCGCTGTCGGGCTCGATCCCGCTGATCGCGCCGCTGCGCTATCCGGTGTTCCGGCTGGTGGTGATCGGGGTCGGGCTGCTGACCGCATTGGGGCTGTGGCTGGTCATCACCCGCACGCGGATCGGCATGCGGCTGCGGGCCGGGGCGACCAACCGGGCGATGGTCGCGGCGCTCGGGGTCGACATCAAGCGGCTGTTCACCCTGATCTTCGCCTTCGGCGCCATGCTGGCGGGCTTTGCCGGCGCGATGGTCGCGCCGATCCTGACCGTCGATCCGGGCATGGGCGAAAGCGTGCTGATCCTGGCCTTCGTGGTCATCGTGATCGGCGGCATCGGCTCGGTGAAGGGGGCCTTCGCGGGCGCGCTGCTGGTCGGGCTGGTGGATACGCTGGGGCGCAGCTTCGGGCCGATCGTGCTGCGCGCCTTCCTTGAACCGGCGGCGGCCGGGCAGGCGGGCAGGGTGCTTGCGCCGATGCTGGTCTATATCCTGATGGCGGTGATCCTTGCGCTGCGGCCCGCCGGCCTGTTCGGGGCCCGGACATGAGGCTGATCCCGACCCGGGCCTGGGCGGCCACGATCCTGTTTGCCGCCTTCGCGGCCCTGCCCCTGATCGCCGGCGCGCTTGAGGACAGCTATCTGATCGTCGTCGCCACCCGCATCCTGGCCTATGCCATCGCCGCCCTGGCGCTGGATCTGATCCTTGGCTATGGCGGGCTGGTCAGCTTTGGCCATGCCGCCTATCTGGGCATCGGCGCCTATGCGGTGGCGATCCTGAACCGCGCGGGCGTCACCGACCTGGGCCTGCACCTGCTGGCCGCGATCCTTGGCGCTGCGGTCTTTGCGCTGGTCACCGGGGCGATCTCGCTGCGCACGCGCGGCATCTATTTCATCATGATCACGCTGGCCTTCGCGCAGATGGCCTATTTCTTCTTCGTCTCGCTGTCGGCCTATGGCGGCGATGACGGGGTGACGCTGCGGGCGCGTTCGACCCTGTTCGGCCGGCCGCTGCTGGAGGATGACACGGCGCTTTATTACACGGCGCTCGTGCTGCTTCTGGGCCTGTACCTGCTGGCCGTCGCCATCACCCGGTCGCGCTTTGGCCGGGTGCTGACCGGCGCGCGCGAGAACCCGGTCAGGATGCGGGCCATCGGCTTTTCGCCCTTTCGCTATCAACTGACCGCCTATGTCATTTCGGGCTGCATGGCGGCGGTGGCAGGGGTGATGCTGGCCAATCAGGCCAGCTATGTCTCGCCCGCCTTCATGAACTGGCACCGCTCGGGCGAACTGGTGGTGATGGTGGTCTTCGGCGGCGTCGGCAACCTGCTGGGTGCTGTCGCCGGGGCCACCATCGCCCTGCTGCTTGAGGAATGGCTGGCGGTCCTGACCGATCACTGGCCGATCCTGTTCGGAACCGTCCTGATCCTCGTGGTGCTCTATTCCCGCGACGGTCTGGCCGGGTTCTTCCGGAGGCGGTCATGAGCCTGCTGGAGGTCAGGGGGCTGCGCAAATCCTATGGCGCGCTGAAGGTCACCGACGATCTGAACCTGTCGGTCGAAGCCGGCGAACTCCACGCCATCATCGGGCCGAACGGCGCCGGCAAATCGACGCTGATCGCGCAACTGTCGGGGCAGGCGGGGTCGGATGGCGGCTCGGTCCGCTTCGACGGGACCGAGATGACCGGCCTGCCGATGCACCGCCGGGTGCGCGCGGGCATGTCGCGCAGCTTTCAGATCACCTCGATCCTGCCGGGGTTCACGGCGCTGGACAACGTGGCGGTGGCGGTGCAGGCGCGCCGGGGTTCCAGCTTTCGCTTCTTCACGCCGGTCGCGCAGGAACACGCGCTGAACGAGGCGGCGCTTGAGGCGCTGAACCGTGTCGGCATCGCCGACCGCGCCTTCTTCCGCGCCGGCAGCCTGTCGCATGGCGAGAAACGGCAACTGGAACTGGCCATCGCGCTGGCCACCCGGCCGCGCCTGCTGTTGCTGGACGAGCCTCTGGCCGGGACCAGCGGGCAGGAGGCCGACCGGCTGGTCGAGGTCATGCGCAGCCTCAAGGGCGATGTGACGCAGGTGCTGATCGAACATGACATGGATGCGGTCTTTGCGCTGGCCGACCGGATCAGCGTGCTGGTCTATGGCCGCATCATCGCCACCGGCACCCCGGACGAGATCCGGGGCGATCCCGCGGTGCGCGCCGCCTATCTGGGCGAAGAAGCCGGGGAGGGCGGCTGATGCTGCGGGTCGAGGGGCTGCAGGCGGCTTACGGCGAAAGCCAGGTTCTGCACGACATCGGCTTCGAGGTCGGCGAGGGCGAGGTCGTGACCCTGCTGGGGCGCAACGGCATGGGCAAGACGACGACGATCAGCACCGTCTTCGGGCTGCTGCCGGCCCGCGCCGGCCGGGTCGAGATCGGCGGGCAGGACATGACCAACGCCGCGCCGCATCGCATCGCCCGCGCCGGTCTGGGGCTGGTGCCCGAGGGCCGGCAGGTATTTCCGACGCTGGACGTGCGCGAGAACCTGATCGCCATGGCCCGGCCCGGCCACTGGGTTCTCGACAAGGTTCTGGCCCTGTTCCCCCGCCTGGCCGAGCGCATGGGCCATCGCGGCAACCAGTTGTCGGGCGGCGAGCAGCAGATGCTGGCCATCGGGCGCGCGCTGATGACCAATCCGCGGCTGATGGTGCTGGACGAGGCGACCGAGGGGCTGGCGCCGCTGATCCGCGACGAGATCTGGGCCTGCCTGACCCGGTTGAAATCCGAGGGCGAATCGATTCTGATCATCGACAAGAACGTGGATGCGCTGACCCGCTTTGCCGATCGCCACGTGGTGATCGAGAAGGGGCGCGTCGTCTGGTCGGGCGATAATGCCGCATTGCGCAGCACACCCGAAATCAAGGAACGTTTCCTGCATGTCTGAACTGGGAGGATTCGACATGACCATGACCGCCGGGATTACCCGCGCCATCGAGGGGATGGACGGAATAAGCTGGAACATCCTCGGGCAAATCTATGTTCCGAAACAGCTTTCCGAACAATCCTTCTCGTGGCATGCGACCTTTCCGAAGGGCACCTTCGTGCCGCCCCATATTCATCCGACACAGGATGAATTCCTCTATATCCTCGATGGTTGCTTCGATTTCCTGCTGGACGGGGCCGAGCGGCGGGCCGTGCCGGGCGATCTGGTGCGGCTGCCGATGGGCATTCCGCACGGCATCTTCAACAAGACCGACGCGGATGTGAAATGCCTGTTCTGGGTGTCGCCCGCGCGCCGGCTTTATGACCTGTTCTGGGCGCTGCACAACCTCGGCCCCAGCCCGAACCCGGCCGAGGTGGTCGCTGTCTCGGCCGCCCATGAGGTCGATTTCCTGCCCCCGCCCGAGGATAGCGGCACGGAGGACGGGTGATGCGGGTCCTGATTGCAGGGGCGGGGATCGGCGGGCTGACCACGGCGCTGATGCTGCACGCCCGCGGCATCCCCTGCCGGATCTGGGAGGCCGCCCGCGAGGTCCGCGAGATCGGCGTCGGCATCAACATCCTGCCCCATGCCATTGCCGAACTGGACCGTCTGGGCCTTCTCGACGCGCTGGACCGGGTGGCGGTGCGCACCTCGCATCTCTACTACTACACCCGCCGGGGGCAGGAGGTCTGGAACGAGCCGCGCGGCCTGCTGGCCGGCCATGACGTGCCGCAGTTCTCGATCCATCGCGGCCGGTTGCAGAAGGTTCTGCATGATGCGGTGATCGCCCGGATGGGGCCGGATGCGGTGCGCTGCGGCCGCCGCCTCGCCGGTTTCGTGCAGGACGAGGGCGGGGTCACCGCGCAATTCGTCGATGCGGCCGAGGGCGGCGCCGCCGATGTCGCCCGCGGCGACGTGCTGATCTGCGCCGACGGCATCCATTCGGCCGGGCGGCGGCACTTCTACCCGGATGAAGGCGCCCCGTCCTGGAACGGCGTCTCGATGTGGCGCGGCGCCGCCCTGGCCCCGCCCTGGCGCGATGGCACGGTGATGGCGATCGGCGGCGGTTTCGGGGCCAAGCTGGTGCTGTATCCCATCGCCCCGCCCGAAGCCGATGGCCGGCAGCTGGTGAACTGGGTGGTGAACGTGCGCACCAGGGATCCGGCCGTCAGCCCGCCGCCGCCCGACAACTGGTCGCGCAAGGTGGCGCTGGCGACGGTTCTGCCCCATGCCCGGCGGTTCAGCCTGCCCGGCTATGACATCGACGCCCTGGTCCGCGCGACGCCCGAGATCTTCGAATACCCGATGGCCGATCGCGATCCGCTGCCGCGCTGGACATTCGGGCGGGTGACGCTGCTCGGCGACGCGGCGCATCCGATGTATCCGGTCGGCTCGAACGGGGCCAGCCAGGCGGTGCTGGACGCCCGCTGCCTCGCCGATGCGCTGCGGCTGCAGCCCCATCCCCGGGCCGGCCTCTGGGCCTATGAGGCCGAGCGGCGCCCGAAGACCGCCGAGGTGGTCCATCAGAACCGCAAGGGCGGCCCGGAAGGCGTGATCGACGCGGTCGAGAAGTTGGCGCCGGCGGGTTTCGAGGATATCGACGCGATCCTGTCCTATGCCGACCGCGAGGCACTGGTCGGTGGATATGCGAAGATGGCGGGCTTTTCGGTCGTCCCGCGGGACTGACTTACCCATTGCGTCAGCCCTCCGGCCCGGCTATGGAGGCGTCGGGCACCCGTAGCTCAGCTGGATAGAGTGTCGCCCTCCGAAGGCGGATGTCAAGTCTGGTGATGGCTGCTGGTGTTGGAAGAAAGAAGTGACTAAACAATGGCTTGAGCGAATGTCGGGTTCGCTCTTCCTGTCGACGAAAAACTCGCGTAAGCATGGCGTAAGCACCTCGCGAACGGTATGCACCCGTAGCTCAGCTGGATAGAGCGCCGCCCTCCGAAGGCGGTAGTCAAGTCCGGTGAAGGCTGAAGGCGTTTGGAAAAGGTACTGATTTAACAATGGCTTGAGCGAATATCGGGTTTGCTCTTCAAGAAGCCAAAAAACTCGCGTAAGCATGACGTAAGCACCTCGCGAACGGTATGCACCCGTAGCTCAGCTGGATAGAGCGCCGCCCTCCGAAGGCGGAGGCCAGAGGTTCGAATCCTCTCGGGTGCGCCATTTTTCCCATAAAAATCAAAACATTATCAATTCCCTCTTTTTGAGAGATGTTGCTTACGCGGCAAATCCACGTAAGCATGGATGCTCATTTATCTTTCTATAACAATATCTTGGACCTGATTCTGTTCTGCCTTGATCTCAAGCGAGCGTCTCGGCAGCCATCGTGTTCGCGATTATGGGCTGCACGCCTCTGTAAGCCAGGCCAGTAGCCACCGGTGGATCTTGCTGGACCGCCGCTTTTCCTCACGGCAAGCTTTCGCATTGTCCCTAACAGATGGGGCGTGGTCGCCAGATGATTCCCAAGCGGCGCAAAGGGTCGCCACCATTTCGAGAATATGGGTAGGGCGACCCGAACGGTCAGCGACGACTCCAACGCCTCGTGTGATCTTCGATTGAAAGCTGGAGGAAGACGTCAGCCATAGTCCGCCTTTGTGAGGGCTCCGCGCTCGTACAGAGGCCAGATATGGGGAAAGCCTTCCCCTGCGGCCGAGCCTTGGTCTCTGCCTACCCCTTCTGCGGGGAGACCCCGCAACGCCCCCTTCAGAGTGAGAGTGCGGACGGGTTTTCCGTGACGGGTTGAGGGCTGGAAGAGAGGCTTCCGGCGCCCGTCGCGGAGATTACACCGATGGCCAGACACGCTCACAGCCCCGCTGACGGTGGCGCGCGCAGCAACCTTTATGATGACATCACCAACAAGATCATCGCTGAGCTGGAGCAAGGCCGGCTCCCCTGGGTCCAGCCCTGGGGCGCGTCGCCCAATACCGCCCCGCTGGGCCTGCCGAGAAATGCTTCAACCGGCCGGTCCTATTCAGGCATCAATATTCTCATCCTCTGGGGCGCTGTCATCCAGCATGGTTTCCCCGGCCAGGCGTGGCTGACTTTCCGCCAGGCGCTTTCGCTTGGCGGAAATGTCAGGAAGGGCGAACGTGGCACCACCGTTGTCTATGCCGACCGTTTCACCCCCGAGGACGAGAAACGCCGTGCCCGCGAGACGGGTGAGGATGCGCATGCCATACCGTTCCTGAAGCGGTTCACGGTCTTCAATGCCGCACAATGCGATGGCCTGCCCGATGACATCACGGCAGTCGCGCCGCCACCGCCGCCGGGCCTGATCGAACCTCGGGTCGAGGCGCTGATCCATGCCACCGGCATCGACTTCCGCATTGGCGGCGATCGCGCCTTCTATATGCCGCCGCTCGACTATGTGCAGGTGCCGCCTCCGCAAGCCTATTTCGAGCCTATCAACTGGCACCGGACGGCCCTGCACGAGTTGGGTCACGCCAGCGGCCATCACAGCCGCCTCAACCGCGATCTGACCGGCTCGTTCGGCTCGAAGAAATACGCCTTCGAGGAAATGATTGCCGAGCAGGCTGCAGCTTTCAGCTGCGCCGCGCTCGGGATCGTGCCGACCGTGCGCCATGCCGACTACATCGGGTCGTGGCTGGAGGTCATGCGCGAGGATTCCCGCGCCATTGTCCGCGCGGCCTCGCAGGCCAGCAAGGCGGCAGACTGGCTGCTGTCGCATCTGCCTGCCGAGGACACCGGGGAGCCGGATGCGAGCGAAACCGACCGGAGGGCTGCGGCATGATCCTCCTGACCGGCGCACAGCGAGACCGCCTGCTGGCGAATGGTCGCCAGCGCGATCAGGATAACATCCCGGTCGTAAAGTTCTTCAATCCCATCGGTGAAGGCGTCTGGCTCGCTACCGAACTGGATGAGGATGACGACATCATGTTCGGCCTGGCGGATCTCGGCCATCCCGAACTGGGTTCGTGGAGCCTTGGCGAGATGCAGTCAGTCCGGCTGCCCTTCGGCATGGGCATCGAGCACGATCTGCTGTTCACCGGAGATTTCCCGATCTCGGTCTGGGCCGAGGCCGCCCGTGAGACCGGCAGCATCCGCGCCGCCGAGCGCCTGCTCTACCGCGTCGGCGCGAGCTTTTCCCGTACATCCGCCGATACAGAAAACCGGAGTGCCTGATTTCCGGGTTTCAGGTTCTGCGGCTGGCGTCGCTCTCTTCAGAGGAAGAGGGCGGCGCTTCGCTCCGTGACGGGCTGATAGCCGGAGAGAGAGGCTCACCGGCGTCCGTCATGGAGTCACTGACATGGCCACTGCCGTTCAGAAGATCACCCTGTCGTCCTCGCGCGACATTCCTTTCAACAAGCTGGTCCTCAGCCAGTTCAACGTCCGGCGCGTCAAGGCCGGGATCTCGGTTGAGGAACTGGCCGAGTCCATCGCCCGTCGCGGCCTGATCCAGTCCCTGCATGTCCGCCCGGTGGTGGATGCCGAGGGCAAGGAAACCGGCATGTTCGAGGTGCCTGCCGGCGGCCGCCGTTTCCGCGCGCTCGAACTGCTGGTCAAGCAGAAGCGCCTCGCCAAGGTCGCGCCGGTTCCGTGCGTGGTGTCGGAGGCCAGCGCCGACGTGCTGATCGACGAGGTTTCGCTCGCCGAGAATATCGAGCGCGCACCGCTGCATCCGCTCGACCAGTTCCGCGCCTTCCAGGCCATGCGCGACAAGGGCATGACCGAGGAAGCGATCGCTGCTGCCTTCTTCGTGGACGCCAAGGTGGTGAAGCAGCGCCTGCGTCTGGTTTCCGTCTCCCCGACCTTGCTCGACGTCTATGCCGAGGACGGCATGACGCTGGAGCAGCTCATGGCTTTCAGCGTCAGTTCTGACCACCCCCGGCAGGAGCATGTCTGGGAAGGGATCAAGGATGGCTGGCAGAAAGAACCCTACCACATCCGCCGCCTGCTGACCGAAACCACGGTCCGCGCCGCCGACAAGCGGGCAGTGTTTGTCGGTATTGCCGCCTATGAAGAGGCTGGCGGTTGCGTCCTGCGTGATCTTTTCCAGCAGGACGATGGTGGCTGGCTGCAAGATCCGGTGCTGCTCGACCGGCTGGTGGGCGAAAAACTGAAGGCCGAGGCCGAAGCCATCGCCGCGGAGGGCTGGAAATGGATAGAGGTCGCCATCACCTTTCCCTATGGTCACGATCATGGCCTTCGCCAGATTGTCGGCACCACGGTCGATCTGAGCGAAGAGGAACGCGCCACCCGCGAGGCATTGCGCGACGAATATGAGCGGCTTGAAGCGGAATATGGCGAGGCCGACGAACTGCCGGACGAGATCGACGCCCGCCTCGGTGAGATCGAGCAGGCGCTGGAAACCTTCGAGCGCCGTCCGATGACCTTCGAGCCGGACCAGATCTGCATGGCGGGTGTCTTCATCAGCATCGACGCCGATGGCGCATTGCTGATCGAGCGCGGCTATGTTCGCGCCGAGGATGAAACGCCTGCGGAACCGGAAGCTGAAATCGTTGACCCGGAAACCGGCGAGGTGATCCAGCGGGCAGAACCGGAGGTAAGCCGCATGGGTGCAGTTATCACGTTGGGCGGCCAGGCGGTCGAAATTGAGGAGGAAGACGAGGCCGACACCATCAAGCCGCTGCCCGATCGCCTGGTCAGCGAGCTGACCGCGCATCGGACGCTGGCGCTGCGGGATGCGGTGGCAGTAAGCCCGCATGTCGCTATGACGGCACTGCTGCACAGGCTGGTCATGGATTGCTTCATGCCGCATTCCAGCCGCGGTTGCCTCGAAGCACAGGTCCGCGAGGTGCATCTGCCCGCGCAGGCCGATGATCTGCGCGACAGCGCTTCGGCCAAGGCGATCCAGGACCGGCACGAACGCTGGGGCGATCATATCCCGGCAGATGATGCCGCACTCTGGGATTGGCTGACCGATCTGGACGATGGTTCGCGCATGGATCTGCTCGCCCATTGCGTCAGCTTCGGTGTCAACGCGCTCTATGAAAAGCCCAACCCTTACAGCGGCGCGGGCGTCAGCCAGCACGGGCTGGACATCCGCCTGTCACAGGCTGACCGGCTCGCCCGTTCGACCGGCCTCGACATGGTGGCCGTGGGTTGGCGACCGACTGTTGGCAACTATCTCGGCCGCGTGACCAAGCCGCGTATCCTTGAAGCCGTGCGCGAAGGGGCCGGCGACCGGGCCGCCGATCTGATCGGACATCTCAAGAAGGGCGACATGGCCAAGGAGGCCGAACGCCTGCTTGCCGATTCCGGTTGGTTGCCTGAGCCGCTGCGCATGGTGGACGATGGTATCGAAGTCGATCCGGCATCGGGCGCTGCGGCGGAAGCCGACGATCTGCCCGATTTCCTTTCCGGCGATGGCGAGGACGACCCGGCTGACGACGAGGAAGAACAGCATATGGTCGCTGCTGAATAGCACTCATGCGGGGCGGCTTCGGTCGCCTCGTTCCAACCGCTCCGTTTCCGTAACTCGCCCGGTCCTCGTGATCGGGCTTTTTCTTTGGAGAGCCGCCATGCCGATCAGTATCGACATCGATCAGATTTTTCTGGACGACCGCGAACATCCCCCTTCGGATCGAACCTTACCGTGGACCGAAACCTGCGATGGCATCACTGTTGTCGTGGAGCCAAAGCCTCACTGGGCCGAAGACATGCGGGTGTTCCGGCTCGATGCCCGTGAGTATTGCCGCTACGCCGAGTGGGCAGCTCATGGTGCTCGTGCCCGTTTCTTCGGTCATATCGATACCTCGGGCGATGATCTGATAATGAAGGCGCGCGCGATGATCGCCCGAGAAATTGCCGATGGGCTTTGGACCTGAAGACCCGATCGCAGGGTGCCTGGCCGTGAGGATGGGAGGTCTGCACCGGACGTGTCCAATCCGGCTTCACCATGCAATCCGTCATTCCCATCAGGACAAGCGGCAGCCATCTCTGGCCTGAAGTGAACACGATCCTGATGCCAGCATGGTGGCAAGGCTGGCGCGGCGGGGCATCTGCGGACATCCGGCTCCAGTCTGATGCAAAGCCCCACCCCCGCTTCCATTCGCAAACCTTGGTCCGATCCGTCTCTTTGACAATCAACCCGTGAAGGGTCGGCTTACGCGCGCGTGCCGCCCTCGGGGATTCGGAAAAAGTCCGAACGCCCGAGGGTGATTGCAGATCCGGTCAGACACTTCGGGCGCCTGTCGCGCGGGGGATGGTCCCCCGCCTCCAAAGACAGGAGCCGGAACCCATGTCCTATGCAGATGCCACCGCCTTCGCCGCCAGCCTCGCCGCCACGCTGATGGTTTCGATCGTTGTGTTCCAGGCCGGAGACGGCACCCACGCCGCTTGCCCCGCCGCCGAGTTCGACGGCGACGACGACATGGTGAAGCTGGAGCTGGACCCGTGGGAGTAAGGCGCGAAAGCGCCTCATCCCCGACGGCCCGAGCGCGGCAGCCCGCGCTTCGGGCCTTCAGCCTTGCGATGATCCCCATCGCCGGCAGCGGAACCGGGAACAAGCCCGGTCAGAGAGGAAGAGTGCGGGCCGTTCGGCCGTGACGGGTTGAGGGACGGAGAGAGAGGCTCACCGGCGCCCGTCATGGAGTGATCCCGATGACCTTTGCCCGTTCCGAAACCTTCCGTTCCATCGGTCAGATTCTGGCTGCCGATGTTCTGCCCGCGCTTTATCGAGCGCAAAAGCTGCCGCTGCGCATCTCTTGCCTGGGCGTCGCCAGCTATGACGCCAATGACGCGGCGAACAGCTTCGACCGCATGATCCCGCTTGGGGAATGCCCGTCACCGGAAGAGGCCATCCAGGCCGCAGCCTTGCGCGTGGCGCGCGGTGATATTTGCACGGGGCCGGACAGCTTCCCGTATTTTCAGCCGCGCATCATGCTCATTCAGGATCGGGATCAGCGCCTGGTCCTCGTCGGTGAAATCCGCGCCGGCATTATCCTCTGGCAACAGCCAGTCGCATCCGATGCCGAGGCAAGCAGGATCGTGACCGAGGCCAGCCGCCTGCGCGGTATGGCCTTCAGGGCCTCGGATCCCGGTGATGCGAGACGGCTGCGCTACCGTGCCGCTGCGCTGGAGGCCCGGTTGGTCGATCCCTTCTGGCGAGAAACCTCGGCCGATCTGCTCCGCCTGCCGCAGGCCGCCTGAGCTTCACCCTTTCCATCTCATTCGGCTCGGCCATACGCCGGGCCATGTCATGTCCGGAGACCGTCATGGCCGACTATTACACGCATTTTTCCTGCCTCCTCGACGTAGGCACCCCCGAAAACGCCGCCCGCGCGCTCGATCTCTACAACGCTCTGGCGGATGACAATGCCGCCGAAGATCCACCCTCGGATGGCTTCTTGCTCTCCATCCAGCCTGAACATGGTGGCACACAGCTCTGGATGCGCGACGACATCACCGGCGATCCCGAGCATCTCGTCCAATTCGTCAAACGCTGCGCTGCCGAGTTTGGCCTGAGCGGATTATGGGGTTTTCAGTACGCAAACAGCTGCTCGAAACCGCGCATCGACGGGTTTGGCGGCGGGGCGCATGTCCTCGATCTCGCCACCGGCGAAACCGTGGACTGGATCTATACCGATGGCTGGCTTTCCTCGGTTCTGGAAGGGAGAGACCCCTATGCCTGAGGTCATCGAAACTACCGTCTATCGCCTCAACGAATTGTCTGATGCGGCAAAGGACAAGGCCCGTGCCTGGTATCGTGAGGGCGGCTTCGACTATGACTGGTACGATGCCGTCTATGAGGATTTCCAGCGCATCGCGGAAATCCTCGGGTTGAACCTCAAGACCCGCACCGTCCGGTTGATGGGCGGCGGCACCCGGCAGGAACCCTGCATCTGGCACCTAGGGTTCTGGTCGCAAGGTGACGGTGCCTGCTTTGAATCCGGGTATTCCTACCGCAAACATGCGCCGCACCGGATCCGGGAATACGCCCCGCAGGACACCGAACTGCATCGTATCGCCGATGCCCTTCAGGCGATCCAGCGCCGCAACTTCTATCAGCTTCGCGCCGATGCCAGCCATCGCGGTCATTATTACCACGAATACTGCATGGCGATCTCGGTCGAGCGAGACAGCCCGACCTGGCAGGACATGACCGCCGATGCCGAGGAGACGATCATCGAGGCGCTGCGCGATCTGGCTCGCTGGCTCTACCGCCAGCTTGAGCGCGAATATGACTATCTGTCTTCGGACGAGGCGGTCGATGAAACCATCGCCGCCAACGAATACACTTTCACCGAAGCCGGTCGCCGCTTCGGCTGATGACGACAAGCGCCCCGCCATCCGGTCGGGGCGCTTTTTTCATGCAGCCGTTTGAGAGGGAGAGGTGGGCCGGAAGGGGTTGAGTCCGGGCGGTCGAGAGAGCGCGCTGTCCGGGCTCTTCCGTTTCTGCTCTCCTGAGGTTTCCGACATGAACATGGTGTTTCCCGTGGCCGATCCGGTCACGCCGCTGGCGGTTGCGCCCGCGATCCTGCCTGCGGCCAATCTTTTGCTCCCCCATCTCGAACGCGGTCAGCGCGTCGATGCCGTCACGTTGCGCCGTGCTATGGAAACGGCCTTCGGCGCGTCCGATGCCACAGGTGCCTGGGACTGGAAGCTGGCCTATGAGGCGTGCGAAGTCGCTACCGTCCTCTTCCTGCGCAAATACGGAAAGGCGCTTTTCCGTAAAGCCGCATCTCCGGCTGCACGGATTTCCGTGCTGGCAAAGATCGCGGGACTGCTGCCCACGCAGACCCGGCGATCCGAGGAAAGTCAGAACTTCCAGCAGTTCAGCACGCCTCTGCCATTGGTGTTGATTGCCACTGAGAATTGACCCGGCAACCGCCGAGATATGCGCGAAAGTTGGTGATGCCTGATCAGGCGGCGGTTTGAAGTTGGCGGAGGCCATCGCGGAATTCAATCCCCTGGATGATCTCGGGCAGGCGGTTCTGGCCATCAAGCTTGCGCCATTTC
>NZ_JAHKNG010000029.1 GCF_018860165.1 Paracoccus marinaquae
CGTCGGCGATCGCCTCGAGGAAGGCGGCGCGGGCCTCGCGGCTCAGGTAGCCATAGCTCCAGAAGGCGTCTTCCGCCGCCTCGCAGGCGCGGTTCACCAGATCGACCGTGCCGACCGAGAATTCATGCACCGGGCCATGCGCCGGCTCGGAACGGAACACCGCCCCGCCGCCGACCCACGCGCCCGCGATCAGATGCTTGCCATGAGGGGTGAAGGTCATGGGAAATCCTCGCTCAGATCAGGTTGTTCGACGACAGAAACGCCTGCAGCTTCTGCTGCTGCGCCCCGGTCAGCGGCCAGGCCGAGGGCGGGCGGGTCGGGCCGCAATCGCGCCCCATCGCCTGCAGCGCGGCTTTGACGCCGGTGACATTGGTGCCGTTCATTTCCTCGGCCCGGATATCCTCGAAGGCGCGCATGCCTGCGATCAGGGCATTGGCGCGGGTGTAATCGCCACCTTCCAGCGCCGCGTGGATCGCCAGCGAGCGTTCGGGCCAGAGGTTGATCAGCCCCGAGGTGAAGCCGCGCGCGCCGACGGCGTAGAATGTGGGCGCCCAGACTTCGGCCAGACCGCCGACCCAGACGATCGAGGGATCGCAGGCCTCCCTGGCCTCGGCCAGCTTCATCGGGTTGGGGGTCGCCCATTTGACGCCGCGCACGCCGGGCACCGCGCAAAGGTCGGCAATCGCCCGCGTCCCGATCGCGTCGTTGCGCAGATAGAGCATCATCGGCAGCCCGCCCGAGGCATCGGCCACCGCATTGAGGTAATCGACGATGCCGCGCGGCGCGACAAAGGGGTCTGGCGGCTGGTGGATCATCAGCGCCGTCGCCCCGGCATCGGCCGAGGCGCGGGCGAGGCGACAGGCATCGCGGACACCGCGCCCGATCCCGGCCAGAACCGGGGCGCGGCCGGCCACCATGCCGGTCACCGCCTCGGCCATGGTGCAGGCCTCGTCGGTGGTCAGGGCATAGAATTCGCCGGTATTGCCGTTCACCACCGGCATGTGCAGCCCGGCCTTCAGCGCGTGGTCGATGATCGGCGCCAGCCGGTCGGGCGCGATCTCGCCCCTGTCATCGTAGGGAGTGACCAGGATTCCGGAGATGCCGGTCAGGGCCTCGTCAAGGGTCAGAGCCATCTTGTCCTCGTTCAGTAAATGTCGGGCTCGCCCGCCGCGGGCCCGAAATCATGTTGCAGATAATCGAAATCGCAACCCTTGTCGGCCTGGGTGACATGGCGCGCGAACATCCAGCCATAGCCGCGCTGATAGCGGGGTTCGGGCGCGACCCAGGCGGCGCGGCGGCGTTCGATCTCGGCCTCGTCGACCAGCATGTCGAGCCGCCGGTTGGGCAGGTCCAGCCGCACCGTGTCGCCGGTCTGCAGCAGGGCCAGCGGCCCGCCGATGAAGCTTTCGGGCGCGACATGCAGCACGCAGGCGCCGTAGGACGTGCCCGACATGCGCGCGTCCGAGATGCGCAGCATGTCGCGATGGCCCTGTTTGATCAGCGCCTTGGGGATCGGCAGCATACCCCATTCGGGAAAGCCGGGACCGCCCTGCGGGCCGGCATTGCGCAGCACCATGACGTGATCGGGCGTGACCTCCAGATTCTCGTCATCGACGGCCTTCTTCATCTCGGCATAGCTGTCAAAGACCAGCGCCGGACCTTCATGGGTCCAGTATTTCGGATCACAGGCGGCGGGCTTGATCACCGCGCCGTCGGGGCACAGGTTGCCGCGCAGCACCGCCAGCGAGCCTTCGTGATAGACCGGGTTCGACAGCGGCCGGATCACGTCGTCATTATAGACGACCGCGCCCTCGATCCCCTCGCCCAGCGTCCGGCCGGTCACGGTCAGTGCCGACAGGTCCAGCCGCTCGGCCAGTTGCACCATCAGCGCGCGCAGGCCCCCGGCATAGAAGAAATCTTCCATCAGGTAATCCTTGCCGGAGGGGCGGACATTGCAGATCATCGGCGTGTTGCGGCCAAGCGCGTCGAGGTCGTCCAGCGTCAGATCGACGCCCGCGCGCCGCGCCATGGCGATCAGATGCACCACGGCATTGGTCGAACATCCGGTGGCCATGGCGACGATGGCGGCGTTGCGCACGGCGGATTCGGTCACGATCCGGTCGGGGGTCAGTTCCTCCCAGACCATCTCGACGATGCGGCTGCCGCAATCGCTGCCCAGCCGCTGGTGGCCGGAATCGGCGGCCGGGATCGACGAGGCCCCCGGCAGCGACAGGCCCAGGGCCTCGGTGATCGAGGTCATGGTCGAGGCCGTGCCCATGGTCATGCAGGTGCCGACCGACCGGGCGATGCCGCCCTGAATGCCCAGCCATTCCTCGTCGGTGATATTGCCGGCGCGGCGTTCGTCCCAGTATTTCCACGCATCCGAGCCCGAGCCGAGGATCTTGCCGGCGTAATGGCCGCGCAGCATCGGCCCGGCGGGCAGGAAGATTGCCGGCACGCCCGCCGTGATCGCGCCCATCACCAGCCCCGGCGTGGTCTTGTCGCAGCCGCCCATCAGCACCACGCCGTCCAGCGGATGCGAGCGGATCATCTCTTCGGTCTCCATCGCCAGCATGTTGCGATAGATCATCGAGGTCGGCTTGGTAAAGCTTTCGTCCACCGACAGCGACGGCATCTCGACCGGGAAGCCGCCGGCCTGCAGGACCCCGCGTTTGACGTCCTTGACGCGCTCGGGGAAATGGCCGTGGCAGGAGTTCAGTTCGGACCAGGTGTTCAGGATGCCGATGATCGGGCGGCCGAGGAATTCCTTCTCGGAATAGCCAAGCTGCATCATCCGCGAGCGATGGCCGAAGCTGCGCAGATCGTCCGGCGCGAACCAGCGGGCGCTGCGCAGCTGATCCGGTGTGAGTCTTCCATCCCTGGCCATCGTCAACCTCCCTCGGTCGGGCTTCGGCATTATGAATGCGCATACATTTCGATTCTGTCAACGGTGTTTTTCTTCATGGACGAAACAACTTCCAATCAATACAGAAAACTTGACAGGGATACGCGAATCGTGCTGGTTATTGATGTATGCGTATACATACGCCGGCTAGCGGGCTGAACCGCCCGATGCCACCAACGCAGAGGTCGTCCCGGCGACCAATGGGAGGAAGAACATGAAACTTACCCGCAGAACGATTCTGGCGGCCGCCTGTAGCGCCGCGGTCCTGGCCCAGCCGATGGCCGCCGCGGCGCAGGACCTGCCGCGCAACGTGCGTCTGGTGATCGGCTCGAACTCGACGGGCGGCGACACCTATCAGGCCGCCGCGATCGTGGCCGAGGCACTGTCCGAACGGCTTGGCGTCAACATCAAGGTCGATGCGGTCGGCCCGTCCGAGGCATTCAAGGCCGTCGGCCGCGACAAGCGCGGCACGACCATCATGCTGCATCACGACCAGTCCTATCTGGCCAACCTCTATGGCGTTCCCGGCAATCCCGATCCGTTCGAAGGCTATGTCGTCGGCCCGTCGCTGACCATCAATCCGGGCAATGCCTATCTGGTGCCGAAGAACTCGCCCTACCAGACCATGGATGATGTCCTGAATGCCGCGGCCGAGGGCACCCGCGTGCGCGTGGCGATCCAGCCCGGCGGCGTCTCCGAGATCGGCTACACCGCCCTGCGCAACGCGGCGCGGATGAATGCCGCCGGGTCCGAGGAAAATATCGTGCCGGTCAATACCGGCTCGCAGTCGGACAAGAACCAGGCGATGTTCGACGGCCTCGCGGATATCATCAACGGCTCGATCCAGGCCAATGAGCAATTCGCGCAGCTCCCCGATGACGACCAGAAGGCCATGCGCTTTCTGTGGATCACCGCTACGCCCGAGGTGCTGCAGCAGGGTCCCGAAGCCGGCGTCGGCAACCTGACCCGGGCGGACATGCTGCAATACGCCGCGCCCCAGACCAGCGTGAAGCTGACCGAGACCGAGGACTTCACTTTCGACAAGCGGTTTTTCCTGATCTACAACAAGGATATGGACCCCGCGCAGATGCAGACGGTCGATGACGCCCTCGCCGCCATCTACCAGAAGGGCGATATCCAGAAGCGCATGCTCGAGGCGTTCTTCATCCCGGCCTACCTGCCGATGACGGAAAGTGCCGAGCTGCTGAAAGGCAAGCGTGACGCCTATGGCGCGATCATCGAGGCGCTGAAGGCGCCGCAATAGGCGCTGCCGGGGCTGCCCTTGCGGCGGCCCCCCGCATCCTTTCCCTTTGCCATTCACACGCGAGGAGGCAGCCATGGCAGATCTGTTCCAGGTGACGGTCGATTTCGACCGCTCGCACCTGATCTTTCCAAGACTGATCGGCATCATCCTGCTGTTGCTGGGGGCCGCTATCGCGGTCAGCCATCGGCAGGCCATCCTGAACAGCGGCCGCATGTGGGCGCAGACCTTCGGCGCGATGGACAAGCCGCGTTTCATCGGCACCCTGATTCTGACCGTCATCTATTTCCTGCTGATGGTTCCGGTCGGCGATCTCTGGCCCAATACCGGACTGGGCTTCCTGATCTGCTCGATCCCCTTCGTGGCGCTGATCAGCATTCTCTACATGCATGAGCGCGACGCCCGCAGCCTGCTGCCGGCGCTGATCGTTGCGGTGGTCGGCCCCGCGCTGGTCTGGTGGCTGTTCACCTATGTCTTCGCGCTGACCCTGCCATAAGGAGCCGCGAGCATGGATTTCCTGCAATTCCTCACGCCGATGTATCTGTTCCTGATCTTCTCGGGCACGCTGGTCGGCATCATCTTCGGCGCCATTCCCGGCATGACCGCGACCATGGCGGTGGCGGTCTGCCTGCCGCTGACCTATTCGCTGGGGCTGGACAACGGCCTTGCGCTGCTTCTGGGCCTCTATGTCGGCGGCATCTCGGGCGGGCTGGTGCCAGCGATCCTTCTGGGCATTCCCGGGACGCCCTCATCCATCACCACCTGTTTCGACGGCTATCCCATGGCCCAGCGGGGCGAGGGCGAGAAGGCGCTGCGCATCGGCATCATCTCGTCGCTGGTCGGCGGGCTGATCTCGCTTGCGGCGCTGTTCCTCTTTGCGCCGGCGCTGGCCGAATTCGCCATCAAGTTTTCCTATGTCGAGAAGTTCCTGATCATCCTCTTCGCGCTGACCGTGATGGCGGCACTGTCCGACAACATGCTGCTGGGCATCTTTTCCGGCTTCCTGGGCATCTTCGTCAGCCTGATCGGGGTCTATGACGTGACCGAGGGCGGCAACGGGCAATACCGGCTGATCCCGCCCGGCACCGAATACTGGCTGGAGGGTGGATTCTCGCTGCTGCCGGTGCTGATCGGCCTGTTCGGCCTCGCGACCATCCTCGAAGGCGCCGAGGCCGGCATGCCCAAGGGCCAGTCGCTGAAGGACATCAAGGTGGGCGAGCATTCGCGCTTTCGCTGGTCGGTCTTCAAGGGTCAGGTGGTCAACCTGGTCCGGTCCTCATCCATCGGCACCTTTGTCGGCATCCTGCCCGGCGTCGGCGGCTCGGCCGCGTCGATCCTGTCCTATACGGCGGCCAAGACCGCCTCGAAGGACCCCGACAGCTTTGGCAAGGGAAACCCGGCGGGGATCATCGCCTCGGAATCGGGCAATAACGGACTGACCGGCGGCGCGCTGGTGCCGCTTCTGTCGCTGGGGATTCCGGGCGATTCGACCACGGCGCTGCTGATCGGGGCCTTCACCCTGCAGGGCATTCAGGTCGGCCCGCTGTTCATCGGCAATAATCCCGGCACCTGGGATTCGATGATCGTTGCCATGCTGCTGGCCAATCTCGTCATGTTCGGGCTGATGTATTTCGCCATCCGCTGGCTGGCCATGGTGGTGGCGGTGCCCAAGCACATCCTGTTCCCGGTCATCCTGATGATGTGCGTGATCGGCGCCTATACGATCAATTACGGCATCATGTTCGATGTCTGGACATTGCTGATCTTCGGCATCGTCGGCTGGCTGGCGCCCAAGCTGAAGCTTGAGATCGCGCCCTTCATCATCGGCTTCATCCTTGGTCCGGCGGCCGAGATCTACTTCGTCAAGAGCCTGGAAAGCTTTGGCACCCTGTCGATCTTCTTCACCAAAAGCTGGATCGCGCTGCTGCTCTGGGCGCTGATCATCGGCTCGGTGGTGGGGTCGGCCATGCTGGCGCGGCGCAAGGCGCAGGGGCAGGGCGCGGCGGCGTAAGGCGGCTTGCATCGCGCCGCCGCCCCCCGCCATAAGATGGGCATGAACAGTTCGGACAAAGCCCGCAAGCAACGCCCCCGCCCGACAGGGACGGGGGCTGTCACCATGGCCTCGGTCGGGCGCATGGCGGGCGTGTCGCAGGTCACCGTGTCGCGCGCGCTGTCCGATCCGTCGAAAGTCTCGCCCGAGACGCTGCGCCGCATTCACGAGGCGATCGAGGCCACCGGCTTTGTTCCCAACGCGCTGGCCGGGGCGCTGGCCTCGCGCCGAAGCCGGCTGATCACCGCGCTGGTGCCCTCGATCACCAACATCGTCTATTCCAGCCTGCTGCACGGCTTTTCCGACATCATGCGCGAGCATGGCTATCAGATCATGCTGTCGGAAACCGGCTTCGATCCCGAGCGCGAGCAGGAGATGATCGAAACCCATCTGGCCCGCCGGCCCGATGGCATGCTGCTGACCGGCATCCACCACAGCGCTGCCGCGCGCCGGATGCTGATCGGCTCGGGCACGCCGGTGGTCGAGGTCTGGGACATCACCGAAACGCCGATCGATTGCTGCGTCGGCTTCTCGCATGCCGCGACCGGGGCCGAGGCGGCGGAATTCGCCATCCGGGCCGGCTATCGCAGGGCGGCGACCGTGACGGCGGGGGATCAGCGCGCGCAGCGCCGGCGGGACGCCTTTGTCGAGGGGTTTCGCGCCGCCACGGGCGAGGAGCTGCCCGCGATCGACTTTCCGCCCGGCACCGCAACGCTGGGCCAAGGCCGCGATTCCCTGCGGAGGCTGATCGAGGAAAAGGGTTTTGAGGCGGGCGTGATCTTCTGCAGCTCGGACCAGTATGCCCACGGTATCCTGACCGAGGCGATGGCCCGCAACCTGCGCGTACCCGACCAGATCGCGGTGATCGGCTTCGGCGACCAGAGCTTTGCCGAACACACCTTCCCGTCACTGACAACCGTGCGGATCGACCGCGACGCCCTGGGCAAGGCCGCCGCCAAGGCGCTGCTGGACCGTTTCGAAAACCGCCCGCTGAAGACCAGCACGATCAACGTGGGCTTCGAGATCATCAAGCGCGCTTCGGCCTGACCCGGACGACATTTCTGCGGATCTATCTGGCAGGTTGGAAGATGGGCGGCGCGTTGATACGCGGGGCAGGGCCGGCCGCACCCATTCCCTTGCCACGACAGTACGGGGCCATTGCGGAACAACCGCAACGGCCCCGATATGGGCGTCAGCAGGTGGCTGCAATCACTGGGGGCTTTGTTCCGCGACCCTGTTCCAGCGGATCGAGGACCACAGCGATATGCCGATCAGGGCGGCGCCACCCAATCCGGTGATCACCTCGGGGATGCGGAAGAAGGATTGCAGGAACATGATCAGCGACAGGGCGATGATGGCATAGAAGGCGCCGTGTTCCAGAAAGCGGTACTGGGTCAGCGTGCCCTTTTCGACCAGCATGATGGTCATCGATCGCACATACATCGCACCGATCCCAAGGCCGATGGCGATGACGAACAGGTTCTGGGTCAGTGCGAAGGCGCCGATCACCCCGTCGAAGCTGAAGGACGCATCCAGCACCTCGAGATAGAGGAACGCGCCCAGACCGCCCTTCGCGCCGGCCTGCAGCATCTCCTGGCTGCTGTCCAGAAGTCCGCCCAGGACCTCGACCAGCAGGAAGGTCAGCAGGCCCCAGATGGCCGATCTGAAGAACACCTCGGATTCGGTCGGGTCGAGGAAGCGCGAGAAGATCAGCACGGTGATCAGCGCAATGGCGACCTCGATGCCGCGGATGGTGGCGTATTTCTGCATCCTCCGCTCAAGCCACTGCACCCAGTGCACGTCCTTTTCGTGGTCGAAGAAGAAGCTGAGGCCGACCATCATTAGGAAGGTGCCGCCGAAGGCCGCGATCGGCAGATGCGCGTCATGCATGATCCGGGCGTATTCCTCGGGCCTTGACGCGGCCAGGACCATCGCCTGCCACGGCCCGATCTTCGCCGCGATCACCACGATCAGCAGCGGAAAGACGATCCGCATGCCGAAGACCGCGATGATGATCCCCCAGGTCAGGAAGCGGTGCTGCCATTCCGGGGTCATGTCCTTCAGCTTGTTGGCATTGACGATGGCGTTGTCGAAGGAGAGCGAGATCTCCAGCACCGCCAGCACGGTGCAGATGAAGAAGATAGTCAGCATGCCGCCGACCGTGCCGGTCATCTGCCAGCCGAGGGCGGCGCCAAGCGCAAGCCCGAGGGCGGTGACGATGAAGGCCCATTTGAAGTAATGCAGCATCCCACGGTCGGGGGCTGCCGCGGACAGCGATCCGTTTGTCATGTCAGAATAGTCCCAGCGGCTGGTCAAGGATCAGTGCCGACATCACGAACGTACCGCCACGTCCGCCAGAGGGGCCCGGTCACCACTTGGTGGGTTCACGAAAGCGCGAACTCTCGCGCAGATGGGAAGGCCGGGGCGGAATTCAAGACCCGGCCGGCGCAGAAATTTCCGCCTGAATCGGCACCGGCGGCGTCACGCCGAGGCGGGTCGCGTGTGCGCCCATCTTCTGCCAATGCGCCTCGTTGATGGGAACGCCATCCCGCAGCGCCGCGCGGCGCTTGCGCGAAGCGCTGTCGCCGGGGACACGCACCGGGCCGTTGTTCCATGGCGCGGGCGGGTTGCTGCGGCAGGCATCGGCAAGCCAGTCGGACTGTTCGGTGAAACTGCCAAGGCCGGCAAAGAATTCCGGGTCCATCACCTGAATGAAGGCGCTTTGCGCCAGCGGCCCCGGCGCGGTATTCGCCCGGCCCTTGCCCGACAGGCCCTGACCCAGCAGGTCGACCATCAGCGCCAGGCCGTAGCCCTTGTGCCCCTTCAGCGCGCCGCCCAGCGGCATCATCGTGCCGCCGTGTTCGGTGATTTCGCGCGGGTCGTTGGTCGGCTCGCCTGCTGCGGTCAGGCCCCAGGCCTCGGGGTATTTCTCGCCGCGTTTCGCCATAAGCTGGGTCATCGTGGTCGTGGTGATCGAACAAGACACATCGATCATGATCGGGTCGCCGGTCGTCGGAAAGCCCATGGCAAGCGGGTTCGGCGTCAGAAGCGGTCTGGTGCCGCCATAGGGTGCCACGCGCGCGGCCGCCGGGTTCGAGGTCGATATCTGGACGATCAGCCCGCGTTCCGTCAGCGGGCGCATATAGGCCGACAGAGCGCATGTGTGGTGGCAGTTGCGGATGGCGGCGGCGACGATGCCGTGCTGCGCCACGCGTTCGGCGGCCTGTTCCAGCGCCCGAGACAAAAGCCACGCCCCCGGCAGCAGCCGCCCGTCCCAGACAAAGGCCGAACCCTTGTCGGCCACGACCTCATAGCTGCCCTTGCCGTTCAGGCTGCCATCCTCGAGGGATTCGATATACCAGTGCATCAGCTGCAGGCCATGGGTGTCATGGCCGATCAGGTCGCCCTCGACGAGAATCCCGGCGGTGGTGGCGGCCTTGTCGGCTTCCATTCCGGCGCTGGTCAGCAGGGCGGTTGCGTACTCGATCAGTTCGGCGCGGTCGAACAGGGGCATGGCGATCTCCGTTGATGGGGTTCCGCGCGCCGGTCGGGCCGGCGCGCGGCAATCGGTTACTTGAAGCCGATCTGCGACAGCTGCAGTTCCGAGTTGGTGGCGATGGTCGGCTGGAACGCCAGCCGCGGCGAGACGCGGGTAAAGCCGACCATGTGGAACATCGGGATATCCGCCACGATCTCGGTATTCACCTTGGTGAACAGCTCTTGCCAGAGCTTGGTCCGGTCGTCGCCGGTCGCGGCGGTGGCGCGGGCGATCAGGTCATCGACGCTTGGGTCCTGAACCATGGAATGCGCGCCGGTCGAGGCGTATTTCACGAAGGCGGTGAACACCGGGTCGCCGGTGGCGTTGTCGTGCTGCGACTGGGTCAGGGTCGGCCCGGCATCGCCCACGAAGGGCGAGACGAAATAGTTGTTCCACACCGACACGTCGAACATGTCCAGCTTCACGTTCAGGCCCACATCCTGAAGCATGGCCATGATCGCCTCCATGGTCTCGGTGGCGTTCGGATACTGGCCGTTGCGGCCGATGATGCGGATCTCGGTATCGACCGGAACGCCGGCGGCCTCGGCCTCTTCGACCAGTTCGCGGGCCCGGTCGGGATCATAGGGCCAGACCGGCACGTCGGGATTGTAGCCGATGGTCGTCGGCACCACGAGATGCGTGGCGATCTGGGCATCGGCGGGGAACAGCGTGCCGACCATCGCCTCGCGGTCGATGGCCAGGTTCATGGCCTCGCGGATCCGGCGGTCGTCCAGCGGCGCGGCGCGCGTGTCGATCCGCAGCGAGGTGGTTTCCGAGTTCGGATAGGAGAAATCGGTTTCCGGATTGGTCGCGTCCTGCAGCGCGATCGAGGGCACGATGTCGGCCTCGCCCGTATCGACCATGGCCGCGGCCACGGCGCTGTCCGAGCGGAACAGATAGGTCGCCTTCTCGACCTGCGGCTGCTCGCCCCAGTAATCGGAGTTGCGGGTCAGCGTGATCGACTGGCCGACCTGCCAGTCCGAGAACACATAGGGTCCGGTTCCGATCGGCTGGCGGGTGAATTCGTCCGCCGGGGTCGCGGCGGCAGATTCGACCGGCATCACCGACATCAGCAGGGGCAGGATCGGCTGCGCCGGGCTGGTGGTGATGCGGATGGTGTTGTCGTCGGGGATCTCGAAGCTGAATTCCATGCCGCCGAAATACTTACCGCCGGTTTCGCAGCTGAATTCGGGGTTCTTGTTGCGCTCGATGGTGAACTTCACGTCCTTGGCGGTGAAGGCGCTGCCGTCATGCCATTTCACGCCCGGACGCAGCTTGAATTCCCAGGTATCCTCGTCGATCTGCGACCATTCGGTGGCAAGGCGCGGCTTCAGCCCGCCATTCACATAGTCGAATTCGATCAGCATCTCGTTGACGTTCTCCGAGATGACGCGGCCCACGTCCTGCCGCGCGGCCATGCAGGGCTCGACCACATCGACGGTCTCGGCCAGAACGATGGTCACATCGCGGCTTGCGTCCTGTGCCAGCGCCGGAACGCCGGCGGCGGCAAGGATGGTGGTGGTCAGGCAGGCTGCTGCTGTCTTCAGTCTCATGTCGGGTCTCCTCCCCTCGGGCGCCAGAGGCGCGGATTTTCAGGTGGTCGATGAAGTCTCGATGCGCCGCGGCCGATCCTGTCCCGCCGCGGCGCAGGGATCGCTGGTCATTTCGTCGAGTCGATCAGCTTCTGCATCATGTCCATTTCTTCCTCGCTCAGATCGGTCAGCGGGGCGCGGACCGGGCCGGCCTCGAAGCCGCGCAGCCGCACACCCGCCTTGACCGCGGACACGGCATAGCCGGCCTTGCGGTCGCGGATCCTGGCGAAGGGGTAATAGAAATCGCGCAGCATCTGTTCGCAGGTGGCGTCGTCGCCCTTCTGGAAGGCGCCGTGGAACTTCAGGGCGACCTCGGGCACGAAGTTGAACACGGCCGAGGAATAGGTCGGCATTCCGGCGCCGCGATAGGCCTGGGCGAACAGTTCATGCGTCGGCATCCCGCCGATATAGGACAGCCTGTCGCCCAGCATCACGGTGACGCGGCGCACCGTGTCGATATCGCCGGTCCCGTCCTTGAACCCGATCAGGTTCGGGCATTCATCGGCCAGCTGCGCAAGCTGCTCGGCGGTGACACGCGCCTGTCCGCGGTTATAGACGATCACGCCCATGCTGGTCGCCTTGCAGACCGCCCGGATGCGGGTGGCGATGCCCTCGGCGGGCGCCTCGGTCAGGTAATGCGGCAGCAGCAGGATGCCATCGCCGCCGGCCGCCTCGATCTCGCGCGCCATGTCGCAGGCGATCCGGGTGCCATAGCCGCAGCCCGCGATCACCGGCCCCCCGGTCGCGGCCTGCCGGGCGGTCCGCACCACCTCGACCACCTCCGCAGGCGTCAGCGAGAACAGCTCTCCCGTGCCGCCCGCCACGATCAGGCCGGCGACCGGGTAGGCCGACAGCCATTCCAGATGCGCCGCGAAGGGTCTGCTGGCAAAGCGATCCTCGCCGTCGAAGGGGGTGACCGGGAAGGACAGCAGGCCTTCGCGGATGATTTCGCGCAGTTCGTTCGGGGCAATCATGGGCTTACCTGAGTTTTCGGGTTGCAGGGGGCAGCGCCGCCGACGCGGCAGGGCGGGTGAACGCGAAAGCTGCAAGCCCGATACGGTCGCGGCATTCCATCCTCTCCTCCCAAAGACAGAATCAGTGACTGTTTGCTCCGTTACTGATATGTTAGTATAACAAATGTATCAATAGCTGATTCATATTATTGTGCCGGAGGGGCGGCACGGTTATGTAGAAACCCGGAGGCGAGAGCATATGAACAGCAATCTGGCGATGACGTTCGGTCTGTCCGTTCCCGGCAATGCGGCGGCGGGCGGAACGGTACAGACGGTCTATCAGGATCTGCGCAGGCGGATCATCGGGCTGGAACTGCTGCCCGACACCACATTGTCGCGCGCCGAACTGACCGACACTTACGAGGTCAGCCAGACCCCGATCCGCGAGGCGCTGCAACTGCTGAAGCAGGAAAACCTCGTGCGGATCTATCCGCAGTCCAAGACCGTCGTGACCCGCATCGACATCCCGCAGATCCACGAGGCGCATTTCCTGCGCGTGGCGCTGGAAACCGAGGTGTGCCGGCGGCTGGCGAGCGAACGCGACGACCAGACCGTGACCCGCGCGCGCTCGATCGTGAAGATGCAGGAAGCCATCGCCGAGGATCGCAGCCAGATGGCGCTGTTCCAGGAACTGGACGAACTGTTTCACCGGACCCTGTTCGCCGCACTGGACCGCACCGGCCTGTATCAGCTTCTGCGCGAGCGTTCGGGCCATCTTGAGCGGATCCGACGGCTGCATCTGCCCGAAATGGGCAAGGTTCTGGACGTTCTGGGCGCGCATAACGCCATCATCGACGCCATCGACGCCCGGGACGAAGATCGCGCGGTCGCGGCGATCCGCGATCACCTGAGCCGCACGATCACGAAAATCGGCGAGCTGCAAAAGGAATTTCCCGACTATTTCGCGTGAAAAGGGGGGCCTCGGCCCCCCATTTCAGTTCACCGGCGTCAGCAGCGGCTTTCCGGCGAAAAAGGCCGCCAGATTGTCCAGCGTCATCTGTGCCATGCGGTCGCGGGTTTCCTCGGTTCCGCTGGCGTGGTGGGGATACAGCACCACATTGTCCAGCTGGACAAGCGCCGGCGCGGGATTGGGCTCGTTCAGATAGACATCAAGCCCGGCCGAGGCGATGCGCCCCTCTTGCAGCGCGCGGATCAGGGCGGGCTCATCGACCACCGTGCCGCGCGCGATATTGATCAGGCTGCCCTGCGGGCCAAGCGCATCCAGCACCGGGGCCGAGATCAGCCCCTCGGTCTCGGCGCCGCCGGGCGTCGTGACCAGTAGCACATCGGCCCAGGCGGCCAGCTTTGTCAGATCGGCAAAGAAGGGAAGATCGGTATCGGGTTTGGGGCGCCGCCCGAAATAGCCGACCTCCAGCCCGACCGCCTGGCAGCGCCGGGCGACGGCGCGGCCGATATTGCCAAGGCCCACGATCCCGGCACGTTTCCCCGAGGTCGAGGTGGTCAGCGGCATCATGCCCTTGCGCCCCCATTCCCCCGAGCGGACATAGGCGTCGCCCTGCACCAGCCGTCGCCGCGCGGCCAGCATCAACAGCAGTGCCATATCCGCCACATCATCGACCAGCGCATCCGAGGTGTTGGTCAGCCGGATGCCGCGCCGGGTCATCTCGGGCAGGTCCATCAGGTCGAACCCGGCCGAGGAACATGCCGCAAGCTTCAGCGCCGGCAGCCGGTCCAGCAGCGCCGCGTCAACCGTCACATGGCCGTTCACCACCATGGCGCTGCACAGGGGTCCGGCCTTGTCCAGCAGCGCCTCGCGCTCGCTGCCCTTGGTCAGGTCCAGCCGGTGCAGGCGATAGGTATCCGCCAGAATCTCCATGTGCCGGGGGCGCAGCGGATAGGCGACAAGGACATCGGGTTTCATGCAGATACCGCCATTTCAAGTTCCATCCGGGCCGTGCGCCGGGCCGCCTGTATTTCGGGGTCCGGGTCAAGGCTCGCGGCCAGCAGCGCGCGGGTATAATCCTTGCGCGGGGCCTCGAATATCTGGCGCACCGGGCCTTCCTCGACGATCTCGCCGGATTTCATCACGATCACCCGGTCGGCGAAATCGCGGACCACCGGCAGGTCATGGGCGATGAACAGATAGGACAGGCCCATTTCCCGGCGCAGCCCGGCCAGCAATTCGATCACCTGCGCCTGGATCGAGACATCCAGTGCCGACACCGCCTCGTCGCAGACGATCAGCTTCGGCTCCATCGCCAGCGCGCGCGCTATTGCGATCCGCTGCCGCTGCCCGCCCGAGAACTGATGCGGATAGCGCACGGCCATTTCCGGCTTCAGCCCGACCTTGGTCAGCAATTCGGCGACCCGATCCCTCCACTGCTTGCGGGGCAGGATCTCGGGATGGATCGCCCAGGCCTCGGAGATCAGCTGGAACACCGTCATCCGCGGGTTGAGGCTTTGCGTCGGGTCCTGAAAGACCATCTGCAGATCGCGGCGCAGGCCGAACAGCTCGCGCGGGCCAAGGGTCATCAGGTCCTTGCCGCGATAGTGGATCTGCCCGGAACTGGGATCGTCCAGCCGCAGGATCGCGCGGGCAAGCGTCGATTTTCCCGATCCGCTTTCGCCCACGACCGCCACCGTCTCGCCGGGCATGATGGTCAGATCGACACCCTTCAGCGCGTGGAAGGCGCTGTAATACTTGTGCAGATCGGTCGCGCGCAGCAACGGCTCGCCGCGCCGGTCGCTTTCCTCGGGCATCTCGCCCGAACCGGGCGCCGCCGCGATCAGCTTTTTCGTATAGGGATGCTGCGGGTTGTGATAGACCTCGGAGGCGTTGCCGGTCTCGACGATCTGGCCACCATTCATCACCACCACCCGGTCGGCGATCTCGGCCACGACGCCAAGATCGTGCGTGATCAGCAGCAGGCCCATGCCGGTTTCCTGCTGCAATTCCTCAAGTAGCGCCAGCACCTGCGCCTGCACGGTGACGTCCAGCGCGGTCGTCGGCTCGTCCGCGATCAGGATGTCGGGCTTGCAGGCCAGCGCCATGGCGATCATCAGGCGTTGCCGCTGCCCGCCCGAGAACTGATGCGGGTATTTGCCGAACGCCAGATCTGGCTCGGGAAGGCCGACCCGGTGCAGCAGGTCGCGCGCGCGGGCGGCGGCCTTGTCCCTGGGCCGGCCATGGGTCGTCATCATCTCGGCGATCTGCCAGCCGACGGTAAAGACCGGATTCAGATGGGCCAGCGGATCCTGAAAGATCATCGCGATCTTTGCGCCGTTGATGGCGCGCCGTTCCTCGGCGCTCATCTTCAGCATGTCCTTGCCGTTCAACAGGATCGCGCCGCTGGTGATCTTGCCGGGCGGCATGTCGATCAGGTTCATCACCGCCGAGGCGGAAACCGACTTGCCCGATCCGCTTTCGCCGAGGATAGCCAGGGTTTCACCTCGGTCCAGATACCAGTTGACATTCTGGACCGCCTTCACCGTGCCCGCCGCGGTGTGGAATTCGACCGACAGGTCGCGGACCTCAAGCAGATGGTCAGCCATTCTTCCGCCCTCCCATTTCAAGGCGCCAGCGTTGCGTCGGATCCAGCGCGATGCGCATCCAGTTCGACAGAAGGTTCAACGACAGTGTCGTCAGAATGATGGCAAGGCCCGGCCAGAAGGACAGCCACCATGCGTTGGTCAGGTAGGGCCGCCCCTGCGAGACCATCAGGCCCCAGGTGATCTCGGGCGCCTGAATGCCGATCCCGAGGAAGGACAGCGCCGATTCCGCCAGCATCACGAAGGCGAAATCCAGCGTGGCGATGGTGACCAGCGTGGGCAGGATCACCGGCAGGATATGGCGAAAGATGATCCGCATGTCCGAGGCGCCCATGACCTTGGCGGCCTGCACGAACATCCGCTCGCGCACCTCCAGCACCTCGGCTCGCGCGGTGCGCAGGTAGATCGGGATGCGGGTGATGGCCAGAACCAGCACGATATTGGCGATCGAGGGCTCGAGCATGTAGAGCACGATCACCGCCAGCAGCAGCGAGGGGAAGGACATGATCACGTCCCCCAGCCGCATGATCCATTGCGCCGCCCGCTTGCGGCTGTAACCGGCGATCAGCCCCAGGGTGGTGCCGATCACGGCCGAGGCGACCACCGCCGCGCCCGCGACCAGCAGCGTGTTGCGCGCCGCGACGACGATTCGCGCCAGAAGCGGCCGGCCCAGGGCGTCTGCCCCGAGGATGAAGGCCCAGCCGCGCGACAGGTCAAACGGCGGCGCGTTGCGTCCGCGCAGGTTCTGTTTGGTGGCCAGCGTCTCGAACAGCAGCGGCCCGAAGATCGCGCAAAGCACCGCAATCAGCAGGAACAGCGCCGCGAAGAAGGCGAACTTGTCCGCCCAGAGCAGCGCGAACCATTGCGCGACGAGGCCCTTTGGCTTGGCGGCGTCGGAGGTCTGTGTATTTGTTGCTGACATCGCTCAATACCGGATTCGGGGATCGAGCAGCGCATAGGCGATGTCGATCAGCAGGTTCATGAGGAAGATGGCGAGGGCCGAAATCATGATCGCGGCCAGCACCACCGAGAAATCGCGCAGCAGGATCGAATCGATCATCAGCTTGCCGATGCCCGGAAAGCCAAAGATGGTCTCGACCACGACGGCGCCGTTCAGGATGGCGGCGGCCTGATCGCCGATCACGGTGATGACCGGCAGCATGGCATTGCGCAGCCCGTGCACGAAGATGATCGGCAGCGTGCGCACGCCCTTGGCGCGGGCGGTCTTTACATAGGCCGAAGACAGGACGTTGATCATCGAGCCGCGCACGACCTGCACGATCAGGCCGAAGGGCCGGATGAACAGCACCGCGACCGGCAGAACCCAGTGTGCGGCGCTGCCGGTGCCCGATGTCGGCAGCCATTGCAGGTTGACCGAAAAGATCACGATGGCGACGATTGCGATCCAGAAATCCGGCGCCGAGGCCCCGATCAGCGAGAAAAAGGTGGCCAGGCGGTCGAAGATGCCGCCCGCCCGGAAGGCGGCCAGCGAACCGACGACGATGGCGGCGATGGTCACGAAGGTCATGGTGATGACCGCCAGCGCCAGGGTCCAGGTGAAGGCCTCCAGCACCACCTGCATTGCCGGGCGGGCCTGCCGGATCGATTCGCCGAAATCGCCCTGCACTAGATCGCCGACATAGCGGCCGAACTGGACGATCAGCGGATCGTTGAAGCCGTGCATTTCGCGGAACTGTTCGCGCGCCTCGACCGAGGCGTCCAGCGGCAGATACAGGTCGGTCGGGTCGCCGGTCAGCCGGGACAGGAAGAATACGAGGATCACGAGGCCGATCAGCGAGACAGCGCTCGCCAAGGCCCGTTTTCCGATGAATTTGCTCATGCCACCCCCTCCCTCTGGGTGTCAAAGGCGGCGCGCGGCGCAAGTGCTGGGCGACGGCCTTGCTTGCAGTCGAATCATCGTGGCTTAGTTGATATATTAGTATATCTAAGATTTTTGTGAACTGGTTTTTTTTTGATCTGGGCGATCAAGGGCCGATATCCGGCGGCCTGCGCCGCAATCGCTGGCCGCCGGCGACCATCAGGGCGGTTGCAAAGATCACCGCCGCGCCGATCCATGTCGACAGTGGCGGGATTTCGCCGAAGAAGGCGAAGGCCAGCGCGGCGATGACCGGCAGCCGCAGAAAGTCCAGCGGTGCGAGGAACGAGGCATCGGCCAGTGCGAAGGCGCGCGTGATCAACGTCATGTTGAGGGCGCCAAGCCCGCCCTGCAGGGCCAGGAGCGCGAATTGCTGCGGCGTTGGCGTCGTCCAGACCGGCAGCGCGGCCAGCAGGCCCAGCGGCACCATGGTTAGCAGGTTCCAGGCGACCAGCCTGTCGGTCGTGTCGCGTTGCGCCATGCGGCGCAGGATCAGTTGGATCGCGGCGGTCAGAACCGCCGAGGCGAGGGCGAACAGCAGCCATGGATCGAATGAGGATGCGCCGGGGCGAATGATCACAAGGATACCGCCGAAGCCCGCCAAGACACCAAGGCCACGGCCTGCGCCGACGCGCTCGCCCAGAACCAGCCAGGCGCCGAGGGTCAGAAAGATCGGCATGGTAAAGCTGATCGCCGTGGCGTCGGCCAAGGGCGCGTGGGCGAAGGCCACGAACAGCGAAACCAGCGCGGCCAGCTTCAGTCCGGCGCGGACGGCGTGCAGCCAGCGATAGGGCGACGCGCGCAGATCCACGCGGGTCACGATCCAGGGCAGCACGGCCAGAAGGCCGAAACCTGCCCGGAAGAACCCGATAAGCAAAGGATGAACCTCGCCCGCCAGCAGCCGCACGATGACCGCATCAACCCCGCTCAGCAGCGCGGCGGCCAGCATCAGGGCGACGGCCAGACCCGGGCGGCTGCCCGGGATCATGGCCGCATACCGGGCGATGCCGGCGCCCGAGACCCGTCCCGCAGCCCGCAATCGCGGACTGCAAGGTTTGACGCCGGATCGAAGGCCCCGGAGATCAGCATCGTTTTCCGCCCAGCCGATAGCACGAGTTCACCTCAGCAGAAATTCTTCCGTTGACAATGTCATCTAATATATTAGTGTATGTGCAAGTCAAGCGGGCATACGCCGCGATTCTTCGGGGGGAGCATGGACACCAGACTTGCCTTTCATGCCCCGGACTCGGCTGCGCCGCTTTCCTCTGCCTTCATCGGACGGTTGCCATGACACGCAAGACCTATGATCAACTTCGCTCGGCCCGCTGGATGGTCCCGGATGACCAGCGCAGTTTCGGCCACCGCTCGCGCACCATGCAGATGGGCTATGACCCCGCCGACTGGGAAGGCCGGCCGATCATCGCGATCATCAATACCTGGTCGGATGCCCAGCCCTGCCACATGCATTTCAAGGACCGGGTCGAGTGGGTGAAACGCGGCATCCTGCAGGCCGGGGGTTTTCCCATGGAACTGCCGGCGCTGTCGCTCTCCGAGAACTTCGTCAAGCCGACGACCATGCTCTATCGCAACATGCTGGCGATGGAGACCGAAGAACTGTTGCGCTCGCATCCGGTCGATGGTGCGGTGCTGATGGGCGGTTGCGACAAGACCACGCCGGCGCTGGTCATGGGCGCGGTCAGCATGGGCCTGCCCTTTGTCTATCTGCCTGCCGGGCCGATGCTGCGCGGCAACTATGCCGGCAAGTATCTGGGTTCGGGCACGGACGGGTTCAAATACTGGGATGAGCGCCGCGCCGGCACCATCTCGAAAGAGGAATGGCAGGGCATCGAGGGCGGCATCGCCCGCAGCTATGGCCATTGCATGACCATGGGCACGGCCTCGACCATGACGGCGATTGCCGAGGCGATGGGGCTGACGCTGCCCGGCGCCTCGTCGATCCCGGCCGCGGATGCGAACCATCAGCGGATGTCCACCCAATGCGGCCGCCGCGCGGTCGAGATGGTCTGGGAGGACCTGACCCCCGCCAGGATCATCACGCCCGCCGCCGTGCGCAACGCCGTGACCGTGGCGATGGCGACCGGCTGTTCCACCAATGCGATCGTCCATGTCATCGCCATGGCCCGCCGCGCCGGGGTGCCGCTGGAACTGGACGATCTGGACCGCATCGGCCGCACGACGCCGGTGATCGCCAATATCCGCCCCTCGGGCACGACCTACCTGATGGAGGATTTCTACTATGCCGGCGGGTTGCGGGCGCTGATGAAGCAGCTTGGCGACAAGCTGGACCCGAACGCGATCACCGTCAGCGGCCGTCCCCTGGTCGAGGGGCTGGAGGATGTGAAGATCTGGAACGAGGATGTCATCCGGCCTCTGTCCAACCCCGTCTATCACGAGGGCTCGCTGGCGGTGCTGAAAGGCAATCTGTGCCCCGACGGCGCGGTCATCAAGCCGGCGGCCTGCGATCCGAAATTCCACCGCCACACCGGCCCGGCGCTGGTGGCGGACAGCTATCCCGAGATGAAGAGGATCATCGACGATCCCGATTATCCGCTGACACCCGACACGGTGCTGGTCCTGCGCAATGCCGGGCCGCAGGGTGGGCCGGGAATGCCTGAATGGGGCATGATCCCGATGCCCAAGGCGCTGCTGAAGCTGGGCCTGCGCGACATGGTGCGGATCTCGGACGCGCGCATGTCGGGCACCAGCTTCGGCGCCTGCGTCCTGCATGTCGCGCCCGAGGCTTTCGTTGGTGGCCCGCTGGCACTGCTGAAGACCGGCGACATGGTCGAACTCGACATTCCGAACCGCAGCCTGAACATGCTGGTCGGCGAGGATGAACTGGCCGCCCGCCGCGCGGCCTGGACCCCGCCCGAACCCCGCTATGGGCGCGGCTACGGCTTCATTTTCAGCAAGCATATCGAGCAGGCCGACAAGGGCTGCGACTTCGACTTCCTGAGAACCGAATTCGGCCGTCCGGTGGACGAGCCGGTCATCAACTGAGGCATATCATGACCGAACACACCCTTTCCGACGAAACCCGCGCCAAGCTGAAAAAGGTGTCCACCGCGTCGATCGCGACGGCGCTTTACAAGCGTGGTCTGCGCAACCAGTTCATTCAGGGCGTCGTGCCCGTCGCCCCCAAGGACGAGAACATGGTCGGGCCGGCCTTTACCCTGCGCTATATTCCCGCGCGCGAGGATCGCAACCCGATCACCGTGTTCCGCAACCCCGATCACCCGCAGCGTGTCGCCGTCGAAACCTGCCCGGCGGGCCATGTCCTGGTGATGGATGGCCGCAAGGACGCACGGGCTGCCACAGCCGGGTCCATCCTGATCACCCGGCTGGCCATGCGCGGCGCGGCGGGTGTGGTCACCGATGCCGGGATGCGCGATGCCGAGGGCATCGGCAAGCTTGACATGCCGGCCTATTACGCCAAGCCTTCGGCCCCGACCAACCTGACCCTGCACGAGGCGCTGGACATCAATGTTCCGATCTCATGCGGCGACGCGGCGGTGTTTCCGGGCGACGTTCTGGTCGGCGACAAGGACGGCGTGATGGTCATTCCCGCGCATCTGGCCGGTGAGATCGCCGACGAATGCACCGGCATGGAGAGCTTTGAGGATTTCGTTCTGGAAGAGGTTCTTGGCGGCGCCGCGATCATCGGCCTCTACCCCTGCACGAAGGACGAGAACCAGCAGAAATACGACGCCTGGCGCAGGAAGACCGGCCGCTGAGCGCCACCGGGGTTCTTATGCCCTGAGCTGTGAAGTCGGCCCCCCTGTCGGTGCATTTCGGCTTGACCTGCGCAATGCTGCGCACGGAATGGCAAGCGGCGGCCGGCCTTGGTGGCGGGGGACACTCGCGCCGGCCCGGTTTTCTGCAACCGGGCCTTTCGGTCCGCGTTGCAGAAAACGGCGCGGGGCGATTGCAGAAGAACCGCTCGGAGGTGTGTCACTTTATGCCAGAGGTGCCGTCGAACTTCTTCTCCAGGCTGTCCCAGCAGTCGATATAGTCGTCCTGCAACGGCGCTTCCTTGCCTGCAAACTCGGTCAGTTGCTGCGGAAAGCGGGTCTCGAACATGAAGGACATGGTGTTGTCCAGCTTTTCGGGCTTCAGATCGGCATTGCTGGCGCCCTCGAAGGCTTCGCGGTCCGGTCCGTGCGGCAGCATCATGTTATGCAGCGACATGCCGCCCGGCACGAAGCCGTGCGGCTTGGCGTCGTACTGGCCGTAGATGTTGCCCATCAGTTCGGACATGATGTTCTTGTGATACCAGGGCGGGCGGAAGGTGTTTTCCATCACCATCCAGCGCTCGCGGAACAGCACGAAGTCGATATTGGCCGTCCCCGGCACACCGGAAGGGGCGGTCAGCACAGTGAAGATCGAGGGGTCGGGATGGTCGAACAGGATCGCCCCGACCGGGCAGTAATTGCGCAGATCGTATTTGTAGGCGGTGTAGTTGCCGTGCCAGGCCACCACGTCCAGCGGGCTTTGCGCGATCTTCGTCTCGTGGAACTGGCCGCACCACTTGACGGTCACGGTCGAGGGCGCCTCGCGATCCTCGAAGGCGGCGACGGGGGCCTTGAAGTCGCGCGGATTGGCCATGCAGTTGGCGCCGATCGGGCCGCGGCCGGGCAGTTCGAACTTCTGGCCGTAATTCTCGCAGACAAAGCCGCGGGCCGGGCCTTCCAGAACCTCGACCCGGTAGACCATGCCGCGCGGGATGATGGCGATTTCCTTGGGTTCAAGGTCGATGATGCCCAGTTCGGTCGCAAAGCGCAGACGGCCCTCCTGCGGGACGACCAGCAATTCGCTGTCGGCCGAGAAGAAATATTCGTCCTTCATCGACTCGGTCACCAGATAGATATGTGCGGCCATGCCGACCTGCGTGTTCACATCGCCCGCCGTGGTCATGGTGCGCATGCCGGTGATCCAGTTCAGCTTTTCCCCGGTCTGCGGCACCGGGTCCCAGCGATACTGGCCGAGGCTGGTCACGTCGGGCAGCACATTGGGGGCCGATTTCCAGTAAGGCACGTCGATCTTCTTGTAGCGGGTCGAGTGCTTGACGCTGGGGCGGATGCGATAGCACCAGGTTCGCTCGGGCGGATTGGCGGTGAAGGCGGTGCCCGACAACTGTTCGCCATAAAGGCCATAGTTGCATTTCTGGGGTGAGTTCATGCCCTGCGGCAGTGCGCCCGGCAGTGCCTCGGTTTCGAAATCATTGCCAAAACCGGGCATGTAGCCTTCGTGGGTGCCGATGCTGCTGGTGGCGCGGACCATGCCGCGCGGAAGATCATGGGTGGTCATCGAGGCTCCTCCTTCCCGGGACGGAATTTCATTTCTTGTGCAACGACCATACCGTTGCAATAGCAACAATGTCAATCGACATTCCCTCAGGCGTGACGTTTTTGTTGCGGCGGCAACGAGATTGTGATGCTCTTTCAGGGACAAGGAGAGAGGCATGTCGTTCGATCTGGATGAGTTCCTGCCCTACCGCCTCAGCGTGGCGGCCGCGCAGATCAGCCGCCGATTCGCGGCACGCTATGAGGCCGAGGCCGGGCTGACCATTCCGGAATGGCGGGTGCTGGCGCATCTGGGCCGATCCGGTGCCGTCAGTGTGCGCGACATCAATATCCGCGTGAATCTGGACAAGTCGATGGTCAGCCGGGCGGCGACGCGGCTGGAAGAGGCCGGGATGGTCCGAAAGTCGGAACATGAGACCGACCGCCGGCTGATCGTGCTGGAACTGACCGATGAGGGCCGCGCGCTGATGCGGCGGCTGGGCCGCATCGCCGAGGAGTTCCAGGCCGAGTTGCTGGCAGATCTCGGCCCCGAGGCCGCGACACTGGATCGGGCATTGCGCCGCCTGATCGCGCCCGATCGCTGATTACCTGCCCCGCCCGGGGACGGGGTCAGCGGCTTGCGACCGGCCATCCTGTCCGGCCTCTGGCTGCGTCGCCTTTGCGATGGCCCGGTCCAGCGCCTCGATCCCGCGTTCCAGCGCGGCGCGGTCACGGGCCGGCATCGCCTCGAGGATCCGGGCGGCCTGTACCTCGACATCGCCGAAGGCCTGCCGGAACAGCCGGCGGCCCTCATCGGTGATGGCATAGTTCCGCAAGCGCCGGTCCGAACCCAGGATGGTGCGGGTAATCAGACCCTTTTCTTCCAGCCGCGTCGCCGCCCGGCTGACCTGAACCTTGTCCAGCGAGGTTCGTTGTGACAATTGCAGCGAATCCAGTGACCCGGCATCTTCCAGCAGGAACAACAGCCGCCATTCCTCGCGCGAAAGCCCGTGCTGCCGGCCATAGACCGCCACCAGCTGCCGCGAAAACCGCTCGGCCACGACCGCCAGCCGGTAGGGAAAGAACGTCTCAATGTGCATGGGTCATCTGCCGGCTAAGGAAATGGATGGTTTCGTCTGAAACGGATGCCTTCCGGGCCGTGGAAAATCAAGCCTCGGGCCATTTGGCAGGGCGCCCGCCGAGATGCCGCCCGCGGACGCCCGTTCATCAGGTCGCAAGATAGAGCGACAGCACCGGCAGCGCGATGATCAGCAGAAGCCGGACGATATCCGCGACCCAGAAGACAAAGACGCCCCGGAAGATCGTCCCCAGCGAGACATCCGGCAGCACCGAGCGCAGCACGAAGACATTCATGCCGATGGGTGGCGTGATCAGGCTGATCTCGGTCACCACCACCACGATGATGCCGAACCAGATCAGCACCGCATCCGGATCCTGCAGGATCTGCAGCCCGAAATCGAGATCCGAGACCAGCGGATAGAAGACCGGCACGGTCAGCAGGATCATCGACAGGCTTTCCAGAAAGCAGCCCAGCACCATGTAGATCACCACGATCACCAGCAGCACCGCCCATGACGAAAGGCCCAGCTGTTCGACGATGTCGGACAGGCTGTCGGGCAGACCGGCGAAGGTGACGAAATTGCTGAAGATCTCGGCCCCGATGATGATGGCGAAGATCATCGCCGAGGCGGTCGCGCTGTCCAGAAATGCGGTCCATAGCGCCCCCCGGGTCATGCCTCCGGTGGCGAAGGCGATCAGCAGGGCGGCGGCGGCGCCCATGCCGGCGGCCTCGATCGGGGTGAAGAAGCCGCCATAGATGCCGGCCATGATGAAGACGAACAGGCCCAGCACCGCGATCACGCTGATCGCATCGCTGCGGCTCATCGGATGAACCTCGCCGACCTGCGGGGCCAGTTCCGGCTTCAGCCGGACGGCGACCATCACCGCCAGCAGATAGCCGATGATGCCAAGGATGCCGGGAATGATGCCGGCCAGGAACAGCTTGCCGATATCCGCCTCGGTCAGCAGGCCGAAGATGATCAGCACCACCGACGGCGGGATCAGGATCCCCAGCGTTCCCCCGGCCGCGATGGCGCCGGTCGCCAGGCTGTCGGAATAGCCGAAGCGGCGCATCGAGGGCATGGTGACCTTGGACATGGTCGCCGCCGTGGCCAGCGAAGATCCGCAGACGGCCGAAAAACCGCCGCAGGACAGCACCGTCGCCATGGCCAGCCCGCCGCGCATCCGCCCGAAGACCCGGTCGGCGGCCGAGAACAGCCCCTGCGCGATGCCCGATCCGGCCAGCACGTTGCCCATGAAGATGAACAGCGGCACCACCGACAGCGAATAGTTCAGCCCGGTCTCGAAGACCGCATTGCCGACCATCGCGCCAGCAGGCCCCCAGCCACGCAGCAATCCGAAGCCGACACCGCCGACAATGGCCATTGCGAAGGCGATGGGGATGCGGATGAAGACCATCGCCAGCAACACGACGAGGGCGATCAGGGAAATGGTCATGGGGCCTCCTGGCGCAGGATCATAGCGAGGGCCGATACCACGCAGCTTGCGGCGCCCAGAAAGGCCAGCGGCGCCATCGGCAGGGCAAGCGACGCGCTGCGCGTGCCCTCTTGCAACTGGTCCATGCCGATCAGCACCAGACGCCAGGCGAAATAGGCCAGGACCAGCGCTGACGCCGCCCCCGCAAGCCGGCCCAGCAGCAGCTGAAGCGGGCGCGGAAGCAGATGCAGCGCCAGATCGACCTCGACATGGCCGCCATCGGCGCTGGTCAGCGGCAGCGCCGAGAAGACCAGCGCCGCCAGCAGCATCTGCGTCAGCTCATAGGCGCCGCCGAAGGGCCGGTTCAGCGCATAGCGCCCGACCACATCGATGCAGGTCACTGCGATCAGCAACAGGATCAGCAGGGCCGAAACTGCCGCCAGCACGCGATACCAGGCGGTCTGCCGGTGCGGTGTCCGCCCCGGGATCATGTCCGGGGCCGGACCCTCTGGCAACGGGGTCTCAGAGGTCATCACATCTGAATCCCGGTCATGCCGCGGAACTCGGCCAGCGCGGCCATGCCGTCATAGCCGTCGCCAAGCCCGTCCGACCATGCCTGTTCCAGCTTGCCGGCGGCCGCCTTGAGGGCCGAGACCACGGCGTCCGGGGCCTGGTAGAAATCGACCTTGTCGCCGATTTCCCCTTGCGCGGTCGTGTCGGCGTCATTCCAGGCCTTGCCCACGCGCTCGGCGAAGGCTTCGCCTGAAATCGCGTCGATCGCGGCGCGGTCCGCCTCGGACAGGCTTTCCCACTTGTCCTCGTTGACGACGAAGAACCAGGTGGTGTTGTAGATGCCGCCCGGCACGGTCATCGAATACTTGATGTCATCGACCAGGTTGAAGGCGGTCATCGCCTCATAGGTGAAGGTCACCCCGTCGATCACGCCACGCGACAGCTTTTCGTAAACCTCGGTCGAGGACATGAACAGAGGCGTCGCGCCAAGCGCCGTGACCAGATCGCCCACATAGCCGCCGGGCACCCGCAGCTTCAGCCCCTGCATGTCGGCGGTGGTCTCGATCTTGCGGACATTGTTGTGCAAGAGCCCGGGCCCGTGCATGAACAGGCCCAGCAGATGCGTGCCCTCATGTTCCGCCGCGGCATCCAGCTGGCCGCCATAGATCGACCAGTAGGCCGTGGAATTGGCGATGGCATCGTCGCCGAGGAAGCTGAACTGTCCCAGCCGCGCGCGGGTAAAGCGGTCGTCCTCGGTGAAGGAATGCAGGCCATAGGTCACATCGGCGATGCCGTCGCGGGCCATGTCGAAATGCGCCGGCGGGCTGCCCAGCGGCTTGCCCATGATCCGCACGGTGACGCGGCCCTCGGTGACCTTCTCGACCTCTTCGGCCCAGGGCTCGAAGGCGTTGATGACGATCGGATGTTTGGGCGGCAGCCAGGACGACATGATCAGTTCCTGCGCCATCAGCGGGGTGCCCGACAGCAGCAGGCCGGCAAGCGCAAGTTTCAGTGATTTCATCTTCTCTCTCCCTGAAGGTTCTTCGTCTAACGCAAAGGGTCGAAATTATCCGGATGCGCCGCAGCAAAGGCCGGATGGTTCCGGCAGGCCACGGCCACGGCCGAGATGCGGGGCAGATGGCCGACATCGACGCCCCAGCGGCTGGCGTTGTAAAGCTGTGGCATCAGCGTGCAGTCGGCCATGCCGGGGGCGTCGCCCAGACAGAACCGCCCCGAGAAACCGGGATGATCCAGCATTGCCTCGATCGCGGTCAGGCCGGTGGCGATGTTGTCCCGGTTCCATGTCGTGCGTGCCTCGGCACCCGCCAGTTGCTCGACCCGGGACAGGATGGCCAGGTTCGAGATCGGGTGAATCTCGCAGGCCACCGCCAGCGACAGGGCGCGGACATGCGCGCGGGCCGCGGGTTCCGCGGGCAGAAGCGGCGGCTCGGGCCGCGTCTCCTCAAGATATTCGAGGATCGCCAGCGATTGCGTCAGCACCAGCCCGTCGATGTCCAGCGCCGGCACCAGTCCCTGCGGGTTCAGCGTCAGATGCGCGGCCCCGCGCTGTGCGCCGGCGACCAGATCGACGGAGACGCGGTCATGGGCGACGCCTTTCAGCGCCAGTGCGATCCGCACCCGGTAGGAGGCCGAGGACCTCCAGTAATCATGCAGGACGATCCGGTTTCCCACGCCGCCGCACTCACTCGTTCGCGGGCAGGATGCGGCCGTGGCAGGGGCCGAAACCCACCCGGTAGCCGCCGCCTTCGGCAAAGGCGTAAAGCCCGACCTCGTCGCCGTCCTCGATGAAGGTCCGGTCCTCGCCATTGACCCGCACCGCGTCCCTGCCGCCCTGTGTCATTTCCAGAAGCGCGCCTGTCTGCTCGGGGCCGGGACCCGAGATGGTGCCCGATCCCAGCAGATCGCCCACCCGCATCGGGCAGCCCGACTCGGTGTGATGGGCCAGTTGCTGGGCGCTGGAGTAATACATGACGTTGTAATTGGTCCGGCCCATGGCCTGCCCGTTCATGGTCCAGCCGATGGTCATGTCGTAAAAGCCCGGACGGCTTTCCTGCAGATAGGGCAGCAACGGATTCACCCGCGCGGCGCCCTTGCAGCGGAACGGCTCCAGCGCGGCCTGCGTGACAATCCAGGGGCTGATCGTGGTGCCAAGCGCCTTGGACTGGAACGGTCCCAGCGGCTGATATTCCCACGCCTGAATGTCGCGGGCCGACCAGTCGTTCAGCAGCACATAGCCGAAGATCATCTGTTCGGCCTCTTCGACGCTCACACGTTCGCCCATGCGGCTGTCTGCGCCGACGATGGCGCCCAGTTCCAGTTCCAGATCCAGCCGGCGGCAGGCGGTCCATTCCGGCCCGGCTTCGCCCTTCACCTGCCCCATCGGGCGGCGGATCTCGGTGCCCGACACCACCACCGAGGAGGCTCGGCCGTTATAGCCTATCGGCATGTGGGTCCATTGAGCGGGCAAGGCATTCTCGGGGCCGCGGAACAGCACGCCGACATTGAAGGCGTGGTTCTTCGAGGCGTAGAAATCCGTGAACTCGGTCACCCGGATCGGCAGGTGCAGCGTGGCATCCGCCATGGCGACCAGCGGCAGGCTGTCGTCGCCGCCCTCGGCCAGAAGCCCGGTCAGGCGATCCCGGATCTCATCCCACTTATCCCGACCCAGGGCGATGAAATCATTCAGTTGCGGTCGGGCGAAAGTGCCACCCGCATCCAGCAGGCCGCGCGTCTCGCAGGTGGCCAGATCGACGATCATATCGCCGATGGCAACGCCACAGCGGGGGGACTCGCCGGCCATGGAAAACACGCCGTAAGGCAGATTCTGAATGGGGAAATCGCAGTCTTTTCCGTTCGCAGCCGAAACCCAGCTACGCAACGGCTGTCCAGCCGCCGGCATATGATACCTCCTGTTTTCTGAAGCGTGTCATCGCGGCAGAGAGGCGATGACGCAGCGCCTTACGGTCACCATCAGTAGCAGATTTCGTTTCAAGTGCAACCATTTTCTGCCCGGATCGGGTTGATCCCCGCCCGCGTCACGTCATGATCGAGGCGAGAAGGTCGCTCGACTTCGACATGCGGAGCTTCTGATAGGCGCGCTGGCGATAGGTCAGCACGGTGCCGGTGCCCAGCCCCAGTTCCGCGCCGATCTGCCGGGCCGTCCGCCCGGCCAGCGTGCGCGCGCAGACCTGATTTTCCCTGCCCGTCAGCACGGGATGGCTTGCGGCCAGCCGGGCTTCGATCGTCCCGATCAGCGAGGCGCCCTTCGGGTGCGGGCGCATCAGCCGCGTCAGCCCGGTGATCGCGATCTGCGCCAGCGCGCCCAGTTGCGCCATGTCGACCTCATCCTGTCGGCGGCGCTGATAGAAGGTGACCACGAGGCTGTAATCCTGCGCCTTCCACCCGAAACAGATCTTTTCCGAGAATCGCGGTTGCTCGAAACACAGTTTGCGATAGGCACCAAGTTCGATCGCCTCGGCCGGGATGCGGCAGACGAAGGCATTCCCCGGCCGCGCCGCCAGCCGTGCGGCCACCGCCGGATCGCTGCGGTGATAGCGTCGGGCATAGGCTTCGGCGCGTTCGGCCACATCCCCCAGATCGCTGGACGAGGCCAGCGTTTCAGGGGCGCCCTCAGCGACGCGATAGGCGAACAGTTCCTCAATACCGGCCGCCGAATGCGCCGCTTCCAGCAGCCGCTCCGAGAACAGGCCAAGATCGCGGGCATCCAGCACCGCCGCCGCACGATCCGGGTCGATCAGGCCAACCGAAGCCATGAATGATCCTCCGTCTTGCCTTCTGTCATTAGACCTACAGACATACAAGTCAAGATCGTTTCATTAGAAATGATCTCAACGTAATTCCAGCTGAAAAACGCGAGAGAAAGAAAGATGAGCAAACCCTTTGCATCGTCGGCCGACACGGTCGAAAAAACCGATACGCTGGAAACCCTTGGCGATGGCGTCTATGCGCTGACCGCCGAGGGTGATCCCAATGTCGGCGCCGTCGAGGGCGAGGATTTCGTCGTCGCCATCGAATCGCGGGCCACGCCATCGGCGTCGCGCGACTGGCTGAAGATCCTGCGCGAACAGACCGACAAGCCGATCCGCTATCTGATCCTGACTCATTACCATGCCGTGCGGGTGCTGGGTGCCAGCGCCTTCGACGCGGGCGACATCATCATGTCGAACGCCTCGCGCGACCTTGTGGCCGAACGTGGCGAAGAGGACTGGAAAAGCGAATTCGGCCGGATGCCGCGCCTGGCCAAGAATGCCGACGAGGTTCCCGGCCTGACCTGGCCCACCATCACCTTCGAGCGCGACTACGACATCGACCTGGGCGGCGATCGCGGCAAGCTGGAACTGCGCTTTCTGGGGCGCGGCCATACCGGCGGCGACATCACCGTCTGGCACGACAAGACCCGCACCCTCTATGCCGGCGATCTGGTCGAGGCCAAGGCCGCGCTCTATACCGGCGACGCCTATCATTTCGACTGGGCCGGCGACACGCTGGACAAGGTCAAGGCCTACCGGTCCGAGAACCTGATCGGCGGACGCGGCGCCGTGGCCCGCGGCGTGGCCGAAACCGATGCCGCGGTCGAACAGACCCGCAAGTTCCTGCACGGCATGATCGAGAATGTCGGCCGTGCCCACAAGGCCGGCGGTGACCTGAGGGCGGCCTTCGAGGCTACGCGCGATGCGCTGGCCCCCGAATTCGGCGCCTGGCCGATCTTCGAGCATTGCCTGCCCTTCGACGTGCAGCGGCTGTGGGACGAATATGACGGGATCGAGCATCCGCGCATCTGGACGGCCGAACGCGACCGCGAGGTCTGGGCCAAGCTGCAGGGGTGACCGCCATGGCGCATGTTTCGGCAATCCGCGTCTACAGGCAGATCGGCGCAACCCCCGCGCCTGCCGTGCCCGAGGATCACGCCCGCATCGTCATCGCCGGGGCAGGGCCGGTGGGCCTTGCCATGGCGCTGGATCTGGGCCGGCGGGGCCATGCGGTGACGGTGGTGACCCGGCTCGACTTCATCGCCCATTGCTCGAAGGCGATCTGCTTTTCCAAGCGGTCGCTGGACATTCTGGATCGGCTGGGCGTCGGCGATCCGGCGGTCGAGAAAGGCGTGACCTGGAACGTCGGCAAGGTGTTCTGGGGGAAGGGCGACCAGCCCGTCTATCAGTTCGACATGCTGGCGGTCAAAAACCAGAAGCGGCCGGGTTTCATCAACATCCAGCAATATTACATCGAGGAATATCTGCTGGACGGGCTGTCGGCCCTGCCCAATGTCGAGATCCGCTGGGGCCACGAGATCGAGGGCGTGACCCCGGCGCAGGACGGCGTCACACTGGACATCTCGACCGTTGATGGCCGCTACCTGCTGAAGGCGGAATGGCTGATCGCCTGCGACGGCTCGCGCTCGACGGTGCGCGACAGGCTGGGTCTGGATTTCGAGGGCCGGGTGTTCGAGGACAACTTCCTGATCGCGGATATCCGCATGAAGGATCGGCAGATGCCGCCCGAGCGCTGGTTCTGGTTCGATCCGCCCTTCAACCCCGGCCAGTCGGCACTGATGCACCGCCAGCCCGACGATGTCTGGCGGCTGGATTTCCAGCTTGGCTGGGACATCGACCGCGAGGCGGCGACGCGCCCCGAGAATGTCGAGCCCTTCATTCGCGCCATGCTGGGCGACGAGGTCGAGTTCGAGCGCGAATGGTACAGCGTCTACACCTTCCAGTGCCGGCGCATGGCCCGTTTCGTGCATGGCCGGACCATTTTCGCCGGCGACTCGGCGCATCTGGTGTCGCCTTTCGGGGCGCGCGGCTGCAATGGCGGTTTCGCCGATATCGACAATCTGGGCTGGAAGCTGGATCTGGTCCTGCGCGGCGAGGCATCCGAAGACCTGATCGAAACCTATAACGACGAGGCGATTGCAACGGCGGATGAGAACATCCTGAACTCCAGCCGCTCGACCGATTTCCTGACGCCCAAGTCCACGGCCAGCCGGGCGCTGCGCGATGCGGTGCTGGAACTGGCGCAGGACCATGAATTCGCCCGGCCCCTGGTGAATTCGGGACGCCTGTCCACGCCGGTCAGCTATCCGGCATCGCGGCTGTCCACGCCCGACCGGGACGACTGGACGGGCGGCGTGGCCCCCGGCAGCCCGGTTCTGGACGCGCCCTGCGGCGATGGCTGGCTGCTTGATCGGCTGGACGGCGATTTCGTGCTGCTGAGCCATGGCTGGCAGGGTGAGGCCCCGGCGGGCCTGCGCGTCCTGCCCGTCGACGGCATCGCGGCCGAGCGCCTGGCACCGGCCGAAGGGGGTGCCTGTCTGGTGCGTCCCGATCAATATGTCGCCGCACGCTGGCGGCAACCCGACGCGGCCGCGATTGCCGCCGCATGGGTCCGCGCAAAAGGAGGCGAGGCATGAGCGGGTTGATCACCACCCCCAACCTGTCCGACCCGGACGATATCTATGCGCAACTGGTCCAGTTGCATGACGGGCTGAGCGAGGCCGAGAGCCTCAGGGTCTGGTCGCGGCTGGTCCTGACACTGGTCAACCATATTGGCGACCGCGCGGTGATCGAACAGGCCATCGCCGTCGCAAGCGGCGAAGAAAACGTGCGGCGCTGACATCCACCTGCTTCGGAAAGCTGCGGCCCGGTCCTGCAGATCCGTCGAGCCCGCCCGTGACTGTTTCCGACAGGACGCTCTCCTTTGTTGATCACCGGAGGCACACCGATGCCGTCGGGGGCGGCCACATGATCAAAGCCAGGCTGAATGTTTCACGACGAGCCGCATTGGTGGGTTGCGTTCGGGCGTCCCGGATATCCGCCCTGCTCGGATGGAAAGGATGGCAGTTGCGGAATTCGGCCCCGGTAAGTGAGCCCGGCTCTGGGCGACTTCCAAAATAGATCACCACGGGCTACAGAGCCATCAGATCGCTTAACCAGTTGCATGTCGAAGTACCAGAGGACGTGACCCATGGCAAACCACTAGGGCACCAACGGCAGCGAAGCCTGGACGGGAACGAATACCGCGGATCAAGCCTACATGAATGACGGCGACGACACGGTTTCAGGCTTGGGCGGTAATGACTATATCAGCGGTGGTTCGGGGAACGACAGCCTGCGTGGCGATGGCGGCAACGACACCCTTGCGGGCGATACAGGCAACGACACGCTCTGGGGCATGGAGGGCGATGATCATCTGCGCGCCGGTAGCGGGATCAACCACCTCTATGGCGGCAATGGCAATGATCGGCTCACGACCAGTGGTCAGGGCTATGCCGATGGCGGCGCCGGCAATGACCGGATCGCGGTCTCCGGAGCGGGCCGGGAAACGCTGAAAGGCGGCGCCGGTGACGATTACCTGGATCTGACCTCGATCATCAGCGATCTCGTCATCGACCTGCGCAAGTCGGTCAACCTTACCGCCGGCAAGACCATATCCGGGTTCGAACGCATTGACACCGGAGAGGGGAATGACCGGCTCATCGGAACGAATGCGGACGACAGAGCCTCCACATACGGCGGAAACGACGTGGTCCATGCGATGGGCGGAAACGATTCCGTCTATGGCGGTGCCGGCAACGATTCGCTGCATGGATATGACGGGCGCGACAACTTGCGCGGCGAGGCCGGAGACGATCTCCTCGATGGCGGCGCGGGCAATGACTATCTGGATGGCGGCGATGGCAGGGATGTGATCAGGGGCGGCGCGGGTGACGACCTCATCAATAGCGGCAGTGGCTTCGGTACCGTCTATGGCGGCGAAGGGAGTGACTTTATCTATGTCGGCGGTCCGGGTGTGTACGATGGTGGTGCGGGAGACGACTATGTCTACGCCACCATCGAAGGGGGCCTGACCCTGCGCGGCGGGGCGGGGCGGGATACGCTTTTCATACAGCAGACGACCGCCGGCCATGCCATCAATCTGAAAACGGGGGCGACATGGACACCGGACCTTTCAGTTCAGGGGTTCGAGGTCCTGCACAGCGGTGATGGAAACGATACGATCTGGGGAACGGAGACCGACGATCATATCGATGGCAGCGGCGGCGGCGACCGCATTTTCGGTTATGCCGGTGATGACGCACTTTTTGGCGGGCAAGGCGCGGATTCCATCTGGGGTTATGACGGAGCAGACTGGATCAATGGCGATGCTGGCGACGACGAACTGGCCGGCATGGGTGGCGATGATTGGCTTTCGGGCGGCGTCGGAAACAACCTGATCCGGGGCGGAGTGGGTAACGACTGGATCACCTCGTCCGGCATCGATACCGTTTACGGGAATGCCGGCAACGACCAGATCGCTGTTTCTGGCCGGGGCTTGTACGATGGTGGAACCGGGAACGACACCATCGAGTCCAGCGGTGGCGCCGGACAGACGCTGGACGGCAATCTCGGTTTTGATGCGATCAGCTTCTTCCGGGCAACCGGCGACGTCACGATTGATCTTCGGACCGGAGAGACAGGATGGACCGGCACGGTCGTCCGGAGTTTTGAAGAGGTCGAGACTGGAAAGGGGAATGACAGGCTGACCGGGACGGAGGGCAGCGACTCTCTCTCCGGCCTCGCTGGCGACGACCAGATCTGGGGTCTTGGAGGCGACGACATCATCCGCGGAGGCGCCGATGGCGACAGGCTCATGGGCGGCAATGGCAACGACGATCTCCGCGGCCAGGACGGGAACGATACCATCAAGGGCGATGCCGGCAACGACCTGATCGAAGGCGGTGCCGGAACGGATGTGCTCATCGGTGGCGGCGGTGCCGACACCTTCCGGTTTTATCGCCTGAGCGATTCGGGATTGAACGCCGGTGCCGATCTCATTTCGGGTTTCGGCGGCGCGGGCGCTGCCCCGGGCGACCGCATCTTTCTCGGCTACTTCGACGCCGACATCACGCAGGCGGGTCGTCAGGCTTTCAGCTTCAACGGCACGACCGCCGGCGGTGCCGGAACGGTCTGGCTACGCGACAATGGAACCGAGAGCTGGGTCTATTTCAATGTAGATGCCGATCCCGGTGCCGAGATGATGCTGAGGATCGCGGACGGAGCGACGCGGGCATCCGACTATGTCGCGGGCGACTTCATGATTTGGGTATGATGCAGAGCCCGTGGCGTGGGTGCCATCCACATCTGACCGGCACGGGTCAGGTCCGCTGATCTGCGGTTCCGGATGCTTGTCTTGCTATATCCAAACGACTGAATATCATGCGCTATTCGCCCTCTGCGCACACGCGATTCTACCACAGGTTCCACGTCGTCTGGGCGACCAAATACCGCTACAGGGTTCTGCAGGGCCCGATGCGGGAACGTCTCCGCGAGATCATCCGCCAGACCTGCGACGAGATGGGCGTGCATATCGTCCGCGGTGTGCTGGCGCGTGACCATGTCCACATGTTCCTGTCGATCCCGCCGAAACTGTCGCTGTCGGATGTGATGCAGCGCATCAAGGGCCGGTCGTCACGCCGCATCCAGATGGAGTTCCCGGACCTGCGCAAACGATATTGGGGCAGGCGGTTCTGGGCCCGCGGATATTTCTCGACAACCTCGGGCAATGTCACCGACGACATCATACTTCAGTATCTGGAACTGCATCGAAAACGGGATGCTACCGGCGTCAGCCGGTAGTGGTTCACTTGTTCGATGTCGACGATCTTGCGTAGCTCATCTCTAAGGGCACCTCGAATTTTCACCGTTTTCCGCTGTTCGTGGGCAGGTCTGCGGCCTGAAGCCCGCATGAAGCGGCTTGGCGGCCAATAGCCGGTGACCGCCCGTGGCACCTGCGTGCTGCGAAACGAGAAATATCCCAGGAAGACCTGGTTGGCGTTCGTATCCAACGGCGCCTTGTACCGGAGCCTGTTCAGACCGGCGGTCATCTCCGCCAGATGGCAAGGCGTTTCACTTTCCCGATCAAGGCTCGCGCCCTGAGCATTGCCGGCGGTCGGGATCCGCAGGTCGGCATTGGCACCGTTCAGATACGAGCCCCAGGACGGCACTGGCGCCGATGCCAGCGGGCGCGGGCTATAAAACCCCTCGCCGTCCACGCTGCGCCAGAACGCGGCGATGTTGCTGCTTTTCGTCCAGCACCACAGATCCAGCAGCACGTCGCCCACGGCATATGTGCCGGCGCTGATGTTCATCGATGCACCGAAGGCGTTGTTGACATCGGTATAAAGGCTGTAGGTGTTGCCGTGCGAATTGCAGTGGCGGGACCATGCGGCGACATTTTCGTTGCGCGTCTCGTCCAGCCAGAGGGTGTTGGCGAAGAGGCAGGCGGCCACATGCGCCCCCTTCATCCGATGGCCCGTATCGGTGAAATGCAGCCCGTCCGGCTGGTGATAGGCCCAAAGCTCGTTTGTGCCTGACGCGCTGAAAACCTCAGATAGCGCCCGGTGGTTGTCGATGACCGTGACGCCGAACTGTTCCGCAACACGGCGCATCATGGACATGAACCGCTGCAACTGCCCGCCCTGGCGGGGCGTTCCCTGCATCACCGGATCGGGGGTCAGGACGATCGGCACGATGTTGTGGAAATCGCAAAGGTTGAACAGATAGGTGGTCTCGGAAATCACGGCGTCCAGACTGAACTCGGGGCGCACCATGTCATTCAGGCCAAAGGCGAACAGGCAGGCGTTCGGGACGCCGTAAGCAGGGTTGTTGATGATGGCTGGCAGAAAGTTTCTGCGCGCCCAGCCCGTGACCAGATCCTTGCCGCCGTAGCCGGCGTTCCAAAAGCTGATGTTGCTGTTTTTGGTCATGGCGCGCAGGATGGACTGCGCCTCCGCGGGCCAGGCATTCGGCGGGGTATGCGCGGCACCGCCAATAGCATCTCCACTTCCGTTTGTCGGGTTCGCGGTCCAGCCGGTGGTCTGATTGCCGTCCGTGGTGCTGTCGCCATAGCACGCAAAGGCCAGGGCCTGCCCGTCCAGAGCGCGAGCCTGCAGTGTCTCGAACCGCCCCGACCAATCGGCGTCGACGATGCACAGCCCGTCGATGCCAAGCTCGTCTACACGATACCGGCGATTGCGGACAAAGACGACGCGCCCTTCTGAAAAGCGCCCCCGTGAGACAGCCTGGGCCAGCCGGGCGCGCGTCGAGAACAGTGGCCCCATCTCGTACAGCTTCACGCCCCCGGCAGTGGTGAAATGATGATCGCTTGCATTTGTCGGCGCGACCTCAAACGCTTCACCCTCGCGCCGCGTCTGGATGACGGTGTTCGCGCCGAATGCACGCGTATCGGCCAGCAGGCTTTGGCGATCAGGAAACGTGAAGTTTGCGGCCGCCAGCGTGATTTCGGCCGCAGCCTCGGCGCGCTCCGCGTATGCCTCGGCATAGGTCAGGGCGCTGACATCAGGACCGACGGCGGGATTGCCGTCCTCAAACACGATCGAATGCCCGTCCTCCGGGACGAATGGCTTCATCGGATTGATGCCGCGAATGCTGTGGCTCAGGTCCTTCGACAGTTCCTGCAGGATCATGACGATGCGGTCCAGCTGGGTTTCGAGGCCCCGCTCTCGCTCGCCCAGGATGCCGGCCCATCCCTGTTCCTCGTCCGTATCGCGCATGATGGCCAGGCGCCGCCCTGCATACCTGGCCGCCGCCGCGGGTGTCAGGAACAGATTTCCCTCGATCGCGGCGGCCATCGGCACCACGTTGAAATCGACGGGTGTCAGATCGTCAAACTCGCCCTGATAGATGATCGCCGCGCGAATGGCGCCAGCCTCGTAGGGATGCGGGATGGCGTAGGGCCCGATGCCCTGGATGTCATAGATCGGCGCGGGTTCGAAGACCTCGATCGTCATTGCACAGCTCCGATGATGTTGCCGGGATCGGGCGCGCGGCGCGGGCGAAGATCGCCGCGCTGCCACCAGCTTTCCGTGCCGTAGTTCCGCTTCATGCGCCGTTCGGCCTGGTACCACTGTTCCTCGGCCTCGGGGTCCAGCAGCAGCTGCAGCTGGTCCCAAACCAGCCGGTCCAGCGCGATCCGCGTCGGCCACAGCGTCGCCAGCGGATTGTAGCGCCGTCCGAGACTGGCAATGTCGCGCCCGATCAGGGGCGACTTGCCCTCGGCCATGCGCGCGACGTTCGAGCCGACGGCGCGGCTGACGTCGCTGGCCAGGCCGACAACCGGGCCGGCCAGCGTTTCGCCGAAGCCGCCGCCCGCGCGGCTGGTGCTGGCGCTGAAGAAATCGCCGAAGATGCCGACGCCGCCACCCTGCATGAAGGCCGCGGCCCAGAACTTTCCGCTGATCATCGGACGCGGGTCGCGGCCTTTGGCGATCTCCTTCAGCTGCACCGCCAGCGCGCCATAGGCGGTCAGCTGCGCGACCATGGTCGCGGCATACCAGGCGCGCGTGCCGATGTCGCCGTCCAGTTCGCGGACCCGCCGCATCTGGTTGAACAGCTGCGACAGCACGAAACCCTTGTACATCATCGACGATCGCATCAGCTCGCCCGTCCAGGTGCCGGGGCGGTTCTCGCCGATGAGGCTGGCGCGGCCGCGCAGGCTGCTGCTGGGGATCGACATCTCGATGTGATCCTCGATCAGCGCGCCGAACCTGATCGCCAGGTCCTCGGCCTCGTGCGCGGGCAGGCTGCTGGCGTCGCGGAACCAGTTCGGGTTCAGGTGCTTGCCGCCCTGCGCATCGGTATAGATGACCGACGGATCGCGCAGCAGGTCCCAGTCGCGGGCATCGATGCCGCGGTTCGACATGAAGTTCTGCATGTTCTTCGGCAACTGGTCGAAGCTTCTGCCCGCCATGCCGGCCATGTCGCTGCCGAAGGCCATCGCGACCGCGACCCGCTCGCGATCGGTCAGGTAGGTCATGCCGTTGGCCTTCAGCACGAAATTGCTGATCCGGCCGGTCAGTTCGGGCGACCAGATATCGCCCGCGAACCGCGCATAGGTGGCCGACGACTGCGCCCAGCTGTCCAGGATAAAGCCCAGATCCTTCGCCACCGTCGGATCCATGCCGTTCAGGACGTTGTTGAACAGCAGCTTCAGCGGCGAATTCGGGTTCAGCCCGATCGCCCTGGCCGCCAGCCGCATCGACGGCAGGTCCGTCACCTGCGAGATCGTCGCCGAACCCAGCTGCGCGGCGGTCAGCAGGTTGCGCGTCCCGGCCAGGATCGAGGCCGTGGCCTGATCGACGGGGCGGTTCAGCTCGCCCGACAGGATCCCCATCATCACCCGGGCCTTCCTGGCCTTCATCTGGACCAGTTCCTCGGGCTGCAGCCCCAGCCGCAGGACGCGGCGGAAGACGCCGGCCTTCGCCGCCTTCGGATTGCGCGGCGCCAGCTGCGCCGCCTTTTCAAGAACCTGAATGGCATTCTCCAGGCCCGCCTTCGGATTGGGACCGAAAGCGCGCATCCGGGCGATATCGCGCGACATCGTGTGAAACTGGCCGATGATCGCTTCGAACGTGTTCTGGCCGCCGAAGCTGTCGTTATACTCCATCCAGTCGTCGGCCGACCTGAAGTGCAGGACGCGATGTTCGCCGCGCCCGTTGAACAGCGCGCGCGCGCCGACGCTGAAACCCGGCGTCCGGTCGGCCCAGCCCTTGGTGGTGATTTCATCGAAGATCGGCCGCAGGAAGGCGATGGCGTCTTCGCGGAACGGCCTCACGCCCTTGCTGGGCGCGAAGGGCTTTCCGGTCTTGAAGTTCTCGATCCGGTTCCAGTCCAGCCGCTGCCAGATGTCGTCGAACCACACATCGAAACCGGCCGCCCGCAGCTTCTGACCGTCATGGACATGGGCGACGCCGTAATCGTCCAGCTTGCCGATATCGCCGCCAAGGCTGTTGAACATGTTGCGCAGGCGTTCGCGCGCCTGATCTACCCCCCCAGCGATTGCCTTGGCATTGGCGTTGCCGCTGTCCTCGCCATGCAACTCGCGCAGGATGTCCTGCAGCTGCGCGCGGTCGCGCACCCGGCCAAAGATGTCCTCGCGGTGATCGGCCAGGAACTGTTGCAGCCCGGACATGGCCTGCTTGAAGATGGTGCCGGCCTCGCTCTGGATATGTTCGACATCCTGCAGCAGAAGGTCAGGATCGTCGGCATTGGCGTATCGCGCCTGGTTCTTCTGCAGGGTCTGCAGCTGACGGACAGTGACATGCCGGCGTTTGATCACTTCCCTGGTGATGCCTGTGACCAGCTCATCCGCGGCCGTCTGGCGTGCATCGGCCGGGGACATGCCGGCGGTCTCGTACCTGTCGCTCAGCTCGCGCCAGCGTTGCTGGGCCAGTTTGGCGCGTTCGGGGTTCAGTTCGCCCGCGGCCACGGCCGCCTGAAGGCAGTCGGCAAAGTTCATTTCGGGGCTCCTTTCAGCGAACAGCTGGTCATGCGCGCGATCAGGGCCTCGTCCTGGTCGAGGCTGGCCAGCACCTCGTCCAGCGCGTAGGCTTGCGCGCCCTCGCCTTCATCCAGGCGGATGGTCAGGCCGGGGTCCGCTTCCAGTGCCGCGCGGGCATCCGCGATCGCCTGCTGCACCTCGTCACCTTGAAAATCGGCGGTCGACGGGATATCCTCGCCTGGACCGGTCGGGGATGGAGCCCGTTCCTCGCCAAGCCCAGTGACCCGGAACGCTTCCCACTGGGACCGGTCAGCAAAATCCCCGATGTCATCGTCGAAACTGGTTACGACCCAGTTTTTCCGATCATTGTCCCAGAGCTCGCGGACCACGACCACCCGCGCAGGATTTTCGCCATCGACGATATAGCGTTTGGGCTGACCTTTTGGGTCGCGATAGACCACGCCATTTCGCATCACGGCAGGCAATTCCCGCAGGACGTTGGCGCCGTGATCGGCGGCGATGTGTGCCAAGCCATATCCGCTTCGCATCTGACCCGACGCTGCTGGCTGATCGGTGCGCCCGAAAACGAAACCGATCGGCCCGTCGAAAAGCGGATGGATGACCGCATCCGGCACTTCGCCTTCCTTCAATTCCATCAGCTTCGCGATGGCGTCTTCCGGTCTGTCTGTGAACTCGCGCAGTACGGGACCGAACGGACCGACCTCTGGCTGTTCGGCCAGATCGCGCCGCGCCGCATCGGTGGCGCGCATCAGGGCGGGGCTCTGGGCGCCATCGGGCGTTTCCATGCGGTCCAGTGCCCGAATGTCGATGAGGCTCTCTGCGGCCCCTTCCTGCGCGTCTGTGGCGAACTGTCCGGGCATGGGCGCCCGCGCATCCTGCGCCTCGATCGCGCTGCGCAACGCGGACAGCGGGCTCAGGGCCTCGTCTCCGCCCAGCAGGTCCTCGATGTCGGCGCGGCCGAAGGCCTCGGCATCCGCGATATAGCGTTGCAGGATTGACGCCGTCGCCTCGGGCGGGCGCGCGCGATTGCCGCGATAGAAAGCGCCGATCAGCGCGTCGGCCATGTCGCGATCGCGGGCCGCGAACATGTCGCCCTGGGCCAGCCTGTCGCGCAGTGCGGCAATGACGCTTTGCCCTTCGCGGTTGCCGGTGCGGGCCTTGGCGATGATCCGGACGACATCCATCAGCTGATCGGTGATGTCGAATTCCGGCCGCACCTGCCCGGCCTCGACCATCGCGCGGAACGCGGCCCAGTCGGGGGCCAGGTCCTCCAGCATCCGCAGCAGGTTCTCGACCGCCGGATGTTCCGTCTCTGCCAGCAGCTTCAGCAGGTCGCCGGCGTCGAAGGCACGGGCAAACAGGGCCTGCCGCAGCCGCCGCAGCCCGTCGATGTTCAGCCGGCCGTCATCGGTCATCAGCGCCGCGCGTTCGGCCTGCGGCATGGCGGCAAAGACCCGGCGGACGAAATCGGTGTTCTCGACGCTGTTCAGGCCGCGCCCGGACCGGTAACCGTCGAAGGCGTGCTGGGTCAGGTAATCCGCATCCAGCCCGGCCTGTTCGGTCGCGCTCATCCGCCCGGTCGATGACGTGTTGTTCTCGCGCACCCAACGGCGGCGACCGTCGAAATCGAGATCGGTCACCCGCTCGCCGATCAGCACCGGCCGCGCCACACCTTCGGGGATCTCGAAACCGGCGTCCTCGATCGCGCGGACATAGGCCTGATATCGGTCCGGATGTTCGACCGCCGCGCGGTTCAGCGCGCCGACCCGGCCATTGCCGCTTTCGACGATGCCGTCCGCGCCGACGATCGGCGTGCCCGTCTGACCCTCGGGCGATGGCATCAGCCGGCGCGGATCGAGGTTCCGGGCGATGCCCGCGATCTGTTCGTCGCTGGCGCTGCGGCTGCGGTCGCGCGGTTGCAGTTCGCCCGTCGCCGCGCGCAGTTCCGACAGGTCCGCCACCCGGTAGCGCACATCGACCGACATGCCGCCCGGCGATGTGACCTGGCCGAAATCGGGCAGGGGTTGGGACTGCGACTGCGCCCAGGAAAACTGATCGCCCGCAGGCAGCGGCTGGAAATCTTCGCCGGGACCGGTGCCGCCGCCAGGACCGCCGGTCTTGCGCATGGTCCAGGCGCGAAAATCCTGCACCCTCATGCCGCGCAGGAACGGGTTCGCCGTGATGACGGATGGCGACAGAAGATCGGTCAGCATCGCGTCGGGCGACGCGCGCAGCACCCGGGGCGCATCTCCTGCACCAAGGAAATGGGCCGCGTAGAGGTTGCCCCTGTTCACGGGCAGGCCGGCCGCGCGCAGGGCATCGGCATTGTCCTGGGTGAAGGCCCGGATCGCCAGTTCCTGCTGTTGCGGATCCAGCCGGCCGTCGGCCGTCAATCCAAGGGCGGGATGCTGGCGCATGAGGCCGGCCCATGTGTCAGAGGTGAACTGGTAACGCCCGGTGGCGGACGAACGGGGGTTCCGCGCAGCATCGTTGCCGCCGCTTTCGGCGCTGCGGATGGCGGCGAAGTAGCCTTCATCGATCCCGGTATTGCCGCCCAGCAATGCCGGATCGGGCATCGGTGCAGGTTCGCGGCCACTGCGCAGATCGGCTTCCGCCGCCTCGACGTCATCTTCCCAGTCCATGCCGGGCCGTCCTTCCGGACGGGCCTCGACCTCGGCACGCCGCCGACCGCGGAAATACTCGACGGCACGGCCCGCGCCCACGAAGACAGAGGCAAAACCGGCGCCCGCGACGGCGGAAACACCCAGTTCCGTCAAGGGATCGGATGGCGTGAAGCCCAGATCGCCTGCAACCTGTTGTTCGGCGATCACGCCGGGGATGTCCGAAGCCACGCCAAGCCCGGCCTCGGTCGCAATGAAACGCCCGGCATTCCTGATCGATCCACCCAACGGAAGGGTCGCAAGGCTCGCGGGTTCGGCAAAGGTCGCCGAAATCTCGCCCAGCAGCTGGGCGACGGTGCTGTCGCCCCGTTCCAGCATGGCCCGGTTTTCGTCGAAATCATTCTTGCGGCGGCGCAGGACCTCGGCCTCGAATTCGTCCGCCGTGGTCGGCAACCCGGAAAACCAGCCGTCGGCGCCCGATTGCCCCAACTCGCCGATCAGGCGGGCGGCGATATATGGCCGCGGGTCTTCGGATTGTCGTAAGTCTTCAGGTCCTCGCCCGAGGTCAGGCGCCGGCGGATGCCGCCGCCCAGAGCCTGTTCCATCTCGTCCGCCAGTTCCTGCCGGTACAGGTTCTCGCTGCCCCAGCTGTCGCGGCGCTTCCACAGGTCCAGCCCCGCGCCGACATATTGTTCCCCCCAGCCCGGAATGGTGCCGCCAAGGGCCGGTGCGCCGGCGGGCGTATCGCGGCTGGAATTCAGGAACCAGGTCATTGCGGCACTCCGCGTTCGACCAGGGCCGACATACTGATGACGACGGGCCTGTCGTCATCGCCCATCACCACCATCAACTGCCCGGTCGAACGGTTCGGCCAGACCATGACATACTCGTCCGGCCCGACCGCCCGCAGGCCGATACGGCGAATGCTGTAGGGATCGGGGCGCTGGCCGCCCAGATCGGGGCGGTTGCCGCTGACGGCGATCGCGGACCAGGCCAGGTCCGCGATCTGCAGCGACGCCATCCGGGCGGCCAGTTCGAACATGCGGTCGTTGACGTCGTCGGCCGAAATGGCCGGCGGCATGATCGTCAGGCGGTCATTCACCATCTGCAGTCCGCCGCGCGCATCGCCCTTGTCGTAACGGCCGGTGCCGCCCATCACCTCGTGCACGGCCTGAAGATAGGCGCTTTCCACGATCTTGCCGCCCACATCCTCGCCGGCCGCGATCTGGTCCCGCATGCGATAGGCATAAAGCGCATCGGCGGCCTCTGCGATCTGGTCGCGCGGGCCTGACTGATCCTTCCAACCCTCTGCCGTGCCATCCGCGAACAGGCTGCTGAAGCTGCCAAAGAATGCCTGGCGACGATCCGTTACCGGCGGCAGCTTGACCTGCTGCCCCTCGATGACGCGCTGGCCCTCGAAAATCTCGCGGGCCGTCTGCTGGGGCATCCCGAAGGCCAGCCCGCCGCCGACCAGCGCGAAGACCGGATCGGCACCGACCTCACGCGCGGCGGCATCCGCCAGCGGGCCAAGCGCGGCCGCCATCGTGCCGGCCAGCACCGCCCGGTCGGCGGGCGATCTGTCCGTCGCAACCGCCTTCGACCACAGATCGCGTTCGTCAGGCGTGAACAGTCGTTCCTTTCCTGCGTCCACATAGCCTTCGGAACGCAATGACTGCGCATAGATCGCGCGCCCCCGCAAAGCCTGAACCAGAACTTCCGGATCGGAGGTTGACGGATCGGGCAGAACCTGTGCCGTCTTCAAGCCGATCTCGCCGGCGCGGCCGATCGGGTTCTCGGAAAAGCCCCTGGTGTCGGCCTCGATCATGCCGCGAAGTGCCGTGACCACATCGCTTTCATAGCCCTTTTCCATCGGGGTCTTTTCAAGCTCGGCCAACAGTTCGCGCTTTTTCGCGGGCGGCAGCACGGCGATTTCCGGCTTCTGTTCGATCAGGATCGCCGTCGCCGCATATTCGCGCGCCTCTGGCAGGGCCGCGATTTCAGGATCCTGCAACAGTTTGTCGATTTCTGTTGTCCGCGCGAAGGGCTGTCCCTTGCGCATGACCTCGATCCCGTCCCTGAACAACTGCCTGGCCGATCCCACATCCTCGGCCCGCGCGCGACCGGCTTCGGCATCGGCCTGCGCCGCCCTGGTCTGCGCGGTCGTCACACCACGCGCGCGCCAGCTCTGCGCCGTGGCGCCGTCCATCTGGACGAACTCGCCCGCGTCGACGCCGTCCTGCAGGTCCGCGAGATGGCGACCAATGACGAGGGCACGACCGACTGGGCCGGCAGCAACGAGGCCGGCCCGATAGAGGCGGCATTGATCGCGCCCAGCAACACGGCCGAGCCATCGATCAGCCCGTCCAGCGGCCCCGTAGGGGCGGTGTTCACGATCACCGAGGGCACCTATGCCGGCAGCACCCCGATCACCGTCAGCGGCACGCTGACGCAGGCCGGCGTGGACGTGACGGGCAGCATGACCGGAGACAGCTTCACCAGCACCGCCGAGGGCGCGTTGGTATGGGTCGAGACAGCCAGCAACGTGGCTGGCAGCGGACGAGGAAACCGCCAGCGCGACGATCACGGCGGCGCCATCGCGGGAACTGATCGACGAAACAGAGGCTGTGGTCGGCACCGGCAACAGCCTGCTGGCGACGGCCACCGGGATCCCCGACTGGCTGGGTTCTGGCGACCTGATGACGACGATCTGGCCGGGTGACCTGACCAGCATCTATATCGGCGGGGCGATGCTCAAGGCGTTGTGGGACAGCGACGGCGACGACCGGGCGGTGACGGATGCCGATGCGTGGATCGTGCAGGAGTATTTTGGGGAGTGTCAGGAACTCTGTGTATCTGATCCGGCCCATGCAGTTTCAGATACTCAAGCGGCGAAGCGCTCGCCGAACATTATGGCGAACTGGTTGCGGGCCGCAAACCATTCTCGGACGTTTCGGCC